>NZ_JBPFDF010000002.1:0-530748 GCF_051025615.1 Pantoea phosphatilytica
TGACTTAACAGACCGCCTGCGTGCGCTTTACGCCCAGTAATTCCGATTAACGCTTGCACCCTCCGTATTACCGCGGCTGCTGGCACGGAGTTAGCCGGTGCTTCTTCTGCGGGTAACGTCAATCGGCGCGGTTATTAACCGCACCGCCTTCCTCCCCGCTGAAAGTACTTTACAACCCGAAGGCCTTCTTCATACACGCGGCATGGCTGCATCAGGCTTGCGCCCATTGTGCAATATTCCCCACTGCTGCCTCCCGTAGGAGTCTGGACCGTGTCTCAGTTCCAGTGTGGCTGGTCATCCTCTCAGACCAGCTAGGGATCGTCGCCTAGGTGGGCCATTACCCCGCCTACTAGCTAATCCCATCTGGGTTCATCCGATAGTGAGAGGCCCGAAGGTCCCCCTCTTTGGTCTTGCGACGTTATGCGGTATTAGCCACCGTTTCCAGTGGTTATCCCCCTCTATCGGGCAGATCCCCAGACATTACTCACCCGTCCGCCACTCGTCACCCGAGAGCAAGCTCTCTGTGCTACCGTCCGACTTGCATGTGTTAGGCCTGCCGCCAGCGTTCAATCTGAGCCATGATCAAACTCTTCAATTTAAAGTTTGATTTGCTGCAACGAGTGCAGCGATGCTCATCTGTAAAACGTCATAATGAATTTCATTATGTGTTCACTCGTGAGGCTTTGATATTTTTTTGCGTCCGGAGACGCTGATATCAATCCTGCGAGTGCCCACACAGATTGTCTGATAAATTGTTAAAGAGCAGTGCGAACAGTGCGTTAGCGTCCTGTCGCGAGGTGGCGTATATTACGCTTTCCTCCTTCAGAGTCAACCTCTTTTTTTCAGAAGTTTTCTCCGGCGGCGCAATCTCCTGTGCCTTCAACGCGCTTCCCGTTGCCGGTGTGCCGTGTTGATGGAGGCGCATTATAGGGAACGGTTCAGATAGCGCAAGTGCAAATTGAGACTTTTTTTCTGTTCGCCTGAAATTTGCACAAAAGCGCCGTTTTACCCCTTTTTAATGCGCGCCGGCAGCTCTGCCAGACTGTTTAACACCCAATCTGCTGCAGCTTCTCCTTGGGCCGTCACCGGCTTCCCACTGCGCACCAGCACTTTTGTTCCGACACCAGCGGCCTGCCCTGCCAGCATATCTTCCAGCTTGTCGCCCACCATATAAGAAGCAGCCATATCAATGTTCAGCTCTTCCTGTGCCATCAGCAGCATGCCCGGCTGAGGTTTGCGGCAGTCACACGCCTGACGAAACTCTTCAACTGTTGCGTCGGGATGATGAGGACAGAAATAGATGCCATCGAGATCCACGTCGCGATCGGCCAGCGACCAGTCCATCCATTCCGTCAGCTGCATAAAGGTATCTTCGGTAAACATACCGCGGGCAATGCCAGACTGGTTGGTGACCACCACCAGCGCATAGCCCATGGCTTTCAGCTGTTGCAGCGCTTCAATCGTGCCATCAATAAACTGAAAGTTGTCGATCTCATGGACGTAGCCATTGTCGACATTAAGGGTGCCATCACGATCAAGAAAAATAGCGGGGACTTTATTCGCCACGTAGAAACTCCTGCTGTAGATAATGCCGATCAGTATCGCATGATTGCGATAAAAGGGAGAATGCCAGATTGTATCACTTCGATTGATTTAGACGTCTGGATGCCTTAACATCCATTCAGCTTTATATCGACTAAAAGCGACGAGGTTTCCCACACCACGGACCACGCAACACGATAATAAATAACACAATGATTAAACTAGAAAATATCACCAAGGTCTTCCAGCAGGGCACGCGAACCATAGCGGCATTAAATGATGTCAGCCTGCATGTGCCTGCCGGACAAATTTATGGCGTCATCGGGGCTTCCGGTGCCGGTAAAAGTACGCTGATCCGCTGCGTTAACCTGCTGGAGCGCCCGACCTCGGGCCGTGTACTGGTTGACGGCACCGATCTCACGGCGCTGAATGAGCGTCAGCTCACCCAGGCGCGTCGTCAGATTGGCATGATCTTTCAGCACTTCAACCTGATGAACTCCCGTACCGTTGCGGGTAACGTCTCTCTGCCCCTGGAGCTCGGCAATCTCTCCCGCACGCAGATCAACGCCCGCGTTGCTGAGCTGCTGGAACTGGTGGGATTGTCAGATAAGCATGATGCCTGGCCCGCCAACCTGTCGGGCGGACAGAAGCAGCGTGTTGCCATTGCCCGTGCGCTGGCGAGCAACCCTAAAGTCCTGCTGTGTGATGAAGCCACCAGCGCGCTGGACCCGGCAACCACCCGCTCTATCCTGGAGTTACTGAAAGACATTAACCGTCGTCTGGGGCTGACCATTCTGCTGATCACCCATGAGATGGATGTGGTGAAACGCATCTGCGATCAGGTTGCGGTCATCAGCCAGGGTGAACTGATTGAGAAAGACAGCGTCAGCGAGGTCTTCTCTCACCCTAAAACGCCGCTGGCGCAGCAGTTTATTCAGTCCACGCTGCATCTGGATATCCCGGACGATTATCAGCAGCGTTTGTCGGCCACCGCCGCTGACGGCACCGTGCCGTTGCTGCGACTGGAGTTCACCGGTAAATCGGTCGATGCTCCCCTGCTTTCCGAAGCGGCCCGCCGTTATAACGTTAACAACAACATTATCAGTGCCCAGATGGATTACGCCGGTGGCGTGAAGTTCGGCATTATGCTGGCCGAGATGCACGGTACAGAAAGCGATATCAGCGAGGCCATCGCCTGGCTGCAGGAGAATCATGTGAAAGTAGAGGTGTTAGGTTATGTCTGAAGCGATGATGTGGTTGCTGGGACGGGGCGTGTGGGAAACGCTGATGATGACCTTCGTCTCAGGCTTTTTCGGTTTTGTTCTGGGTCTGCCGGTCGGCGTTCTGCTCTATGTTACCCGTCCGGGACAGATTCTGCAGAATCAGGGACTTTACCGCGTGCTCTCCGCGCTGGTGAACATCTTCCGCTCCATTCCTTTCATTATCTTACTGGTCTGGATGATCCCCTTTACGCGCGTCATTGTGGGCACCTCAATCGGACTGCAGGCGGCCATCGTGCCCTTGACCGTCGGTGCCGCGCCCTTTATCGCGCGTATGGTGGAAAATGCCCTGCTGGAACTGCCTACCGGACTGATTGAGGCGTCACGCGCCATGGGCGCCACGCCGATTCAGATCATCCGCAAAGTCCTGCTGCCGGAAGCGATGCCGGGCCTGGTGAATGCGGCGACCATTACCCTGATTACCCTGGTTGGTTACTCCGCCATGGGTGGCGCGGTCGGAGCCGGTGGTCTGGGCCAGATCGGTTATCAGTATGGTTATATCGGATATAACGCGACCGTGATGAATACAGTATTGGTGTTGTTAGTGGTTTTGGTGTATCTCATTCAGTTCTGTGGCGACCGCATCGTGCGTGCTGTGTCCCATAAGTAAGCCAGCAATATCACATTATTAAGGAAAGGATATGTCTTTCAGATTTAAAAAAATTGCCGCTGTGGGTGCCCTGATTGGCGCGATTGCGCTGGCAGGATGCGATCAAAAAGAGAAAGATCCTAACCATATTAAAGTCGGCGTAATTGTCGGCGCTGAGCAGCAGGTTGCTGAAGCGGCGCAGAAAGTCGCCAAAGATAAATATGGTCTGGACGTTGAGCTGGTGACCTTCAACGACTATGTATTGCCGAACGAAGCGCTGAGCAAAGGCGACATCGACGTCAATGCCTTCCAGCATAAGCCTTATCTGGATCAGCAGATCAAGGATCGAGGCTATAAGCTGGTTTCAGTGGGTAACTCCTTCGTTTACCCCATCGCCGGCTACTCGAAGAAGATCAAATCCCTGGATGAACTGCAGGATGGCGCACAGATCGCGATTCCCAACGATCCTACCAACCTGGGCCGTACCCTGCTGCTGCTGCAGAAAGTGGGTCTGATCAAACTGAAAGAGGGCACAGGCCTGCTGCCCACCGCGCTGGACATCACTGAGAATCCAAAGCATCTGAAAATTGTTGAGCTGGAAGCACCGCAGCTGCCACGTTCACTGGACGATCAGCAAATCGCCCTGGCGGTGATCAACACTACGTACGCCAGCCAGATTGGCCTGACGCCTTCGAAAGATGGCATCTTCGTCGAAGATAAAGATTCCCCTTACGTGAACCTGATTGTGGCGCGCGAAGATAACAAAGATGCGGAAAACGTGAAGAAATTCGTTCAGGCTTACCAGTCTGACGAAGTCAACGAAGCCGCTAACAAAGTCTTCAACGGCGGCGCCGTAAAAGGCTGGTAATTCAGCGATTCATCTCCCTGAGGGCGGCGCTATGCCGCCCTTTCTGTTACTGGCCCCCCTCCCCGACTTGTTATTTATTCGTGTCCTTGTTTCAATAACGCCACTTTTTGAAACCTGAGGATGTTGCCATGCGTTTTTTACCGCTCTGCTTGTTAGCATTGATGCTGACAGGGTGTGTTCATGAGTATCACCCGATAAGCAGCGCACCGTCCCGGCCGCAGCAGTCCAGTGAACCGGCCCGCAAACCTGCGGCACGTCCGGCCCCGGTTAAGCTCTATACCGACGCCACCGATCTGGTCAGCAAACCCTTCCGCGATCTCGGTGAAGTCTCCGCTGAAGATTGCCAGCTCAGCAACCAGAACTCGCCAGCCAATATTGCCACCGCCCGTAAACGCCTGCAGATCAAAGCATCACAGATGAAAGCGAATGCGGTGCTGCTCCATAAGTGTGAAATCGTGACCGGCACACCTGGCTGCTATCGTCAGGCGGTATGTCAGGGATCTGCACTCAAAGTCAGCAATCAATGAGTGAATTTGCCTTCGCGCAGATCGGGGTGATCCGTTCCCCCTGGAAAGAGAAGTTTGCCGTTCCGCGCCAGCCCGGTCTTGTGCAGGATGGCGTCGGCGAACTCCATCTGCAGGCCCCCTACAATCAGCCGGAGGCGGTGCGCGGGCTGGAAGATTTCAGCCATCTCTGGCTGCTGTTTGTCTTCCATCAGACGATGGCAGGCGGCTGGCGGCCGACCGTTCGCCCTCCCCGGCTGGGCGGTAATGCGCGCATGGGCGTGTTTGCCACCCGCTCAACGTTCCGTCCCAACCCTATTGGCATGTCGCTGGTCGAGCTGAAAGGGATCAGGATGGAAAAACAGCAGGTGATCCTGCAGCTGGGCAGTCTGGATCTGGTCGACGGCACCCCGGTCGTGGATATCAAGCCTTATCTGCCGTTTGCCGAAGCCGTGCCCGATGCCCGTGCGGGTTTTGCCCCGAACGCCCCGGCGGCTGACATGCCGGTTCGCTTTTCTGCCCGGGCGCAGGAGCAGCTCCAGCAGCAGTCGCGCTATCCCCATCTCGCCCGTTTTATTCGTGAGGTGCTGGCCCAGGATCCCCGTCCCGCTTATCGTCAGGGCGAAACCCTGGATCGGGAATATGCGGCCTGGCTGATGGATTTTAATGTCCGCTGGCGTGTTGATGATGCCGGTACGGAAGTGATCGCTATCGACCCGCGTTAAAACCCGCTTTTGAGCCGGTGATCTCACTGGTACACTAGCCGCCAGCAAAATTCTGTCTGTGACTTTCCGATTAACTGGAACCGTAATCAATGCGCACTACTCAATATCTGCTCTCTACTCAGAAAGAGACGCCTTCCGACGCTGAAGTGATTAGCCACCAGCTGATGCTGCGCGCCGGTATGATCCGCAAACTGGCTTCCGGCCTCTACACCTGGTTACCGACCGGGGTTCGTGTGCTGAAAAAAGTTGAAAACATCGTTCGCGAAGAGATGAACAACGCGGGCGCGGTTGAGATTTTAATGCCGGTTGTGCAGCCCGCCGACCTGTGGCAGGAGAGCGGTCGCTGGGAGGAGTATGGCCCGGAACTGTTGCGTATCGCAGATCGTCATGAGCGTCCGTTCGTGCTGGGTCCGACGCATGAAGAGGTGGTCACTGACCTGATCCGCAATGAGCTGAGCTCTTACAAGCAGCTGCCGCTCAATCTGTATCAGATCCAGACCAAATTCCGCGACGAAGTGCGTCCGCGTTTTGGTGTGATGCGCTCACGCGAATTTACGATGAAAGACGCTTACTCCTTCCACGTTTCGCAGGAATCCCTGCAGGAAACCTACGATGCGATGTACCGCGCCTACAGCCAGATCTTCAGCCGTATGGGTCTGGATTTCCGCGCCGTGCAGGCCGACACCGGCTCAATCGGCGGCAGCGCCTCGCATGAGTTCCAGGTTCTGGCCCAGAGCGGTGAAGATGATGTGATCTTCTCTACCGAGTCGGATTACGCCGCCAATATTGAGCTGGCCGAAGCCGTCGCACCCGCCGGTGAGCGTGCCGCCCCTTCGCAGGCGATGCAGCTGGTTGAGACGCCAGATGCAAAAACTATCGCAGAGCTGGTTGAGCAGTTCAGTGTGCCGGTAGAAAAGACCGTGAAGACGCTGATTGTCAAAGGTGCTGAAGAGAGCGGTCATGCGCTGGTTGCCCTGCTGGTTCGCGGCGATCATCAGCTTAACGAAATCAAAGCGGAAAAATCGGCTATCGTCGCGTCACCGCTGGTGTTCGCCACAGAAGAAGAGATCCGCGCCGCCGTGGGTGCCGGACCAGGCTCAATCGGCCCGGTAGGTCTGCAGATGCCAGTTATTGCCGACCGTACCGTGGCGAAGATGAGCGATTTCAGCGCCGGGGCTAACATCGACGGTAAGCACTACTTCGGCATTAACTGGGAGCGCGATCTGCCGATGGCCAGCGTTGCCGATATCCGCAACGTGGTTGAAGGCGATTTAAGCCCGGATGGCAAAGGCACGCTGCAGATTAAACGCGGCATTGAAGTGGGTCATATTTTCCAGCTCGGCACCAAATATTCTGACGCGCTGAAAGCCTCTGTACAGGGCGAAGATGGTCGTAACCAGGTGATGAGCATGGGTTGCTACGGCATCGGTATCACCCGCGTGGTCGCAGCCGCGATTGAGCAGAACCACGACGAGCGCGGCATCATCTGGCCAGATGCGCTGGCGCCTTTCGAGGTGGCTATCCTGCCGATGAATATGCAGAAATCGTTCCGTGTGAAAGAGCTGGCGGAAGAGCTGTACGCCACCCTGCGCGCTAAAGGCGTTGAGGTGATTCTGGATGACCGTAAAGAGCGTCCGGGCGTGATGTTCGCAGATATGGAACTGATTGGTGTGCCGCACACCATCGTCATCGGCGATCGCAATCTCGACAACCAGGAGATTGAATATAAATCCCGTCGTGGCGGCGAGAAACAGATGATCAAACAGGATGAAATCGTTACGTTCCTGCTGAAGGCGCTGAATAAGTAAGAGGTTCGCGTTAATCAGAGGCCCCGCCAGCGGGGCCTTTTTTATTGCACTTTGCCGCGCATCGCTTTGGTCGTGCTGCGACGCGCTTTGCCTTCCAGACGACGCTCTTTCGACGCGCGGGTCGGCCGCGTGGCCCGACGTGCTTTTTCGACAGTACTGAGCTCGCGGATCAGATTAACCAGACGCTGCAGCGCCGCTTCGCGATTCATCTCCTGACTGCGATACTCCTGCGCCTTGATCACCACGACGCCCTCACCGGTAATTAGATGATGGCTCGCGGAGAGCAGCCGCTCTTTATAGAAGGCGGGCAACGAAGAGGCAGCAATGTCAAAACGCAGATGGATAGCCGTGCTGGCTTTGTTAACATGTTGTCCGCCCGCACCCTGCGCGCGTATCGCCGTCAGCTCAATCTCACTGTCCGGGATTTCAACCAGACGGGACAGCATAATCATCGCTCTCCTCCCCACTGCTTCATAACATCGACCTCTGATAACCTGTTCATCAACTTAACCTTTTGTGCTTCGCTGCTTTCCACCTCAGCCTGCGGAATCCGTCACTTTATCAGTGATTCGCGCACGCTTCCTGCTTTACACGGGCTGATTTCCTTCGAATGGCTATGATATAGTCGCCAGTTAACCAGGGTATTTACGCTCTGATGAGGAGGGCCATGTGCAAAATTATTGTGAGTTAGTTCGCCGGAAATATGCCGAAATCGGCAGCGGGGATTTAGGTTACATACCGGATGCGATTGGCTGCGCATTGAAGGCGCTTAATGATATTGCCGCAAATAGTAAGCTAAACTCTTCTGTCAGGGAACAGGCGGCCTGGGCCGCTGCTAACTTATTGGTGAGCGACTATGTTGATAAATGAAGCGTACCAACCCATCAATTGCGATGATTACGATAATCTGGAGCTCGCCTGCCAGAACAACTGGATGCTGTCGCTGGAAATGAAAGATGGCGAGCAGCTGAAGGCGAAGGCCAGAGAGATCTTCTCGCGCAAGAACGTCGAATATCTCTCTATCGACCTGGCCAGTGAGCATCGTGATTTACGTCTCGACCATATCGCCAGCTTCACCCACCCCGAGCTGGGTACGGTGGTTGTCAGCGCCGAGTAATCCATGCACCTCGGGCGGGACCTTCCCGCCCGGTTAATCCCCGGGCTGTAACGAACCGTAGTACGCCGCCAGATCCGCCATATCGCTGTCGCTTAATCCCGCCACAAACGCTTTCATCACCTCCGCCTGGCCGCCACTGCGTTCGCCCTTTTTGTAGGCCTGTAGCGCCAGCTCCAGATAGGCAACATTCTGCCCGGCCAGATTCGGATAGATCGGCGCTGCGGCTTTTCCTTGTGCGCCATGACAGGCCAGGCAACTGCCCGCTTTCTCTGCGCCGCGTTGAGCGTCACCCGCCGCCCACACCGGCAGGGTGATGGCGACCAGAGAGACAATAAGCCACTGTTTCATTACGCTTCTCCTGAACCGGATGACCGATCCCACTCGACCTGCCAGCCCGGCGCATCGGTGGCCGCGCCATCCCGGGTAACGAACAGGCCCGGGGCAGCGACCAGCGTCTGATTGTAAAAAATTAATGGCAACCGGTCGCGCTGCCACGGCGGTACCTGTAACGCCTGCCACACCTTTTTCATCTCCCTGCCGCCCTGGCGTCCCGCCAGATGGATGTGGCCGCGGGCATGAAACCGCACGCTGACCTGCTCATCCGGCCGGGGAAGGCGCAACTGGCCCGCCCTCTGGCTGGCGCGCAGCGAACCGAGGTGCTGCGGTAACGTCAGCGGCTGGCTGAGATCGGGCCATGCCAGCACGCGGTCGCGCAGTGACGCCTGCAGCGGCAGCCAGTAAAGCTGCTGGCGATAACGCCGCACTTCAGCCTGACCCAGTCGCAGCCGCGGCTGGGCATCTTCCCGGCTCGCCATCACTTCCTCATGAATACGTTTCAGCGCAGCGCGGGACGGCATCACCCCGCCCTGCCCGGCGATCCAGCGGCGTAATAGCGCATTCGCCCGCGGCTCACTCATGCGCAGCAGCGGCGTAAAACAGAGACTGCCGTCTGGCTGGATTAGCCCGGAAAGCGCGTCGGCCAGCAGCTCATCCAGTAACTGCTCCTGCTCACTGCACAACGCCGCACTGCGGGCGGTGGCTTCAGCAAAATGCGGCCAGCGCTGATAGAGTGCAGGCAGCAGTTGCTGGCGCAGGAAGTTACGGTCGTAGCGGAGATCCTGATTGCTCTCATCCTCGATCCAGACCAGCTGATGCCGGTCGGCGTAGGCTTCAAGCGCCTGTCGCGACTGATTGAGCAGCGGACGCACCAGCGGATGGGCACCCAGCATGCGCACCGCAGGCATCGCCGCCAGCCCCGCCGGTCCGCTGCCACGTTTCAGCGCCAGCAGAAAGGTTTCACACTGGTCATCAAGATGCTGGGCGGTGAGTAATATCTCGCCCGGCTGCAGCGCCGCACTCAGCGCCTGATAGCGTGCAGTGCGGGCCGCCGCTTCGATGCCATTCTCGCGGCCATCCACGCTGACGCGCAGGATGTCACACGTTAGCTGCCACTCCGCACATCGCGCCTGACAGTGGGCCGCCCAGCGATCGGCATTCGGGCTTAACCCATGATGCACATGCAGTGCCCGCAGAGACGACTGAGGATGCTGCTGCTGCCAGGCGCGCAGCTGGTGCAGCAGCACGGTGGAGTCGAGTCCACCGCTGAACGCGACCACCAGTGCGGCATCGGATGGCAACAGGGCGTCAAAAGCGGGAGCAGACATAACAGAATCCAGACGATCGGGCCACCGGATGTGGCCCGCTGAGCGCGCTATTTTACGCCTGATAAAGCTCCAGCGGCAAACCGTCCGGATCGGCGAAGAATGTGCAGGGTTTGCCCGTCAGTTCGTCGATGCGGATCGGTTCGCAGATCACCCCTTTATCGGCCAGGGCTGCAACGGCGGCGGCGACATCCGGCACGGTAAAGGCCAGGTGCCGCAGCCCGCACGCTTCAGGATGCGAGACGCGGGCCGGGGGCTCAGGAAACGAGAACAGCTCAATGGTATAGCGATCCTGCAGGGCCAGATCGCCCTTCCAGGAGTCGCGCGCTTCGCGGTAATGTTCGCCCATCAGACGAAATCCCAGCACGTCACAATAGAAGGCTTTGCTGCGCGCGTAGTCGGAGGCGATGATGGCGATGTGGTGAATAGCGGTTAACTGCAACATGGTTAATATCCTGATACGGTCAGGCGGTCCGCAGACCGCCTGCCGCTGAAGGTCATCTGAGGGTTATTCGGGAATGTTTTTCAGCACACGGACGCGATATTCGCCCTCTTCTGTCAGGGTCGCGCCATGAATATCGGTTTCGAAGCCGGGATAATGTCGGCCGATGCTGCACAGCATCAGCAGAAAATCGAGCACCGCGCGGCTTTTTTCGGTGATCATCTCTCCCGGCATCACCAGCGGCACGCCCGGCGGGTAAGGCAGAATCATGTTGGCGGACACCCGGCCCACCAGCTCGCTGAGATCCACCGTTTCAATATTGCCTCTGACCTGCTGCTGGAAGGCCTGGTGAGGCGTCATCTTCATTTCAGGCAGTACATCAAACGCCTGCAGCATCAGCCGTGGCAGATCGTGATGGCGGATCAGCTGATGGATCCCCTGCGCCAGCGTCTGAATCCGCATGTTGCGATAGAAATCGGGATCTTCCGCGTAGAGATCCGGCAGCATGTTTTTGACCCGCAGATTGAGATCGTAGGCGCGCTTGAACTCGGTCAGGCCACGCAGCACGCTCATCGCCTTGGTTTTATCAATGCCGATGCTGAACAGGAACAGCAGGTTATAGGGGCCGGTCTTCTCCACCACGATGCCGCGCTCGTCGAGGAACTTCGCCACCAGCGCCGCCGGGATCCCCTCTTCCGCCATCTCTCCCAGCTCGCTCATGCCCGGCGTCAGGATCGTCACCTTGATCGGATCGAGGTACATATGATCGCGATCGGCCTGTGTGAAGCCGTGCCACGCTTCGTCGCCCGGCTGGATCGGCCAGCACTGTGCTTCATCGATCTCTTCCGGTTGCCAGATATCGAAGAACCAGCTGTCGGACTCTTCGCGCAGACGCTGGATCTCACGACGGAAGTGCAGCGCGCGCTCCACTGAGCGATTGATCAGCCGCCTGCCGGGATTGCCACGCAGCATCGCGGCGGCCGTTTCAATCGACGAGACGATGGCGTAATTGGGCGAGGTGGTGGTGTGCATCATATAGGCTTCGTTAAAGGTCTGTTCGTCGTAGTCGCCTTTAATGTGAATCAGTGAAGCCTGTGAAAACGCAGCCAGCAGTTTATGGGTGGACTGCGTTTCATAGACCACTTTGCCCGGAATACGCTCGCCGCTCATGCCGCTTTTACCGGCATAGATCGGATGAAAATTGGTGTAAGGCACCCAGGCCGAATCGAAATGAATCGACGGCACATCCAGCGTCTCTTTGATGTACTGCGTGTTATAGAGCAGCCCGTCATAGGTCGAGTTGGTGATCACCGCATGCACTGGCCAGCTGGCGCGATCGGTGGCGGCCACTTTTCCGGCGATGCTCTCACGGGTGAACTCCTGCTTCGGAATGCCACCCAGGATCCCCAGCGCATTACGGGTCGGTTTCAGCCAGATGGGGATCAGATCGCTCATCATCAGCAAGTGGGTCAGCGACTTGTGGCAGTTGCGGTCGATCAGCACCGTGCTGCCGGCAGAGGCGGCATACATCCCGACGATCTTGTTCGACGTGGAGGTGCCGTTGGTCACCATGTAGCTCTGCTCCGCACCAAAGGTGCGGGCGATATACTCTTCGGCTTCCAGATGCGGGCCGGTGTGATCCAGCAGCGAACCGAGCTCGGTGACGGAAATGGAGATGTCCGACTTCAGGGTGTTCGCCCCGAAGAAATCGTAGAACAGACAGCCAACCGGGCTCTTCTGAAAGGCGGTGCCCGCCATATGCCCCGGCGTGCAGAAGGTATACTTCCCCTCTTTCACGTAGGTGAACAGCGCCCGGGTCAGCGGTGGCGTAATGTGTTCGATGTAATCATCCGTATATTGCCGGATATGCAGCGCGATATCATCGGCGGCATTCAGCGCATATTCGAAGAAGTGCAGCGGCATACGGATCTCATTGATACTGATATCCATCTGCGAGTGGGTGTTGATAAATGCATAAAGTGGCAGGTATTCGTTGAGCTGATTGATCTCGCCGCACAGTTCCGGGCTGTTGTGCGCATCCCAGTCGAAGATAACGCCACTGATACGCGGATTGTGCTCGATCAGTTTCAGCAGGTCGTCACTGTTCTTTGGATAAAGCAGCTGGAAGCCTTGCAGATTTAACGCCGCGTCGAGTTCGCGTAACGGTTCATCTTTATAAAACACGCCGTGCGCGCCCATGATCGCCAGAATATTCAAAACCCTCTCCCTGATTGTGATGGAACCGATCAAGCATAACCGCTAACCCGCGGAAGGTGTAGCCAGAGGGCGATCGGATGGCGCTGAAAAAGCGGGGCTGAGTCTGATGCTAAACCAGGGGCATAAAAAAAGCGGACCGGAGTCCGCTTTTATCGAGGAGGATGAATCAGGCGTAGCCGTAGCTCATCAGGCGCTGATAACGACGATCCAGCAGCTCTTCCGTGCTGAGTTCGTCGAGTTCGGCCAGATCGGCCAGCAGCTGCTGTTTCAGTGACTGCGCCATATCGACCGGACGACGGTGCGCGCCACCCAGAGGCTCAGGGATCACGGCGTCAATCAGCTTCAGCTCTTTCAGACGGTTAGCGGTGATGCCCATCGCTTCAGCGGCCAGCGGCGCTTTATCCGCGCTCTTCCACAGAATTGAGGCACAGCCCTCCGGCGAGATAACGGAATAGGTGCTGTACTGCAGCATATTCACTTTATCGCCCACGCCGATCGCCAGCGCACCGCCTGAACCGCCCTCACCGATGACCGTACAGATCACCGGCACTTTCAGGCCAGACATTTCACGCAGGTTGCGGGCAATCGCTTCAGACTGTCCACGCTCTTCCGCACCCACGCCCGGATAGGCGCCTGGGGTGTCGATAAAGGTGATCACCGGCATTTTAAAACGCTCAGCCATCTCCATCAGGCGCAGCGCTTTGCGATAGCCTTCCGGTGCCGGCATGCCGAAGTTGCGGCGAATTTTCTCTTTGGTTTCGCGCCCTTTCTGGTGGCCGATGATCATCACCGGACGGCCATCAAGACGCGCAATGCCGCCCACAATCGCTTTGTCATCCGCATAAGCGCGGTCGCCCGCCAGCTCATCGAAATCGTCAAACGCATTGCGGACGTAGTCAAAGGTATAAGGACGCAGAGGGTGGCGCGCCAGTTGAGCGATCTGCCATGCGCCTAAATCGGCGAAGATTTTACGGGTCAGCTCAACGCTTTTCTCGCGCAGACGCTGAACTTCTTCATCCAGATTAACGTGTTTATCATCCTGACGACCAATCGACGTCAGCGAATCGATCTTCGCTTCCAGTTCTGCAATTGGCTGTTCAAAATCCAGGTAATTAAGACTCATAATGTTCCTGTTCTAGTCAAACTCCAGTTCCACCTGCTCCGATCCAATCAGCGAGCGCAAATCGTTAAGTAAACGATCGCTGGGCGAAATTCGCCACGCTGCACCAAAGCGCAGCTTCGCTCGCGCGTCGGCTCTCTGATAATAGAGATGCACCGGAATAGTCCCTGATCGATGAGGTTCCAGGGACTGACGGAGTCGGTTTAATAGCTGGTCATCAATTTGCCTGTCCGTCAGCGAGATAGCAAGTCCGCGCGCGTATTTTTCGCGCGCTTCGTCGATGTCCATGACTTCCCGGGCGGTCATTTTAAGGCCACCACTGAAGTCATCAAAGCTGACCTGTCCGCTGACGATCAGGATTCGGTCTTTCTCCAGCAGCTGCTGGTATTTATCTAACGCATCGGTAAATAACATCACCTCAAGACGACCGGAACGATCGTCCAGAGTACAGATACCAATTCGGTTGCCGCGTTTGGTCACCATTACCCGCGCCGCGATCACCAGACCGGCCGCCACGGTAATTTTACCCCGATCGGTAGGATGCATATCTTTCAGCCGCACCCCGCCAACGTAACGCTCAATTTCTTTCAGATACTGGTTGATCGGGTGGCCGGTAAGATAGAGCCCCAGCGTTTCCCGTTCACCATCCAGCTGCACCTGTTCGGGCCACGGCGTCACGCTGGCGTAGGATTTCTCGATCTGCTCCGGCTCTTCGGCCAGCACGCCAAACATGTCCGCCTGACCAATCGCTTCCGCTTTCGCGTGCTGATCGGCCGCTTTCAGCGCGTCACCGAGTGAACTCATCAGCGCCGCGCGGTGCGGTCCGAGGCGGTCAAAGGCCCCGGACATAATCAGTTTTTCCATCACCCGGCGGTTAATCTTTTTGGTGTCGGTGCGGGCGCAGAGATCAAACAGCTCCCGGAAGTAGCCGCCTTCGTTTCGTGCGTCGATGATCGCTTCGATCGGCCCCTCACCCACGCCTTTAATCGCGCCGATGCCGTAAACGATTTCGCCCGCGTCATTGACATGGAAAGGGTAAAGACCGGAGTTGATATCGGGCGGCAGGACCTTCAGCCCCATGCGCCAGCACTCATCCACCAGCCCGACCACTTTCTCGGTGTTGTCCATATCGGCGGTCATCACGGCAGCCATGAACTCGGCCGGATAGTGCGCTTTCAGCCACAGCGTCTGATAGGAGACCAGGGCGTAAGCCGCAGAGTGTGACTTGTTAAAGCCATAGCCTGCAAATTTTTCTACCAGATCGAAGATCTTCATCGACAGTTCGCCGTCGATGCCCATACGTTCGGCACCGTCGCGGAACACCGATCGCTGCTTGGCCATCTCTTCGGGTTTCTTTTTACCCATAGCGCGACGCAGCATATCTGCGCCGCCCAGGGTATAGCCGGAGAGCACCTGCGCGATCTGCATCACCTGTTCCTGATAGAGGATGATGCCGTAGGTCGGTTCCAGAACCGGTTTCAGGCTTTCATGCTGCCACTGGATATCGGGATAGGAGATCGCTTCCCGGCCATGCTTACGGTCAATAAAGTTATCTACCATGCCGGACTGCAGCGGCCCAGGACGGAACAGCGCCACCAGTGCGATCATATCTTCGAAGCAGTCGGGCTTCAGACGCTTGATCAGATCTTTCATGCCGCGCGATTCAAGCTGGAATACCGCCGTGGTTTCCGAGCGCTGCAGCATATCGAAACTTTTCTTATCATCCAGTGGGATAGAGGCGATATCGATCGGCTCCAGCCCCTGCTTTTCCCGGCGCGGGTTGATCATCTTCAGCGCCCAGTCGATGATGGTCAGCGTACGCAGCCCCAGGAAGTCGAACTTCACGAGGCCGGCATATTCCACATCGTTTTTATCGAACTGGGTGACCGGGAACTGGCCGTGCTCATCGCAGTAGAGCGGCGCAAAATCGGTAATCTTTGTGGGCGCAATCACCACGCCGCCCGCATGTTTACCGGCGTTACGCGTGACCCCTTCCAGCTTGCGCGCCATGTCGATCAGCGCCTTCACCTCTTCGTCTGCGTCATACATCGCAGGCAGCTGTGGTTCCGCAATAAAGGCTTTTTCCAGCGTCATGCCGGGATCGGGCGGGATCAGCTTTGAGATGCGATCCACAAAGCCGTAGGGATGACCCAGCACGCGGCCGACGTCGCGGATAACCGCTTTCGCCGCCATGGTGCCGAAGGTGATGATCTGAGAAACCGCTTCACGTCCGTACATATCGGCGACGTGCTCAATGACCTGATCGCGCTTCTCCATACAGAAGTCGACGTCGAAGTCGGGCATCGACACACGTTCCGGGTTCAGGAAACGTTCAAACAGCAGGTCAAATTCCAGCGGATCGATATCGGTAATTTTCAGCGCATAGGCCACCAGCGAACCGGCACCGGAACCACGGCCCGGGCCGACCGGCACGCCGTTATCCTTCGACCACTGGATAAACTCCATCACGATCAGGAAGTAGCCCGGGAATCCCATCTGGTTGATAACGTTAAGCTCAACCTCCAGACGTTCATCATACTCCGGCCGTTTTGCCGCCCGCTCGGCTTCATCCGGGAACAGGAACACCAGACGCTCTTCCAGCCCCTCACGGGATTTCACCACCAGATAATCTTCGGTGGTCATGTCACCGGTCGGGAACTGCGGCAGGAAGTACTCGCCCAGCCGGACCGTGACGTTACAACGCTTAGCAATCTCTACGCTGTTTTCCAGCGCTTCCGGGATGTCCGAGAAAAGCTCGCACATCTCCGCTTCGCTGCGCATATATTGCTGAGGACTGTAGTTGCGCGGACGTTTAGGGTCGTCCAGCGTATAGCCGTCGTGAATGGCGACGCGGATCTCATGCGCATCAAAGTCTTCGGCGTTGATAAAGCAGACTTCGTTGGTGGCGACCACCGGAATGCCTTCGGCAATCGCCAGTTCGACGGCCGCATGCAGGTAACTTTCTTCATCCTGACGGCCGGTGCGGATCAGTTCCAGATAGTAGCGATCGGGAAAGTGCTGCTGATAAAACGCCAGGCATTGTGAAACCAGCGCACTGTTGCCGCGCAGCAGGCTGCGACCCACGTCGCCACGCCGGCCACCCGACAGCAGAATCAGCCCTTCCTGTAGCTCAATCAGCCAGTCGCGATCGATGATCGGCCCGTCCACGCCGTAGCCACGCTGGTAGGCGCGGGAGATCAGCAGCGTCAGATTCTGATAGCCGGTATTGTTCGCCGCCAGCACGGTGAGCTGGGTGAGTTCATCTCCCATCAGCTCGCTGGCCACGTTGAAGTCAGCACCGATGACCGGTTTTATCCCTGCGCTATGTGCGCCACCGTAAAATTTGACCAGCCCACAGAGGTTAGTGAAGTCGGTAATGGCGATAGCGGGCATGCCAAGTGCAGCCGCCTTCTTGATTAGCGGCCCGGTCTTCGCCAGGCCATCGACCATCGAATAGTCACTGTGGACACGCAGATGTATAAAACGGGGTTCAGCCATATCAGTTTCCGGTTAAAACAGTGTCAGGCTATTTCAGCGTCAGAGGCTGGCGCGCAGCCAGAACTTCAGCATCGAGCAGCGCATTGCGAACGGGCGCAAAACTGCGACGGTGATGCGGCGTGGCGCCATGTTGCGTCAGTTTTTCCATATGCAGCGCGGTCGGGTAACCTTTGTGCTGCGCAAAACCATACGCCGGGAACAGCCGATCCAGCTCGGCCATTTCGCGATCGCGCGACACTTTGGCGATGATCGACGCCGCGCTGATTTCGGCAACCAGACTATCCCCTTTCACTACCGCCTGGGAAGGCATCGGCAGCGCCGGGCAGCGATTACCATCGATCAGCACATAGTCAGGCTGGATCGGCAGACCCGCTACGGCGCGCTGCATCGCCAGCATGGTGGCGTTGAGAATGTTGAGCTGGTCGATCTCTTCAGGCTCTGCCCGTCCCAGACACCAGGCCAGCGCCTTCTCTTTGATCTCGTCATACAGCGCCAGGCGGCGCTTTTCCGACAGTTTCTTTGAGTCGGCCAGGCCGGTAATCGGATTCGCCGGATCGAGGATCACGGCCGCGGTGACGACCGCACCGACCAGCGGCCCGCGCCCCACTTCGTCCACACCCGCAATCAGGCTGGCAACAGGGTAGATAAAATCAGGCATTCACCAGCTCCAGTACCGCATCCGCTGCCTGCTCATCAGCGTTCCAGCGGATCTGTTGATGTAATTCATGAAACGTCTGCAGCAGCGTTTCGCGTTCAGGTCCGGCATGCAGCAGCGGATCTAAGGCTGCCGACAGGGCTTCAGGCTGACACGCATCCTGCAGTAGCTCTTTAACCAGCTCACGCCCGGCCAGCAGATTCGGCAGCGAGACGTAAGGCGTTTTAACCAGCCGTTTCGCCAGCCAGAAAGTGGCAGGCTTCATGCGATACCCCACCACCATCGGACATTTTGCCAGCATGCACTCCAGAGCGGCAGTGCCGGATGCCAGCAGTGCGGCATCGCTCGCGATCATCGCCTCCCGGCCCTGCCCATCCAGCAGATGCATCGGCAGCTCCGGGGCCGTTTCGGCCTTAATCTTCTCAAACTGTTCGCGGCGACGGGCATTCACCAGCGGCACCACAATCTCCAGCGCCGGATAGTGGCGTCGCAGCAGGCGGGCCGTTTTCAGAAAGTCCGCGCTGAGCATTTCTACTTCCGCGCCGCGACTGCCCGGCAGCAGGGCCAGACAGAGCGCATCGTCGGCGATCCCCAGATGACGCCGTGCGGCCAGCTTATCGGGCTGCAGCGGCATCGCATCCGCCATCGTATGGCCGATAAAGCGGCAGGGAACGTTAAAACGATCGTAGAAGGCTTTTTCAAACGGCAGGAACGCCAGCACCAGATCGGTATTACGACCGATCTTAAAGACGCGCTTTTGCCGCCATGCCCACACCGAGGGGCTGACATAGTGGATAGTGCGGATGCCTGTGCGTTTGAGATTGCCTTCCAGCGTGATATTAAAATCGGGCGCATCAATCCCGACAAAGACGTCGGGCCGGAGCGCGGTGAAACGCTGCGTCAGATCGCGGCGGATTTTCAGCAGGCGTCGCAGGCGGCCCAGCACCTCGACGATCCCCATCACCGCCAGCTCTTCCATCTCATACCAGGCTTCGCACCCTTCCGCCTGCATCAGCGGGCCCGCTACACCGACAAAGCGTGCGTCAGGATGGCGGGCTTTCAGAGCACGGATCAGACCGGCACCAAGAATATCGCCGGAGGTTTCTCCGGCGACCAGGGCAATCGTTAAAGGACGCGCTGACATGGATTAACGGATTAAACCACGGGTAGAACGGCTGAAGAAGTCGTAGAAAGGCTGCACTTCGCTGTGCTGCTGCGCGATGGCTTCGATCTCTGGTTTTACTTCCTCCAGCGTTCTGCCGCTGCGGTAGAGCAGCTTGTAGGCGTTGCGGATCGCGTGCAACGACTCTTTGCTGAAGCCACGGCGCTTGAGACCTTCGATATTGATCCCGAACGGCGTCGCGTGGTTGCCCTGCGCAATCACGTAAGGAGGGACATCCTGTGCCACGCCGGAACAGCCGCCAACCATCACATGCGCACCGATGGTGCACCACTGATGGACCGCTGTCATGCCGCCAATAATGGCAAAATCATCGACCGTGACGTGACCACCCAGGGTGGCGTTGTTCGCGAAGATGCAGCGGTTGCCAATCACGCAGTCATGCGCGATATGGACGTTTACCATCAGCAGATTATCGCTGCCCACCGTAGTGACATGGCCACCCTGGGTCGTGCCACGATGAATCGTCACGCTTTCACGGATGCGGTTGCGATCGCCGATCTCAACCCGTGTTGGCTCACCGGCATATTTCAGATCCTGATTCACTTCACCGATCGAGGCGAACTGATAGATCTGGTTATCTTTGCCGATACGCGTGTGGCCGTTCACCACAACGTGTGACTTCAGTACCGTTCCTTCACCGATCTCAACATTCGCGCCAATAAAGCAAAACGGGCCAATGTGAACACGGGCGCCAATGACAGCGCCCTCTTCGATGACAGAACTGGGATGGATAGTGGCGGTTGGATCAATCACGAATTATGCCTCCCGGCTGCGGGCACACATCATGGTCGCTTCACAAACGATTTTACCGTCAACAGTCGCCACGCCTTTAAAGCGGGTCAGACCACGGCGGGTTTTCTCGAAAGTCACTTCCATGATCATTTGGTCGCCTGGTACGACAGGACGTTTGAAACGGGCACTGTCGATACCGGCAAAGTAATAGAGTTCGCCTGGCTCCAGTTTACCTACGCTTTTAAACGCCAGAATACCGGTAGCCTGCGCCATCGCTTCCAGGATCAGAACGCCAGGAAAAATCGGTTTACCAGGGAAGTGCCCCTGGAAAAACGGTTCATTAACAGAAACGTTCTTCACTGCACGCAGGTATTTGTGCTCTTCAAATTCAAGCACACGGTCTACCAGCAGAAACGGATAGCGGTGCGGCAGCAGCTCTAAAATCTCTTCAATTTTCAGAGTATGAGTTTCAGTAGTCAAAATACTCTTCCTGTCCTAAAAATCTGATGACAACAATAACACGGCCTGCACAGATCAAATGATCTTCCGCAGGCCGCAAATAGGTTCTGTGGCGCCGGGCTTCCCTGCTTAACATTTTTATTATGAAAGCCGGTCAGTTTGGGGATGGCGGTTAGTCGTCTTTGCCGACCTTGCGCTCGATGGCTTTTAAGCGTTTGCTCATGTCATCGATGTTCATCACCAGCGCTGCAGTTTTGCGCCAGGTTTTGTTGGGTTGCAGCGGAATACCGGATGAGTAAACACCCGGCTCTGTGATAGGACGCATGACCATACCCATACCGGTCACCGTTACTTTGTCACAGATTTCCATATGGCCGTTAATGACGCTGGCACCGCCAATCATACAGTAACGCCCAATCTTCAGACTACCCGCCATGATCACACCGCCTGCAACCGCAGTATTGTCGCCAATAACTACGTTGTGGGCGATCTGGCACTGGTTGTCTATGATAACACCATTGCCGATCAGAGTGTTATCCAGCGCACCGCGATCGATGGTTGTGCAGGCACCTATTTCCACACGATCGCCAATAATCACCGCGCCTAACTGCGGGATTTTCACCCAGTTACCGCGATCGTTGGCATAACCAAACCCATCAGAACCGATGACCGCGCCTGACTGAATCAGACAATCCTGGCCGATGACGATCTCGTGATAGATGGAAACGTTGGCCCAGAGACGGGTTCCGCTGCCGATACGGGTTTTTTTGCCGACAAAGCATCCCGCCCCTATCACTACGTTATCGCCCAGTTCAACGTCCGCTTCGATCACGGCGTTTGCGCCGATCGCAACATTGCTGCCGAGACGGGCCGAGGGGTCGATCACCGCGCTGGGCGCAATGTTCTGCGCCGGCTGAGGGGTAGTATCGAGTATCTGTGCCATACGCGCGTAAGTCAGGTAGGGATTTTTCACTACCAGCGCCGCGGTGTTGCACCACTCCAGATCCGCTTCCGTCAGCACCACGGCTGAGGCCTTAATCAGGGCGAGTTGCTCGCGGTAACGGCTGTTTGCAAGAAAAGTGATTTGGCCAGTTGTGGCGGATTGCATAGAAGCAATGCCAGAGATGACGATATCGCCATCTCCGTGCAATTCTGCATCCAACTGCTGGGCTAAATCAGCCAGTCGAATAGATGACATGAATTATTTAACCTGTTTCAGCACGTCAGCCGTGATGTCTTTTGCGTTTGATGCATAAGCCACCGCGTTCGCGTCGATTACCACGTCATAGCCATCGCTGTCAGCGACTTTCTTCACGGCATCCTGAATGCGGCTCAGCAGCTTGTTACGCTCTTCCATCTGACGACGGCGGTTATCCTGCTCAAACGCCTGTGCTTTTGAAGAGAAAGCTTCACGCTGTGACATGACATCTTTCTCCATGCGGCTGCGCTCGCTGGCCTTCATGGTCGAACCATCACGCTGCAGACGCTGCATTTTGGTTTGCAGATCGCGCTCCTGGCTCTGCAGCTCAGTTGCACGGCCTTTGAACTCGTTTTCCAGCTGTTTAGCAACAGTCGCACGTTGCGGTAACTGTTGGAAAATGCTGGACACGTTTACCACTGCAATTTTGTCAGCAGCCTGAACACCAGCGGAAACCGCTAAAGCAAGACCCAGACCTGCGGCACACAACAACTTTTTCACTATAAACTCCTTACCATCAACGTTTGTGTCAGCGACACAGTGTTTGCACCGGAACAGCAGCGTGTGCTGTCCGGCAGCAAGACTTCAGCTTGCATCCATGCTCAGAACATTACCAGGTTTTACCAATGTTAAACTGGAACTGCTCTGACTTGTCTCCCTCGACTTTCTTCAGCGGCTGGGCGTATGAGAACACCAGCGGGCCAAGCGGTGACATCCACTGCAGCGCAACACCGCTTGAAACACGGATGTTGTTTGGATCGCTGTAGTCAGGAATGCCCGCAGCACGCGTTTCAGCGGTATTTTCCCAATGGGTATCCCACGCGGTACCGGCGTCGACAAACACCGACGTACGCACCGAGTTAGCATACTTCTCGCTCAGGAACGGCGTTGGCGTAATCAGCTCAAGGCTGGCGATCGCCATCGCGTTACCCCCGACCGCATCGTCAGACTTACAGACGCCATTTGGATCGGCAATCCGGCAGTTTGACGAGTTGTTATTGTAGTAAGCGGCTTTAGGACCAATGGTGTTGGACTGGAAGCCACGCACGGTGCTTGAACCACCGGCGTAGAAGTTCTCATAGAACGGCATCTCTTTGCCGCCAAGTCCATCGCCATAGCCCACGCGGCCACGACCCAGCAGCACCCAGGTACGATCCTGGTTAATCGGCACATATTGCTGGGTATCCAGCGTGGCCTTGTAGAAGCTGTTATCTGAGCCCGGAATCGTCACCTTACCGTTCAGGTTGGTGCGGTTACCCGACGTCGGGAAGAAGCCGCGGTCCAGGGTGTTGTACGTCCAGCCGTAGTTAAAGGTGAAGTCATCTGCGGAGAACTCACCCTTGTCGTTAAGCTGCTGCGGTTTGCCAACCGAGTCGAGATAACGCCACATCGCCACCTGCGGCTGCATGTTAGAGAGGTCATTGTGGACATAGCCCAGACCAACACGCAGGGTGTTGTTTTCGTTAACCGGGAAGCCGAGCGTGCCATCCAGACCATAACTTTTGTTGGTATAGTCAGAGAGGTCCGCGTTGTCCGCTTTAAAGTCGTTGTAGAACAGACGGCCACCCAGACTGACACCGTCAACGGTGAAGTACGGGTCGGTCAGTGAGAATTCCGCGTAGGTCTGGTAGTCGTTCTTGGTGCCGCTGATGCCGACGGTATTACCGGTGCCCAGCCAGTTATCCTGCGTTACCCCGACCTGGAAGCTCACGCCACTTTCGGTGCCGTAACCGACGCCGAAGTTAAAGGTCCCGGTGTTACGCTCTTTGACCTTGTAAACCACATCCACCTGGTCCGGCGAACCTGGCACGCGCTGGGTGTCCACATCCACGGTTTCGAAGTAACCGGTGCGGTTCAGACGCTCTTTGCCCTGCTCAACCAGGTCGCTGCCCAGCCATGCGCCTTCCATCTGACGCATTTCGCGACGTAACACCGAATCTTTCGAGGTGTCGTTGCCTTCGAAGCGGACATTGCGCACGTAGTAGCGGTTACCCGCATCCACGTTGATATGCAGTTTTACGGTCTTATCGGCGTCGTTGATTTCCGGCTGTGTCGCCACGCGCGGATAGGCATAGCCGTAGCGGCCCAGCAGTTTCTTGATGTCATCTTCCATCTTCGTCACTTTGGCGCCGTTATAAAGTTCGCCGGACGGAATTTTGGTCAGATGTTCAATTTCTGCCGAGTGGCCAGCCATGCTGCCATTGACGATCACACCCGCGATTTTGTACTGGTCGCCTTCGGTGATGTTCACCGTGATGTAGATGCCTTTTTTATCGGGCGTCAGGCTGACCTGCGTGGAATCGATGTTGAAGCGTGCATAACCGCGATCCAGATAGAAGCTGCGCAGGGTTTCGAGGTCGCCCGCCAGTTTCTGCTTCTGATATTTACGGTCGCCCACCACGTTCCACCACGGCACTTCATCGCGCAGCTGGAAACGGGAGATCAGCTCGTCCGAGCTAAAGGCTTTGTTACCGACGATGTTGATCTGCTGAATTTTGGCAGAGACACCTTCGGTAAAGACCAGCTTCAGGTCCACACGGTTACGCGGCAGCGGCGTAACCACAGCTTTCACGTTAGCGGTATATTTCCCGACGCTGTAGTAGAAATCCTCAAGGCCCTTCTCGATAGAGGAGATGGTGGTACGGTCCAGCGCTTCGCCGACACGCACGCCTGAGGCTTCCAGATTCTGTTTGAGCTGCTCCTCTTTCACCGCTTTGTTACCGGTGAAGGTAATGCTGGCAATGGTAGGACGTTCTTTGACCTGGACAATCAGTGTTGTACCGTCTCGCAGGACCTGAACATCCTCAAAGTTGCCAGTAGCGAACAGCGAGCGAATGGTGTTTCTGACATCATCGTCATTCACCGTATCACCAACCCGTACTGGCATGCTCAGCAGAGCCGCGCCGACGGCGACTCGCTGCAGCCCTTCGAAATGAATATCCTTCACCACGAAATCGTCTGCACCGTAAACGGTGGCGCTGCTAAACAGCAGCGACGCTATGAGCAACTTTTTCATCGCCATCGTTGTTATGCGTTTTCCTAACACATCCCCCGAATGTTCGCGTTCCAGCGGTTACAAACGTGAGAAATCATTGAAAAGTGCAAGCCCCATTAACAGCACCAGCAGAATTGAGCCGATGCGATAACTAAAGTCCTGAACTCGCTCGGACACCGGTCCGCCTTTGATCTTTTCGATCGCCAGGAAGAGCAGATGCCCACCATCTAAAACCGGCAGAGGGAACAGATTGATGATGCCCAGGTTGACGCTAATCAGCGCCAGGAACATCAGGTAGTAAATCAACCCGTACTCTGCTGACAACCCTGCACCCTGCGCAATCGAAATCGGCCCGCTCAGGTTGTTCAGCTTCACATCACCGGTTATTAACTTGCCCAGCATGGACACCGTGAGCTTCATCAGCTGCCAGGTTTTTACACTGGCCTCACCGATAGCGGCAAACGCACCATACTGTCTTACCGTTTTGTACTCTTCAGGCAGCGGAATAATGCGCGGAATGACACCGGCAAATCCCGCTTTACTGCCCGCCTTCGCTTCCGGCGTCATCGTCAGCGCAATGGAGTCACCACCGCGATCCACCTCAAGCGCCATGCTTTTGCCCGGATTATCCCGGACCTGGGTGACAAAGGACTGCCACTGCGATAATGGCTGACCATCGACTTTAACGATCCTGTCGCCCGCTTGCAAACCGGCTTCACTGGCTGGCGAGTTGGCCTGGACTTCTGCCAGCGTGGTCTCAATCTGCGGACCGCGCGGCTGAATCCCCAGCGCAGCAACCGGATCCTGCTTATCCGGCTCAAACTGCCAGTTACGCAAATCCAGCTGCTTCCGCTGCGTCGCCTCTTCGCCAAATCGGGCCACGGTCAGCGTGGTAGTGCTGTCGCCGATTTTACCAACCAGCGCCATACGCACAGCATCCCAGTCAGGCGTTTCGATACCGTCAACCGCCTTAAGTTCCATGCCGGGTGTAATTTGAGCTTCCGCCGCCACCGAACCGTTTAAAATTTCACCGATTACCGGGCGCACGCCAGGGACGCCGTGAATAAACACAACCCAGTAGGCGAAGATGGCGAAGATGAAGTTAGCGACAGGACCTGCCGCAATGATGGAGGCGCGTTGCCAGACGGCTTTGTTGTTAAAAGCCTGATGACGCAGCTCGGCCGGCACGCTTTCGACGCGTTCGTCGAGCATTTTGACATAGCCGCCAAGTGGAATCAGCGCGATGACATAGTCGGTGCCGTGACGGTCACGGCGCTGCCAGAGCGCCTTGCCGAAGCCGATAGAAAAACGTTCAACTTTCACGCCACAGCGACGAGCGACCCAGAAGTGGCCAAACTCATGAACCGTAATCAGTACGCCCAGCGCAACGATAAAGGCGACAAAACTCCAGAGTATGCTCAACATCTTTGCCTGTCCTCAGAGGGTGCGGAACACCAGCAGCAGTAAACAGGCAAACACCGGCACCGCCGCAGTCAGACTATCGATGCGATCAAGAATGCCACCGTGACCCGGGATCAGATTGCCGCTGTCCTTAATGCCCGCTTCACGTTTGAACATGCTCTCCGTGAGGTCGCCCAGCACCGAGGCCAGTGTCGAAATGACCGCGCAGATGACCAGCGTGCCCACCGAGACCGTAAGCGGTGCCAGGGAGGCAAACAGCAGCGCAATCAGCGCAGAAGAGGCGAGGCCGCCCAGAAACCCTTCCCAGGTTTTCCCCGGTGAGACCTTTGGGGCCAGCTTGTGTTTGCCGAACATCTTGCCAAACATGTAGGCACCTGAATCCGCGCCCCATACCAGCAGCAGCACAAACAGCAGCCACCAGGCGCCGGCAAAGTGATCGGTTTCATAGTGATACTGACGCAGCGCCACCATGCCCCAGAAAAAGGGCACCAGCGTTAGGACGCCAAAGAGTAAACGGAGCGGACGCGAATGACGCCAGAAGGCCGCAGAAGCGGGATAGGAGAGCACCAGCAGCAGGGCAACGACCCACCACACCAGCGACGCCCAGAGCGATGTCGCGATCTGCGGCAGATGCACCGAGTGCTGATAGGGTGGCAGCGTAAACTGCATCAGCGCCAGCAGCAGACCACAAAGTACAGCCAGCCAGACGCGCTGCTGGCGTGATGCCATCCCTGCAAACTGACCCCATTCCCAGGCGGCCAGCATGCAGATAACAATCGTTGTCAGTGCGAAACCTACGGGCGGTAACCAGAACAGTGCAGCTATTACCAGCGGAATTAATATCAACGCGGTAATCAGACGAGACTTCAGCAAAGGTTACCCCCAGATTGCTCAGGCGCCGCCTGGTGCAGCGCCGCCAAAACGACGCTCCCGCAGAGAGAATGCATTCAGTGCACCTTCAAAAACGTGTTCATCGAAATCCGGCCAGAGCACATCGGTAAAATAGAATTCAGCATAGGCAATCTGCCACAGCAGGAAGTTGCTAATCCGATGCTCTCCCCCGGTCCTTATCACTAAATCCACTGGCGCCAGCTCCTGCATGCAGAGCTGCGACGTCAGGCTCTCTTCGGTAATCTGGTCAGGTCGCAGTAATCCTTCCTGAACCTGTTCAGCCAGTTTTTTCACGCCTTCGATAATATCCCAACGGCCGCCATAGTTGGCAGCAATGTTGAGCGTCAGGCCACTATTATTTGCAGTCAGCGTCTCAGAACGGCGAATACGTTCCTGAATACGCGGGCTGAAACGGCTGGTATCGCCAATGACGCGCAGACGAACGTTGTGTTTGTGCAGGCTTTTAACTTCGCTATCCAGCGCCCAGACAAACAGTTCCATCAACGCAGTGACTTCCTGCGCCGGCCGACTCCAGTTTTCACTGCTGAAGGCGTAAAGCGTCAGGGCTTCAAGATTGTTGCTGACCGCAAAGCTGACGGCACGACGTACCGATTTAACGCCCGCTTTGTGGCCGGAAATCCGCAATTTTCCCTGATTTTTAGCCCAGCGACCATTGCCATCCATGATGATAGCGACGTGACGCGGACCGTTTCCCTGCTGGTCATCAGTGTTGTTGTGATTGTTAGACGACATAACGCTTAACCAATTCCTTTCATCAGAAATGCTGTGGTTTCTGAATACATTGCGCCCGATTCAAATCCCGACACCCTCTGAGTGCCGGGTCACACCGAATCCGGTGACAGACCGTGAAACGCGAGCCAGCGACTATACCATTTTCACCTGAAGCGAACAAATGGCCTCATAACGATCGCCCTCACGACGTGAAGCGCGGCAACATTTCTGTCGCCAGCGCGCGTGCGATGCGATCGATTTCAAGGACAGCGTCCACCGAATCCGGTTCCGGACACACCTGTGCCGCCATCACCGCGCTGTTCAGGGCGGCAATGTCGGTGAAGCGGATTTGGTGATTCAGGAAAGCCGCGACGGCAACCTCGTTGGCGGCATTAAGCGTGGTGGTCGCCGCCTGCCCTGCGTCACAGGCATCAATCGCCAGTTTCAGACAGGGGTAGCGGCTGAAGTCAGGTTCTGCAAAGGTCAGCGCCGACATGCGGGTAAAATCCAGCGGTGTCACGCCTGCATGAATACGCGAAGGCCAGGCCATGCTGTGAGCAATCGGCGTACGCATATCGGGAGAACCTAACTGAGCCAGCACGCTGCCATCGCAGTATCGCACCATGGAGTGGATCACCGACTGAGGGTGAAGGATCACTTCCATCTGCGCTGCGCTGGCATTAAACAACCAACGGGCTTCAATGTACTCAAGACCTTTATTCATCATGGTGGCCGAATCGACAGAGATTTTTCTTCCCATCGACCAGTTCGGATGTGCACAGGCCTGATCCGGCGACATGGCGCTGAGATCCGCTAACGCTGTGTCACGAAAAGGACCACCCGATCCCGTAAGGATAATCGACTCAATGCCATTATCCTGCAGGTCAGCGTAACCTAACTGATGCTGGATGGTAGCGGGTAAACTCTGAAAAATGGCGTTATGCTCGCTGTCGACCGGTAGTAACTGTGCGTGATGATGACGCACCGCCTCCATAAACAAACGGCCGCAGGTGACAAGCGATTCTTTGTTGGCCAGCAGGACCGTTTTGCCCGCGCGAATGGCGGCGAGTGTCGGCAGCAGACCCGAGGCGCCCACAATCGCCGCCATCACCTGATCCACCTCGTCCAGCGCGGCCAGTTCGCAGGCTGCCTGAACGCCGGAGAGCACTTCAGTTTCGACGCTGATTGCTCTCAGTCGCTCACGCAATGCCGCCGCAGAGGCGTCGTCTGCCATACAGGCGTAGCGGGGTCTGAAGGTCGCACACTGTTCGGCCATCAGCGAGACGTTGTGACCGGCGACCAGCGCCGTGATCTGATAAAGCGCCGGATTGGCGCGAACCACCGCCAGCGTACTGGTGCCGATCGAGCCGGTAGATCCCAGCAGAGTTAATCGCTTCATGAGGCTATCCGTGTGAAGTCAGCGTGCCCGCAGGCACAATGTAAAACGCCGCCAGATGTCGCATTCATACGAATACCTCTCTGTACGGCGTTTTGTCGGGCAGTGATGGGATCAGAAATCCATCAGCTCCGTCTCTTTTTCTGACAGTGCGGCATCGACTTTCTTGATGTACGCATCAGTCATTTTTTGTACTTCATCCTGCGCACGACGTTCGTCGTCTTCGCTGATCTCTTTGTCTTTCAGCAGCGCTTTGATCTTATCGTTGGCATCGCGACGGACGTTACGTACCGACACACGGCCCTGCTCGGCTTCGCCGCGCACGATTTTGATCAGATCTTTACGACGCTCTTCTGTCAGCGCAGGCAGCGGAACACGAATGTCGGTGCCGGCTGAACTTGGGTTCAGGCCGAGATCAGACTTCATGATCGCTTTTTCGACTGCCGCACTCAGTGAACGATCGAACACGTTGATTTTCAGCGTGCGTGAATCTTCCACGGTAACGGAAGCCAGCTGACGCAGTGGCGTCGGCGTGCCGTAATATTCGACGACGATGCCGTCGAGCAGCGAAGGTGAAGCACGACCGGTGCGCACTTTGCCGATGGTGGTTTTGAATGCTTCCACGCATTTTTCCATGCGCGTATCAGCATCTTTTTTGATGTCGTTAATCACGTTGAAACCCTTGGATTCGGTTTGACCTGGCCAGTTCCGGCGTAACCGGAAGCGGGATCGATAATCATCGATAATCCTGACTGGTGCGCGATGCATTATCATCGCGCTGACAGAATATACCTTATTTTATCTCGCCTCGGGTATTAATGCGTAATCAGGGTGCCTTCTTTTTCACCCATCACTACGCGACGCAGCGCGCCAGGCTTATTCATGTTGAAAACACGGATAGGTAATTTGTGGTCACGCGCCAGGGTAAAGGCCGCGAGATCCATCACTTTCAGCTCCTGATCCAGCACTTCGGCATAGGTCAGCTGCTCATAGAGGGTAGCGTCCGGGTTTTTCACCGGGTCAGCAGAGTAGACGCCATCGACCTTGGTCGCCTTCAGCACCACGTCCGCCTCAATCTCAATGCCGCGCAGACACGCCGCAGAGTCTGTGGTGAAGAACGGGTTGCCGGTACCGGCGGAGAAGATCACCACGCGGTTATTGCGCAGCAGGCTGATCGCCTCTGCCCAGCTGTAGTTGTCACAGACGCCATTCAGTGGAATCGCTGACATCAGACGTGCGTTCACATAGGCGCGGTGCAGCGCATCACGCATCGCCAGACCGTTCATGACGGTTGCCAGCATACCCATGTGGTCGCCCACCACACGGTTCATCCCCGCCTGTGCCAGGCCTGCGCCACGGAACAGGTTACCACCGCCAATCACCACGCCAACCTGGATGCCCAGTTCAACCAGCTCTTTTACCTCTTGTGCCATACGGTCAAGCACACTCGCGTCGATACCAAAACCTTCAGCGCCTTGCAGGGCTTCACCGCTGAGTTTAAGCAGGATACGTTGATAAACAGGTTTTGCGTTGGTCGCCATGGTCAGTTCTTCCTGGAAGATTGGGTGTAAAAGAGAAGTAAATTCTGATCGATCATCCGCTTACCGCGATGAAATTGCTATTGGGATGAAACTGAAAACGTGCCTGTTGCGGTGCACAGACAAAAAAGAACCGCCAGATGGCGGTTCTTTCAGAGCATTAAGACTGTTTGGACATGGCTGCAACTTCTGCAGCAAAGTCAGACTCAACTTTCTCGATGCCTTCACCCACTTCGAAGCGGATGAAGTTGATGACGTCAGCGCCCTGCTCTTTCAGAGCCTGGCCAACGGTTTTGCTTGGGTCGATAACGAAAGCCTGACCGGTCAGAGAGACTTCGCCGGTGAATTTCTTCATGCGGCCTTCAACCATCTTCTCTGCGATCTCTTTTGGCTTGCCAGACTGCATCGCGATGTCCAGCTGAACCTGGTACTCTTTCTCAACCACGTCAGCAGAAACGTCTTCTGGCTTAACGAACTCAGGCTTGCTTGCAGCAACGTGCATCGCGATCTGTTTGATCAGATCTTCGTTCGCGCCGGTAGCGGAAACCAGAACGCCGATACGTGCGCCGTGCAGGTAGCTGCCCAGCTCTGCGCCTTCCAGAATTGCAACGCGACGGATGTTGATGTTCTCACCGATTTTAGCAACCAGTGCAACGCGCTCTTCTTCGAACTGCGCTTTCAGAACTTCAACGTCGGTAACGCGACCGGCAGCAGCTGCTTCCAGAACTTTGTCTGCGAATGCCTGGAAACCGCCATCTTTTGCCACGAAGTCAGTCTGGCAGTTAACTTCCAGAATCACGCCGTAGTCGCCAACGATCTTGGTTTTGATTACGCCATCAGCAGCAACGTTGCCTGCTTTTTTCGCTGCTTTGATTGCGCCAGACTTACGCATGTTCTCAATCGCCAGCTCAATGTCGCCGTTCGCTTCAGTCAGCGCTTTTTTGCAGTCCATCATGCCAGCGCCAGTACGCTCACGCAGTTCTTTTACCAATGCAGCGGTAATGTCAGCCATTCCAGAATCCTCGGTTCGTGCCTGTGTACGTTTGCACCAGCAGACACTTATTTGCGGAAAATTTTTCTGTCCCGCCGTCCGGTTGGGAGCGTGACAGACTTAGATAAAATAAAGGGGCCAGTACAGGCCCCTTACAGATCACATCTGAATGCTAAGGGCTCTTATGCAGAGCAAACCTTATTAAGCGTTTTCTAAAGACGCTTCTTCAGCTTGCTCAGCCAGGTCCTGAGAGCGGCCTTCGCGAACGGTAGTCGCAACGGCAGTCAGGTACAGGCTTACAGCACGGATCGCATCGTCGTTACCTGGGATAACGAAATCAACGCCATCTGGATCAGAGTTGGTATCAACGATAGCAAATACCGGGATACCCAGGTTGTTTGCTTCTTTGATTGCGATATGTTCGTGATCGGCATCAACAACGAACAGCGCGTCTGGCAGGCCGCCCATGTCTTTGATACCGCCCAGGCTGTTTTCCAGCTTGGCCAGTTCACGCGCACGCATCAGTGCTTCTTTCTTGGTCAGTTTGTCGAAAGTACCATCCTGAGACTGAGTCTCCAGATCTTTCAGACGCTTGATTGACTGACGAACAGTTTTCCAGTTAGTCAGCATGCCACCTAACCAGCGGTGGTTGACGAAGAACTGGTCGCAGCTCAGTGCAGACTCTTTTACCGCTTCAGCAGCAGCGCGTTTGGTACCTACGATCAGGATCTTACCTTTACGGGAAGCGATCTTGTTCAGTTCAGCCAGCGCTTCATTGAACATAGGGACAGTTTTCTCAAGGTTGATGATGTGAACCTTGTTGCGCGCACCAAAGATGAATGGCTTCATTTTTGGGTTCCAGTAACGGGTCTGGTGACCGAAGTGAACACCCGCCTGGAGCATGTCGCGCATGGAAACAGTTGCCATGATTACCTCTGAATTTTGATTGGGGTTGGGCCTCCATGTATCCCATACGACCGACCTCTTTCAAGGCACCCCGGCGTATGTGTCGATACATGTGTGTTTTATTACACATAATGAGAGTTATGCGTTTCCTGCTGACCGAAACGGCCATACAGAGAATCGTCGGCGCGCTTTATACCACAACCAGCCAAGGGACGCCAATAAATGATCACGGCCCGGGGCCAGTGCGTTCTCTATTTGGCAGCCCATTTACGGGCTGCTAACATGACAGCACAGAGTTCATTATTGTCGAAATTTTCGACAAATGCGGATTAATTTAATGGCAATTTCAATCAAAACCCCTGAAGAAATCGAAAAAATGCGCGTTGCGGGCCGCCTGGCCGCTGAAGTGCTGGAGATGATCGAACCCTATGTTCAGCCGGGTGTGACGACCGGTGAGCTGGATCGCATCTGCCACGAGCACATCACGCAAAAGCAGCAGGCGGTTTCTGCCTGTCTGGGCTATCACGGCTTTCCAAAGTCGGTCTGCATTTCGGTGAATGAAGTGGTCTGCCACGGCATCCCCAGCGACGATCGCCCGTTAAAAGATGGCGATATCGTCAATATCGATGTCACCGTCATCAAAGATGAGTATCACGGCGATACCTCTAAGATGTTTATCGTCGGCAAACCGACGATCCAGGGCGAGCGCCTGTGCCGCATCACCCAGGAGAGCCTCTATCTTTCCCTGCGTCTGATTAAGCCCGGCATCCGTCTGCGCGAGCTGGGCCGCGCGATTCAGAAATATGTGGAAGCGAACGACTTCTCCGTGGTGCGGGAATATTGCGGGCATGGCATTGGCAAAGGATTCCACGAAGAGCCTCAGGTACTGCACTACGATGCCGATGACGGCGGCGTGGTGCTGCAGGCGGGCATGACCTTTACGGTTGAGCCGATGGTCAACGCCGGCGATTACCGCATCCGCACCATGAAAGATGGCTGGACGGTAAAAACCAAAGATCGCAGCTTGTCCGCGCAGTATGAGCATACTATTGTGGTGACGGAAAACGGCTGTGAGATTTTAACCCTGCGTAAAGATGACACGCTGCCTGCTGTGCTCGTCGCCGAAGGGTAATTCCCCGATTACAGATCAAGCCGGCGCTGAGCCGGCTTTTTTTTGGCTAAAAAAGAGAAGAGCTGCATGAGCGTGAGTCTGTCGGAAGATGTGAAGAGCGGTCTGGCCGATTCCCCGGCCGGATGGAGTGACGACCAGCTGACCCGCGACAGCCTGAAGCTGCGGCTGGAACAGTTTCAGCAGCATCTGGCTGCCGCGTTTGATGCGGGCGAAGCGGTGGAGTCGCTGATTGATGCGCGCACGCTGTTTATCGATCGGCTCCTGTGTCGCCTGTGGCGCTTTTTTGGTTTTGCGGAGATGCCGGCGATTGCGCTGGTTGCCGTGGGCGGCTATGGTCGGGCCGAACTGCATCCGCTCTCAGATATTGATGTCCTGATCCTGAGCCGTCAGCCGCTGGACGAACAGGCCGCGCAGCGCACCAGCGAACTGCTGACGCTGATGTGGGATCTCCGGCTGGAAGTGGGCCACAGCGTCCGTACGCTGGAGGAGTGCCTGCTGGAGGGGCTCTCGGATCTCACCGTGGCCACCAACCTGATTGAATCCAGGATGCTCACCGGCGACGTGGCGCTGTTTCTGGCGTTACAGAAGAATATCTTCAGCGACGGCTTCTGGCCCTCCTCCACCTTTTTTGCGGCCAAGATTGAGGAGCAGCAGGAGCGCCATAAGCGTTATCACGGCACCAGCTACAACCTGGAGCCGGACATCAAGAGCAGCCCCGGCGGCCTGCGAGATATCCATACGCTGCAGTGGGTCGCCCGACGCCACTTCGGGGCCACCACGCTGGATGAGATGGTCGGCTTTGGCTTTCTCACTGACGCGGAGCGCAGCGAACTCAACGAATGTCAGGAATTTCTCTGGCGCATCCGCTTTGCTCTGCATCTCTCGCTGCCGCGCTACGACAACCGCCTGCTGTTTGATCGCCAGCTCAGCGTGGCACAGCGCCTGAACTATCAGGGCGAAGGCAATGCGCCGGTTGAGCAGATGATGAAGGATTTTTATCGGGTCACCCGGCGCATCAGCGAACTGAATCAGATGCTGTTGCAGCTGTTTGATGAGGCGATTCTGGCACTCTCCACCAGCGAAAAACCCCGCCCTGTCGATGACGATTTCCAGCTGCGTGGCGACCTGATCGACCTGCGCGACGAAACGCTGTTCAGACGCGAGCCGCAGGCCATTCTGCGCATGTTCTACGTCATGGTGCGCAACGACAATATCAAAGGCATCTACTCCACGACCCTGCGCCAGCTGCGCCATGCGCGTCGGCATCTCAGTCAGCCGCTGTGCCAGATCCCCGAGGCGCGGCGAACCTTTATGTCGATCCTGCGCCATCCCGGCGCGGTCAGCCGGGCGCTGGTGCCGATGCATCGCCACAGCGTGTTGTGGGCGTACACGCCGCTGTGGGGCCAAATCGTCGGACAGATGCAGTTTGACCTGTTTCACGCCTACACCGTCGATGAGCATACCATCCGGGTTCTGCAGAAGCTGGAGAGCTTTGCCAGCGAAGCGACGCGGCCACAGCATCCGCTCTGCGTGGAATTATGGCCGCGTCTGCCGCAGCAGGAGCTGCTGCTGATGGCCGCCCTGCTGCACGACATAGCCAAAGGTCGCAACGGCGATCACTCGGTTCTCGGCGCGCAGGATGCGCTCGACTTCGCGGAGATGCATGGTCTGAACTCACGGGAGACGCAGCTGGTGGCCTGGCTGGTCCGCCATCATCTGCTGATGTCGGTGACGGCGCAGCGGCGCGATATTCAGGACCCGACGGTGATCCAGCAGTTTGCCGAGGTGATGCAGAATGAGAACCGGCTGCGCTATCTGGTCTGTCTGACCGTGGCCGACATCTGCGCCACCAACGAAAGCCTCTGGAACAGCTGGAAGCAGAGCCTGCTGCGCGAGCTCTTTTTCGCCACCGAGAAGCAGCTGCGACGCGGCATGGAGAACAGCCCGGATCTGCGCGAGCGGGTACGCCATCATCGCCTGCAGGCGCTGGCGCTGCTGCGGATGGATAACATCGATGAAGAGCGGCTGCACCAGATCTGGAATCGCTGCCGCGCCGACTATTTTCTGCGCCATACGCCAAATCAGATCGCCTGGCACGCCCGCCACCTGCTGGCTCACGACCTGAAAAAACCGCTGGTGCTGGTCAGCCCGCACGCCACGCGCGGCGGCACCGAAATTTTCATCTGGAGTCCCGATCGGCCACATCTGTTTGCTGCCGTGGCCGGTGAGCTGGATCGCCGCAATCTCAGCGTGCACGACGCACAAATCTTCACCAGCCGCGATGGCATGGCGATGGATACCTTTATCGTGCTGGAGCCGGATGGCAGCCCGCTTTCGCCGGATCGTCACCCGATGATCATTCAGGCGCTGGAGCAGGCGATCACTCAGTCCGAGTGGGTGCCGCCGCGCACCCGTCGCCCGTCGGCCCGGCTTAAACATTTCAGCGTGGATACCGAGGTCAACTTCCTGCCGACGCACACCGACCGTCGCAGCTATCTGGAGCTGGTGGCGCTGGATCAGCCCGGTCTGCTGGCGCGGGTCGGGGAAGTCTTCGCCGATCTGGGGGTTTCACTGCACGGCGCCCGCATCAGCACCATTGGCGAGCGGGTCGAGGATCTGTTTATTCTGGCCAACAGTGAACGGCAGGCGCTGAATGAAGAAATGCGCACAGCGTTGCAACAACGGTTGACAGAGGCCCTTAATCCAAACGATAAAGTGTGACCCGACCCGACTGGTAAACATTCATTTCTTTACTTGTGCCGGGATAGTGCCCGGCACCGCACATGACAGATCAGGAAAAAAATATGCAACAGTTACAGAGCGTTATTGAATCCGCCTTCGAACGTCGCGCTGACATTACCCCGACCAGCGTCGACAGCGAAACCCGTGATGCCATCAACCGGGTGATCGCGCTGCTGGACAGCGGCGCACTGCGTGTTTCAGAGAAGATCGACGGCGAGTGGGTAACGCATCAGTGGCTGAAGAAAGCCGTGCTGCTCTCTTTCCGCATCAATGACAACCAGGTGATGGAAGGCGCTGAAACCCGTTTTTACGACAAAGTGCCGATGAAATTTGCGGGCTGGGATGAGGCGCGCTTCAAAGAGGCCGGTTTCCGCGTGGTGCCGCCTGCGGCGGTGCGTCAGGGTGCATTCATCGCCCGCAACACGGTGCTGATGCCTTCTTACGTCAACATCGGCGCTTTCGTGGATGAAGGCACTATGGTAGACACCTGGGCGACAGTGGGCTCCTGTGCACAGATCGGTAAAAACGTTCACCTCTCTGGCGGCGTTGGTATTGGCGGCGTGCTGGAGCCGCTGCAGGCTAACCCGACTATCATCGAAGACAACTGCTTCATCGGCGCACGTTCTGAAATCGTTGAAGGCGTGATTGTTGAAGAAGGCTCAGTGATCTCAATGGGTGTCTATATCGGTCAGAGCACTAAAATCTATGACCGTGAAACCGGCGAAGTGCATTATGGTCGCGTTCCTGCCGGTTCGGTGGTGGTTTCCGGTAACCTGCCGTCCAAAGATGGCAGCTACAGCCTCTACTGTGCCGTGATCGTGAAAAAGGTGGATGCAAAAACCCTCAGCAAAACCGGCATCAACGAACTGCTGCGCACCATCGACTGATTTCAGTGACGGGCTGGAAACCAGCCCGTCATCTTTTCTTTACAGCCATTCTCAATCAGCCTGCTTCGCGCCGCGAAGGATCGGGTGCGTTTAGTTTTCATCCAGGTCATAATCCGCGCCAGTTAAATCCTGTCGCGCAATGTTCATCCCGCTACTTTATGTCTACAGTTGTCTGACGTCATGAACAAACCTGCGCGCTTCTCACTTTTGATGGAAACAACGCTATGTATGACAATCTGAAAAGCTTAGGAATCAGTAATCCGGACGACATCGACCGCTACAGCCTGCGTCAGGAAGCCAACAACGACATTCTGAAAATTTACTTCCGCAAAGATAAAGGCGAGTTTTTCGCGAAGAGCGTGAAATTCAAATATCCGCGCCAGCGCAAAACGGTCGTGGCCGATCACGCAACTCAGGGCTACAAAGAAGTGCAGGAAATCAGCCCGAATCTGCGTTATGTGATCGATGAGCTGGACCAGATTTGCCAGCGCGACCAGGTTGAAGTGGATCTGAAACGTAAGATCCTGGATGATCTGCGTCATCTGGAGAGCGTGGTCTCGCACAAGATTACTGAAATCGAATCGGATCTGGAAAAATTAACCCGTAACGGTCGTTAATTTTCCCGCCGACAGATGGGGCCAGCGTTGCTGGCCTTTTTTATCTCCCCTCTCCTCGCCTCATCCCTGCTCATCCAGCTGCAACGCCACATAGAGCAGCAGCCGATCGTCAAACTGGCCCAGATTGAGCCCGGTCAGCTCTGAAATCCGGTTCAGCCGGTATTCCAGCGTATTGCGATGAATAAACAGCGCGCGCGCCGTGGCACCCGGCTGAACGTTGTGGGTGAACCAGGCGATCAGCGTCCGGCGCAGCAGACCGTTGTTATCCATGCTCCTGAGTTTCGCCAGAGGCCGGGCGAGTTCATTGGCCTGCCAGCCACCACGCAGGCTGTCGAGCAGAACCGGCAGCACCAGATCCTGATAAAAATAGCTGCGCACGTCGGGCATCCGCTGCTTACCGACCATCATCGTCGTGCGCGCCGTCCGGTAAGAGCGGGCTATGCTGCCCGGCCCGCTGAAAAAGTTGCCCAGCGCGATGCGCATCCGCAGGTGGCCACTCTCTTTCATCCGCTGCAACAGCTGCTCGACGCGACGGCGGTGATCCTCCTGGTCGTAGCGTCCGTGCGCATTCAGGGCGGGCTTCAGCACCACCATCTCCGTCAGCGACACGATGGCGATCAGGTTATCGCGTTCAGGGGTCGTCAGCAGGGTCTGCAACTGCTGTAACTCCGACATCGCACTGTCAACGCCGAGCTGACCGCTGTCGATCTCCAGTACCGCCACCACGCGCGGCTGATTGAGATCGATCCCAAGCCGCTGCGCCCATTCGGTCAGCTGCGGCGACAGGGTATCGCTGCGGATCAGGTTCAGTACCAGCTCCTCACGCAGACGGCTATCCTGCGCCAGCATATGCAGCAGTCGCGCCTGTTCCAGCATCATCTCCGCCGTCATACAGACCAGCTCGCCATAGTGACGTAAGGCGACCGGTTCCCCCGTCAGGCCAATCACGCCGACGATGTCGCCATCAATCCGCAGCGGCAGGTTAATGCCGGGCCGCACGCCATGAAGATGTTTAGCCACCGCCTCATCGATATCGACCACCCGCGCCTGAGAGAGCACCAGCAGCGCACCTTCGTGCAACTCTCCAATGCGCTCCCGGTCACCGCTGCCGATGATGCGGCCGCGCGCATCCATCACATTGACGTTGCTGTCAATAATCTTCATGGTGCGTGCCACGATATCCTGCGCCAGCCGGGCATCAAGGTGATAGGTTGCCATCCGTTACTCCTGATAAAGAGAGGGGGAAACAGAATACGCATGCGCTCTGCGCAGAGCATTGTGCAATTGCACAGAGCCGGGGAGGCATTTACCGAATCTGCGGTCAGCATCACACTCTGACGGGGTGAACGGCGGACATAAAAAAGGCGGACCGCAGTCCGCCTCTGTGTGAGGGATAAACCCTTACTGCATCAGCAGATAGATGCTGCTGTCACCGCGTTTCACATTCAGCGCCAGCACGGAAGGTTTGGTATCCAGCACTTTGCGCAGTTCACCCAGGTTGGTCACCACCTGCTGGTTAACGCCCTGGATCACATCGCCCTTTTTCAGGCCGATGCGTGCTGCGGCGCTGCCCGGTTTCACGTTATCCACGCGGACGCCCTTGTCACCGGTGTCGACATTGCTGAGATCCGCCCCTTCAATGCCGTTATAGATGGTGGCGGACTGCACTTTCGCCTGGCTGCTCTGCTGCAGCTGCACGGAGACGTCAACCGGCTTGCCGTCGCGCAGCAGCCCCAGTTTCAGCGTGGTGCCCACCGGCAGTGAACCCACTTCGGCGCGCAGCGACGCGAAGCTGCTCAGCGGTTTGCCGTTCATCGAGACGATGACGTCACCCGCTTTGATGCCCGCTTTGGCCGCCGCCGAATTTGGCAGCACCTGGCTGACAAAGGCGCCGCGCTGTGCATCGACCTTCATCGCTTTTGCCAGCTCGGAGTTCAGCTCCGTACCCTGCACGCCCAGTTCGCCGCGTTTCACCTGACCAAACTCAACCATCTGAGCCGTCAGGTTTTTCACCATATTACTCGGGATCGCAAAGCCGATACCGATATTGCCGCCGTCCGGTGCCAGAATGGCGGTGTTAATCCCGATCAGCTCACCGTTGAGGTTAACCAGTGCACCACCGGAGTTACCCCGGTTGATCGCCGCATCCGTCTGGATGAAGTTTTCGTAGTTTTCCACGTTCAGGCCGCTGCGGCCCAACGCCGAAACGATACCGGACGTCACGGTTTCGCCCAGGCCGTAAGGGTTGCCGATCGCCACGGTGTAGTCGCCCACGCGCAGATTGTCGGAGTCCGCGATTTTCACCGCCGTAAGATTTTTAGCATCCTTCAGCTGAACCAGCGCGATGTCTGAGCTGGGATCTTTCCCGATCACTTTGGCGTCGTAGCGACGACCGTCGCTGAGCTGTACCTGAATTTTGGTCGCATTGTTGACCACATGGTTATTGGTGACCACATAGCCTTTTTCGGCATTAATGATGACGCCCGAACCCAGCGCCCGGAATTTTTCCTGCTGTGTATCGGGCGCAGGCGCGCCGCCGCCCTCACCGCTCTGGCACATCGGTGAGCTCTGGAACGGAGAACCGTCCTGGCAGAAAGGCGAGTTATCGCCAAAGAATTGCTGGAACTGTTGCGGCATACGCGGGGTTTTCACCGTGGTGGTCCCCTCGACACTGATACTGACCACAGAGGGCATCACCTTCTCCAGCATGGGCGCCAGACTTGGCTGTTGCAGACTGTCGGATGAGGCCGTTTGTGCAGCAGAAACAGTAACAGGGGCGAGGGCCATGCTCAGGCTCAATGCCAGCGCACTTAACATCAAGGTCTTTGTTTTCATTTTTCGTTTCTCAATAAGATTACTGTTCAGACCATTGCTGTGGTCGAAAGGTGAGATAAGTGTTTTAGCGCGAAGTTCCTTTAAAAGTTTAAGCTAAAGGTAAAAATTTATTCGCGCTCTTTACAATCGGCGGCTTATTCTACGGCCATCAGTCGCCGGTACTCATCCCATGCATAGAGATCGGTCATCCCGCTGATATAATCCTGAATAAGCCGGAAACGATAATAACGTTCCCACAACAGCCGTTGATATTTATGCTCCACCACCAGATTACGCATCTTATGCAGATAGGCTTTACGATGTTTGCCGGAGAGCTTGTGGAAAAGCCGGGTTTCGATGGGGTGCTGACGCAGAAAATCTTCATTTATCAGCGTGGTAAAGGCTTCATAATTCAGGCGCATCAGCGGCGCATAGATCTCCAGTAAGCCTTTGATCACCCGGTAGCCCTGCAGCTCCAGCTGCTCCACTTCGGAATGGTTAAACACCTGCTGGCGCGCAACGGTCTTAAACAGTTGCAACAGACGCCCCTCTTCTCCCTCATCCTCCAGCAGCGCATGATTAAAACTTCCCTCGAATATCGCCGGCAGATTATCAACAAAACGTTTCACGGCGTAGCTGACCAGTACGCTCTGAACATTTACGCGTAATGACATAAAAAATTGATCGCTGCGGCTGCGGCGTTTTTTACTGCAGGCTTCACGCCAGGCTTCGCCAATCGTCCGGCTGAACGCATCATTATTTTTAACCGGCCCCCAGGCTTTATTCAGAAACTCATACAAACTTTCAACATTAAAGATATCTTTTTCTACAGCGTCATCCAAATCTGCAATACAGTAGGAGATATCATCGGCCGCTTCCATTATATAGGTGAGCGGAAAGCGGTGATGTTCTTCCATATTGGTGGCGGCGCGCAGGTCAGCAATATAATCCCGTTCGGAGAGATAAAAGCCCGGCTTTTTCATTAATACGCTAAATTCGGCGGGCTTTTCTCCCTGCCACCAGGCGGGGGCGGTATATTTCAGGATGCAGGCGACCTGCGAATAGCTGAGATTGAGCTGCAGCAGCGTGTGCACCATGCGGATAGCCTGCGCGTTGCCCTCAAAGTGACAGAGATCCTGGCGAATCATCGCGTTGAGTTGATCGAACGCCCTGCGCTGCGCCTCCCCTTCCACGCCCGCCACCAGCGGATCCACCAGCTCGGCGGCGAGATGCTCTTCAAACCAGTCGTTAATGGCCGCCTCGCCAAAATGGCCAAATGGCGGATTACCCACGTCGTGCAGCAGACAGGCCATCTCAATCAGGCTCTCAAATGCCCCTTCCAGCTCGTCCAGGCCATACTGCGCCAGCCCGCCCTGCATCTTCAGAGTTTGCAGGATCTCTTTGGTGATATAGCGCCCGGTCTGCTGCACCTCCAGCGAGTGCGTCAGGCGGGAGCGGACAGCGGCGTTACGCTCCAGTGGAAAAACCTGGGTTTTCTGCTGCAGGCGGCGGATGGCGGCGGAGTTGATAATCCGTCCGCGGTCGCTCTCAAAATGACGCGTAATGTAATATTCGCCTTCCGGATCTTTTCGACTGGTATAAGGGCGCGAGAAGCTGATCTTCTTCCTGAAATTAATCGCCGACATGAATTACCCCTGACTTTTTCGTGAATTAATCCCCGGATTGCCATGTTAGACTATGCCCTAAATTTTGATTCTTTACATTAGCGGAACGCATTATGAAAGCAGGCATCATTGGCGCGATGGAGCAGGAAGTTACCCTGCTGCGCGACAAAATTGAAAATCGTCAGACGCTGTCGCTGGCGGGTTGTGAAATTTATACCGGCACCCTGCAGGGCGTTGAGGTGGCACTGCTGAAATCGGGCATTGGTAAAACCTCTGCCGCGCTGGGTACCACACTGCTGCTGCAGCTCTGTAAGCCTGACCTGGTGATCAACACCGGTTCGGCGGGCGGCTTAGCCTCCACACTCAGTGTCGGCGATATCGTGGTCTCCGAAGAGGTGCGCTATCACGATGCGGACGTCACCGCATTTGGGTATGAGCCAGGTCAGATGGCGGGTTGTCCGGCCGCATTTGTGGCCGACAGCACGCTCGTCGCGGCGGCGGAAGCCTGCATTAAACAGCTGAACCTGAATGCCGTGCGCGGTCTGGTGGTCAGTGGTGATGCCTTTATCAATGGTGCGGCGCCGCTGGCGCGTATCCGTCATCAGTTCCCGCAGGCGATTGCCGTTGAGATGGAAGCGACCGCGATCGGCCACGTCTGCCATCAGTTCCAGGTGCCTTTCGTGGTGGTGCGCGCGATCTCCGACGTCGCCGATCAGGAATCTCACCTCAGCTTTGATGAGTTCTTAAGCGTTGCGGCGAAGCAATCTTCGCTGATGGTGGAGAACCTGCTGGCGCATCTGGCGCGTGGCTAAAACGCGGCTCTTCTGCTGGCTGCTGCTGTTCAGCGGCAGCCTGTTCGCTTCCCCGCCCCGTGTGATCACCCTCGCTCCCCATCTGACCGAACTCGCCTTTGCCGCCGGGATCACGCCGGTTGCGGTCAGCGCCTGGTCCGACTATCCGCCACAGGCGAAACAGATTGAACAGGTCGCTAACTGGCAGGGCATCCGGGCCGAACGTATTCTGCAGCTGAAGCCAGATCTGGTGCTGGCCTGGCGTGGCGGCAATCCGCAGCGTCAGATTGCGCAGCTGCAGCAGCTCGGAGTGACCGTGAAATGGATCGATCCGCAGACGCTGGATGAGATGTTCACGGCGCTGGCCGATCTGGGCCGCTGGAGCCCCACCCCGGCACAGGCCACGCAGGCCGCACAGCAGCTGCGCGCACAGGCCGCCGCGCTGCGTGAGCACTACAGCCACCTCCCTGCCGTTCCGCTTTTTCTGCAGTTTGGTCAGCAGCCGCTGTTTACCGCCTCCGGCGCCACGCTGCAGGATGCGGTGATCCGGTTATGTGGCGGCAGCAACATCTTTGCAGAGAGCCGCGTCAGCTGGCCGCAAGTCAGCCGTGAGCAGGTGCTGATGCGCCATCCGCAGGCCATTGTGATCGCGGGCAGCGCCCGACAGGCGGAGAACATCCGCGCATTCTGGCGGCCACAGCTCAGCGTGCCGGTGATCGCCATCAACGAAGACTGGCTCAGCCGGCCAGGCCCGCGACTGCTGCTGGCGGCCCGACAGCTCTGTACAGCCCTGCACCCTGATCAGTAAATCAGCGAATTGATTAAAGTCCCTACAGTTTTTGCCGTTAAACACTAGCAGAGACGGACGCGCCACGTAAGCTCGCCGTCCTTTCAGCGCTTATGCGCCTTTACGACACCAGGAACTGATTATGACCAGAGCACTGCTGCTGGCCATAGGGCTATCGTTCGCCGGAACGGCGATTGCGGGATCGATCAATGGCTCTATCGCTGCCAGACTTGTTATCTATTCACGCTGTGAAATCAGCACGGCTCAGCGTCAGCCCACGCCGCAGATAGCCTGTGGCGGACAGCCGGAGGCGCAGCCGCGCGTGACAGAGAGTCAGATTCAGAGGCAGGGAAGCGTGAAGCAGCGTCATCGGCTGATTACGGTCGAGTGGTAAGCGAGGCCGTCAGGATGACGGCCTGCATCATCAGATACTGAAGGAGGAACCACACCCGCAGGTGGTTTTGGCATTCGGGTTGGTCACGATAAAGCGCGAACCTTCCAGGCCTTCCGTATAATCCACCGAACCGCCTACCAGATACTGCAGGCTCATCGGGTCAACGACCAGGGAGACGCCCTGCTTTTCAATCGTCATATCGCCGTCGTTCAGCTGGTCATCAAAGGTAAAACCATACTGGAAACCACTGCAACCGCCACCGGTGATATAGACGCGCAGTTTCAGCGCCGGGTTCTCTTCGTCGGCAATCAGGTTCTTCACCTTGGTGGCTGCGGCGTCGGTAAACTGCAACGGCAGTGCTGCTACTTCATCACTCATGTTTTACTCCGGTAAACGCCCAGGTCAGAAAACGACCTCAATTACGCTATTATCAGTCAGCACCTCAGCGCAATCAAGCTCTGCCCTTCGCACTCTGTGCCGCTTTCCGCGCGCTTAAGGGCGCTGCGGGTGAATCCGCCTTTCGTCTGCTGCCCCTCTTCCGTAGAATGGGGCGATATTTTTCTGAACCGCTGGAGCCGAAAATGAGTAAGTCCGAACAACTGTTTGCCGAGGCACAACGCCTGATCCCGGGTGGGGTAAACTCGCCAGTACGCGCATTTACCGGTGTGGGCGGCGTTCCGCTGTTTATTGAACATGCCGATGGCGCTTACCTCTATGACGCCGATGGCAAAGCCTATATCGACTATGTCGGATCCTGGGGTCCCATGGTGCTGGGCCATAACAACAGCGTAATCCGCGATGCGGTGATTGAAGCCGCCCAGCGCGGGCTGAGCTTTGGCGCACCGACCGAAATGGAAGTGACGATGGCGCAGCTGGTGTGCGAGCTGATGCCGGGCATGGAGATGGTGCGGATGGTGAACTCCGGCACCGAAGCGACCATGAGCGCCATCCGCCTGGCGCGTGGCTTTACCGGCCGCGATAAAATCATCAAGTTTGAGGGCTGCTACCACGGCCACGCCGATCATCTGCTGGTGAAGGCGGGCTCCGGTGCGCTGACGCTGGGTCAGCCAAACTCGCCGGGCGTTCCGGCCGATTTCGCTAAGCATACCCTGACCTGCACCTTTAACGACCTCGATTCGGTACGCAGCGCCTTTGCGCAATATCCTGAAGATATCGCGGCCATTATCGTGGAGCCGGTCGCTGGCAACATGAACTGCATTCCGCCACAGCCGGACTTCCTGCCGGGCCTGCGCGCGATCTGCGACGAGTTCGGTGCGCTGCTGATTATCGACGAAGTGATGACCGGTTTCCGCGTTGCGCTGGGCGGTGCCCAGGCGCATTACAACGTGCGTCCCGATCTGACCTGCCTTGGAAAAATCATCGGTGGCGGGATGCCGGTCGGTGCCTTCGGTGGCCGTCGCGACGTGATGGCCGCCCTGGCCCCGACCGGGCCGGTTTATCAGGCAGGCACGCTTTCCGGCAACCCGATCGCGATGGCCGCAGGCTACGCCTGCCTGTCGCAGATCGCGCAGCCGGGCACCCATGAGAAACTGGATGCCCTGACCCGCCAGCTGGCGGAAGGTCTGCGCGAGGCCGCCCGGCAGCAGAACATCCCGCTGGTGATTAACCACGTTGGCGGCATGTTCGGCCTGTTCTTCACCGACGCTGACAGCGTGACCTCTTACGCCGATGTGACACGCTGCGACGTAGAGCGTTTTAAAACCTTCTTCCATCTGATGCTGGAAGAAGGCGTTTACTTTGCACCCTCAGCCTATGAAGCGGGCTTTATGTCGCTGGCCCACAGCGAAGCGGATATTCAGCACACCATCGATGCCGCGCGTCGTTGTTTCGCGAAACTGTAATTCCGACAGCGTTAAAGACAAAGACCGGCAGCAGCCGGTCTTTTGTTGTTGATAAGGCTTGCCCCGCTCAGGTGTGTGAGGATTCATGAGCAGCAACCCGGGGCCGTTCGGAAAGGCGCGAAAGCCGTCATCCCTGAGATGCGATCCTGAACGGGCCCGCGCGTTGCGTTGTTCAGAAACGTACCCGGCCTTTTTATTCCAGTCACGAGCCACCGTCCGAAACCAGCCTGCATTTTCCTTTTAAACTGACCGCCTGAGCAGCCAGATAAAGTAAGGCGCACCTAAAAAGGTCGCCATCAGTCCGGCCGGGATCTGATCCGGGAACGCCAGCATCCGTCCGCACCAGTCCGCCAGCACCATCAATCCTGCCCCCAGCAGCCCCGACAGCAGCAGCTGCGGCAACGCTCGCCGGAAGCCCAGCATCCGCGCCATGTGCGGGGCCATCAGGCCGACGAAACTCAGCGGGCCGATAGTCAGGGTCGCGCTGGCGGTCAGCGCCGCGGCCAGCAGCAGCAGGCTCAGCCGCGCTGGCGTTAACGCCATACCTGCCGACCGTGCGGTCGTGCTGCCCAGCGGCAGCAGCGTCAGCCAGCGCGTGGCCAGTGGTGCCAGCCCCACCAGCAGCAGGGCGCAGAGGGCGCTCTGGATCGCCTGCGTCCCGCTGATGTTATAGGTCGAACCTGAGATCCAGGTCAGCAGCCCGCCCATACGCGGATCGCCGCTGGCCAGCAGCAGCATCAGCAGGGTGACAAAGGCGCTGTTGAGCGCCATGCCCGCCAGCAGCATCCGCTCCGGCGAGAAACCACCGCGACTGGCGACTGCCATGATCACCAGCAGCGTCAGCGCCGCGCCCAGCGCACCCGCGGGCAGCAGCCAGACCAGGGCATCGCCGGAGACAAAGAACATCATGACGACCACGCCGCAGGCTGCGCCCGAACTGATGCCCAGCACTTCCGGGCTGGCCATAGGATTACCGGTCAGCCGCTGGATCAGGCTCCCGGCCACGCCCAGCATCAGACCGGTTACCAGCGCGGCCAGCAGCCGTGGCGCACGCCACGGAAGCAGAGCGTGCAGCATCTCACCGGCTGAGATACGCCAGCCCTGCGCATCACGTCCGAACGCCAGCCCGCCCCACACCAGCAGCCCAAGGATAATCAGGCCGATCAGCAGCCAGCGCAGCAGGTTCTGGCGCTCGGCGTGCACCCTGTCGCCCTGATTCAGCGCCGGTGGCACAGAACCGGTGCGGAGGCGCGGCAGCAGCCACAGAAGGATCGGCACGCCGAGCAGAGCCGTGGCCGTGCCTGTCGGGATGTCGCGCCAGTGCTGGCTTACCCACATCACGCAGCTGTCCGCCAGCCAGAGCAGCAGCGCGCCCGTCAGCGGGCCCAGTATCATGCGGCTGATGAGCCGCCGTCCCCCAAGCAGCTTCGCCAGCAGCGGCGCAAACAGCCCGATAAAGCCAATAATCCCGGCGACATTCACCAGCTGGGCGCTGAGCAGGATCGCCAGTCCCAGCCCGCCGATCCGGGCGACCGACAGCGAAAGCCCCAGATTTTTCGCCACGTTGTCATCCAGCCCCATCAGCGTCAGCGGACGCAGCAGCGCCAGCGCCACCACAAACGCCAGCAGCAGGCGCGGCCAGAGCTGCTGCACATTCTCCCAGCCCATCTGATTGAGCGCACCGGTGCTCCAGAGAAACATGTTCTGCAGCTGATCGTGATTGAAGATTGCAAAGATCTGATTAACCGCGCCGCTGTAGAGGCTCAGCACCAGCCCGGCCAGGATCAGCGTGACCGGCGACAGCCGTCTGCCCCAGGCGACGCCAAAGACCAGCGCACCCACCAGCAGCGCACCGCTCAGCGCCGCAAACTGCTGCGCCAGCACCCCGCCCGGCAGATGCCATAGCGTGGCGACGGTAATCCCCAGCTGGGCGCCGGATGAGACGCCCAGTGTGGTCGGTTCCGCCAGCGGATTGCGCAGGATCTGCTGAAACAGCAGACCCGCCAGACCCAGCCCCGCCCCCACCAGCAGCGCCAGCACCGTGCGCGGCAGCAGGCTGTAGTGAAACACCATCTGCGGCAGATTATCGACGGCCGGAGACCAGACCGCCTGCCACCACTCAGCCTGCGGCAGCGCCTGATGCAGATTCGTCAGCGTGAGGCTCAGCGCCAGCAGAAACAGCAGGCTGAGGAGGCCCGCAGGAAGCAGAGCGTGACGCATCATTGTTTCTCCAGCGCGCGTTCCAGCACGCGAACAAAGTGCAGCGCCGAGAGCGTGGCACCGTAATACCAGACGGCGGGCACACGCTGAAAGCGTCCGCTGCGCACAAACGGCAGCGCCTGCCACAGCGGGCTGCGCATCAGTTGCTGCATCTCCGCATCGTTGTCGTGATCGAAACAGAGGGTCTCGACGTCGCCCGCCTGCGCCAGCTGTTCGATGCCGATCACCGCACTGCCCCAGAAATTGGTTTCGCCGTGCCAGCCATTTTTCAGGCCCAGCAGGGTCATCACCTCCAGAAACAGGCTGTTTTTACCAAAGGTGATGGCGTGACGGCTGTCGAGCAGCGACATCAGCAGGATCGTACGTCCGGCATAGGGCGCCAGACGCTGACGTGCCGCCGCCAGTTCCGCATCGACCTCACGCAGATGCTGCTCCGCGCGGTCGCTTATTCCCAGGCGCGCCGCCAGCTGACGCAGCGATGCCCGCGCGGCGGTAAAGGGCTTACCGTCACCACTGTGGAGGTCAAACCCCATGGCTGGCGCAATGCGTTGCAGTTTATCTTTTGCGGGGCCGTAGCCATTGGAGCAGAGGATCAGCGACGGCTGCATCTGCGCCATCAGCTCAAGGTTCGGTTCGGTGCGCAGACCCACGTCGATCACGCCAGCGGGAAGCGATGGCTGTCCGACCCAGATGTTGTAGTTGTGCAGATCGGCCACCCCATAAGGCGTGATGCCCAGTGCCAGCAGAAGCTCGGTGGGTAACCACTCCAGCGCGATAATACGGCCGGTCCGGGGTGTGGCGGCACGCAGGGGGATGACACAAAACAGCGGTGAGGCCGCCAGCGCCAGCATCAGCCTGCGGCGTTCAAGATCGGGCATCATACTTCCTTAACAGACAAAACTGACCGGCGCGCCGCCCTGCGGATGTGGCAGGATGCCCATCGGGATGCCATAAATCGCCGCCAGCACGTCAGCCTGCATAAGGGCGTCGGCGTCCCCGTCGGCAATCATCGCGCCCTGACGCAGCGCCACCAGATGGTCGCAGTAGCGCGCAGCCATATTAATATCGTGCAGTACCGCAATCACCGTTAATCCTCGCTGCTGGCTCAGCGTTTTTATCAGCGCCAGCACCTCGACCTGATGGGCGATATCCAGCGCCGACGTCGGTTCGTCCAGCAGCAGACAGCGGCTGTTCTGCGCCACCATCATCGCCAGCCAGGCGCGCTGACGTTCGCCGCCCGACAGGCTGTCGACCAGCCGTCCGGCAAAGGGCTTCAGCCCGACCTGAGCAATCGCCTCGTCGACTCTGTCGCGATCCTCCTGACCAAAGCGCCCCAGTGCGCCGTGCCAGGGGTAGCGGCCAATCGCCACCAGTTCGCGAACCGTCATTCCTTCTGCCGCCGGTAACTGCTGCGGCAGAAAGGCGACTTCGCGGGCAAAGGCTTTGCTGTTCCACTGCCCGATCGGCTGCTGATTCAGCCGCACCTCGCCGTGGCTGGCCGCATGATGACGACCCAGCATCTTCAGCAGCGTCGACTTGCCGGAGCCGTTATGACCAATCAGTGCGGTCATTTTGCCCGGCGGAAAGGTCAGCGACAGCGGCTGAAGCAGCGTGCGACCTGGCACCTCAAAACCGGCGTTGTCCAGTGTAAAGGTCGACTCTTCTGGGTGAGGATGCGGCATGGTTATCCCTGTAGCGAACGGGCGCTGGCGCGCCCGGTTAAATCAGAACCTGAAGGTCGCGGTGCCGACAATCTTACGCTCCGCGCCCCAGTAGCAGGCGTATTCACGGTAGCAGCTGGCGACGTAGTCACGGTTGAACAGATTGTTGACGTTGACGCCCACGGTTGATCCCGGCAGGCCGAAACGGCCCAGGTCATATTTCAGCGCCGCATCAACCGTAGTGTAACCGGCCACCTTAAAGTTCTGGTTCTGCTGTGCGCCAGTGCTGTAAAGCCCCTGGCTCTCGCCGACATAACGTACACCCGCCCCCACCGTCACGCCCGATAAGGCGGTCTCGTGGAAGGTGTAGTCGCTCCAGAGTGAGGCCATATTTTTCGGCACCTGCACCGGCGTTTTGCCTTTCAGCAACGTGTCTTCAGTATATTCCGCATCGGTGTAGGTGTAAGAAGCCGTCAGGTTAACGTTGGCATTCAGCGCCGCTTTCGCTTCCAGCTCCACGCCGCGTGACCGGATCTCACCGCTCTGCACGCTGAAAAGCACATTGTTCGGATCCGCAGTCAGGTTTTTGGTTTTCGTCAGCTGATAAAGCGCGGCGGTAAGCACCACCGGACGATCTTTCGGCACATACTTCACCCCCGCTTCATACTGTTTCGCACGGGACGGATCAAAAGGTTGCCCGCCAGATGTTGTACCTGCCGTAGGAATGAAGGATTCGCTGTAGCTGAAATAGGGCGCGATCCCATTGTCGAAAACGTAGTTAAGACCACCGCGCCAGGTAAACGCCTGATCGTGGTTTTTAATTTCGGAATCACCATTACGGTTCAGCGCGGAGGTCATTGCATAATCGTAGCGGCCACCCAACGTCAGCACCCAGCGGTTCCACTCCATCTGATCCTGCGTATACAGGCCAGTCTGCTCCTGCTTATTCAGATACTGATAGGGGAAAGGGGCCCCGACATTTGCGTCATTGCCATACTGCGGATGAATGGCATTCAGAGAGGCTGCACTCCCGAAGGCGGCATCAATATCGTTACGCGTCCGCTGATAATCCACGCCCAGCAGCAGCGTATGATCCACCTGGCCGGTCGCAAATTTTGCCTGCGCCTGGTTATCCACCGCGAACTGGTTCAGCTTCTCGTGCGAGGTCGCGGAGCCACGGGTGATCGCCTGCGTGGCCGGGATAAAACCGTTGCCGTAGATGCTGCGATAGTCGGTGCGCAGATCGGCGTAACGCAGATTCTGACGCAGCGTCCAGGTGTCGTTGAGGCTGTGCTCAGCGTTATAACCCACCATTTTGGTGGTGCGCGAAATTTTGTTGCTCTGCTCACCTTCATCGAAGTCAGTCGGCAGTTTGTACTGGCTGCCGTCGGCGCGGGTAATGGGTACGACAGTGCCCTGCCGCGGCAGCCAGCCGTAATAGCCGGTTTCCGGCTCGTTCTGGAAATAGGTCAGCAGATCGATGCGGGTGCGATCGTCGGGACGCCAGCTGAATGAGGGAGCGATGGTGTAGCGCTTCTCTTTGTTCATCGCCTGCTGCGCATCCTGACTGCGCGCCTGGCCGGTCAGTCGATAGCTGTAGACGCCGTCATCATCCAGCGCCCCGCCGAAATCAAAGCCGGTCGAGAAGAGATTATCGTTGCCCATCTGGAACTGCACTTCACGCAGGGTTTCCTGCGTCGGCCGCTTGCTCACCAGCGCAACCACACCGCCGGGATTGCTTTTGCCATACAGTACGGAAACCGGGCCGCGCAGCAGTTCGGCGCGCTCCAGGAAGTAGGGATCGATGGCAAACTCAGAGTAGTTATCCCCCTGCAGTTTCAGGCCATCGAGATACTGATTGGTATTGGTTTCGCTGAAGCCACGAATCGACAGGGCATCATAAACGTCTGAGCTGCCGCGGTTTCCGGTCAGCACGCCAGGGGTGTAGTTAAACGCCCCTTTGACGCTGGTGACGTTGCGCATCGCCATCTCTTCGCGGGTCACCACGGAGACAGACTGCGGGTTTTTTTCAATCGGCGTATCAGTTTTGGTACCGGTGGCGCTGCGCTTGGCCGCGACCGTCGGTGCCGGGCCCCAGGGGTTTTCCGCTTCGACGCCGCTGCCGCCCTCGGCCGAGACGACCAGGGTTTCCGGCTGCGCCGCGTGAAGGCTGGCGCTGAGACTGAGGGTGATCAGGATGCCCAGAAGAGGACGGGAAAAGGTTTTTTGGGTGTTGTCAGAAAAAGTCGTTCGCACGTTCATAAAAGTGTCTCTGGACAGTAGGCGCAGTCAAGCGAATCGAAACGATAATGATTATTATAACGTTTCGATAATATGCGAAAGGCCTCCGGCACTGCAAGCGGAAATCCCCGCTGTGACAGCCTGCGCAGGCCAGCACGCGCCGGATCGTCAGGGATAAAAAAAAGGGCGCCGGAGCGCCCTTTTTAACCGGTCAGACCGGTTTATTTGCCAAACATATCTTTTATCCAGCCCGCTACGCCGTCGCTATCCTTCTGCTCCTGCGGCTGCTGAGCCGGCTGCTGTTGCTGCTGCTGCTGATCGAACAGCTGTTGCTGCTGCTGAATCTGTTGCTGCTGCTGCTGACACAGCGCATTCGGATCCAGCGCCCACACCGGCAGCGAACGCCAGGTGCTGCTGCCCGTGCCGCAGACAAAGTTCCCGGCAGAGTCCACATTCATCATCGACACATCTTCCGGCGGCGTCAGCTGCAGCGGCATCGGTGCCTGGATATCCAGGTAGCGACGATAGAGCTGCATCGCCCCGCTGGCACCGTAGAGTTTAGTCGGCTGGTTGTTGTCGCGTCCCACCCAGGTGATCGCCACTTCTTTGCCATCAATACCGGCAAACCAGCTGTCGACCAGGTCGTTAGTGGTCCCGGTTTTACCGGCCAGATGCGCATTCGGGAAACGCGCGCCCAGCGCACGGGCGGTGCCGTGATCGGCAACCTGCTGCATGGTGTAGAGTGTCAGATATGCGGCCTGCGCCGGTTCAACACGCTGCGCCTGCGGATAGCTCTGATAGAGCACGCTGCCATCTTCCGCAATCACCGAACGCACGGCGGACAGCGACGCGCGGTTGCCGCCGCTGGCGATCGACTGGAACGCCTGCGCCACTTCAACCGGCGTCAGGTTCAGGGCACCCAGCAGCATCGCCGGAACCGGATGCAGCTGATCTTTCGGTACGCCCAGTTTGTTCCATGTCTCCACCACCGCATCCAGACCCAGCGTCATCCCGAGGTTAACCGTCGGCACGTTCATGGAGTTGGTCAGTGCATCCACCAGCATGACTTTACCGCTGAAGCGACGGTCGTCGTTCATCGGCTTCCAGATGCTGCCGTTAGGCTGCTTCAGCGCAATCGGCTCATCCGCAATCCAGCTGTTCAGCCGGTAACTGTTCGGCTGGCTCAGCGCGGTAAGGTAGGTCGCCGGTTTCGCCAGTGAACCGATTGAGCGGCGCGCCTGCAGCGCACGGTTATAACCGGCATACTGCGGATCTGCCCCGCCGACCATCGCACGCACTTCGCCGCTGAAGCGGTCGACCACCACCATCGCCGTTTCCAGATCTTTCAGGCCACGCTGTTTTTTCAGCGTCGGAATGCCATCAATCACCGCTTTTTCAGCCGCATCCTGGGAGACCGGATCCAGCGTGGTGAAGATTTTCACGCCGGAGAGATCCTTGATCTTATCGCCCAGCTTCGCCTGCAGTTCGTTGCGCACCATCTGCATAAAGGCAGGCTGTGGCGTGATAACGCCGCCTTTCGGCTGGACGCCCAGCGGACGCGCCGACAGCATGTCATACAGCTCCTGGTCGATCACTTTCTGCTGCTGCAGCAGACGCAGCACCAGGTTGCGACGCTCCAGCGCCAGTTTCGGGTTACGCCACGGATTGTAGAGTGACGCACCTTTCACCATGCCGACCAGCATCGCCTGCTGATCCAGACTCAGTTCATCAACCGGACGGCCAAAGTAGTAGAGGCTCGCCAGCGGGAAACCACGGATCTGATCGCTGCCCGCCTGACCGAGATAGACCTCGTTCAGGTAGAGTTCCAGAATGCGATCTTTGCTGTAGCGCGCATCCATGATCACCGCCATATAGGCTTCACGCGCTTTACGCCACAGCGAACGCTCGTTGGTGAGGAACAGGTTCTTCACCAGCTGCTGTGTCAGGGTACTGCCGCCCTGCACCGCTTTACCGGCCGTGATGTTCGCCAGGAAGGCGCGACCAATCGAGTAGGGGCTGATGCCATCATGCTCATAGAAGTGACGGTCTTCGGTGGCGATCAGCGTATCGACCAGCAGATCCGGGAAGCCGGTACGCGGAACGAAGAGCCGCTGTTCACCGTTCGGCGACTGCAGCATGGTGATCAGGCGCGGATCGAGGCGGAAAAAGCCAAAATCGCGGCCGGTTTCGAGGTTTTTAATCTCGCTCAGCTCATCCTTCGTGAAGCTCATGCGTGCGTGGATCTGCCCCTCTTTACTGTCGGGGAAATCAAACGGGCGACGCAGCAGTTCAATCGTGTTGCCCTTCACCGAGAACTCGCCAGGGCGGGTAATCCGGGAGACTTCGCGATACTGGGTACCTTCCAGCAGCGCCACCATTTCACTTTTGTTATAAGCCATGCCCGGTTCCAGGCTGACCATGCGGCCATAGACGGTAGCGGGCAGTTGCCACACTTTACCGTCGATGCGGCTGCGAATTTCCGAGTCGAGGTAGATGCCCCACGCGGCCATCACCACCACAAACACCAGGAACAGTTTGATTATCCATCCCAGCCAACGGCGTTTGCCGCGCGGCGGTTTTCCACCTTTACCTTTACGTGGCACCGTCGCTTCCTCCTCGTCATCATTAAAATCGTCCTGACCGATATCCTGTTCGATATCCCTGCGTCGTCCCCGGCCCGTACTGCTGCGCGGCGGCAACGCTTTACCTTTGCGCCCAATTGGTTCGCGATCGTTCCCAGACATTACTTTTCTTCTCCAGGCAGTGCTTACGGCAGCGCCGCTACTCTAACTGCTTTCTCGCGTGCCGCATGGCAGAACCCTCTGAATTCGATCCAGTGGACTCAACCCTGCGGGGACATTTTTTTGGTCCGCCTTGTGGGTAAGGCGGTGGCCGGATCCTCTGGCCAGAGATGTTTAGGATAGCGCCCTTTCATCTCTTTCCTGACCTCCGGCCAGGCTCCCCGCCAGAACGCCGCCAGATCGCGGGTGATCTGCAGCGGGCGCTGGGCGGGCGATAACAGCTCCAGCACCAGCGGGACGCGCCCGTCGGCGACCGCCGGATTACGCGCTTCGCCAAACATCTCCTGAATCCTCACCGCCAATACGGGCGGCTTATCTGCATCGTAGCGAATGGGCAGCCTGCTTCCGGTCGGCACAGTGTAATGAGTTGGCAGCGCACTATCCAGCCGCTGGCGTTGTGACCATGTGAGTAAATGTAAGAGTGCGGTCGTCAGGTTCACCGCCTGCAGGCTGCGGAGATCGCGCACGGCTGACATCTGCGGCAGCAGCCACTGTGACAGGCTCTCAAGCAGCGTGCTGTCATCGGTAGCGGGCCAGTGCTCTTCCGGCAGCCACTGCGCCGCACACTGGATGCGCAGACGCAGCTGCTCAGCCTCTGTGGTCCAGCCCAGCACCGACAGCCCCTTTTCGCCGATCCAGCGCAGCATGGCGGCATGCAGCACCTCCGGCTCCGGGCGCGCCATCGGCTGGGTTTTCAGCACCAGCGCGCCGATCTGCTCACGCCTTAACGCCCGCAGTGTGCCTTTCTCTTCATCCCACTCCACTTCAGTCCGGCGCTCCACCAGTGCCGGCTGCTGCTGGCACAGGGATTCAATATCGACCGGCAGGGCCAGCAACATACGGGCATCCGGCGTGGCGCTGGTCTGCAACAGGGCGGGAGCGATCAGCCATTCACTGCGCGTCAGGCCATCCTGCTCATCAAGCCTGGCACCCAGCCCGTTAGCCAGCTGATAGCGTCCGCTCTGGTCGCGCCGCCGCGCCAGCCGATCGCCAAATCCGGCCGCCAGCAGTCCGGCAAAACGGTCATCATCGACCCGGCCGCCCCGGATCCGGAGCCGCTGCTGCCACTGCTGCGCCCGCCGCAGCCACTGAGGCTGAGGCCGGTGCAGCGCATCGCGCAGATCGGCGCTGCCGCTGCGCGGCGGATCTTCCAGAATCGCCACCAGCAGCGCGGCGCTGGCGACCGCATCCGGATCGTCTCCTGCGGCACAGAGCAGCGCCGCAAGGCGGGGATCGCAGCCCAGCTGCGCCATGCGCCGTCCCAGCGGATTCAGCAGGCCGTGGCTGTCCAGTGCCCCCAGCCGGGTCAGTTGCTGTTTTGCCGCGTCGAGGTGGCGGGCGGGCGGTTCATCCAGCCACTGCAGTTGCCCGGGCTGTGTACAGCCCCACTGCAGGAGATCCAGCCACAGCGAGGAGAGATCGCTGCTGAGGATCTCCGGTTCACTCTGCGCCGCCGCACGCGCGGCCTGCTCCTGAGGCAGTAAATGCAGACAGATCCCTGGCATCAGTCGCCCCGCACGGCCCGCACGCTGGATCATTGAGGCCTGACTGATCCGCTGGGTCTGCAGGCGCGTGACCCCGCTGCGGGCGTCAAACAGGGCGCTGCGCTCCAGGGCGCTGTCGACCACCAGCCGGATCCCCTCAATGGTCAGGCTGGTCTCGGCAATATTGGTGGCGAGCACCACTTTACGGCGTCCGGCGGCGGCGGGCAGAATCGCCTGTCGCTGCGCCGCCAGCGGCAGCGCGCCATACAGCGGGGTCAGATCCACATCGTCACCGATCCGGGATTCCAGCTCGCGCTTCACCCGCTCGATCTCCGCCACGCCAGGCAGAAACAGCAGCAGCGAGCCGCTCTCGTCCCGCAGCAGCTGGGCGACCTCCCGGGCGACCGCCTCTTCGAACCGCACCGTCTGATTCAGTGACGCATAACGCCGTTCGACCGGAAAGCTGCGCCCCTCTGAGACGATCAGCGGCGCATCAGGCAGCCGTGCCGCCAGCCGGGCATTATCCAGCGTGGCGGACATCAGCAGAATCTTCAGATCGTCGCGCAGCCCCTGCTGCACATCGAGCAGCAGCGCCAGCGCCAGATCCGCCTGCAGGCTGCGTTCATGAAATTCGTCGAGGATCACCAGTGACACGCCCTCCAGCATCGGATCCTGCTGCAGCATCCGCGTGAGCATCCCTTCCGTGACCACTTCCAGCCGGGTCTGAGGGCCGACGCAGCTTTCGCCGCGCATCCGGAACCCGATCGTGGCCCCCGGCTGCTCGCCCAGCTGCTCTGCCAGACGCTGCGCCACGTTACGTGCCGCCAGCCGCCGTGGCTCCAGCATGATGATCCGTCCCGGCAGCCCCGCCTGCTGTAACAGCTGCAGCGGCAGCCAGGTCGATTTGCCCGCGCCCGTAGGGGCGGCCAGCAGGATTTGAGAGGCCTCTTTCAGCGCCGCCAGAAGGTCAGGCAGCACCGCGCTAACCGGTAAATCGCTCACAGCAAACTCCGCTTCTGCCTGTGCTAAGATGACGCGCATTGTAGCATGTGATATTTGCCGGAGAGCGCCATGGCGACACAACGCTTATTTTTTGCCCTCAGCCTGCCTGACGATATGCAGCAGGCGCTGGTGCGCTGGCGAGCCGACACCTTTCCGGCGGAGGCGGGCGTGCCGGTCGCCGCGGCGAATCTGCACCTGACGCTGGCGTTTCTGGGTGAGGTGACGCCGGACACCTCACAGCGCCTGCAGACCCTGGCGTCACGCATCGTTCAGCCCGGCTTTGATCTCGATCTGGATGACGCCGGACACTGGCCGCGCCCCGGCGTGGTCTGGCTCGGCTGCCAGCGCGCGCCGCGCGGTCTGCTGCAGCTCGCCAGCCTGCTGCGGGCGCAGGCCGCCCGGCATGGCTGTCACCAGAGCCCGCAGCCGTTTCATCCGCACATTACGCTGCTACGTCACGCTACGCAGCCGGTAGCGTTGCCGCCGCGCGGCTTTCACTGGCGTTTTCGCGTCTCCCGTTTTTCACTGTTCGCCTCTGAGTTCAGCCGGGGCCGGACCCGCTATCGCGCACTGGCCAGCTGGCCACTCTCTTCTCAGGATCCGCATGCACTTCTCTCCGCCCCTTAAACCCGCCCGTCTGATCGCCCGCTATAAACGCTTTCTGGCCGATGTTGTGACGCCCGACGGTGAGGTGCTGACGATCCACTGCGCCAACACCGGTGCCATGACCGGCTGCGCCACGCCGGGCGATCGGGTCTGGTACTCCACCTCCGACAGCCTGACGCGCAAATACCCCCATAGCTGGGAGCTGACCGAAACGCAGCAGGGTCACTGGATCGGTGTCAATACTCTGCGTGCCAACCAGCTGGTGGCCGAAGCGCTGGATCAGAACTGGCTGCCCGCACTGGCCGGTTACAGCCAGCGTCAGGCCGAAGTTAAATATGGTACTGAAAAAAGCAGAATTGATTTCCTGCTCAAAGCAGAGGCCCGGCGCAACTGCTATATTGAGGTCAAATCCGTCACTCTTTTACATGAAGGCAAAGGGTATTTTCCGGATGCGGTGACGATTCGAGGCCAAAAGCATCTGCGTGAACTGGCGACAGTGGCGGCAGAGGGCCATCGGGCCGTTTTGTTGTTTGCCGTTCTGCACTCGGGGATTGAGGACGTTTCCCCGGCACGCCACATCGATGCGGCGTATGCAGAACAACTGGCTCAGGCGCAGCAGGAGGGTGTAGAGGTTTTAGCGTACCAGGCAGCACTGTCGGCGCAGGGGATGTTTCTTAAATCGCCGATCAGCGTAACCTTGTAATATCTTTTGCAATTTTATGTGCTAAGAATGTTCTGTGCTAAACGCCGAATACGCTGTTCCTCACAGGCTTGTCAAGGTGTGTTCATGAAGAATTGCCAACCCTGACTGCTTCTGTTATTTATAGCGGCCTGTTTTTTTCCCCAATGGGGGATCGATGTACCCCGCAGAGGTCAAATGCAGGCTGGCAGTCCCGCCCCTGCGAGACGTCAGTGAAAGGGTATAGTGCGTGTTATCCAGGAGAAGCAACATGCAAGAAGGTCAAAACCGTAAAACATCGTCCCTGAGTATTCTCGCTATCGCCGGAGTCGAACCTTATCAGGTGAAGGCTGGCGAAGAGTATATGAACGACGCACAGCTGACTCATTTTCGTAAGATTCTGGAAGCCTGGCGTAATCAATTGCGGGACGAAGTCGATCGTACCGTATCGCACATGCAGGATGAAGCTGCCAACTTCCCGGACCCGGTTGACCGTGCCGCACAGGAAGAGGAGTTCAGCCTGGAACTGCGCAACCGCGATCGCGAACGTAAACTGATTAAAAAGATCGAGAAGACGCTGAAGAAAGTCGAAGATGACGACTTCGGTTACTGCGATTCCTGTGGCGTTGAGATTGGCATCCGCCGTCTCGAAGCACGTCCGACAGCCGATCTCTGCATCGACTGCAAGACGTTAGCAGAAATTCGTGAGAAACAAATGGCCGGCTGATGCCGCGTCCAGCCTGTTACCACGCAGTGGAGCACCTGCTGTTTCGTTCCCTGCGTGGTCACTTCTGACCCCTATGTCATCCTCCTGTATCGGCCGTTTCGCCCCCTCTCCGTCTGGTGAACTTCACTTTGGCTCGCTGATTGCTGCGCTGGGCAGTTACCTGAGTGCGCGCGCGCAGAATGGCCTCTGGCGGGTAAGGATTGAAGATATCGATCCCCCCCGCGAGGTACCGGGTGCCGCCAGCCGCATTCTGCAACAGCTGGAACACTATGGCTTAACGTGGGATGGTGAGGTGCTCTGGCAGTCTCAGCGTCATGAGGCCTATCGTGAGGCGCTGGACTGGCTCCGGACGCATCGTCAGAGCTATTACTGCACCTGTACCCGACGCCGCATCCAGCAGATGGGTGGCTTCTATGATGGCTACTGTCGCGATCGGCAGCGCGGACCGGAGAATGCCGCACTGCGTTTACGCCAGCATACGCCGGTTCTGGCCTTTGAGGATCGCCTGCGCGGTCGGATAGAGGCGGAGCCCGCGCTGGCGCAGGAAGATTTTATCATTCACCGCCGGGATGGCCTGTTTGCCTATAACCTGGCGGTTGTCGTCGACGATCACTTTCAGGGCATCACTGAGGTGGTGCGCGGCGCAGATTTGATTGAGCCGACGGTACGCCAGATTGCGCTCTATCAGCAATTTGGCTGGCCGGTGCCCGACTGGATGCATCTGCCACTGGCGCTGAATCACGATGGCAATAAGTTATCGAAGCAGAATCACGCTCCCGCCCTGCCGGAGGGCGATGCCCGACCGCTGCTGGTTGCAGCGTTACGCTTCCTCGGGCAGCCGGTTTCCAGCGGCTGGCAGGACTTAACGCAGGAGAAACTGCTGTCTGATGCGGTGGCACAGTGGAATATCGCTTTGATGCCGCAGGAGAACGCCCTGAAACCGGATGCACAGACAACAGCATTCTCAAACGGTTCTCAACAGGCTATGATTAGCCGCTGATTTTACCTACACCCTTATTGCCACTGTCGAGGTGTCCCATTTTTACCCGAGTAGCTAATTTTTGCCGGAAAGTCCTGAAGCGAGATGAAGAGGAAGCCCCAGCAGAGGTTGAACCAGAGCGTCTTATGACCATCATTCCTCGTGAAAGCCATACCATCTCACGTAAAGACATCAGCGAAAATGCCCTCAAAGTGCTCTATCGCCTGAATAAAGCCGGTTATGAAGCCTATCTGGTAGGCGGTGGCGTGCGCGATTTGCTACTAGGGCAAAAACCCAAGGATTTCGACGTCACGACCAATGCCACGCCTGAGCAGATGCGCAAGCTGTTCCGCAACTGTCGCCTGGTAGGCCGCCGTTTCCGTCTGGCGCACGTCATGTTCGGCCCGGAGGTGATCGAAGTCGCTACCTTCCGTGGTCACCATCAGGCGGAAGAGCCCGATGAGGATCGCAACAGTTCGCAGCGCGCCCAGAGCGGTATGCTGCTGCGCGATAACATTTTCGGCTCTATTGAAGATGACGCCCAGCGCCGCGATCTGACGATCAACAGCCTCTACTACAGCGTGGCCGATTTCACCGTCCGCGACTATGTGGGCGGCATCAGCGATCTGGAAGCAGGCATTATCCGTCTGATTGGCGATCCGGAAACCCGCTATCGCGAAGATCCGGTCCGTATGCTGCGCGTTGCGCGCTTTGCCGCCAAACTCAATATGCGCATCGCGCCGGAAACCGCTGAGCCGATTCCGCGTCTGGCCTCGCTGCTGCGTGACATTCCGCCCGCACGCCTGTTTGAAGAGTCCCTGAAACTGCTGCAGGCGGGTTACGGCTACAGCACCTATCTCAAACTCTGTGAATATCAGCTGTTCCAGCCGCTGTTCCCGACGCTGGCGCGCAACTTCACGGAAAACAGCGACAGCCATATGGAGCGGATGGTGGCGCAGGTGCTGAAAAACACCGATAACCGCATTCACAATGAGATGCGCGTTAACCCGGCGTTCCTGTTTGCTGCCATGTTCTGGTATCCGCAGCTCGAAGCGGCAGAACGCATTGCGCAGGAGAGCGGCCTGACCTACTTCGAAGCCTTTGCGATGGCGATGAACGACACGCTGGATGAAGCGTGCCGCGCGCTGGCGATTCCGAAACGTATCACCTCGCTGATCCGCGATATCTGGCTGTTGCAGCTGCGCATGTCGCGTCGTCACGGTAAACGTGCCTGGAAACTGATGGAGCATCCGAAGTTCCGCGCGGCTTACGATCTGCTGGCGCTGCGTGCAGAGGTGGAGAATAACCCGGAACTGCTGCGTCTGAGCCAGTGGTGGGGCGAGTTCCAGGTGGCGGCTCCGCCACAGCAGAAGAACATGCTGAATAACCTGGGCGACGATCCGGTGCCACGCAACCGCTCGCGCCGTCCGCGCCGCCGCTCTTCCGCCCCCCGTCGCGACAACCACAACGTCTCATGACCCGGGTTTACCTCGCGTTAGGCAGCAATCTGGCCGATCCGCTGCATCAGGTTGATGCAGCGCTGACCGCACTCGATGCGCTGCCGCAGACGCAGCGCATCGCGACCTCTCCGTTTTATCGCACACCGCCCTATGGCCCGCCCGATCAGCCCGACTTTCTCAACGCCGCCGTGGCGCTGGAGACCGATCTCAGTGCAGAGGCGCTGCTGGACCATACCCAGCGCATCGAACATGAGCATGGCCGGGTACGCAAAGCGGAACGCTGGGGACCGCGCACGCTGGATATCGATCTGATGCTGTTCGGCGAGGCGCACATCAACACGCCGCGGCTGACTGTGCCGCACTATGACCTGCTGAACCGCGCCTTTATGCTGGTGCCGCTGCTGGCGATTGCACCGGATGCCTCTCTGCCGGATGGCCGCCCGCTTCGCCCCTTTCTGACCGCTCTTGATACCCGCAGCATCGTGCTTTGGCACGGCTGACGCGACAAACGCACATCTGTGATTCCGCTCTTTCACGCTATCCAGTAAACTGCGCGCATCAGAATTCCTGAGTTGAGAGCGCCATGAAGCCCACCACGATTTCCCATCTGCGTCAGGCCAAGGCCAGCGGTAAAAAGTTTGCCACGCTGACCGCCTACGATTTCAGTTTTGCCCGTCTGTTTGCCGAGGAAGGCATTCAGGTTCTGCTGGTCGGTGATTCGTTAGGGATGACGGTACAGGGGCATGATTCCACCCTGCCGGTGACGGTCAGCGACATCGCTTACCATACCGCAGCGGTTCGCCGTGGCGCGCCGCAGGCCCTGCTGCTCGCCGATCTGCCGTTCATGAGTTACGCCACGCCAGAGCAGACCTTCAACAGCGCCGCACAGCTGATGCGGGCCGGGGCCAACATGGTGAAGCTGGAAGGCGGCAGCTGGCTGGCGGAAAGCGTGCAGATGCTGACCGAGCGGGCGGTGCCGGTGTGCGGCCATCTCGGCCTGACCCCTCAGTCTGTGAATATCTTTGGCGGCTATAAAGTGCAGGGCCGCGACGACGCGGGCGCCGAGCAGCTGCTGGCGGATGCACTGGCGCTGGAAGCCGCAGGCGCGCAGCTGATGGTGCTGGAGTGCGTTCCGGTCTCCGTGGCGCAGCGCATTACCGACGCGCTCACCATTCCGGTGATCGGCATCGGCGCCGGTAACGTCACTGACGGGCAGATTCTGGTGATGCATGACGCGCTGGGCGTGACCGGCGGCCATATCCCTAAGTTTGCTAAAAATTTCCTAGCGGAGACCGGCGACGTGCGCGCCGCCATTCGCCGCTATATCGCCGATGTCGAGGCCGGAACCTATCCGGCGGCAGAGCACAGTTTCCAGTAATCCGGGAGAGTCATCGTGTTGATCATTGAAACGCTGCTGATGCTGCGCCAGGAAGTCCGTCGCTGGCGTCAGCAGGGTAAACGCATTGCGCTGGTGCCCACTATGGGTAATCTGCATGAAGGGCATCTGACGCTGGTGGATGAAGCGCGCGCGCGTGGCGACATCGTCATCGTCTCGATCTTTGTGAACCCGATGCAGTTCGATCGTGCCGACGATCTGGCGCGCTACCCGCGCACGCTGCAGGAGGATTGCGAAAAGCTGAACCGTCATCAGGTAGACGTGGTCTTTGCCCCCTCGCCTGCCGAAGTCTATCCGCAGGGCGCACAGAATCAGACCTTCGTTGAGGTGCCGGTGCTCTCTTCCCTGCTGGAAGGGGCCAGCCGTCCCGGCCATTTCCGCGGCGTCGCCACCATCGTCAGCAAACTCTTTAATCTGGTCCAGCCCGATATTGCCTGTTTCGGCGAAAAGGATTTTCAGCAGCTGGCTATCATTCGTAAGATGGTGGCCGATATGGGCTTCGACATTGAGATTGTTGGCGTGCCAACCGTGCGGGCGAAGGATGGCCTGGCGCTGAGTTCACGCAACGGCTACCTGACGGCCGAAGAGCGCAGGCTGGCGCCGGTGCTGAGCCAGGTGATGAAACAGATGGCGACGCGGCTGGAGAACGGCGAGCGTCACATTGAAGAGATCGTTGAGGCGGCCAGTGACGCGCTGCTGGCGCAGGGCTTGCGTCCGGATGGCCTGGCGATCTGCGATGCGGACACGCTGCAACCCCTGACGGTGGACAGCCAGCGCGCGGTGGTGCTGATGGCCGCCTGGCTGGGCAACGCTCGCCTGATCGATAATCAAATCGTTGACCTGACGCAGTAATTCCCCCCGCGGCAGGTTATTTTCTTTCTCTGACAAGGTTTCTGGCTATGATTCGCACAGTTCTGCAAGGCAAATTGCATCGCGTCAAGGTGACACAGGCGGACCTCAACTATGAAGGTTCCTGCGCTATCGATCAGGATTTCCTGGACGCTTCCGGCATTCTGCAATATGAAGCGATTGATATTTATAACGTCACCAACGGTCAGCGTTTTTCTACCTACGCTATCGCGGCTGAACGCGGCTCTAAAATTATCTCGGTCAACGGCGCCGCCGCCCGCTGCGCCTGTGAAGGCGATATTTTAATTATCTGCTCTTACGTGCAGGTCGACGATGCCGAAGCGCGTCAGTGGCAGCCCAAAGTCGCCTACTTCGAAGGTGATAATCAGATGAAGCGTCTGGCAAAAGCAGTGCCAGTGCAGATCGCCTGATAAAAAAAGGCCGGCCCGTTAAACGGCCGGCCTTTTTCATGGCGACGGATTAAGCCGCCTTGCTTGTCATCGGCTTCGATGATTTCTTCATCGTAAAGAGGAAATTAAACCAGCCACGTTTTCTCATCAGACACAACGTCCACGGTAACGCCAGCGCCACCAGAAACGCCGAAATAAACTTCACATCGTTCACCCAGGCTGACGGGCTTTCAAATTTCACAATCTTACTGAAGAACTGAATCGCCAGATAATGCGACAGGTAAAAGACAATCGAATTCACGCCAATGTAGTAGACCAGTTCCGACTTCAGCTTCAGCGCAATCCAGACAAACAGCGGCACCGACAGCAGCGCCAGCGGTGAGAGTAACGCCAGGGCGTGACGATCCAGTACAAAGATATTCAGACAGGAGAGCACGACAAAACTGACCAGCGAAATAAGCAGCGTCGGGCCGTGCTGAACTTTTTCCGCAATATCGACCTGCTTTCTCACTACATAATCACCAAGATAGAAGAAAACAAACAGATAGAGCGATTTGTTGATATGAGTATTATCGAAGCTGGAAAACACACCATCAGGATCAATCGCCGGCAGCGCCCAGCTCAGTGCCATACAGATGGCAAATACCAGCAGAAACGGCAGATGACGCGCGAAGATAATCACAATAAAGAAGACAAACAGCGAATGCAGGAACCAGGTCATATCACCGCCACCGGTGAGGTGCGAGAGAATAATATTCATCGGCGATTGCGGGGTATTTGCCATGGAGCTGAACAGGATTTTTAACCCGCCATAAACCGCAACCCAGACCACAAATGGATAGAGAATACTGCGCACTTTATTATTAAAAAAAGGACCCAGACCTTTTTTTAATCCCGCATCGACAAATAACCCTGACACAAAGAACATCAGTCCCAGTCTGACCGGCGCCAGCATCTCATTTAAGAGGCTGCTGAAGGCGGTAAAATGTCCGGCGTTATTATGTACGGCGATAGTACTGTGCAAAAAAATGATTGCGAGAATACTCAATCCCCGCAGATTATCGATCCACGTTATACGATTCATCTTATCCTGCCTTTGATTAAAAACTGGCCGTGATTCGCAAGCCATTTTTATTATTGAAAACACCCCGGTCCCACTCTTTTTCCCTGAGCGGAGGAATAAGCTTATTCGCGTCGTATTCTGATAACTCAACTAAAAATAAACAACAGCCTGACATTAGGGCTAATCTTAAAAAATATTTATCATTTGAGAATCATTAAGATAGCGATATCCCCCTTTGTAATATCAGATAAAACTTAGGGTTATTTCATTGCCAGCGGGCAGCAAAGCGAGGCAGCACGCGACTGCAGAGGAAAAAATAAACAGATGGCCCTGGCGCGGAGCTCTTTTTTAAGACCAGTCGCAACCGCAACGATTGCTGCTTTAACAGACAAAAAAAAAGCCACGCGCTTATTGCTGCGTGGCTTTTTCATTTTCTTTGTCGTCAGGTGCGTAATCCGCGACCGCGCTGAATCAGTGCATAGACCAGCCCGTAAAAGACCACAATAAAGGCCACCAGTACCGAGAGGGTAAAGGCCAGCGGCACATCATTAATGCCGAGAAAGCCGTAACGGAACCCGCTAATCATATAAACGATCGGGTTGAGCTTCGAGATAGCCTGCCAGATCGGGGGCAGCAGGCTCAGCGAGTAGAAAACACCGCCCAGATAGGTCAGCGGGGTCAGCACAAAGGTCGGGATCAGGCTGATATCGTCGAAGGTGCGCGCAAAGACGGCATTCAGCAGCCCTGCCAGAGAGAACAGAATGGCGGTCAGCAGCAGAGTCACCGCCACCATCGCCCAGGAGTGAACATGGAACGGCACAAAGAACAGCGAGATTGCCGTGACCAGAATCCCCACGCAGACACCCCGCGCCACGCCGCCACCGACATAGCCCGCGATGATGATGTGAGTGGGAACCGGCGCGACCAGCAGCTCTTCAATATTGCGCTGGAATTTGGCGCTGAAGAACGACGATGCCACGTTAGCATAGGCATTGGTGATGACCGCCATCATGATCAGTCCCGGCACGATGAACTGCATATAGCTGAAGCCGTGCATCTCACCGATGCGCGACCCGATCAGGTTGCCAAAAATGATGAAATAGAGCGTCATGGTGATGACCGGCGGCACCAGCGTCTGGATCCAGATGCGGGCAAAACGGTTAACCTCTTTGGCCCAGATGCTTTTCAGCGCCACCCAGTAGAGATGTGTCATGCTTTAACTCCTGTTTTTCCCTGCGTCGTCAGACCCACAAACAGCTCTTCCAGACGGTTAGCTTTGTTGCGCATACTCAATACCTGCACGCCCTGCGCGCTGAGCTGGCTGAAGACGCTGTTCAGCCCCTGCTCCCGCAGCACTTCCACTTCCAGCGTGGAGGTATCGGTCAGACGATACTGGAATCCTTCCAGCGTCGGCAGCGGACTGCGCGGAGCCAGATCGAGGATAAAAGTTTCTGATTTAAGCTTGGAGAGCAGCGCTTTCATGGAGGTGTTCTCCACCAGCTCGCCGCTCTGGATGATGCCGATATTGCGGCAGAGCATCTCCGCCTCTTCCAGATAGTGGGTGGTGAGGATAATCGTCGTGCCTTTGGCGTTGAGATCTTTCAGGAAGACCCACATGGAACGCCGCAGTTCGATATCGACCCCGGCCGTCGGCTCATCCAGAATCAGCACCTTCGGCTCATGCATCAGCGCACGGGCGATCATCAGGCGGCGTTTCATCCCGCCGGAGAGCATCCGCGCACGTTCACCGCGTTTGCCCCACAGATCGAGCTGCTTCAGGTATTTTTCCGCCCGCTGGTTGGCCTCACGACGCTCGACGCCGTAGTAGCCCGCCTGATTGACGACGATCTGCATCACCGTCTCAAACGGGTTGAAGTTAAACTCCTGGGGCACCAGGCCAAGCTGGCGTTTGGCGTTGACCACATCTTTTTCCAGATCGTAGCCAAACACCCGCACGCTGCCGCCGGATTTGTTCACCAGCGAACTGATAATCCCGATGGTGGTCGATTTACCGGCACCGTTTGGCCCCAGCAGCGCATAAAAATCACCGGCTTCGACGTTAAGATCGATGCCCTTCAGCGCCTGTACGCCGCCGGCATAGGTCTTGGTCAGCCCGGAAAGTTCCAGTGCATATGTCATTCTGCATCCATACCCTGTTTTGATGGCATTACAATGCCGTTTAAATTTATCAGGCCCTGGCCTATAGTACGCGCGCGCACTCTGCGCAGTAACCGGTCGCTCAACGCCATGACAGATATCAACACCCTGATCAGTAACAACCGTGAATGGTCAAAATTACTGATTGAAGAAGATCCCGGCTTTTTTGAGCGGCTCGCCCAGGCACAAAAACCGCGCTTCCTGTGGATTGGCTGCTCAGACAGCCGCGTTCCCGCCGAACGTCTGACCGGACTGGAGCCGGGCGAACTTTTTGTTCACCGCAACGTGGCCAACCTGGTGATCCACACCGATCTGAACTGTCTCTCGGTGGTGCAATACGCCATCGAAGTGCTGGAAGTGGAACACGTTATTGTGTGCGGCCACTACGGCTGCGGTGGCGTGCAGGCGGCGATGGATAACCCGGAGCTGGGGTTAATCGACAACTGGCTGCTGCACATCCGCGACCTCTGGTACAAGCATAGCGTGTTGCTGGGGGAACTCCCGCCGGATAAGCGCCTGGACAAACTGTGCGAAATCAACGTTATTGAACAAGTCTACAACCTGGGGCACTCAACCGTGCTCCAGTCGGCCTGGAAACGCGGACAGTCTGTCTCCCTGCACGGCTGGGTATACGGTATTCAGGATGGCTGTCTGCGTAACCTTGATGTCACGGCCAACAGCCGGGAGATCCTCGAACAGCGTTACCGTCACGGCATGGCTAACCTGCAGATGAACAGCGACGCCTGAGTCGATCGCGGCATAAAAGCGCGACATAGCCTACACCAGACAACGGCTGCAGGCCTTGGAAGAATGTGCGGTTAAGGCCCTGTCAGGATTCCAGCGGGACCACTTTGCCGATGTAAGGCAGGTGGCGATAGTGCTGTGCATAGTCGATACCGAAGCCGACCACGAACTCGTCGGGAATGGCAAAGCCGACATACTCGACATTGACCTCAACTTCACGGCGCTCTGGCTTATCCAGCAGGGTACAGATCGCCAGTGACTTTGGCTGACGCAGCTGCAGGATCTCACGCACTTTGCTCAGGGTGTTGCCGGAGTCGATGATATCTTCGACGATCAGCACATCTTTGCCACGAATGTCTTCATCCAGATCTTTCAGGATTTTCACATCGCGTGAGCTGGACATGCCGCTGCCGTAACTGGAAGCAGTCATAAAATCGACCTCATGCGGCACGTCGATGGCGCGGCAGAGATCCGCCATGAACATAAAGGAGCCGCGCAGCAGCCCCACCAGCACCATGTCGCTGCCGCTGTCGCGGTAGTGGTCGTTAATCTCTTTGCCCAGTTCAGCGATGCGCGTGGCGATTGCCTGTTCAGGGATCATCACTTCAACAGTGTGTTTCATTGCGTTCAGCCCGGTTACGTCAGAAAGCCCCGAAGTCTACCACAGACGCCGCCGCGTCGGCGCGGCGACGCCCGAAGCAAACGATTACGTTAAAAAAATTCTCGCCCGTTTTGCGCGTCTGGCAGGAATGCGCATGACCTTAGAACATTCCGGCATTTAGCGGCATGTTTCGCTGCGTGGTAGCCTTCTTCCGACTGATTGTTACCCTACTCGTCCCGCTGGCCGGAGATCACAATGACTTCATCTTCAGACAAAAAAACGCATATCGGCGACAGACCGCTGCACCCGGAAACTCAGATGCTGAATTATGGCTATGATCCGCGTCTTTCCGAGGGCGCAGTGAAGCCGCCGGTCTTTCTGACCTCGACTTTTGTTTTCAACAGCGCCGAAGAGGGGCGGGATTTTTTTGATTACGTCTCCGGGCGTCGTGAACCGCCGGAGGGTAAATCGGGTGGCCTGGTCTACTCCCGCTTTAACCACCCCAACAGCGAGATCGTTGAAGATCGTCTGGCGGTCTATGAGCAGGCTGAGAGCTGTTCGCTCTTCTCATCCGGTATGGCCGCGATCTCCACCACCCTGCTGGCGTTTGCCCGGCCGGGTGAGGTGATCCTGCACTCCCAGCCGCTCTATGGCGGCACCGAAACCCTGATCAGCAAAACGCTGCACAACCTGGATATTAAAGCGGTCGGCTTCAGCGACGGTAACGATGAGGGGAAGGTGCGTGAGGCGGCGCAGCAGGCCATAAGCCGGGGCCGGGTGGCGGTGATCCTGATTGAAACCCCGGCGAACCCGACTAACAGCCTGGTCAATATCCGCCTGATCGCGCGGATTGCCGATGAAATTGAGCAGCGGCAGGGTTCGCGTCCCGTTATCGCCTGCGATAACACCCTGCTCGGTCCGCTGTTCCAGCAGCCGCTGACGCTGGGCGCGGATCTGTCGCTCTACTCGCTGACAAAGTATGTGGGCGGCCACTCTGACCTGATTGCCGGTGCGGCGATGGGCAGCAAAACGCTGATGGCAAAAGTGCGTGCATTGCGCAGCGCCATCGGCACCCAGCTCGATCCCCACTCCAGCTGGATGCTCAGCCGCTCACTGGAAACCCTGTCGCTGCGGATGGAGAAAGCCTTTCACAATGCGGAGGCGGTCGCGGCGTTTCTGCGCGATCACCCGAAGGTGGCGAAGCTGCACTGGCTGCCCTATCTGGATGTGGAAAGCGCCGAAGGGAAAACCTGGCGTGAGCAGTGCAGCGGCGCCGGTTCAACCTTCTCGTTTGATATCAACGGCGGTCAGCCCGCTGCGTTCCGTTTTCTCAATGCCCTGACGCTGTTTAAACAGGCGGTCAGCCTGGGCGGTACGGAGTCCCTGGCCAGCCACCCTGGCAGCACCACTCACTCCGGTGTGCCGCAGGCGGCGCGCCAGCGCATTGGCATCACGGATGCCACAGTGCGGCTGTCGATTGGCATCGAGAACGCCAGCGACCTGATCGAGGATGTGAAGCTGGCGCTGGAACAGGCGTAATCAGCTCACGGTAAAGCCCAGCATCATGCCGGTGTCTTCATGCTCCAGCAGATGGCAGTGGGCCATGTAGGCGTGTTCGGCGGCGGCGACATAGTTGAAGCGAACCAGCACTTCGCTGCGCCCGCCGTCCACGTTGACCATATCTTTCCAGCCCTGCCGGTGCGCGGCGGGCGGTTTCCCGTTCTCGGAGAGGATGCGGAACTGCGTGCCGTGAATGTGGAACGGATGCAGCATCGCGTCGCCTTCGCCTGAAATCGTCCACTTCTCACTCTCACCCAGCTTCACGGCGAACGAGGGTTTGGTCATATCGAAGGCTTTGCCGTTGATCTTATTGCCGTTGCGGAAATCGTATCCGGCGGGCTGCGCCATACCCGGCATGTCATGCATGCTGTGATCCCCGTGATCCATCGCCGGCATCGGCTCCTCTGCGGCTTTCGCCTGCTTCTGCGGCATCGCGTGATGCCCGTGCCCGCCCTTGCCCATCGCTTTCTCACCGTAGCGCTGCATCAGCGCCTGCATACCCTGCTGGTCCAGCTGCGGGTCCATCATCAGCTGCAGCCAGCGCGTGGTCAGGCCATCGGTGGACGGCAGCGCGGGCAGCGTCGCCAGCCGATCCGGCAGCGTGGCGCTCGCCATCACCCGCAGCGGCAGGATCTGCACCAGCGGCAGCGGCTGATCAAACGGCGGCAGCGTCATGCCCATCTGCTCTGTGGGCAGCGTCACCAGGTCGAAGGCCTGCCCGTCCGAGGTATCGATCATCACCTCAAAGCGTTCGCCCGGCAGCATCGGCAGCGCGTCAAGCTTTACCGGCTCGGCCAGCAGGCCGCCGTCGCTGGCAATCACATAGAGAGGACGGCGATCGCTGGCGGCGATCTGCAGGGAACGGGCGTTACAGCCGTTGAGCAGGCGCAGCCTGAGCCAGCCGCGCGGCACCGCATGCTGCGGATACTGCACGCCGTTGGTCAGCATCATGTCGCCGAACCAGCCAACTGCGGCGCGCATCACGTCGAGCTGATAGTCGATTCGGTCACCCTCCCGGGTGAGCTGCTTATCCTGAAAGATCAGCGGCACATCGTCCACGCCCCACTGCGAGGGCAGCCGCAGCGTGCCGCTCTCTTTGTCCTCCAGCAGAATCAGGCCCGCCAGCCCCTGAGCCACCTGATGCCCGGTTTTGCCATGCAGATGCGGGTGATACCAGCAGGTTGCCGCAGGCTGATCGGGGGTAAAGGAGACCTGCCGTGAGCCACCCGGTGCAATTATCGCCTGCGGGCCGCCATCCACTGCGCCCGGAATTTCCAGACCGTGCCAGTGCAGCGTCGTCGCTTCACGCAGCCGGTTGTGAATGTTCACCGTTACCGGTTTGCCACTCTGCAGCTTCAGCACCGGCCCCAGCAGGCTGCCGTTGTAGCCCCAGGTCGGCACCGCTTTGCCATTCCATTGGGTCGTGCCCTGCATCGCCGTCAGGCTGTAGCTGCCGCGGGCATCGGGTTCCAGCAGCGAGGGGATCGGTAACAGCGGGCGGCTGGCCGCCATCAGCGAACGGCTCCAGAGCGGTAAGGCTCCGGCTGCACTCAGTGCGGCGGTGAGTTTCAGGAAGTGGCGACGTTGCATGGGAGTCATCCTTGTGGCATCGGAACAGATAGCCTAAACCCTGACCTAATGGGAAGGTCAAGTCTCACCGTGTGAATCTGACGAAAAAAAGGGCGCCAACCCGGTCTGCCGCGGCAAATTAATCGAAAACCTGACAGCAACTGTGCTAACGTCATGAGCAATATCCCTTGAAGAGAATGACTATGAAGCAAAGCATCAAGGTCCTGCTGTTGACGGGACTTCTTGGCTTCTCCTCCACCAGCTTTGCCCTGAGCGAATCCGAAGCGGAAGATCTGGCCGATCTGACGGCGGTTTTCGTCTATCTGAAGAATGACTGCGGCTACCAGGATCTCCCGGACGCGCAGATCCGCAAAGCACTGGTCTTTTTCGCTCAGCAGAACCGCTGGGATTTAAGTAACTACAGCAACTACAACATGAAGGCGCTGGGCGAAGAGAGCTATCGCGATCTCAGCGGCATCGCCATTACCAACGACAAAAAGTGCAAGTCTCTGGCCCGGGACTCACTGAGCCTGCTGGCCTACGTCAGGTAACACGCCCGCCCTCTGCAGCCGGACATTGACCGTGCAACCACGGTCACTGTTAGCTATCATGTGCCGCCCATCTTCATGGCGATGTCATCAGAGGAGAGCACTATGGCCCACAATGAGACGTGGTATGAAACCCTTCATGCCGGTTTTGGCCAGTATTTCACGGTGGATAAAGAGCTGTACCGTGAGAAGACTGCGCATCAGGATTTAATCATTTTCGAAAATGCGGCAATGGGCCGGGTCATGGCGCTGGATGGCGTCGTGCAGACCACCGAACGCGACGAATTTATCTATCATGAGATGATGACCCACGTTCCGCTGCTGGCTCATGGCGCGGCGAAGCATGTGCTGATCATCGGCGGCGGCGACGGCGCCATGCTGCGAGAAGTCTCGCGTCATCCCGGAGTCGAAAAGATCACTATGGTCGAGATCGACGCGGGCGTGGTGACCTTCTGCCGCCAGTATCTGCCGAACCACAGCGCCGGTGCCTATGACGATCCGCGCTTTACGCTGGTGATTGATGACGGGGTCAATTTCGTTAATCAGACGCAGGAGAAGTTCGATGTGATCATCTCTGACTGCACCGACCCGATTGGGCCGGGCGAGAGCCTGTTCACCTCGGAATTTTATGCGGGTTGCAAAGCGGCGCTTAATGAAAATGGCATCTTCGTGGCGCAGAATGGCGTCTGCTTCCTGCAGCAGGATGAAGCCGTGAACAGTCATCGTAAACTGGGTCACTACTTTGCGGATGTCAGCTTCTATCAGGCGGCGATCCCGACCTATTATGGCGGTATCATGACCTTTGCCTGGGCGAGTGATAACCCGGCGCTGCGCCAGCCTGATATCGCCACGCTGCAGGCGCGCTTTGCACACGCTGGCCTGCGCTGCCGCTACTATACGCCAGCGATCCATACCGGCAGCTTTGCTCTGCCGCAATATCTGTTGGATGCGTTATCTGCCGCGTGCTGATAGTGCATCTCTAAGGAGGTGAACGAAATTGCAAAAGCTAAAACTACATGGCTTCAACAACCTGACAAAAAGCCTGAGTTTTTGTATTTACGATATCTGCTATGCGAATACTGAAGCTGAACGCGATGGTTACATCGCCTATATCGATGAACAATATAACGCTAACCGTCTGACGGAAATCCTGACGGAGACCTGCTCCATCATCGGCGCTAACGTTCTGAACATCGCACGCCAGGATTATGAGCCGCAGGGTGCCAGCGTCACGATCCTGGTCAGCGAAGAGCCTATCGATCCCCGGGATATCGACAACTCGGAGCATCCTGGCCCACTGCCCAACTCGGTCGTGGCCCATCTCGATAAAAGTCACATCTGCGTTCACACCTACCCGGAAAGCCATCCGGAAGGCGGACTGTGCACCTTCCGCGCAGACATTGAAGTCTCGACCTGTGGCGTGATCTCACCGCTTAAGGCGCTGAACTACCTGATCCATCAGCTGGAGTCCGATATCGTCACCGTCGATTACCGGGTGCGCGGTTTCACCCGCGACGTGAAGGGGATGAAGCACTTTATCGATCACGAGATCAACTCGATTCAGAACTTCATGTCAGAGGATATGAAAGCGATGTATGACATGGTGGATGTGAACGTTTACCAGGAAAACATCTTTCATACCAAGATGTTGCTGAAAGAGTTCGACCTCAAACACTATCTGTTTAACACCCGCCCGGAAGATCTTACGCCGCAGGAGCATAAGCGCATTACCGACCTGCTGTGGAAAGAGATGCGTGAGATCTATTACGGCAGAAACATCCCCTCCGTGGGGCTGAAGACCCTGTAATAGCAGGCGCGCAGCGTTACCGTCTGTAACCTGCGCGTGCTGTTTATCAGGAGCTCAGTGTCAGCGTAATCCCGCGTTCGCGCAGCGTCTGGCAGACCGACTCATCTAACCGGGGGTCGGTCACAACATCGGTCAGATCGTCCACCGGTGACACGCAGAACAGCGACCAGGAGCCATATTTGCTGCTGTCCGCCAGCAAGACCCGCCGGGCCGCATTGGCCAGCAGATCGTGTTTCAGCCCCGCTTTCTCCTCGGTGGGCGTGGTAATCCCGCGCTCCAGGCTCCAGGAGTTACAGCTGACAAAGGCGATATCGGGATAGATACTGCGCAGCAACCGGCGGCCATGCTCACCCACACAGGACTGACTGGAATCGTCGATCCGGCCGCCAATAATGGTGACTTCAATCTGCCTGAACTCAGACAGAAACAGCGCAATGTGCAGATCCGCAGTGATCACCCGCAGCGGCAGATGAGTAAGCTGTCGCGCCAGCTCCAGCATGGTCGTCCCCGCATCCAGTACAACGGCATCCCCTGCCCGCACGAAACTGGCGGCGCAGGTCGCGATCGCCTGTTTTTCAGCCAGATTACGCTGCATCTTCTCCAGCGTGGTGGGCTGAGCGGGAATAAAACGATTCAGCGTGACGCCGCCATGACTGCGGCTAATCACGCCCTCTTTATCCAGCTTAATGAGATCGCGCCGAATCGTGGCGGGTGAGGCGGAGATGGCACTGACCAGTTGCTCAACAGTCACCAGATTATGGCTTTTCAGATAATCCATAATCTGGTCAAGACGGCTCTGTCCGTTCATAGTTCCCTAAGCGAGCTGCATCGCGAGTTTAATCGAGATCGCCATGCTGTCAGACTTCGCTTTACCTGTCCAGGCGATATCAAACGCCGTGCCGTGGTCCGCAGAGGTGCGGATAAAGGGCAGGCCTGCGGTGATATTGACGCCATCATAGAAGCCCAGCAGCTTAAGCGGAATGTGCCCCTGATCGTGGTACATCGCCACCACCATGTCATACAGCCCCTCCTGGCACTGCAGGAACACCGTGTCCGGCGGGCAGGGGCCGTAAACGTCCACGCCCTGCGCTTTCATCGCCTGAATCGCGGGCGCGACCGTGGTGATCTCCTCATCGCCAAACAGCCCGTTTTCCCCGGCGTGAGGATTCACCCCCGCGACCGCGATGCGCGGGGCGCTGTAACCGACACGGCGCAGGAAGGTATCCGCCATGCCAATCACCGTTTTGATGCGCGTCTGGTTCAGCGTATCGAGGAATTTGCGCAGCGCGATGTGGGTCGTGACATGAATAACTTTCAGCTTATCGGTGTAGAGCACCATCGCGTAATCTCGGGTGTCGGTCAGGTGCGCCAGCAATTCGGTATGTCCGGGATAGAGATGTCCGGCGGCATGCATCGCCTCTTTGTTCAGCGGTGCGGTGGCAATGGCGTGAACCTCACCCGCCAGCGCCAGTTCGGTGGCCCGCTTCACGCAGCGCCACGCCAGATCTCCCGCCTCTTTCTGTACTACGCCAGGTTTCAGGGCGGCGGGATCAGCCAGCGGTTCATCGATGACGTTGATAATGCCCGGTGCGAAGCGTGCATCCTGCACCCGATCCAGCACCCGTAATTCGGCCTGAGGCGTGATGTTCATCGCCATAATGCGGCGCAGCGTGCTGGCACAGCCAATCACCACGGCAGGAATGCCATTCAGCTCACCTTCAGAGAGTGATTTGATAATGATTTCCGGACTGATGCCCGCCGGATCGCCCATGGTGATCGCAATAATTTTATTCACTCGACTTCTCCTCAATAAAACCAATGGCTGCCACCAGCGTATTTGCATCACCAAAGCCACCCGCTTTGGTCATCACCGGCAGAGTAAATTCACTGTTAAGCAGAACCCCGTGCGGCACACAGCCCGCCACCAGACCCTGAATGTTGAAGCCGCTGGCTCCCAGCGCCTGTGCGACAGCAATTGCCACGTCGCCGCCTGACAGATAGAGCGCATGCGGCAGCGCGGCGCGGCAGAGACTTAAGGTCATCTCACCCAGTAAGCGGCAGATCGCCTCGCCCAGTTGCTGACGCGTCAGGCTGTGCTGCTGGCAGAGCGCATCGATCGCGTGGCGCTGATCGCGATGCTGGCAGGTGCGGATCACCGTATGGCGACCGGCCCGCAGTGCGTCGGCCGCCTGCGCGATCCAGTGCGCCCGTTCCGGCCAGGCGGGCTGCTGAAACAGCTCGGCGATGTCCACCTCCACGATCTCAACGGCCCGCTGCTGCTGCAGGGCGGCGATCTGCTGCTGGGCGCTGTCGCTCATCGACCCCACCACCGCCAGCACCGGCCGGGCCGGGCGAAGCGAAAGTGCAGCGCCCAGCGCATCGCTTAATCCGGCGGCCCCGACCAGCAGCGGCTTCTCGCGCAGTTGCGCCGCCGCCGCGATCAGCCGCGCCAGATCGGCCTCATTTTCGGCATCCACCACCACCACGCCCTGCGCCGCGGCCAGTACGGCATCGAGCCGATCGCTGCGCAGCGTGGCGAGATCGATCTCCGCGCCCTCGATCTGCATCTGATCGAGGACGCGGGCGCTCTGGATCGGGGTTTTGGGATCGCTGGCAAATTCGGTCTGCGTCAGCAGACGCTGATCGACCCACACGCTGCCCTGCCGCGTAGTGCGGCCCAGGCGCGGCACGGCCGGAGCCACCAGCGCCAGGGTTTTGCCGCTGGCGCGCAGCGCCGCCGCCGTTTCTGCCCCGACGTTGCCGCGCAGCGTGGAGTCGATCTTTTTAAACAGCCAGCCCGTCTGAAACTGAGCCGCATGGTGCTGCACCACCTGCGTGACGCGCTCAGCCGCCTGCCCGGCACTGACGGCCCGGCTGTCGGTGCTGATCACCAGCACATCCGCCGCATCCGGCACCGACGTCCCCAGGCCAAACAGCACCTGCACGCGGGCACCCGCCTGGGCCAGTCCGCTGCCTGCATCGTTAGCACCGGTAAAGTCATCGGCAATAACCAGCACCGCTGTTTTCCACATTGATGCGTCCATCCTCACTCCTGTCAGGCCACTGTGGCCGCATTTGATTATATTCAATCATGATTGATTATATGTGAGCAAGTTCAAATTAATCGAAATCGATATGCCTTATAAATTTAGCCACACAGAGTGATTTAATTCGCAGTGCGCTGAGCAAAATTAATCATTTGCTCCGCCGCAACCGCAAAGAGGGGATGAAATGAACATTAACAGCACGGTGATCAGCGGTTATCAGGCGCTGAACGACATGCGCTATTTGCTGCAGGGGGTGTCGGCAGCGGTGGTGGTCACGGATCGAAACATTGAGGCGATTCCGGCGGTGCAAACATTAATGGGGCAACTGCGGGATCGGATTCCGCAGTTAAGCGTGGTCAACAGCGTCCCGCCCGAGCCGAGCCAGCACGATGTCGCCGCGATCATGGCCGCGCTTCCTCATCGGCAGGCCGATATGGTAATCGGCATCGGCGGAGGCAGCGTGCTGGATGTGGCGAAGCTGCTCTCTGTGCTCTGCCTCGAGGCCGCGCCGTCGCTCGACGCCCTGCTGGCAGGTGAAAAACCGCAGCGCCGCACCCGCTCAATACTGATCCCGACCACTGCCGGAACCGGTTCTGAAGCCACGCCCAATGCGATTCTGGCTATCCCGGAGAAGGAGACCAAAGTCGGCATTATCTCTCCGGTGATGCTGCCGGATGTGGTGGCGCTGGTACCGGAACTCACCACCAGCATGCCCGCCCACATCGCCTCTTCAACCGGGATTGATGCGCTCTGCCATCTGATTGAGTGCTTCACGGCCAACGTCGCCAATCCGGTCAGCGACAACTACGCACTGACCGGCATGAAGAAGCTGTTCGCCAGTCTCGAAACCACCCTGCGTGAACCAGACAATTTACAGGCGCGTCTGGAGATGCTCTGGGCCTCTTACTACGGCGGCGCCGCCATCGCCCATGCCGGTACGCATCTGGTGCACGCCCTCTCCTATCCGCTCGGCGGCAAATATCATCTGCCACACGGGGTCGCCAACGCCATTCTGCTGGCGCCCTGCATGCGTTTCGTCCGCCCGGCCGCGGTGAGTAAGTTTGCGCAGGCCTATGATCTGCTGCCCGATGCCGACAGCCGTTTAAGCGACGATGAGAAATCCCATGCGCTGGTGGACTACTTCACCGCGCTGGTTGAGCGGCTGCAGCTGCCCGCCAGTCTCGAAGCTCTGGGCATCAGCCCGGATCACCTGCCCTTCCTGGTGGAAGCAGCACTCGACGTTCAGCGTCTGATGAAAAATGTGCCGATGAGGGTCAACGCCGACGATGTGCGTGCCATCTATCTGACCCTGTTCCCTTCCTGCCAGGCGTAATGAGGTGTGTTATGAAAAAGAAAATAGAGGGCATTCTGACGGCCATCGTCACCACCTTTGACCGTGACGGCGCCTTTGACCCGGTGACGCAGCGCGAGCAGGTCAGACGGCAGATCAACGCCGGTAACGGGATCTTCTGCGGCGGCACCAACGGCGAATTCTTTGTCCTGAACGAGCAGGAGAAAATTGCCGTCACCACAACCTGCGTCGATGAGGCCAACGGCCGGGTGCCGGTGGTGGCGCACATCGGGGAGATTTCGACCCGCGAAACCGTCCGGCTCGGCCAGCAGATTGGCCGCCTGGGCGTGGATGCGGTGTCCGCGATCACGCCGTGGTTTGTTCCGCTGAAACAGCAGGAGCTGATTGACCACTATCAGCGCGTGGCGGATGCACTGACGGTGCCGCTGTTCCTCTACAACATCCCGGCGCGCACCGGCAACACCCTGCAGCCCGACACAGTGCGTACGCTGGCGGCGCACCCGAACATCATCGGCATCAAAGATTCCGCCGGCAGCTATGAGAGCCTGCGCGGATTTCTGCAGGCCACCGCCGACTGCGAAGGCTTCGATGTCCTGAACGGCCCGGATTCACTGATCCATCAGGGATTCGTTGAGGGCTGCCCGGCCTCCATTTCCGGGCTGGCGAACGTGGCCCCGGCGGCCATTAACGCGATCTGGGCGCGCTTCAGGGCCGGAGATATCGCCGGTTCGCAGCAGGCGCAGGAGAGCGTCACCGGCCTGCGTACCGCGCTCTACAGCATCGGTTTTTCACCGGCCGCCGTGAAAAAAGCGGTCAGCCTGCAGGGCTTTGAGGTTGGTGAAAGTCGCTATGCGGTGCAGTTCAGCGCCGAAGAGCAGCAGCAGATTCGTCAAATCGTGAACCACTACCTGCAATAACGTCCATCGCCTTTGTACCCTATCGGTCAGATGAGAACGAGCCTGAGGGCCGCCATCTGCCAGAACAATCGAGGTCATGATGAAAGCATTTTCAACTGAAAGCACCTTGCTCATCGTCGGCATGGTGGTCGCCTATATCCTGTTTACCACCTGGCTGACCTGGCGGCTGCGCAGTAAAACCAGCGGCGACTTTATGGAAGGCTCGCGCGCGATGCCGGCCTTTATTGTCGGCATCATGCTGATGTCCGAGTATATCGGGGCAAAATCGACCATCGGGACTGCACAGGCGGCCTTTGAGGATGGCTTCGCCGCCTCCTGGTCGGTCATTGGCGCGGCGATAGGTTTTCCGCTGTTTGGCCTGATTCTGGTCAAACGCATTTATAACACCGGGAAGATCACGATCTCCGGCGCGATCGCCGAGAAATATGGCAGCTCGACCAAAAATATTATCTCGCTGATCATGATCTATGCGCTGCTGCTAGTGAACGTCGGTAACTACATCAGCGGCGCGGCGGCAATCTCCACCGTGTTAAAAATCGATCTGACCCAGGCGGCCTTTATCACGGCGGTGGTCAGTACTTTCTACTTCGCGTTTGGCGGCATGAAGGGCGTCGCCTGGGTGACGCTGCTGCACAGCGCCATCAAGTACGCCGGGATCCTGATAATTCTCTATGTGGCGCTGAAAATGACCGGTGGCGTTGCGCCGATGATTGAGAAAATGCCCGCGTTCTACTGGACATGGGATGGGCATGTCGGGGCCAGCACCATTGTGGCCTGGCTGATTGGCACCGTGGGATCGATCTTCTGTACCCAGTTTGTGATCCAGGCGATCTCCTCCACCAAAGATGTGAAGTCTGCGAAACGCGCCACCTGGGTCGCCTTTGTTTTCTGTCTGCCTATCGGCCTGGCGATGGCGCTGATTGGCGTGGCGGCGAAGTTTGCTCATCCCGATATTAAAAGCCTCTATGCGCTGCCGGTGTTTCTGCAGGATATGTCACCGTGGCTGGCCGGGATTGTCACCACCTCGCTGGTGGCCTCGATCTTCGTCAGCGTCGGCACGGTTGCCCTGGCTATCGCCTCGCTGGTCGTGAAAGATTTCTATGTGCCCTATCGTAAGCCGACCCCGGAGCGCGAATTTAAGGTCACGCGCTGGATCTCGATCGCTATCGGCTTCTTCCCGCTGCTGTTTGTCCTGTTCTTCCCGGAAGTGCTGAAGCTCTCCTTCTTTACCCGCGCGATCCGTCTGTCGATCACCGTGGTCGCCATCATGGCGTTCTATCTGCCATGGTTTAAGAGCACGCGCGGCGCAAATGCGGGTCTGATTGGCGCCTGTCTGGTTACCTCCGTCTGGTTCCTGATGGGCAATCCCTTTGGTATCGACAATATGTATGTGGCGCTGATTACGCCGGCCATCATTATGGTGATTGACCGCTGCATCCCGTCACGTCAGTCTCAACCGCAACACAACGCACAAAAAAGTGGAGCCTAATATGACTCAGGAAACCGTCACCGCAGAACGTACCGGCCAGCTTGCGCCGCACCCGCAGGATAGCGCGCAGCAGGTTGCGATGCTGCCCTCCTCCTGCCCGCAGAACCATGCCGCCAACCTGCTGCCGCTGCCCGATGGCGATCTGCTCTGCGTCTGGTTTGGCGGCACTCAGGAGGGGATCGCCGATATCTCTGTCTGGTGCTCACGACTGAAAAAAGGCAGCGATCGCTGGAGTGACGCAGAGAAACTCTCTGAGGATCCGGGGCGTTCAGAACAGAACCCGGTGCTGTTCCTTGATCCTGACCAGGTGCTGTGGCTGCTCTGGACGGCGCAGAAGTCGGGCAATCAGGACACCGCGATCGTCCGCTATCGCCAGTCTCACGATCTGGGCCAGAGCTGGGGCGAAATCCGCACCCTGCTCGATAAGCCCGGCACCTTTATTCGTCAGCCGATCGTGGTACTGCCTAACGGCAACTGGCTGCTGCCGGTCTTTTACTGCCTGACGCGGCCCGGAGAGAAATGGGTCGGCAGCTATGATGTCAGCGCGGTGAAAATCTCGGAAGATAAGGGCCGCAGCTGGCGCGACGTCAGCGTGCCTGACAGCACCGGCTGCGTGCACATGAACGTCACGCTGCTGGAGGATGGCTCCCTGCTGGCGCTCTACCGCAGCCGCTGGGCCGACCATATCTATCAGAGCCGCTCCTTTGATCAGGGTGAGAGCTGGAGCGCGCCTGAGCCGCTGTCGCTGCCCAACAATAACTCCTCCCTTCAGGTCACCACGCTGCGCAACGGTCATCTGGCGCTGGTGTTCAACGCCATGAGCGCAGAAGGGGCCAGCGAACGGCGGCAGTCGCTGTATGACGAGATCGAAGATGATGAAGAGGCGGGAGAAGGTGACGTGGCGGTCGCCGCCGAGCCGGTGGTGCAGAGCGGTCGTACCGCCTTCTGGGGCGCGCCACGCGCACCGATGACGCTGGCAATCTCCACGGATGGCGGAAAAAGCTGGCCGCTGCAGCGCAATCTGGATGAGGGCGACGGCTACTGCATGACCAATAACTCCCGGCAGAAGCTGAACCGTGAATTCTCCTACCCCAGCATCAAACAGGGGATAAATGGCGAACTGCATATCGCCTACACCTGGTATCGTCAGGCGATTAAGTATGTGCGCGTTGAGGAGTCCTGGGTGCAGGGCGGTGACGCGTGATCGCGCGGATGGCGCTGGTGACCGGGGCCAGCTCCGGCATCGGCCAGGCGATCGCGGAGCGTCTGCTCACAGCAGGCTGGCAGGTAGTGGGCCTGAGCCGCTCAGCCATCAGCCGGGCGGAAAGCGGCTGGCAGAGTCATCAGATCGATATCAGCGACAGCAAGGCATTGCAGGCGTTACTGGAGAGACTGCCGGTGCCGCAGGCGGTGGTCCACGCAGCAGGCATGATGCAGGCCGCGCCGCTAGGAGAGCTGGACGGCGAGGCCAGCGCACGCCTGTGGCAGCTGCATGTTGCCGCTGCTGAACAGCTGGCGAATCACTTTGCGCCGCGGATGCAGGCGGGCGGCAGGATCGTGCTGCTGGGGAGCCGTACCTCAGGCGGCGCGGCGGGCCGCAGTCAGTATGTGGCGACCAAGTCGGCGATGATCGGCATGGTCCGCAGCTGGGCCGCAGAGCTGGCCCCGCGTGGCATCACGGCAAACATCGTGGCGCCCGGTGCCACCGAAACGCCGATGCTGCAGCAGCCAGGCCGGGCCAGTTCACCGCCCCGCCTGCCGCCGATTGGCCGTTACATTCAGCCGGAGGAGGTCGCGGGACTGGTCGATTTCCTGCTCTCTCCGGCGGCGGCGGCGATCACCGGTCAGCAGCTGGTGATGTGCGGCGGCGCGTCGCTGAGTTAGCGCACAGGCCGGGTGACGCTGGTCGCCCGGCTGTGATTACCGGACAGGTTTACCATACTGATTAACGAACTGGCGATAGGCGGCGATCACCAGCAGGAAGTCTTCGATACCGCAGAACGAGAGGCTCTCTTCGTCGTAGTAGTTCATCCCCTCCTCCATGCCATCATCTTCCAGCGCCAGCAGATTGGCGCGAATCATCACCTCCTCCTCATCCAGCAGAATGGTGTATTCGCTGCCGATGCGCTGCCACTGACGCACGCTGCCTTTAACATCTTCGATGGCCGCTTCCACTTCATCCAGCAGACCCGGATCGTTTTTGACCTCTTCGTTGAACCAGTGGCCGACCGCTTCATGATCCATCGACATGCGGACCTTAATCTGTCCGGTCACATCGCGTAAAAATTCATATTCCATCGCCCGTTCCTCTCAACGTCGTCGCGTCACCTGATAAGTGTCCGTGCTGCCTGTGCAGCAAAGTGTGACACGTCGCGCATTATTACAGGCTGTCTGGCGAAATCCAGCTTTTGATTGTCCTGCTGCCCGATCGTCAGACGTAAAAAAGGGGCGAATCATCGCCCCTTCTCTCACGCTGTCGGGTGAAGAATCAGACCGCAGTCTGGAAAATCACGCCGTCAGCTTTCTCGGTGTACTGCGCCAGCTGGTCGAAGTTGAGATAGCGATAAGTGTCGCTGGCCGTTTTATCGACCTGCGCCATAAATTGCTGATACTCGTCCGGCGTAGGCAGTTTGCCCAGCAGAGACGCGACCGCGGCCAGCTCTGCTGACGCCAGATAGACGTTCGCGCCTGTTCCCAGACGGTTCGGGAAGTTACGGGTCGAGGTAGAGACGACCGTCGAACCATCTGCCACACGCGCCTGGTTACCCATGCAGAGTGAACAGCCCGGGATCTCAATACGCGCACCGCTTTTGCCGAAGACACTGTAGTAGCCCTCTTCGGTCAGCTGAGCCGCATCCATCTTGGTTGGCGGTGCCACCCACAGACGGGTTGGCAGCTGGCCTTTGTGGCTGTCCAGCAGCTTACCGGCGGCACGGAAGTGACCAATGTTGGTCATGCAGGAGCCGATAAACACTTCGTCGATCTTCTCACCCTGAACGTCAGAGAGCAGACGGGCATCGTCCGGATCGTTTGGCGCACAGAGGATCGGCTCTTTGATGTCGGCCAGATCGATTTCGATCACGGCCGCATATTCCGCGTCCGCATCGGCTTCCAGCAGCTGAGGATCGGCCAGCCATTTCTCCATGCTCTCAACACGACGCTCCAGCGTACGGCGGTCGCCGTAACCTTCTGCGATCATCCACTTCAGCAGCACGATGTTGGAGTTGAGGTATTCGATAATCGGCGCTTTATCCAGCTTGATGGTGCAGCCCGCAGCGGAGCGTTCCGCTGACGCATCGGACAGCTCAAACGCCTGCTCGACTTTGAGATCCGGCAGACCTTCGATTTCCAGGATGCGGCCAGAGAAGATGTTTTTCTTCCCTTTCTTCTCAACGGTCAGCAGACCCTGTTTGATGGCATACAGCGGAATGGCGTGAACCAGATCGCGCAGGGTGATGCCTGGCTGCATCTTACCTTTGAAGCGCACCAGCACCGATTCCGGCATGTCGAGCGGCATTACGCCCGTCGCGGCAGCAAACGCCACCAGGCCTGAACCCGCCGGGAAAGAGATACCGATAGGGAAACGGGTATGGGAGTCACCGCCGGTGCCCACGGTATCCGGCAGCAGCATACGGTTCAGCCAGCTGTGGATAATGCCGTCGCCCGGACGCAGTGAGACACCGCCACGGTTCATGATGAAGTCTGGCAGGGTGTGATGCGTGTTCACATCGACCGGCTTCGGATAGGCCGCGGTGTGACAGAAGGACTGCATAACCAGGTCGGTCGAGAAGCCCAGGCAAGCCAGATCTTTCAGCTCGTCACGGGTCATCGGGCCGGTGGTATCCTGCGAGCCGACCGAGGTCATCTTCGGTTCGCAATAGGCACCCGGACGCACGCCGGTTACGCCACAGGCGCGGCCAACCATTTTCTGCGCCAGCGAGAAGCCACGGCTGCTCTCTGCCACATCTTTCGCCTGACGGAATACGGTGCTGTGCGGCAGACCCAGCGACTCGCGCGCTTTGCTGGTCAGGCCACGGCCGATGATCAGCGGAATACGGCCACCGGCACGCACTTCGTCGATCAGCACTTCGGTTTTGAGTTCGAAGTTTGCCAGCAGCTCATTGGTTTCGTGGTTGCGGACTTCACCTTTGAACGGATAGATGTCGATGACATCACCCATGTTCAGGTTGTTCACGTCCACTTCAATCGGCAGAGCGCCCGCATCTTCCATCGTGTTGAAGAAGATCGGTGCAATTTTGCTGCCCAGCACCACGCCGCCGCCTTTTTTATTTGGCACGTTCGGGATGTCGTCGCCCATAAACCACAGCACCGAGTTGGTGGCGGATTTACGTGAAGAACCGGTTCCGACCACGTCACCGACGTAAGCCAGCGGGAAGCCTTTGGTCTTCAGTGCTTCGATCTGTTTGATCGGGCCGATGTTGCCAGCTTCATCCGGTTCGATGCCATCGCGGGCATTCTTCAGCATAGCCAGGGCGTGCAGAGGGATATCGGGACGTGACCAGGCATCCGGTGCCGGAGAGAGGTCATCGGTGTTGGTTTCGCCGGTGACCTTGAACACCGTAACGGTGATCTTTTCCGCCAGCTCAGGGCGTGACAGATACCATTCGGCGTCTGCCCATGACTGCATCACCTGCTTCGCGTATTCATTACCCGCTTTTGCTTTCTCTTCGACATCATAGAAGTTGTCGAACATCAGCAGCGTGTGGGAAAGGGCTTTCGCCGCGCCTGGAGCCAGTCGGCTGTCATCCAGCGCCTCGATCAGCGGATGAATGTTGTAACCGCCCTGCATGGTGCCGAGCAGTTCAACCGCTTTTTCAGGAGTAATCAGAGGAGAGGTTGCTTCGCCTTTGGCGACAGCCGCCAGGAAACCGGCTTTGACATACGCCGCTTCATCGACGCCAGGTGGGACGCGGTTGACCAACAGATCGGTCAAAAATTCTTCTTCACCCGCAGGTGGATTTTTCAGCAGTTCAACCAGCGCGGCCATCTGGGAAGCCTCTAAAGGCTTAGGTACAATTCCCTGGGCAGCACGCTCGGCAACGTGCTTACGGTATTCTTCTAGCACGACGTTATCCTCGCTCTCATTATGTAGGGCTTTCCGACCACCTTGCTCACTTATGGAGAACACACTTCCCTTTCTCGTCCAGGTTGAGGTGCCCGGTTTCGCGGAGGGCAGAATAGCAGGATTCCGGCTGTTTGTTAATCTGTTTACAAAAATACAACATAATCTCCTGTGCTCATTCTGCCCTACTCTCTCGATGCATCCGCCCGATCAGCCTGCCGGAACCAACCCGACACCTACCGATGCACCGACCGGAAATTCCCGGGCAGGCCTGTCCGCGATGACGCAATTTTAGTGAACGGATTCAGAGGAATAGATAACCTGCCGGAATGGAAGCTCGCCCGCGCGGCGCTTATCGCAGCGGTGAGCGCAGAAAGATTCGAACCGCGGATATATCAGGAGAACGACGGCGTCAGTTTGGTTTCATGCCATGCTTCCCGGCCTGCGGCAGCAGACTTTCAGAATCCGGGCAGTGCGCCGACCGTTTTTTGCGGGCAGCGCGAAGGGGTCGTCTGAAACAGATAACAGAAGAGGCCGCCCGGGCCTCTTCTGAATGATGATTAGTTTTTCAGGCTGGCTGGCCAGTCGGCTGGCAGCTGGTCAGGCGGGCAGTCCACCACGCTTTCATTGTTTTCACCCACATCACGAATCAGGGTCAGCGTCGCAAACTCATCAATGATTTCGGTGGGATAAGCCGGGCCCGCTTCGCGTAATGCTGCCATCTCTTCCAGATGATCGTTCTGGAAGCAGACTGTTTTTTCAGGATTATTCATTACCCAGCGCGGGAAGAAGATGGTGCCGTGGAAAATTTTGTCGGTCAGGTTAACGGCCAGGCTGACATCCGTACCGGTTGGCTCAGTCCAGGAGACTTTGTAGACGTCCTGCGCCAGACGAACGACATAAACGTGCTGATTTTTAACCCAGCGGTTACCGACCATGCCGCTGTGAATCCGATAGTCGATGGTGCTGGCGTTTTTAATATAAAGCTCGTAGTTCCAGCCGTTGTCATAGGTATAAACCAGATGTTTGCCGACGATGCCTGACAGGTCATGTTTATCAAAAGTGCTCATGATTTATTCCTCATCTGTTTTCGTTGAGAAGATTATTGCGCGTTACAAAAGCGATTAATAACGCTATTTTTAGCACTAAATTATTCAATTTTTAGATGAGTCAGCATGTATAAAACGACGCTTGAGCAGTGGTATCTGCTCGATGAGGTGGTGAATACGGGCAGCTTCGCGCTGGCTGCAGAGAAGAATCATCGCAGCCAGTCCTCGCTGAGCTACCAGCTGGGCCTGCTCCAGCAGCGACTGGGGATGACGCTGCTGGAGCAGGAGGGCCGTCGCGCCGTCCTGAACGCGGAGGGACATCAGCTGCTTGCTCAGGTTCGTCCGCTACTGGTGGGATTCAGTGCGCTGGAGGCCAGGGCGAATGCGCTGCAACGCGGCGAACGTTCGCGCATCGATCTGATGGTTGACGCCACCCTGCCCAAGCCCCTGCTGTTTGATGTGCTCCAGACCTTTCAGCAGCGCTATCCGCATGTCCGCATCTGGTTAAGCGAAATCGTCCGCAGTGAGACGCCGGACAGACTGGCAGAGTATCAGGCCGATCTCTGGCTGGTCGCGCAATATGGCGCAGAGCCGTTAGCGGGCGAAAGCCTGATGAGCGTCGATTTCGTCGCCGTCGCCCATCGCGACCATCCGCTGCACCGCGAACCGGCCCCGCTGGATGCGGCCACGCTGGCCCGCTGGCCCTGCGTCACCATTCTGGATCGCCAGCAACAGCAGCAGTCAGAGGTTAATGGCGAGCAGGCGGAGAACTGGTCATTTACCACGCTGTCGGCTGCGATTGAAGCGGTTCAGCATCAGTTAGGTTATGGCTGGCTGCCGGAACAGAATATCGCCGCCCTGCTGGAGAGCGGTGAACTCCGCCCTCTGCCGCTGCGCCAGGGCCGCCGGCGCAGCAGTACGCTGGTGATGCATATGAATGAAGAGAGGCTGCCCGGCAACAGCGCCATTGCTGAACTGGCGCAGATGTTTGTTGAACGGGTGGCGCAGGAGAAGCAAAAGGTTAAGCCTTAAATCGCCCTATTTCGGGGTGCGCAAAAGAGAGACGCCACGGTTGCGATTGTTCGGCTACAGCCGCTAACGCGGTGAGGAGAATGTCCTTTTCAGCGCAATATCTTGCCGGGCAGTAGCTGCGTGACTCACCCTCAGATAGCCATTCGCTTTCTCTGTCTTTTTCAGCCGCAGTGCGGAATTACTTTTCAGTCCTGCCGGACTGAGCCGTGATCCGCTCAAGCGCAACCTGCGCTAAAAAGCCCGAACGACTTTTATATTCAGGCTGTGAAGCTACGCAACGATCGATGCGATCAATCAGGGACTTAGGCAGGGTAACATTGATTTTTTCTGAGCCACCCAGCAAACGAATCACATCAACATCGACCAGGGCCCAGATATAACCCTGATAGTCGGGATGGGTTGCCAGCGCCTCAATCGTCGAGACAGCAGGGATCGCATGTCCAAGCTCGACGCATAATTCGATATGCCCGGTTATCGCCTCTTTTGCATTTTTTATCGCTTCATCCAGCGTCTTTCCGGCAGAGAAACATCCGGGTAAATCAGGCACGATGACGCCATAGGCGTGTTCATCATCACCGGCTTCTATTGCAATGGGATAAAACATATCAACCTCTTCGCGCAGGCGGGATTAAATCTTCGCCTGCTTTCTTATGCTTTTTACCGTACCGATGGGTAAGTCCTTTTTGGGGTGAGGCACCGTAACCAGCCCCGGTTTAGCAGGATGAGTAAAATGGCAATGGCTACCGTTTATCCTTATCAGCACCCAGCTATCAGCTCTGATTTATGCAATTAATCTGCTGCTGTCCATTGCGACGTCCTGTCCGTTGCCCGTCAGGATAAAATAACCCCAATAACTCCTCCGGACAACCCCTTAGCAGCACTGCCTCCTGTGTGACCTGAAAAATTTCAGACATCCCGCCCGGCATCCGGCGCAAAAAAAAAGCTCCCGTAACGGGAGCTTTTTTTCACTGCGGCAGAAACTTACTTCTTCTTCGCTTTCGCGTTAGGCAGATCGGTGATGCTGCCTTCGAAGATCTCTGCAGCCAGACCGACTGACTCATGCAGGGTCGGGTGAGCGTGGATAGTCAGCGCGATATCTTCCGCATCACAACCCATCTCAATCGCCAGACCGATCTCACCTAACAGCTCGCCGCCGTTGGTGCCGACAATCGCACCACCGATGACACGGTGAGTCTCTTTGTCGAAGATCAGTTTGGTCATGCCTTCTGCACAATCGGAGGCGATCGCACGGCCAGAGGCCGCCCAAGGGAAGGTCGCTGTCTCATAGCTGATACCCTTCTCTTTCGCTTCTTTCTCGGTCAGACCGACCCAGGCAACTTCTGGCTCGGTGTAGGCAATAGAAGGGATTACTTTCGGATCGAAGTAGTGCTTCAGACCGGAGATCACTTCGGCTGCCACATGGCCTTCATGCACACCTTTGTGCGCCAGCATTGGCTGACCGACGATGTCGCCGATAGCGTAGATGTGTGGCACGTTGGTACGCATCTGCTTGTCGACGCGGATGAAGCCACGGTCGTCCACTTCCACGCCCGCTTTACCGGCATCCAGACCTTTACCGTTCGGTACGCGACCGATCGCCACCAGCACGGCATCATAACGCTGCGCTTCGCCCGGTGCTTTTTTCCCTTCCATCGAAACGTAAATGCCATCGTCTTTTGCTTCAACGGCGGTCACTTTGGTTTCCAGCATCAGGTTAAATTTCTTGCTGATTTTCTTGGTAAAGACTTTAACAACGTCTTTATCCGCAGCCGGGATAACCTGGTCGAACATTTCGACCACGTCGATCTCTGAACCCAGCGCATGATACACGGTCGCCATTTCCAGACCGATGATACCGCCACCCATAACCAGCAGGCGCTTCGGCACTTCTTTCAGTTCCAGTGCATCGGTAGAGTCCCAGACGCGTGGATCTTCATGCGGGATGAATGGCAGTTCGATAGGGCGTGAACCCGCAGCGATGATGGCATTATCGAAGTTGATGGTGGTCGCGCCGCCTTCTCCTTCAACCACCAGGGTGTTAGCACCGGTGAATTTGCCCAGGCCGTTAACCACGGTGACTTTGCGCCCTTTTGCCATTCCTGACAGGCCGCCAGTCAACTGGTTGATAACCTTCTCTTTCCAGCTGCGAATCTTGTTAATATCAGTAGAGGGCTGACCAAACACAATGCCGTGCTCTTCAAGGGCTTTCGCCTCTTCAATCACTTTGGCAACGTGCAGCAGCGCCTTAGAGGGGATACAACCGACGTTCAGACAAACACCGCCCAGGGTGCTGTAACGCTCAACCAGTACGGTTTCCAGACCTAAATCCGCACAACGGAAGGCTGCAGAGTAACCTGCAGGACCTGCCCCAAGTACCACGACCTGGGTTTTAATCTCTGTACTCATCATGACCTCTTAATTGATATCCGGCGGGTCAGACGTTCTTATAATGCCCTTGTTCCACCGGGACTTTCACCGCAAGAGTTTACAGAATTGTTAACAAACTGCCAACCGCGGTGCGACGAATCGTTAAAGGAAGGCCGGCATCCGCCGGCCTTCTTTACATTTACATAACTAAACGACGAATGTCGGACAGCATATTGCCAATAATGGTGATGAATCTTGCACCATCGGCACCGTCGATTACGCGGTGGTCGAAGGAGAGAGAAATCGGCATCATCAGACGCGGCATAAACTCTTTGCCGTTCCATACCGGTTCCATCGCCGACTTAGAGACACCCAGAATAGCCACTTCCGGCGCGTTCACGATCGGCGCGAAGTGTGTGGTGCCCAGGCCACCCAGGCTGGAGATGGTGAAACATCCGCCCTGCATGTCACCCGCCGTCAGTTTACCGTCACGCGCTTTCTTCGAAATCGCCATCAGTTCACGGGACAGCTCGGTGATGCCCTTCTTGTTCACGTCTTTAAAGACCGGAACTACCAGGCCGTTTGGCGTATCAACCGCCACACCGATGTTGATATATTTTTTCAGCGTCAGTTTCTGCGCATCTTCAGAGAGTGAGCTGTTGAAACGTGGCATCTGCTCCAGCGCAGCCGCCACGGCCTTCATGATGAACACGACAGGCGTGTACTTCACATCCAGCTTGCGCTTCTCTGCTTCCGCATTCTGCTGCTTACGGAAAGCTTCCAGCTCGGTGATATCGGTTTTGTCGAAATGCGTAACGTGCGGGATCATCACCCAGTTACGGCTCAGGTTCGCGCCAGAGATTTTCTGGATGCGACCCAGTTCGACTTCTTCGACTTCGCCAAACTTGCTGAAGTCCACTTTCGGCCACGGCAGCATGCCTGGCAGACCGCCACCGCTGGCAGCAGCCGGTGCCGCTTCAGCGCGCTTCACCGCCTCTTTCACGTAAGTCTGCACGTCTTCTTTCAGAATGCGACCTTTGCGACCGGTGCCTTTGACTTTCGCCAGGTTTACACCGAACTCACGCGCCAGGCGACGGATCACCGGGGTGGCGTGAACGTAAGCGTCGTTCTCTGCGAACTCACCTTTGCTGTCCGTTTTCGCTGCGGCGGGTGCAGGCGCTGTGGCTTTCGCTTCAGGTTTAGCAGCCGGAGCCGGGGCAGCATCCTGCTTCGCCGCCGCAGGTGCTGCTGGCGCAGCCCCTTCGACTTCGAACACCATAATCAGGGAGCCGGTGCTGACTTTATCGCCGGTCGCGACTTTCAACTCTTTGACCGTCCCCGCAAACGGCGCAGGCACTTCCATTGAGGCTTTATCGCCTTCCACGACGATCAGTGACTGTTCGGCCTCGACTTTGTCGCCGACTTTCACCAGAACCTCGGTGACTTCGACTTCATCACCGCCGATGTCCGGGACGTTAACCTCTTTCGCGCCTGCGGCGGCGGCAGGTGCCGATGCCGCTTCTTCTTTCATCGCTGGCTTCGCGTCAGAGGCCGGTGCTGCGCCTTCTGCTTCAAAGACCATGATGGGTGAACCGGTGCTGACTTTGTCGCCGGTCGAGATGGTGATCTCTTTGACCACGCCCGCGAACGGTGCCGGGACTTCCATCGACGCTTTGTCGCCTTCGACCACGATCAGTGACTGCTCGGCTTCGACTTTATCGCCGACCTTCACCAGAATCTCAGTGACTTCCACTTCGTCACCGCCGATATCCGGCACCGCCACGTCTTTGCTGGCCGTGGCCGCAGCCGCGGCTGGCGCAGGTGCCGCATCCGCTTTCTTCTCCGGGGCAGCGGCAGGGGCGGCTTCCGCAGCGCCCTCTGCTTCAAACATCATGATCAGCGAGCCGGTTTCAACTTTGTCACCGGTAGAGATCTTAATCTCTTTCACTACGCCAGCCTGTGGCGACGGCACTTCCATTGAGGCTTTGTCGCCTTCCACGGTGATCAGCGACTGCTCGGCTTCCACCTTGTCGCCAACTTTCACCAGAATCTCGGTGACTTCAACTTCGTCAGACCCGATATCCGGTACCTTAATTTCGATAGCCATTACTCTCTTACCTCTTAAGCCAGACGCGGGTTAACTTTATCGGCATCGATATTGAATTTGGTGATCGCATCGGCCACCACTTTCTTCTCGATCTCGCCGCGTTTAGCCAGCTCACCCAGCGCGGCAACCACCACATAAGATGCATCAACTTCAAAGTGATGACGCAGATTCTCACGGCTGTCAGAGCGACCAAAACCATCTGTACCCAGTACGCGATAATCGCTGGAAGGGACATAGCTACGAACCTGCTCAGCGAACAGTTTCATGTAGTCGGTTGAGGCGACTGCTGGCGCGTCGTTCATCACCTGAGCGATGTAAGGCACGCGCGCTTCTTCTGTCGGATGCAGCATGTTCCAGCGCTCACAATCCTGGCCATCACGCGCCAGTTCGGTGAACGAGGTCACGCTGTAGACATCGGAGCCGATACCGTAATCTTTCGCCAGGATCTGCGCCGCTTCACGCACATGACGCAGGATAGAACCTGAGCCCAGCAGCTGCACTTTGCCCTTGCTGCCCTCTACCGTTTCCAGTTTGTAGATACCCTTACGGATACCCTCTTCCGCGCCCTGCGGCATGGCTGGCATGTGGTAGTTTTCGTTCAGCGTGGTGATGTAGTAGTAAATGTTCTCCTGCGCTTCGCCATACATACGCACCAGACCGTCGTGCATGATGACAGCGACTTCATAGGCGTAAGAAGGATCGTAAGAGATACAGTTCGGGATCGTCAGCGACTGAATGTGGCTGTGACCATCTTCATGCTGCAGACCTTCGCCGTTCAGAGTCGTACGACCCGAGGTGCCGCCGACCAGGAAGCCGCGCGCCTGCTGATCGCCTGCCAGCCACATCAGATCGCCGATACGCTGGAAGCCGAACATGGAGTAGTAGATGTAGAACGGGATCATCGGCAGGTTGTTGGTGCTGTAAGAGGTCGCCGCCGCCAGCCAGGATGAACCTGCGCCCAGCTCGTTGATCCCTTCCTGCAGAATCTGGCCTTTCTCATCTTCTTTGTAGTACGCAACCTGCTCACGGTCCTGCGGCGTATACTGCTGGCCGTTCGGGCTGTAGATACCGATCTGGCGGAACAGACCTTCCATACCAAAGGTACGCGCTTCGTCGGCGAGGATCGGAACCAGACGATCTTTGATCGACTTGTTCTTCAGCATCACGTTCAGGGCACGCACGAAGGCGATGGTGGTGGAGATCTCTTTGTTCTGCTCTTCCAGCAGCGCGCTGAACTCTTCCAGCGCCGGCATTTCCAGCTTTTCAGTGAACTTCGGCTGACGCGTTGGCAGGTAACCGCCTAACTTCTCGCGCTGCGCATGCAGGTAAGTGTGCTCTTCTGAGCCTTTTTCGAAGGTCACATATGGCAGTGATTCGATTTTGTCATCAGCAACCGGCACGTTGAAACGATCACGGATATAGCGCACGCCATCCATGTTCATTTTCTTCACCTGGTGGGCAATGTTTTTGCCTTCCGCGGTGTCGCCCATACCATAGCCTTTGATGGTATGCGCCAGGATCAGGACGGGCTTGCCTTTGGTGTCCTGCGCTTTTTTCAGCGCCGCGTAGATTTTCTTCGGATCGTGACCGCCACGGTTCAGTGACCAGATCTCATCGTCGGACATATCTTTAACCAGCGCCGCGGTTTCAGGATATTTACCGAAGAAGTGCTCACGCACATAGGCACCATCACGGGATTTAAAGGTCTGGTAGTCACCGTCGACGGTTTCGTTCATCAGCTGAATCAGCTTGCCGCTGGTATCTTTGCGCAGCAGCTCATCCCAGCGACCGCCCCAGATGACCTTGATCACTTCCCAGCCAGCACCGGCAAAGATACCTTCCAGCTCGTTGATGATCTTGCCATTACCGGTGACCGGGCCATCCAGACGCTGCAGGTTGCAGTTGATGATGAAGACCAGGTTGTCCAGTTTTTCACGGGTCGCGATGGTGATCGCACCTTTTGATTCCGGCTCATCCATCTCGCCGTCACCCAGGAAGGCGTAAACGGTCTGGGCCGAGGTGTCTTTCAGACCACGGTGTTCCAGATATTTCAGGAACTTCGCCTGGTAGATCGCTGACAGCGGACCCAGACCCATAGAAACGGTCGGGAACTGCCAGAATTCCGGCATCAGTTTCGGATGCGGATAAGAAGAGAGGCCTTTGCCATCCACTTCCTGACGGAAGTTATTCATCTGCTCTTCGGTCAGGCGACCTTCAAGGAACGCACGGGCATAGATGCCCGGAGAGATATGGCCCTGGAAATAGACCAGATCGCCGCCATCCTTGTCACTGCGCGCACGGAAGAAGTGGTTAAAGCACACTTCATAAATCGTGGCAGAAGACTGGAAGGAGGACATATGGCCACCCAGTTCCAGATCTTTTTTAGATGCGCGCAGCACCGACATGATGGCGTTCCAGCGGATTGCGGAACGGATACGACGTTCAAGAGAGGTGTTGCCCGGATAGTCGGGTTCATCTTCAACGGCAATAGAGTTGATGTAGTTGCTGATTGCAGACGAACCTGCAGCCACATTGACGCCGCCTTTGCGGGCTGCACCCAGTACCTGATCGATCAGATACTGTGCACGTTCAACACCTTCTTCACGGATGACCGATTCGATCGCCTGTAGCCAGTCACGAGTTTCGATCGGATCCACGTCATTGTGTAAACGTTCTGACATGGGTGTGTTCCTTATCTGTGTCTAATACGTTGAATAATCGGGAGCCTGTTAAAGCAGATGCCGGCAGGCTCGTCTGATGTCAGTACGATCTGTGTCGCACGTTATTCCTTACGTTGCTGTAAACGACGCAGGGAGCGTTCACGACGGCTCTGCTCCCGACTTCTGTCCAGCAAGATTTCCTCTATGAACGCCAGGTGACGGTGTGAAGCCTCGCGCGCTTTTTCTGGCTCACGGGCCACAATCGCCTCAAAGATTCTGGCGCGGTGACCGCTCACTTTTGCCAGCATTTCCCGGCGCGAGTAGAGCAATTCGAAATTCTGACGGACGTTTTGTTCCAGCATAGGGCCCATTGAGCGTAGCAAATGCAAAAGCACAACATTATGGGCCGCTTCTGTGACAGCGATCTGATACTGCATCACTGCGTCCGCTTCGGCGTCTAAATCGCCGCTGTCCTGCGCCTGCTGAATGTGGAGATGACAGTCGCGAATGCGCAACAGATCCTCTTCCGTGCCGCGCAGTGCCGCGTAATAGGCGGCGATACCCTCCAGGGCATGGCGCGTTTCCAGCAGGTCAAATTGTGATTCCGGATGGTCGGCGAGAAGCTCAACGAGTGGATCGCTCATGCTTTGCCAGAGATTCTCCTGCACAAACGTTCCGCCACCCTGTCGGCGTAGCAATAATCCTTTGGCTTCCAGCCGCTGGATCGCTTCACGGAGGGATGGACGTGAGACATCGAATTGTTTGGCGAGTTCGCGCTCAGGGAGCAGCTTCTCTCCCGGACGCAGGGTCCCTTCCATGATCAGGGATTCGAGCTGTTGCTCGATAGCGTCAGAGAGCTTGGGTTGGCGAATCTTACTGTAAGCCATCATCCCTTCTTATTAAACCAATCGTCCGGAGTAAATTGGTAATACCAATTGCCAGGGGGCGCCCGTAAAGTAACAAAGTATTCACCTTGTGTCTATATGGTACCGGCCACATTCACATCTCCCCAGGCCTTGTGCTGCCGCTAACCTGCGGTTAAAAAAATGAAAATTCAGCGTTGCGGCAAATGTTAAACAAATGCACTTTTACCAAACCTTACACCCGGTTAGCGGCCCAGTGCAGCGGCAGCCATAAGTGAAAACTATTCGTCATGCGCGGCATTTCGTGGCAGAAGTTTCTCTGATCAGACGTGACGGGGACGGCGTTTTTTCAGTCAACTCTCAGCACAAAAGGCGAAAGCAGGTGCAAAGCGATTCGCTTATCACTATTCTTGTCGCCAGGGTAGCGCATGGCAGCATTCAGCAGGCCAGATACCGTAAAATTATCAATACGTTAATGTAACCACTTCATTACAGCGAACTGCGCTGCGGACGAAGAATAAAAACATCACGAGGTTTGTATGGAACAACAGCAAGGCGAAGCGCTGAAACGTGGTCTTAAGAACCGCCATATTCAGCTCATCGCGCTGGGTGGTGCAGTGGGAACCGGGCTGTTTCTGGGCAGCGCATCGGTTATCGAATCCGCCGGACCGGCCGTTATTCTGGGCTATGCGATCGCCGGTTTTATTGCCTTTTTAATCATGCGCCAGCTGGGCGAGATGGTGGTGGAAGAGCCGGTCGCAGGCAGCTTCAGCCACTTTGCGTATAAATACTGGGGCAACTTTGCCGGCTTCGCTTCTGGCTGGAACTACTGGGTTCTCTACGTGCTGGTTGCGATGGCGGAGCTGACCGCCGTGGGCAAATATATCCAGTTCTGGTGGCCCGATTTTCCGACCTGGGCCTCGGCCGCTATCTTCTTCGTGATGATCAACGCCATCAACCTGACCAACGTTAAGGTGTTCGGTGAGATGGAGTTCTGGTTTGCCATCATCAAAGTGCTGGCGGTGATTGGCATGATCCTCTTTGGTGGCTGGCTGCTGTTCAGCGGTCATGCAGGTCCGCAGGCGACCGTGCGCAACCTCTGGGAACAGGGCGGATTCTTCCCGCACGGCATCGGCGGACTGGTAACCGTGATGGCGATTATCATGTTCTCATTTGGCGGGCTGGAGCTGGTCGGTATCACCGCAGCCGAAGCGGATAATCCGGAAGTAAGCATTCCGAAAGCGACCAACCAGGTGCTGTGGCGCATCCTGATTTTCTACATTGGTTCGCTGGCCGTGCTGCTTTCTCTGATGCCGTGGAATCGCGTCACCTCTGAAGTCAGCCCGTTCGTCTTTATTTTCCATGAGCTGGGCGATGCGATGGTGGCGAATGCGCTGAACGTCGTGATCCTGACGGCGGCGCTGTCGGTCTATAACAGCTGCGTCTACTGCAACAGCCGTATGCTGTTTGGTCTGGCACAGCAGGGTAACGCACCCAAAGCGCTGCTGAAGGTGGATCGCCGCGGCGTGCCGGTGTTAACCATTCTGGTTTCAGCCGTCGCTACTGCGCTCTGCGTATTGATCAACTATCTGATGCCAGGCGAAGCTTTTGGACTGCTGATGTCACTGGTGGTCTCTGCGCTGGTGATTAACTGGGCGATGATCAGCCTGGCGCACCTGAAGTTCCGTCGTAAGAAAGATCAGCAGGGCGTCACGACCCGCTTTAAAGCGCTGCTCTATCCGGCGGGGAACTGGATTTGCCTGGTCTTCATGGCGGCGATTCTGGTGCTGATGGCGACCACGCCGGGCATGGCGATCTCCGTCTGGCTGATCCCGGTCTGGCTGGTGATTCTGGCTATCGGCTACTTCATTAAGAACAAAACACAGCAAGCCTGATGCGCTGATGCGGAGTGCAACCTTCGGTGAAGGTTGCACTCTTTCTCGCCGCGCAACCCGCCTTTTCTGGCCTGATCCAGTTCACACTTATTTCTCCGCACCTGTTTAATCCATCTTCACGACGAATTACTCCCGTTCATCCCGCTGACATAATGCCAATAATTCCTGTTCACACTGGATGCGCAGGAAAAATCTCATGAAAGATGGAGCCCTCTCGTTTCGGGAAAAACTGGGATATGGCATGGGCGATGCCGGATGCAACATGATTGGCGGGGCCATCATGCTGTTCCTGAACTACTTCTACACCGATGTTTTTGGCCTTGCTCCGGCGCTGGTGGGCACCCTGCTGCTGTCGGTCAGGGTACTGGATGCGGTCACCGACCCGATTATGGGCGCGATCGCCGATCGTACCCAGAGTCGCTGGGGACGTTTTCGCCCCTGGCTGCTGTGGGTTTCCGTGCCCTACGTGCTGTTCAGCATCCTGATGTTTACCACCCCCGACTGGACGTATCACAACAAGGTCATCTGGGCCTTTGTGACCTACTTCCTGATGTCGCTGACCTACACCGCCATCAACATCCCCTACTGCTCGCTGGGCGGCGTGATTACCAACGATCCCGGTGAGCGCGTCTCCTGCCAGTCGTACCGTTTTGTGATGGTCGGTATCGCCACGCTGATACTCTCCATGTCGCTGCTGCCGATGGCGGAATGGTTTGGCGGCGCAGATAAAGCCCGCGGTTATCAGATGGCGATGACAGTCCTCGCTACCATCGGACTGGCGATGTTTCTCTTCTGTTTTGCGACGGTTCGTGAACGTATCCACCCTGCCGTGCCGAGCAACGATGACCTGAAAAAAGATCTGCGTGACGTCTGGAAGAACGACCAGTGGGTGCGTATTCTGCTGCTGACCTTCTGTAATGTCTGCCCCGGCTTTATCCGCATGGCGGCCACCATGTATTACGTGACCTGGGTCATGGGTCAGTCAACGCACTTCGCCACGCTGTTTATCAGCCTGGGAGTGATTGGCATGATGGTCGGCAGCACACTGGCGAAACTCCTCACCGATCGTTGGTGCAAACTCAAAGTCTTCTTCTGGACCAATATCGCGCTGGCTCTCTTCTCCAGTGGTTTTTACTGGATCGATCCTCACGCCACGGTAATGGTGGTCGTCGCCTACTTTGTGCTGAATATCCTGCATCAGATCCCGTCACCGCTGCACTGGTCACTGATGGCCGATGTGGATGACTACGGCGAATGGAAAACCGGTAAACGCATCACCGGCATCAGCTTCTCCGGCAACCTCTTCTTCCTCAAGGTGGGACTGGCCGTCGCCGGTGCGATGGTCGGCTTTCTGCTGTCGATCTATGGCTACAACGCGGGGGCAAAACAGCAGTCGCCGGAGGCGATTAACGGCATCATGCTGTTGTTCACCGTTATTCCGGGCGTCGGCTATCTGATTACCGCTGGCGTGGTCAGGCTGCTGAAGGTTGACCGCAAAATGATGCTTACTATTCAGCAGGATCTCGCCCTGCGCCGCCAGAATTTCCGTGAGTTGCACTCGGTTCGCCTGCGCGACGAGGCGGTCACCCCAACCGGAGAGGTAAAATGATGACAGCCTGGCCAAACCCCTTTATTACGCAGCGCGCCGACCCCTTTATCCTGCACCATGATCAGCACTACTATTTCGTGGCCTCGGTCCCGGAGTATGACCGGCTTGAGATCCGCCGCGCCACCACGCTGGCAGGCCTGCGCAGTGCCGCAGCGGTGGTGGTCTGGCACAAGCCAGAGAGCGGCCCCTGCAGCGAATTAATCTGGGCGCCCGAACTGCACTACATTGAAGGTCAGTGGGTGATCTATTTCGCTGCGGCTCCCACACGCGACATCAAAGAGGGACTGTTTCAGCACCGGATGTACGCGCTGGTCTGTGACGCCGACGATCCCCTGCAGGGGCCATGGCAGCCCTGCCGCCGGGTCTTCAGTCAGTTTGACAGCTTCTCGCTGGATGCCACCCACTTCGTTCATCAGGGCAAAAACTGGTATCTCTGGGCGCAGAAGGATCCCCTGATTCCCGGTAACTCCAACCTCTATCTGGCCGAATTACTGAATCCCTGGACGCTGAAAGGCACGCCGGTCATGCTGAGCCGGCCGGAATATGAGTGGGAGTGTGCAGGGTTTAGCGTCAATGAAGGACCGGCGGCGATCCGTCACGGCGATCGGCTGTTTGTGACCTACTCCGCCAGTGCTACTGATGAGAATTACTGCCTGGGCCTTCTGTCGATTGACGCTGATGCTGACCCGCTGGATGTTTCTGCCTGGCAGAAATCTGCCCGGCCGGTGTTTGCGTCCAGCTGGGACAACCATCAGTATGGGCCGGGTCACAACAGTTTTACCCGCGATGAAGAGGGGCGCGACGTGCTGGTGTACCACGCCCGCAACTACACGGAAATTGAGGGCGATCCGCTCTGGGATCCGAACCGCCATACTCGTCTGAAATATTTCCACTGGCGGGAAGATGGCACACCCGATTTTGGTGTGCCCCCCGCTGATCACACCAGCGTGCCGTAAATCGTCAGCAACGCCACGGCGACCACCAGCACCAGTGAGGTCCGCTTCGCTAACGCCACGGCAACCCGTGGCGTTTCAACTTTGTCGGTATGCGGGTCGCGCGACAGGGAGAACTGAGCCAGCGTCGTCAGCACCTGATACTGAGAGCGATGGCGGTCGGTCAGCGAGGCAAACCAGGCAGGCAGCGCTTTCTCGCCGTGGCCCAGCAGCGCGTAAGCTACGCCCGCCAGCCGCACCGGGATCCAGTCAAGCAGGTGCAGAATCGCATCCACACCTGATTGCGCACGCGCCATCGGCGTGCCCTGCTTTGCCAGCCAGCTTTGCCAGGCGCGCAGAAATGCGTAGCCCACCAGCAGCACCGGCCCCCAGGGGCCGCCCACCACCAGCCAGAACATCGGGGCCAGATAGAAGCGGAAGTTTATCCAGATCAGGGCGTTCTGAAGTTCACGCAGAAATTCGCGTTCGCTGCACTCCACTGGTACACCGTGGATCAGCGTCAGCTCGGCCGCCATCGCCTGATGCGCCGCCTCATCGTCATGACTGGCGGCTTTCAGATAGTGGTGATAGTGCTGACGAACCGAACCGGCACCGATGCAGAGCAGGCCGGTGACGATCCAGAACAGCAGCTGCAGCACGCCGAACAGCAGCCCTTTCAGGCTCCAGATCACCAGTGCGGTCAGCGCCATCGCCAGCACGGTCATCAGCAATGTGCGCACCAGCGAGAAATGACGGCGATGGCGAAAAACCGGCTCCAGCCGATGGTCGAGCTGCCAGTGCTCGCCCAGTTTAAACAGGCGCTCCCAGCCTAAAACTAACAACAAGGTAAACAACGTCATACTGACCCCGCAAAAATCAGGATGTGGGCTGCGTTAACAGCTGTCTGTAATAGTCCCAGTCAAAAGCAGGTCCGGGATCGGTTTTGCGTACCGGTGCGATATCGCTATGCCCCGTGATACGTGAAGGCGTTAATGGATAGTGCTGCAGCAGCAACTGCGTCACCTGCTGCAGGGCCCGATATTGCGCCCCGGTATAAGGCTCACTGTCTGTCCCTTCCAGCTCGATGCCTATTGAGAAGTCGTTGCAGTTTTCACGGCCCTCAAACTGCGATACCCCGGCATGCCAGGCGCGTTTATCAAAAGAGACATACTGCACGATCTCCCCGTCACGACGGATCAGGCAGTGTGCCGCCACTTTCAGGGCGGCGATATCGGCAAAGTAGGGATGGGCATCAGGCGGCAGTGTGCCGGTAAAGAGATGATCGATCCACGGCCCGCCAAATTCACCCGGTGGCAGGCTGATATTGTGGATCACCAGCAGCGAAGGCGCCTCATCGTCAGGGCGTTCGTTGCAATGTGTTGAGGGGACGTGACGCACCCCGGTCAGCCAGCCCTGTTTGATTTTCATACCGGATTCCTTGTTCTGCCTGGATGAGAATAGCATGAATAATAAAGGATTCTTGCCTCTTAGTGTGTCCGGGTTGTTACGAACGGGCGCAGCAAGTTAAGTATACTAAACAAAATCAGCGTCAGATCTGGTACAGCGTGGCGGTTCAGGCTATTGTGACCGCCTCTGTTACTGCACTTTTATAAGGTAAAACGACTATGTCATCTCGTGGTTATGATCCGGACAGCCGCCGTCAGGCATTGATTAAACGCGTGAAAAGTGACATCCCGGATGCTGTCGCACTGGCGTTAAAAGAGGATCTCGGCGGCGAGATTGACGCTGACCGCGATATTACCGCCCGCCTATTGCCAGCCGATACCCAGGCTCACGCCCAGGTGATCACCCGCGAAGACGGTGTTTTCTGTGGTAAACGTTGGGTAGAAGAGGTGTTTATTCAGCTTGGCTCCCACGCGACTCTGAACTGGCATGTTGAAGATGGCGATGCGGTGAAAGCCGATCAGCTGCTGTTTGAGATCACCGGTCCGGCCCGGCTGCTGCTGACCGCCGAGCGTACGGCGCTTAACTTTGTGCAGACGCTTTCAGGCGTGGCCACCGAGGTGAGCCGCTACGTAGCTCTGCTGGCGGGCAGCCAGACGCAGTTGCTCGACACGCGCAAAACCCTGCCCGGCCTCCGTACCGCACTGAAATATGCCGTACTCTGCGGCGGCGGTCAGAATCACCGGCTGGGCCTCTCCGATGCTTATCTGATCAAAGAAAATCATATTATCGCCAGTGGTTCGATCCAGCAGGCGGTGGAACGCGCGCAATGGCTGCAGCCTGATGTGCCGGTCGAGGTTGAGGTGGAGTCGCTGGAGGAGTTACGGCAGGCGCTGGAGGCCGGCGCCGATATCGTTATGCTGGATAACTTCAGCCTGGACGACATGCGCGCCGCCGTCGCGCTCAATCAGGGGCGGACACTGCTGGAGGTCTCCGGTAACGTGACGGAAACCACCCTGCCGCAGATCGCCCTGACCGGCGTGGATTATGTGTCGGTCGGTGCGCTGACCAAGCATGTACGGGCGCTGGATCTCTCTATGCGTTTTAGACAGCAGTAACCTGCCCTGCCGTCATCCGGGACGGCAATTTTGCGACCCTGCTTCCGGCGCAGTTTCGACTGCGCTGCAATGCTGAAATCTCTCTGCAGCCCGCTTTCCGGTTCGCTTCTCGCGCACTGTCTTTCATCACCCGTGATTTTTACCCTGTTGTCTTCTTAATCAGGAGACGATGTGATGATGAATCAACGTGGATTTACCCTGGTGGAACTGATGATTGTGGTGGGGATTGTGGCGATCTTAAGCGCCATCGGCCTGCCCGCGTATCAGAACTACCTGCAACGGGCAGCCCTGACCGATATGCTCCAGACGATGGTGCCCTACAAAACGGCAGTAGAGCTGTGTGCAATGGAACACGGCGGCCCTGCACAGTGCCAGGCCGGAGAAGCGGGCATTCCCGCCGCCCGCGGCTCACGCTATGTCTCCGCTCTTAGCGTGGCAAGCGGGGTGATTACCCTGACCGGTCAGGAGAGTCTGAATGGCCTGAGTGTCGAAATGGTGCCGATCTGGGACAGCAGCGAGGGCGGCATCAACTGGCAGCGGAGCTGCACCAGCAGCAACAGCAGCCTGCGTGACAATTGTCTGGCGCAGTTCCGCTTCGCGGATAAAGGAGCCAGCGATGGAGAAGCCTGATGCCGCAATTGCGGCTCTGTGTCAGCGCTATCGCGCCGTGGTTCTGCACCATGACGCCAGCAATCTGCGCGTTGCCGTGGCGGAGAGTGCGCCGCCGGGCCTGGCTGAAGCCCTTCATTTTGCCAGCCAGTGCCAGATTGAGATCGAATGCTGGCCGCAGGCCCGGCTCGACCAGCGCCAGCATGCGGATACGCCTCTGGTCGCGCGTGAAGCACCACCGGCAGAGTCAGCCGTTGAGGCGACGCAGCTGATCCTGCGTCAGGCCCTGGAGCGTCGTGCCTCGGATATTCATATCGAACCCGGCCGCGAGGGGCTGCGCGTGCGACTGCGTATCGACGGCGTTCTGCATCCTCTCTCCGCCCTGCCCGCCATTCCGCCTGCGGCGCTGCTGGCACGACTGAAAATCCTCGGCGGGCTGGATATCGCCGAACGCCGGTTGCCGCAGGATGGTCAGTTCAGTCTGGAGATCGCCGGAAAACCAGCCTCCTTTCGCCTGGCTACGCTACCCGTCTATGGCGGCGAAAAAGCCGTGGTCCGGCTGCTGCAGAGTGAAGGCGCAGCGCTGTCACTGGATAAGCTTGGCCTCCCCGCGGCCCAGCTCAGGCTGTTCTGCGCCGCGCTTGCCCAGCCGCAGGGGCTGATACTGGTGACCGGCCCGACCGGCAGCGGCAAGACGTTTACGCTCTATAGCGGACTCAGCGCCCTGAATACCCCGGAGAAGAACCTGTGCAGCGTGGAAGACCCCGTTGAGATCCCGTTACCCGGCATTAACCAGACGCAGATCCATACCAAAAACGGCCTCGATTTTAACCGCGTGCTGCGGGCGCTGCTGAGACAGGACCCGGATGTGATTATGGTGGGCGAAATCCGGGATGCAGAAACGGCAGAGATTGCGGTGAAAGCTGCGCAGACCGGCCATCTGGTGCTGTCGACGCTGCACACTAACTCCACTGCCGAAACTCTGACCCGACTGCGTCAGATGGGCATCCCCGGCTATCTTCTGGGCCCGGCGCTGAAACTGATCGTTGCTCAGCGTCTGGTGCGGCGGCTCTGTCCGCACTGCCGCCAGCCTGCTCAGGCCGTGGCGCACTATCCTCCCGACCTCTGGCCCGGCACACTGCAGACCTGGCGCGCGCCCGGCTGCGACCACTGTTTTTCCGGCTATTTTGGCCGACTGGCCCTGTTTGAACTGCTGCCGATCAATGCCCGGTTACAAAATGCGATCGCCGCCGATATGCCGCTGGATAATCTGCTCACGCTGGCAAAACAGCAGGGTCTGCGTACCCTGCTGGTGTCTGGCCTGGAAGCGGTAAGCCGGGGCGATACCTCGCTGGAAGAGATGCAACGGGTGATTGGACTGGATGATGGATAATACCTGTTTATATCGCTGGCAGGCGGTTGATAGCCAGGGTCAGTTGTGCAGCGGCCAGCTGCTGGCGATCGACAGTGATAATCTGCTGCTGATGCTGGCGCAACGTGATCTTCTGCCGGTGAGCTGGAAGAGAGAGAAAGTCTGGCCTCAGAAAGCGTGGAAATGGCAGCCCAGGGTCGACCTGATCAGGCAACTGGCTACCCTGCTTAAGGCGGGCCTGCCGCTGGCAGAGAGCCTCGCTTTGCTGGCGGAAGGCCATCCGCATCCCGGCTGGCGGGCGCTGATGCGTGCGCTGCATCATCGGGTGCTCAGCGGTGCGCCATTTTCACAGGCGTTGCGGGAATGGCCGCAGATCTTCCCGGCGCTCTATCCGGCCCTGATGGAGGTCGGCGAGCTGACCGGTCAGCTGGATGTCTGTTGCAGCGAACTGGCCCGGCAGCAGAGCCGGCAGCAGCAGTTACGTCATCAGGTCACGAAGGCGCTGCGCTATCCGCTGTTTATCCTGCTGGTGGCAATGGCCGTCACCTGCGGCATGCTGCTGTTTGTGCTGCCGGAGTTTGTCGCCGTGTATGCCTCTTTCGATGCGCCGCTGCCCGCCTTTACGGCCGCGGTTATGCAGTTATCTGCGGGACTTCAGGCCTGGGGCGCGGTGGCAGCCACCGGCATCTCGCTGCTGCTGGTGGCCTGGCATCAGCTGCGACGGCGCTCTGCGGGCTGGCAACGCCGTGAGCAGGCTATCTTTCTGCGTATCCCCCTGCTGTCCGGGCTGTGGCGGGGCGCACAACTGACGCAGATCTATACCATTCTCAATCTGACACAGCGCGCAGGCCTGACGCTGTTGCAGGGCCTGACCGCCGTAGAAGTGACGCTCTCCTCCCTGCTGTGGCAGGAGGCGATCGCCGGCCTGCAGCAGCACATTGCTCAGGGGAATCCGCTGCATCAGGCGCTCATCCATCATCCCCTGTTCACCCCGTTATGCAGTCAGCTGATACGGGTCGGCGAAGAGGCGGGTGCACTGGATCTGATGCTGGCCCGTCTGGCGGAGTGGCATGAAACGGAAACCCGTGAACGCGCGGATACGCTGGCGGCCTCGCTGGAACCGATGATGATGATAGTGACTGGCGGCATTGTCGGTACGCTGGTGATTGCGATGTACCTGCCGGTCTTCGGGCTGGGCGATGCGATACATTAAGGGGCGCAAACCTGCGCCCCCCAATCCTACCGGTTGAAAACGCGGTTTTCCTGCTCGTTAACGCGGATAAAGGTGGTGCGCTTGGTTAGCTCTTTCAGGCGCTCCGCTCCGACATACGTGCAGGCGGAACGCAGTCCACCCAGAATGTCGCGGGCGGTGTCATCCACCGGGCCGCGTAACGGCAGCTTCACGGTCTTACCTTCCGCTGCGCGGTACTGCGCGACACCACCGACGTGACGCTTCATCGCTGACTCAGAGCTCATGCCGTAGAAGAGCATAAAACTTTCGCCATTTTCTTCGACGATCTGCCCTTCACATTCATCATGCGCCGCCAGCATTCCGCCCAGCATCACGAAGTCTGCTCCGCCGCCAAACGCCTTGGCGATGTCGCCGGGCACAGAACAGCCACCATCGCTGACGATCTGTCCGCTCAGGCCATGCGCCGCATCAGCACACTCAATAACGGCCGACAGCTGCGGATAACCGACACCGGTTTTTACCCGGGTGGTGCAGACTGAGCCGGGGCCGATGCCAACCTTCACGATATCCGCGCCAGAGAGGATCAGCTCTTCCACCATTTCGCCCGTGACCACGTTACCGGCACAAATCGTTTTGGTCGGAAACATCTCACGCGCCCGCTGCAGAAAATCGATAAAATGCTGCGAGTAGCCGTTAGCGACATCGATGCAGATAAACTGCAAATCCTGAGACAGCGCCATAATTGCTACCAGCTTACTGAGATCGGCCTCTGAGGTCCCGGTCGATACCATGACCTGCTTCAGTACCGCGGCGGGCACGCGCTGAATAAAAGCGCGCCACTCATCGACGCTGTAATGTTTGTGAACCGCGGTGAGGATATTGAAGCTGGACAGCGCCTCGGCCATCGAAAAGGTGCCGACGGTGTCCATGTTGGCGGCGATGATCGGCACGCCGCTCCAGCGCAGTCCCGAATGACGGAAGGTAAAGCTGCGTTCCAGCTCAACCTGCGAGCGGCTTTTCAGCGTGGAGCGTTTTGGGCGGATTAACACATCTTTAAAGCCCAGTTTCAGATCTTCTTCGATACGCATAAACAGTGTCCTGGTAAGTGGCAATGAATCGTTCTTCACGAAATAAGCACAGCTCCAGTGACGTTATGATACGCGCCTCCTGCGTTGCGACAAGACTGCGAATTTCACTTTATTTACGCTACAATCCGTTAAATTTAGTTGTGCTTTCCCGGTGTGATCTGTCGCCCATTTTTGCGTTTTTTTGCCAGATCATTACCCTGAACCCCGGTCCGGATGAGAAGTCAGGTGAAAAACATGCCCTATATCGTCGCGCTTACCGGAGGAATCGGCAGTGGAAAAAGTACCATTGCCCGGGCATTTGCCGCATCTGGCGTGAAGATTATTGATGCGGATTTGATCGCCCGTGAGGTGGTCGAGCCGGGTACCCCGGCTCTGCAGGCCATTCAGGCGCGCTATGGTTCATCGATCGTCACGCAACAGGGGGCGCTTGATCGTGCCCGGCTTCGCGACATTATTTTTCAGCAGCCGGAAGAGAAAAGCTGGTTAAACGCGCTGCTCCATCCGTTGATTAATGCCCGGACACGCGCGCTGATCGCGCAGGCCACCTCACCTTATGTGCTCTGGGTCGTGCCGCTACTGGTGGAAAACCAGTTACAGCACCAGGCTGACAGAGTGCTGGTCGTGGATGTCGATGAAGCAACACAGTTAGCGCGCACGCAGCAGCGTGATGGCCTCACCGCCGCGCAGGCACAACGTATTCTTGCCGCACAGGCCACGCGTCAGCAGCGCCTCGCCTGTGCCGATGACATTATTGATAATAGTGGCGAGCCCGATGATGCCTTGCCACAGGTTGCCAGACTTCATCAGCGCTACCTCAGGCTGGCGGCAACGAAACAGGATTAATACCATGAGCACACCCGTTCTGTTTGAACACCCACTGAATGAAAAAATGCGCACCTGGCTACGGGTTGAGTTTCTGATTAACCAGTTGGATGAGACCACCCCGCTGGATAAGACGGTGAATGCGCTGACCTTTTTCCGTGTGATTGCCGAACTGCTCGACATTTTCGAGCGGGGTGACATGCGTACCGAGCTGCTGAAAGAGCTTGAGCGTCAGCAGCAGAAATTACGTGCCTGGGCTGATGTGCCCGGTGTCGATATGACACTGGTTAATGCCCTCAGTGATAAACTGAGAATTCAGTCAACCCAGCTGATGAATGCGCCGCGAATGGGCCAGCAGCTGCGCGAGGATCGTCTTATTGCCCTCGTCCGCCAGCGCCTGAGCATCCCCGGCGGCTGCTGCAGCTTTGATTTACCAGGTCTGCACATCTGGCTGCATCTGCCCCAGGAGACGCGCGATGCCCAGGTCGAAGCCTGGATGCAGACGCTGGAGCCGCTGCATCATGCGCTGGCGATGGTGCTGGATCTGATCCGTCAGTCCGGCACCTTCCATCTGCAGACCAGCCTTAATGGTTTTTATCAGGATAATGCCGAAGGGGCCGATCTGCTGCGGCTGCAGCTGTCACTGGACGATGCGCTCTATCCCCAGGTCTCCGGCCACAAGAGCCGTTACGCCATCCGTTTTATGCCATTTGACAGCGAGCAGGGTGAAGTCCCGGCCCGCCTTAATTTTCAACTGGCCTGTTGTTAGAGGTAACCATGCAGCAAGATGTTATGACCGTTTCCTGTCCGCAGTGCGGCAAAGATGTCATCTGGGATGAGCTGAGCCCGTGGCGTCCCTTCTGCAGTAAGCGCTGCCAGCTTATTGATTTAGGGGAATGGGCCGCTGAAGAGAAGCGGATCCCCAGCAGCGACGACATGAATGACAGTGAAAACTGGAGTGAACAGGATCATTGATTAAAGAATGGGGCGCACCGCCCCATTCCCTCAGAGTTCGCCCGCGACCAGACGCGCAATCAGCCGGTGATTGGCTGGCGGAAACTCATCTGCCACCAGCGCCTGCTGATCGACCCAGCGCTGCGGCTGTCCCTCTTTGCCCCACGGCTCGCCTTTCCACCCCTCCACCAGGAAGAAGTGCAGCGTCACACGCAGGTCTTCATAGGTGTGGTCTGCATGACCCACCGGACGCGCCTCGGTAACCTCAATGCCGGTCTCTTCATGCAGTTCCCTGATCAGTCCCTGTTCGGCGCTTTCGCCCGCTTCAATCTTACCGCCAGGAAACTCCCATTTATTCGCCATGTAAGAACTCGCCGCGCGCTGGGCAAGGAAAATCTGTTTATTGGCATTACGAATGATGCCTACTGCAACCTGCAGGTGCTTCATGAAGAGTATCCGGTTGTAATCAATGAATGAGTGATGATTTTAGAGCATGCCTCTGCGGAAGTTAACCGCTTTAGCCCGGCGCGGCGCTGTCTGCTCAGGCAGTGCCGGTTCAGGGCAAAGGCGTAAAAAAGGAGCCAGCGGCTCCTTTTTATTCAGCGGTCAGTCTCAGGCGATACGGCCATGACACTGCTTGTACTTTTTGCCGGAACCGCATGGGCAGGGATCGTTGCGGCCCACTTTGCGCTCACCGCTCTGCTGCGGCTCTGGCTCCGCCAGCAGATCTTCTTCGACATGGCTCAGCTGCTGCTGCTGTGCCAGACGCTCGGCCTCTTCACGACGCTGCTGCTCCATCGCTTCTACCTCTTCCGGCATACGCACCTGAACCTTGCTCAGCGTGCTGATCACTTCATACTTTAGTGACTCCAGCATCGCCGCAAACATGGCGAAGGATTCACGCTTGTACTCCTGCTTCGGATCTTTCTGCGCATAGCCACGCAGATGGATACCCTGACGAAGATAGTCCATTGCAGCGAGATGTTCTTTCCACAGCGAATCCAGCGTCTGAAGCATCACGCCTTTTTCGAAGTTGCGCATCATCTCGGCGCCCACGATCTCCTCTTTCCCGGCATAGCTCTCGATCGCGCGGGCCATGATGCGTTCACGCAGCACTTCCTCATGCAGATCCGGCTCTTTATCCAGCCACTCCGCAATCGGCAGATCGAGATCAAAGTCCGCGCGCAGACGCTCTTCCAGGCCAGGCACATCCCACATCTCTTCCAGAGACTGCGGCGGAATGTAGGTGTCGATGGTGGCCTTATAGACATCATGACGAATGCTGTTGATGGTTTCGCTCACGTCGGAGACATCCAGCAGCTCATTACGCTGACTGTAGATAGCCCGACGCTGGTCATTCGCCACATCATCATATTCCAGCAGCTGCTTACGAATATCGAAGTTACGGCTCTCTACTTTGCGCTGTGCGTTGGCAATCGCTTTAGTGACCCACGGATGCTCAATCGCTTCACCCGGTTTCATGCCCAGTTTACGCATCATATTGGAGACGCGGTCCGAGGCAAAAATACGCATCAGCGCATCTTCCATTGAGAGATAGAAGCGTGATGAACCGGCGTCACCCTGACGGCCTGCACGACCGCGCAGCTGGTTATCAATACGACGCGATTCGTGACGCTCGGTCCCCACAATGTGCAGACCGCCGGACGCCAGAACCGCATCATGACGGATTTTCCACGCCGCTTTGATCTCTTCAATCTGCGCATCGGTCGGCGCTTCCAGCTCGGCCACTTCCGCGTGCCAGCTTCCGCCCAGCATGATGTCGGTACCACGTCCGGCCATGTTGGTGGCGATAGTGACCGCACCTGGCCGACCCGCCTGTGCCACGATATCCGCTTCGCGGGCGTGGAATTTGGCGTTAAGCACGTTATGTTTGATACCGGCGCGGGTCAGTTCGTTAGAGACCACTTCCGATTTCTCAATCGAGATGGTCCCCACCAGCACAGGCTGGCCGTTGGCGGTGCGCTCGCGGATATCTTCGATAATCGCATCGATCTTCTCTTTCTCGGTCATGTAGACCAGGTCAGCCAGATCTTTACGCACCATCGGACGGTTAGTCGGCACCACGATGGTGTCGAGCTTGTAGATAGAGCTGAATTCGAACGCTTCGGTATCGGCCGTACCGGTCATCCCGGCCAGCTTCTCGTAAATACGGAAATAGTTCTGGAAGGTGATCGAGGCCAGGGTCTGGTTCTCGTTCTGGATCTCTACACCTTCTTTCGCTTCGATCGCCTGATGCAGGCCATCGGACCAGCGACGCCCCTGCATGGTACGGCCGGTGTGTTCATCGACGATCACCACTTCGCCATCTTTCACGATGTAATCCACATCGCGGGTAAAGAGCGCGTGCGCACGCAGGGCCGCCGTAACGTGGTGCATCAGCATGATGTTGGTCGGCGAGTAGAGCGACTCACCCGCTTCCATAATCCCCTGGCTGACCAGCAGCTCTTCCACTTTCACCAGACCACGCTCAGACATGTGGGCCTGACGCGCTTTCTCATCGACCCAGAAGTCACCCTCGCCCTGATGGGTTTCGGAGTCCTCTTTATCCTGACGAACCAGATGCGGGATGATCTTGTTCACTTTGGTGTAAAGATCAGAGCTGTCCTCTGCCGGACCGGAGATGATCAGCGGCGTACGCGCTTCATCGATCAGGATGGAGTCGACCTCATCCACCAGCGCATAGTGGAGTTTACGCTGTACGCGCTCTTCCGGGCTGAAAGCCATGTTGTCGCGCAGGTAGTCGAAGCCATATTCGTTGTTGGTGCCGTAGGTGATGTCTGCCGCGTACGCTTCACGCTTCGCCACCGCTGGCAGGCCCGACATGTTGATACCGATGCTCAGGCCCAGGAACTCGAACAGCGGACGGTTGTTTTCGGCATCACGCTGTGCCAGATAGTCGTTGACGGTCACGACGTGAACGCCTTTCCCCGACAGCGCATTCAGATAGGCTGGCAGCGTCGCGGTCAGGGTTTTACCTTCACCGGTACGCATCTCTGCGATGCAGCGATCGTTCAGCACCATGCCGCCAATCAACTGCACGTCGAAGTGTCGCATCCCGAACACACGTTTACTGGCTTCGCGCACGGTGGCAAATGCTTCCGGGATCAGGCTTTCCAGGGATTCCCCTTTTTTCAGGCGCGCGCGGAACTCGTCCGTTTTCGCTTTCAGTTCATCATCAGAGAGCTTTTCGAAGTCAGGCTCCATTTTGTTGATGACGTCCACCACTTTGCGCATACGACGCAGGGTACGATCGTTACTGCTACCAAAAACCTTGGTTAATATTTTGCTTAACATAGTAAATATATTCTCAATTCAGCCGGCATATTGCGGGCTGCGAAATCTAAACAGAGTGAATAAAACCAAAAAGATTAGCAGAACAATCGGGCAGGCCCGGCGCGAATGCCATGCACGCTGGCATGCCACTCAACCCAGGAGCGGGTAACGGCCATAAAAAGCGGGGGAACAGCAAGCTGCTGTGGCGCGGTGTGCAGCGCAGAGTGTGATGTCAGTAAATTGTGCAGGGAGTCGATCAGCGCCAGCTTTTGTGCTGCCAGCGGTAACGGCTGCTGCTCTGCCTGCGCCTGAGGCGCCAGCGTGAAGGAGAGATGACGGATAACGGTGCGGATTGCGTGCTGGTGCCAGTAGTCGACGCTGAAGCTCGGGCGCCGGGACGCTTCCTGAAGCCGGATCAGGTGGTCAAAACGAGTGGCGTTGCCCAGAAACAGGCTGCTGGCAGGCGATTCAGACGAAGCGTTGAGTTCGGAGCTTTGCGCGCAGGCTGGCAGGCCAAAGCTGGCCGCAACCATCCCCAACAGGAGATGAGGCCAGAAGTAGCGTCTACCTAATTGTCGCCAGCGCTGAAGAATCCCGATCACAACCTTTCCATCGCGCACAGAGTGCTGCGCTCTTGTTTTTGTGTACCCGCCGCGAACCGCAACGGATTTTGGCCTGTAAAAGCGCCTCAGATAGTAACATTAATGTGGGGCATCCACACCTGAGATTAAAGTGGCGGTGTGAGAAAACGCGCGTGATTGCTCAGCAATTCAGCAGCGGAAATCGCGTTTTGCGAGTGCGCTCGCAGCGATCGGGGGGAGAAAGAGGGGATAAAAAAACGGCTGGTGCCGCTGACCGGAGAGGGTGTCAGCATAACCAGCCGTTTCACGTTCCGGAGGCGTTACGCCAGAACCAGATTCGGTGCTTTGAATGCCAGCGGCAGTTCCGCTTCGTCTTCGAAGGTTGCCCATTCCCAGGCTTCCTGCTTCGCCAGAACCGCCTGCAGCAGCTTGTTGTTCAGCGCATGGCCCGATTTGAACGCAGTGAATGCGCCAATGATGTTGTGGCCACACATAAACAAGTCGCCAATGGCGTCCAGCATTTTGTGACGGACAAACTCGTCTTCAAAACGCAGGCCTTCTTCATTCAGTACGCGGAAATCATCCAGGCCTATCGCACAATCTAAGCTACCGCCCAGGCACAGGCCTTTAGACTGCAGATATTCGATTTCACGCATAAAGCCAAATGTACGCGCCCGGCTGATTTGACGAACAAAGGCGTCAGCAGAGAAGTTCATCGCATAGCGCTGTGAGCTGGAGTCGATCGCCGGGTGTTTAAAGTCGATGGTGAAATCGAGCGAGAAACCGTTATAAGGTTTGATCTCGGCCCATTTGTCACCCTCTTCCACACGCACGGCCTGCTTAACGCGCACAAATTTCTTCGCGCTGTTGAGCTGCTCGATACCCGCATCCATCAGCAGATAGATAAACGGTGCTGCGCTGCCGTCCATGATCGGGATCTCTGGCGCATCAACTTCAACAATAATATTGTCGATACCCAGACCCGCAAGGGCGGCATTGAGGTGTTCAACCGTTGAAATACGTACGCCTTCATCATTCACCAGGCAGGTGCTCAGCATGGTGTCGCGCACGTATTTTGCATCAGCCGGAAAATCTACCGGTGGATTCAAGTCGGTGCGACGATAGATGACCCCGGTGTTAGCCGACGCAGGGCGTAAGGTCAGGGTGACTTTCTTGCCGGTATGCAAACCGACGCCAGTCGCCTGAACAATACGTTTTAATGTCCTTTGTTTGATCATCGCATTATCTCGCAGTATCACCTTTCCGACCGCCAGTATACTTTACCAGCGGGCAGACACTTTAGCACAAAGAGCGGAGAATCCCAATTATCGGGTTAATCCTAATCGGCCTGCTTACGTAAAAAGGCCGGAATATCAAGATAATCAGGCTCTTTGTTCGACTGTGCAGGCTGCTCGTTAACCACTTTAGCCGCCGGTTTCTGCTCCTGTGGCAGCGGTGACATACCGTGCTGCTGATAGCGATGATCCATCACTGGCTGGCTGGCTGGCTTGTTGGTCACCAGCGTGATTTCAGGACGCTTGTCCATGCCGATACCGGTTGCCACCACGGTGACGCGCAGTTCGTCATTCATTTCCGGATCCAGTGAGGTACCGATCACGACGGTCGCGTTATCAGACGCGAAGGCGCGGATGGTGTTACCCACGGTTTCGAACTCATCCAGACGCAGATCGAAGCCCGCCGTGATGTTGACCAGCACGCCGCGCGCGCCAGAGAGATCGATATCTTCCAGCAGTGGGCTTGAGATCGCCATTTCAGCCGCTTCTTCCGCACGATCTTCACCGCACGCAACGCCGGAACCCATCATCGCATAGCCCATTTCGGACATCACGGTGCGCACGTCAGCAAAGTCGACGTTCATCAGGCCCGGACGGGTGATCAGCTCGGCGATACCCTGGACAGCGCCTTTCAGCACGTCGTTCGCCGCACCAAATGCATCCAGCAGAGAGATGCCACGACCCAGCACTTTCAGCAGCTTGTCGTTTGGAATGGTGATCAGGGAATCCACATGTTTAGAGAGTTCAGCGATCCCCTGCTCGGCAAACGCCATGCGCTTTTTGCCTTCGAAGTTGAACGGCTTGGTAACCACAGCCACCGTCAGGATACCCAGATCCTTAGCCACTTCAGCGACTACAGGTGCTGCACCGGTTCCGGTACCGCCGCCCATGCCGGCTGCGATGAACACCATGTCTGCCCCTTCCAGCGCAGAACGCAGTGCTTCGCGATCTTCTTCTGCAGAGTTACGGCCCACTTCCGGGTTCGCACCCGCACCCAGACCCTTGGTAATGTTATTACCGATCTGGATGGTCTGGCCGACAGCTGTTTTACGCAGCGCTTGCGCGTCGGTATTCACAGCAAAGAATTCCACACCTTCGATACGCTCGCGTACCATGTGCTCTACGGCGTTACCGCCGCCGCCACCGACGCCGATGACTTTAATCACCGCGTCGTTGGTTAATTCCATAGGTTCAAACATGATTTCTCTCCGTTATGTGCCTGTCGCCTGGAGATCACAAAAGAAAACAGCATGATCCCCTTTCACAAAAATTAAAACTCTTTTTTTAACCAACTGTTAATACGCTTGAACCAGTTGCCTACTGAGACACGTTTTTCGGTCTCTGCATCACCGTTCATGTGCGACTCTTTGCCGTAGTGCAACAGTCCCACTGCGGTGGAGTAGTACGACTCCTGCGCATAGTCAGTCAGGCCGGTAATATTCAGCGGCTGTCCGATACGCACCTGCGTATGGAATACGCGTTGCGCACAGGCCGCCAGTCCTTCGATTTGCGCGGCACCCCCGGTCAGGACAATGCCTGCGGCCAGATGATGCTTCACGCCCTGCTGACGCAGTTGTTCCTGTAACTGCAGAATCTCGTCATTGACCAGATTCAAAAGTTCGGTGTAACGCGGCTCAATCACTTCTGCCAGCGTCTGACGCTGCAGGCTGCGCGGTGGACGTCCGCCCACGCTCGGCACTTCAACGTTCTCATCTTTGCCGACAATCGAACCCAGTGCGCAGCCATGGCGCACTTTGATCGCTTCAGCGTCCGTCGGCGGTGTACCAAACGCATAGGCGATGTCGCTGGTCACGACGTTACCTGCATATGGAATCACCTTAGTGTGCCGTAAAGCGCCGCCGGTATATACGGCAATGTCCATTGTACCGCCACCAATGTCGACAACACATACGCCCAGCTCACGTTCATCTTCAGTCAGTACGGCAAAACTGGAGGCGAGACCGGCAAAAATCAGCTGATCGACCTTCAGTCCGCAGCGCTCAACGGCTTTGACGATGTTCTTCGCCATGTCGTTGTGGCAGGTGATCAGGTGCACTTTCGCCTGCATACGCACGCCGGACAGACCCACCGGGTTTTTGATCCCTTCCTGGTAGTCGATGGCGTACTCCTGAGGGATGACATGCAGGATGCGATGCTCGTCGCGCACACGAACCGATTTCGCGGTATGGACGACGTTCTCCACATCATCCTGAGTCACTTCCTCTTCGGAAATCGGAACCATCCCGATTTCGTTCTGACAACTGATATGTTTGCCCGATAAAGCAAGGTAGACGGAGGAGATCTGGCAGTCTGCCATCAGCTCAGCCTGGTCGATGGCGCGCTGAACGCATTTCACCACCGACTCAAGGTCGTTTACGCCACCTTTATCCATACCACGGGACGGGCAGCTGCCCACCCCAATAATGTTGACCATACCATCGGGCAGAATTTCCCCAACCAGGGCGGCAACCTTCGCAGTGCCGATTTCGAGTCCAACTACCAGTTTTCTGTCCGTTGCCTTGATCATTGTTGTTTAGCCTGTGCCTGGTTCTGTTGCTGATTACTGTCCTGTGGCTCCATCACGACCGGTGTCCAGCCCACAGAAGCACCAGAGTCGTATCGCAAATCCACGTAGCTGATACGTTTGCTCTCGTTCTGACCTTGCTGCTGCAGCACCGGATAGAGCTCAATAAAGCGATTCAGTCGTTTCATCGTGTCGCTGCGTCCCAGTTCGATGCGGATATCATCGCTGGTGACCAGTTGCCATGAACGCCGGGCCGTCATCGACGCCACCTTCAGCGTAAACTTCCGGGCTTTCAGCACATCATCCATGCTGTGATAGCCCGCCAGGACCTCTTTCTCACTCCCTTCCGGCCCATACAACATCGGCAGTACCTCTTTGCCGACATGACTGGCGGGTACGCTGAAGGAAACGCCTTCCGCGTCCACCATATGCAAATCATTCCAGCGCGCCACCGGCGTGTACTCGACCAGATGGATTTTCAGCTCATCCGGCCACTGCTTACGCACGCTGACCTGCTTAATCCAGGGCAGCCGCTCAATCTGCTGCTGCAGGATATCCACATTCTGAGACATAAACGTGCCGGGCGGACCCAGCGACAGAATCGCCTGGCGGATATCATCGTGCGTGGTGTAGTGCGTCTGCCCTGTCACCACCAGTTTCGATAACGGCAGCCGGGACGCATCATTCATCCACTTCAGCACCGCCAGTCCGCCAGCCACCATAATCCCGATAACGGTCAGCAAAAAAATGATGCCGAACAGTCGGGCTCCGTTACTGCGGCCGGTGCGAATACGCTCCTGCGGTTCACGGTTTCGAACTCTCATCGCCGCCTGTGACATATCAGTCGGCCAGCTCCAGAATATGGGCAACCAGCTGCGGGAAACTCATGCCCGCCTGTTTTGCCGCCATCGGCACCAGGCTATGACTGGTCATACCCGGCGAGGTGTTCGCCTCCAGGAGCTGGAAGTGCCCTGCCCCATCGGTCATCACATCTATCCGTCCCCAGCCGCTGCATCCCAGCGCACGCCAGGCGGCCAGCACCAGCTGCTGTAGCTCCGCCTCGCGTTCAGGGCTTAAATCTGCCGGACAGAGGTACTGAGTATCGTCAGAAATGTATTTTGCTTCATAATCATAGAACTCGCTGGCGCTCTTTATTTCGATGGCCGGCAGGATGCGGTCGCCCACAATCGCCACGGTATACTCCGCGCCGCTGAGAAACGCCTCAACCAGCACATCGTTGTCGTGCTTAAACGCCAGTTCCAGCGCCGCAGGCAGCGCGCTCAGATCGTTGACCCGGCTGATACCCACGCTGGAGCCTTCACAGGCGGGCTTAACAAACAGCGGCAAGCCCAGCGCCGCAATCTCCGCGTGACACGCGGCATCCAGTCCGGCATCACACTGCTGACGTGTCAGCCAGACAAAGCGGCCTGAAGGTAAGCCACGCCCCTGCCACAGCAGTTTGGTACGCAGCTTGTCCATAGTCACCGCCGAGGCCATCACGCCGCTGCCGGTATAGGGCAGTTGCAGAAACTCCAGGACGGCCTGCAGCGTGCCATCCTCTCCGCCCCGGCCATGCAGCGCGATAAAGGCTTTGGTGAAGCCCTGCTCTTTCAGCGTCAGCACAGAGACGTCGCGGGTGTCGATGCCCTCGGCATCAATCCCCATTTCCCGTAATCCGGCGACAACGGCCTGACCTGAATTCAGCGAAACCTCGCGCTCTGCCGAGGTGCCGCCCATTAATACAGCCACTTTATCAGCCATGACGATCCTCCGCTTCAGGCGCTGGCTGGAGTTTGATCTCAGCCAGTTTACGCGCCACTTTGCCGACGTTTCCGGCACCCTGAACCAGAATCAGGTCGTTACCTGACAGCAGCGGCGCCAGCATCTCCGGCAGGGCCTCATGTTCCGTGACCAGGATCGGATCGACCTTGCCACGGTTACGGATCGCCCGGCACAGCGAACGGCTGTCAGCCCCCGGAATGGCGGTTTCACCGGCCGAGTAAACATCCAGCATCAGCAGCACATCCACATGGGACAACACGTTGGCAAAATCGTCGAACAGGTCGCGGGTCCGGCTGTAGCGGTGCGGCTGAAACACCATCACCAGCTTTTTATCCGGCCAGCCTGCGCGTGCGGCTTTGATCGTCGCATCCACTTCGGTGGGATGATGGCCGTAGTCATCCACCAGCATCGCGCTGCCTGGCTGACCATTGACCGGCTCTGTCGGGAACTCACCCAGCAGATCAAAGCGACGACCGGTACCCTGGAAACTCTCCAGCGCGGCCAGAATTGCATTGTCTTCAATGCCCTCTTCGCTGGCGACGGCGACGGCGGCGGCCGCGTTCAGGGCGTTGTGACGGCCCGGCGCGTTCAGCGTAATCTTCAGCGGCGCTTTATCCTGACGGATCAGGGTGAAATGGCCCTGGGCACCCAGCTGCTCGTAGTTCTCGATCCGCAGATCCGCATCGTCGCTGAAGCCGTAAGTGGTGATATGGCGTCCCACGCGCGGGATCAGGTCACGGATCACCGCATCATCCACGCACATCACTGCGCGACCATAAAACGGCAGGTTGTGCAGGAAGTTAATAAACGTCTGCTTCAGGTTCCCGAAATCGCCCTGATAAGTGTCCATGTGATCGGCTTCGATGTTGGTCACAATCGCCACCATCGGCTGCAGATGCAGGAACGACGCATCGCTCTCATCCGCTTCGGCAATCAGATAGCGGCTGTGACCCAGGCGCGCATGGGTGCCTGCGGCTTTCACCAGGCCGCCGTTAACGAAGGTCGGATCGAGACCCGCTTCCGCATAAATACTTGAAACCATCGCCGTGGTGGTGGTTTTGCCATGCGTCCCGGCAACGGCGATGCCGTGACGGAAGCGCATCAGCTCAGCCAGCATCTCCGCACGGCGGATCACCGGGATACGCTGTTCGCGGGCCGCCACCAGTTCAGGGTTATCCTGCGAAACGGCGCTGGACACCACGACCACGCTGGCATCGGTGACGTTCTCAGGGCGATGGTTAAAATAAATGGTGGCACCCAGTCCGGTCAGATGCTGTGTCACCGGGTTAGGGGCCAGATCTGAACCGCTGATATGGTAGCCTTCATTTGCTAACACTTCGGCAATACCGCCCATGCCCGCACCACCGATGCCGACAAAGTGGATGTGCCGGACGCGACGCATCTCGGGCACAATAGAACGCAGTTTTGCCAATTGTTGTGTATTCATCGCTCTCAATTACCTGCTCTTTCAGTTTGTACCCGCTCCGGGTACAGGTCAGACGCGCTGACCGGAATGATTACTTTGCGGCGCGAGCCACTTCCTGAGCGACCCGTTCGGTCGCATCGGGGATCGCCACCTGACGGGCCTGTTCAGCCATCGTCAGCAGTGTTGCGCGATCCCAGTGGCGGAGCTGATCCGCGACGGCCTCCGCCGTAAACTGCGGCTGCTCAAAAATTCTGGCGGCGCCCGCTTTCTCCAGCGGCAGCGCGTTCCAGTACTGCTGGCGATCTTTATGCTGAAACGGCACAAAAATCGCCGGTAAACCTGCGGCAGCGACTTCGCTCACGGTTAACGCACCAGAGCGACACACCACCAGGTCCGCCCAGGCGTAGGCGGCCGCCATATCATCAATAAACTCGGTCACCTTGTGCCGGGTCTGACCGGCCTGCTGATAGGCTTTCTCGGTTTCGGGCAGCGCCCCTTTACCGGTCTGGTGCCACAGGGTGATCTCATCACCCACCCGCGCCGCGACCTGCGGCAGGGTCTGATTCAGTATCCGTGCGCCCTGACTGCCGCCAATCACCAGCACCCGCACGGGGCCGTGACGACCAGCCATCCGCTGCGCAGGCAGCGGCAGCGCCAGAACATCGGTACGCACCGGGTTTCCTACCACATCAGCGGCGGGGAAGGCGCCCGGGAAAGCCTGCAGCACTTTGGTGGCGATTTTCGACAGCCACTTGTTAGTCAATCCGGCGATGCCATTCTGCTCATGCAGCACCACCGGAATGCCGCAACTCCAGGCCGCCAGACCGCCGGGGCCCGAAACGTAGCCGCCCATGCCCAGCACCACATCCGGCTGCCAGGCTTTCATGATGCGGCGCGCCTGACGCCATGCGTTGAAAATGCGCAGCGGGGCCTGCAGGAGGGCTTTCAGGCCTTTGCCGCGTAACCCGCTGATGCGGATAAAGTCGATGTCGATGCCATGCTTTGGCACCAGATCGGCTTCCATACGGTCGGCCGTACCCAGCCAGCGCACCTCCCAGCCCTGCTCCATCAGATGATGGGCGACAGCCAGACCGGGAAAGACATGTCCACCGGTTCCGCCTGCCATCACCATCAATCGCTTACCGCTCATCGACCACCTCGGGTAAACGCCTGCGCTTTCGCCAGGCGCGTTTCATAATCTATGCGTAATAAAAAGACGATGGCCGTCGACATAATGATCAGACTCGACCCACCGTAGCTGATCAGCGGTAACGTCAGACCTTTGGTCGGCAGCATACCGGCGGCGGCCCCGACATTAACCAGCGCCTGGAAGCTGAACCAGACCCCGATCGAACAGGCCAGAAAGCCGGAGAAACGCTGATCCAGCTCCAGTGCACGGCGACCAATCGACATCGCACGAAAAGCGACGAAGAATACCATTAAAAGTGCCAATACCACACCGACGTAGCCGAGTTCTTCCCCTATGATGGCGAAAATAAAGTCGGTATGCGCTTCCGGCAGATATTCCAGCTTTTGTACGGAGTTACCCAGCCCCTGGCCCCAGAATTCGCCGCGACCAAATGCCATCAGCGACTGCGTCAGCTGATAGCCGCTACCAAAGGGATCTTCCCACGGATTCCAGAACGAGGTCACACGGCGCATACGGTAAGGTTCGGCGATAATCAGCAGGATCACCGCGAAAATACCGGAGCCGATGATGGCCATGAACTGCCACAGTTTGGCGCCCGCCAGAAACAGCATCGCCAGCGTGGTCACAAAGAGTACGACGACCGTTCCGAGGTCGGGCTGCGCCAGCAGTAAAACCGCCAGTACCACCATCACGCCCATCGGCTTACAGAAGCCCCAGAAGTTGTTACGCACCTCCTCTACCTTGCGCACCAGGTAGCTGGCGAGATAGCAGAACAGGGAGAGCTTCGACAGCTCGGCAGGCTGAATACGCAGTGGCCCCAGCGCGATCCAGCGCGAGGCCCCGTTAACCGAGCTACCGACCACCAGAACAATCAGCAGCATCGCTACCGTCACCATCAGCATCACGTTGCTGTAACGTTGCCAGAAATCCATCGGCACCCGCAGCGTGACCAGCGCCATACCAAAGGCCAGCGCAATATAGAACGCATCACGCTTGGCAAAGTAGAACAGGTCATCGTTGAGACGCTGACCGACCGGCATTGAGGCCGATGTCACCATCACAAAACCGATCACCGCCAGGCCCAGCGTCAGCCATAGCAGCGTGCGGTCATAGAGCACCAGCGACGTGTCATCGCTCTCGCGTGCGCCCATGACCCAGTCTTTCAGGCGTCCGCCAAAGAATTGCGCCACACCGGCACCAGGAATACGCATCAGCTCAGCTCCTTCGCCAGTTGCGCGAACTGCTCACCGCGCTGCTCAAAGTTACGGAACTGGTCAAGGCTGGCGCAGGCAGGCGACAGCAGCACCATGTCGCCGGACCGGACCTGTGGCGCAATCTGCTCCATCGCCTGACGCAGCGTCTCCGTGCGCACAGCAATCTCCGGACGCAGTGCCGCCAGCGCATCACCATCGCGGCCAAAGCAGTAGAGGCGGATATGGTCGCCCTGCAGCCAGGGAAGCAGCGGCGAGAAGTCGGCAGACTTTCCGTCCCCGCCCATCAGCAGCCACAGAGTTCCCTCTACCTGCAGGCCGTTCAGCGCCGCTTCGGTGCTGCCGACGTTGGTGGCTTTGGAGTCGTTAATCCAGCGCACGCCCTGATGTTCATGGACCAGCTGAAAACGGTGCGCCAGGCCGCTGAACTGCGTCAGGGCAGCCAGACTGGAGGCGCGAGGCAGACCGACCGCATCGGCCAGCGCCAGCGCCGCCAGCGCGTTCGCGTAGTTGTGCTGTCCCACCATCTTCATTTCGGCCGTGTTCAGCACTTTCTCGCCCTTCACCCGCAGCCAGATACTGCCCTGCTGCTTGTTGAGGTGGTAGTCGCCAAAGTCGATACCGAAGCTGATGCAGCGGTTATCTGCGCCGCGCACCGGCATCGTCAGCGCATCATCGGCGTTAACGACGCAGGTTCGGGCGTTCTCGTAGATCCGCAGTTTGGCCGCGCGATACTGCTGCATGCCCAGCGGATAACGATCCATATGATCTTCGCTGACGTTCAGCACGGTGGCCGCCGCCGCTTTGAGGCTGCTGGTGGTCTCCAGCTGAAAACTGGAGAGTTCCAGCACATAGAGCTGTGCCGGAGTCTGCAGCAGGCTCAGCGCAGGCAGGCCGATATTGCCGCCGACGCCCACCTGCCAGCCCGCCGCTTTTGCCATCTCGCCGACCAGCGTGGTGACGGTGCTTTTGCCGTTAGAGCCGGTAATCGCCACGATCGGGGCCTGCGCCTCGCGGCAGAACAGCTCAATGTCACCGACGATTTCGATACCGGCGTCTGCCGCTTCACTGAGCACCGGGTGCGCCAGCGCGATACCCGGGCTGGCCACAATCAGGTCGGCGGCCAGCAGCCAGTCGCCGTTGAGTCCGCCCAGATGACGTTCAACCTGGCCGGGCAGTTTTTCCAGCCCCGGCGGCGAGACACGGGTGTCCATCACGCGAGGCGTTACGCCCTGCGCTAAAAAGAAATCAACACAGGAGAGCCCGGTCAGGCCCAGCCCGATGATGACAACTTTTCTACCCCGATAGTCAGCCATGATTAACGCACCTTCAGCGTGGCCAGGCCAATCAGCACCAGCATTAGCGAAATGATCCAGAAGCGCACAATCACGCGCGGTTCCGGCCAGCCCTTGAGTTCATAGTGGTGATGGATCGGCGCCATGCGGAAAATACGCTGGCCGCGTAACTTGAACGATCCCACCTGCAGGATCACCGACAGCGTTTCAACCACAAACACGCCGCCCATGATCACCAGCAAAAATTCCTGACGCAGCAGTACGGCGATGGTGCCCAGTGCGCCGCCCAGCGCCAGCGAGCCGACGTCGCCCATAAAGACCTGAGCCGGATAGGTGTTAAACCAGAGGAAGCCCAGCCCTGCCCCGACGATGGCAGTACAGACGATCACCAGTTCACCCGCGTGACGCAGATAAGGGATGTGCAGGTACTCCGCAAATTTGACGTTACCGGTGGCCCAGGCGACCAGCGCAAAGCCCGCCGCGACAAATACGGTTGGCATGATAGCCAGACCATCCAGGCCATCGGTCAGGTTGACCGCGTTACCGGTGCCGACAATTACAAAGTAGGCCAGCAGCACATAGAACAGGCCCAGCTGCGGCATGATGTCTTTAAAGAAAGGCACCACCAGCTGGGTCGCGGGTGTATCTTTGCCCGCCGCATAGAGTCCGAAGGCCACGCCCAGCGAGATCACTGACATCCAGAAATATTTCCAGCGGGCGATCAGGCCTTTGGTGTCTTTGCGCACGACTTTGCGGTAGTCATCGACAAAGCCGATGATGCCGAAGCCAATCAGGACGAACAGCACACACCAGACGTACGGATTCGAGGGATAGGCCCACATCAGCACGGAGACGGTGATGGAGGTCAGGATCATAATGCCGCCCATCGTAGGCGTGCCGCGCTTGCTGAAGTGTGACTCCGGGCCATCGTTACGGACAACCTGGCCAATCTGTAATTTCTGCAGCCAGGCGATCAGGCGCGGTCCCATCCAGAGCGAGAGAAATAACGCGGTCAGCAGGCTGACGATGGCGCGAAACGTCAGATACGAAAAGACGTTAAAGCCGGAATAAAAAGCGACCAGATGCTCGGCCAGCCAGACTAACATGTTCCTTTCTCCTTTAAGCTCTGTACTACCTGCTCCATGGCGGCACTACGTGAACCTTTTATCAAGACTGTAATTTCTGAGTGTTCGGACAACAACTGACGCAAACGTTCAGTCAGCGCCGTCTTATCGCTGAAATGTTCGCCAACTCCGCTGCTTTCGCCGATAAAATGGCTGAATCTGCCGGTGGTCAGTACGCGATCGATACCGGCATCACGCGCCGCCTCTCCGACTTCGCGGTGACATTTTTCTGTTTCGTCGCCCAGTTCCGCCATGTCACCCGCGACCAGCACCCGGTAGCCTGGCATCTCTGAGAGCACCTGCGCGGCGGCGGTCATCGACCCGACGTTGGCGTTGTAGCTGTCATCCAGCAGCAACTGATTCGCAGAGAGGCGAACCGGGAACAGGCGACCCGGCACCGACTGCAGGTTTCTGAGTCCCTGCTGAACGGCGCTGAGCGGAGCGTCCACCGACAGCGCCAGCGCCGCGGCCGCCAGGGCGTTAGCGATGTTGTGACGTCCCGGCAGCGGCAGCACGATGTCGATCGTGCCGCGCGGCGTCTTCATCACGAAATGGGTGCCATCCTGCGCGATGCGGATATCGTGGGCGGAAAAATCACACTCTGCCGCCTGCGGCGAGAAGCGCCACACTGTTTTATCCTGCAGTGTGCGCTGCCAGTTGGGCCAGTCATTGCTTTCGGCATTCAGAATGGCGATCCCCTGAGCCGGTAAGCCCTGAAAAATCTCGCCTTTGGCTTTGGCAACACCTTCCAGTGAACCAAAACCTTCCAGATGGGCAGCGGCCAGGTTGTTTACCAGCGCGCTTTCCGGCTTCACCAGATCGGTGGTGTAGGCGATTTCGCCCTGATGATTCGCACCCAGTTCGATCACCGCATACTGATGCTCTGCGGTCAGCCGCAGCAGCGTCATCGGCACGCCATAATCGTTGTTCAGGTTGCCCGCCGTGTAGAGCGTTTCGCCGCACTGACGCAGAATCGCGGCCGTCATCTCTTTAACTGAGGTCTTGCCGGAGGAGCCGGTCAGTGCCACCACGCGCGCGGTGGACTGCTGACGCACCCACGCGCCCAGTCTGCCAAAGGCGAGGCGGGTATCCGCAACCACGACCTGCGGCACAGCGACAGGTAAATGCTTACTCACCAGCAGCGCCTGCGCGCCACTGGCAATCGCATCGGCGGCGAAGTCGTGAGCATCAAAGCGTTCGCCGACCAGCGCCACAAACAGGCTGCCTGCGGTCACGCGGCGGGTGTCAGTGGTCACCTCATTCAGCGTCAGATCGCTGCCGTGCAGCGTGCCGCCGGTGATCTGCGCCAGCGTCTGTAATGAAACCGGGATCATGCTACGCCTCCCAGCAGTGCCGCTACCGTGGCACGATCGGAATAGTCGAGACGGTGATTACCGATGATCTGATAATCTTCATGGCCTTTGCCAGCCACCAGCACGATATCGTCGGGCTGCGCCTGCATAATGGTGTTAGTGACCGCCTGCGCACGGCCGGCGACCACGCGTGCGCGGCCGGGGTCCAGCAGTCCGGTCAGAATGTCGTTTACAATCGCCTGAGGATCTTCGCTGCGCGGGTTGTCATCCGTAATGACCACGACATCCGCATACTGCTCAGCGATCGCGCCCATCAGGGGACGTTTACCTTTGTCGCGATCGCCGCCACAGCCAAACAGGCACCAGAGTTTGCCTTTGCAGTGCAGGCGGGCCGCTTCCAGCGCCTTTTCCAGCGCATCCGGTGTGTGGGCATAATCCACCACCACCGTGGGTTTTCCTGCGGCGCTGAAGACTTCCATGCGCCCGTTGACCGGCTGCAGCTGCGAAGCCACACTGACCAGCGTGGTCAGCGGATAATCCAGCGACAGCAGCGTTGCCAGCGCCAGCATCAGGTTGCTGACGTTGAAGGCGCCCATCAGCGGGCTGTCGATCTCGCCATCGCCCCAGCTGGAGCTGAAGCGGATGTGCGCACCGTTGTCGTGATAGGTCACCGCATCGGCTTTCAGCCAGCGGCCCCGGCAGCCCGGCTGCAGGTTATCTTCCAGCGTTACGGCGACGGCATCAGGCAGGCGCGCCAGCCAGCGACGGCCGACCTCATCATCCGCGTTCAGGATCGCCTGGCCGACCTGGTGTTCAGAAAACAGCAGCCACTTGGCTGACTCGTAGCCCTGCATATCGCCGTGATAATCGAGATGATCGCGGCTGAGATTGGTAAAGACCGCGGCGGCAAACGGCAGCGCCGCCACGCGATGCTGCACCAGGCCGTGCGACGAAACTTCCATCGCGGTCAGGGTCGCCCCTTTTTCGGCCAGATCGTGCAGCAGATGCTGAACATCGACCGCCGAACCGGTGGTGTTTTCCGCCGCCGATAAGTGACCGACCAGCCCATTGCCGACGGTGCCCATGACCGCGCTGGTTTCACCCAGCAGCGTTGCCCACTGCGCCAGCAGCTGTGTGGTCGTGGTTTTACCGTTGGTGCCGGTGACACCAATCAGCGTCTGCTTTTCGCCCGGCTGCTGATAAAAGCGGCCTGCCAGCGCCGACAGACGCTGAGGCAGCTGGGCCAGATAGATGACCGGCACCCCGTGCATTTCACGGATCTCGCCGTCAGCCGCTTCACCCTCGGCTTCCGCCACCACCGCCGCCACGCCCTGCGCGATCGCCTGTGGAATAAAACGGCGTCCGTCGACCTGGTGGCCTGCAACCGCGACAAACAGATCGCCAGAAGCCGCCAGGCGGCTGTCCAGGGTCATGTCGCGCAAAGGGCGCGCCGGCGCGCCTGGCACCCAGGGGCCGAGTAAGTCGCGCAGGTTACGATCTGTCACTTGTTTCCTCACTTCTGTTAGTCACCAGCTCGTTCTTGTCATTTGTCGGTAACGCATCCGGCTCAATGTTCATGGTGCGCAGTACGCCGCCCATGATGGCACCAAACACCGGTGCGGAAACCGCACCGCCGTAATACTTGCCGGCCTGTGGATCGTTGATCACCACCACCAGCGCGAATCGGGGATGACTCGCAGGCGCCACGCCTGCGGTATAAGCAATGTATTTATTGACGTAACGTCCGTCCGGACCGACCTTTTTCGCCGTACCGGTTTTTATCGCAATCCGGTAGCCCTTGATGGCCGCTTTGACGCCGCCGCCGCCGGGCAGCGCCACGCTTTCCATCATATGCATCACGGTTTTAACCAGTGATTCATCGAAGACGCGCTGACCCGCGACGGGGGGATCGACTTTGGTGATCGACAGCGGACGGTTAATGCCATAGCTGCCAATCGTTGCGTAGACCCGCGCTAACTGTAACGGCGTTACCATTAGCCCGTAGCCAAAAGAGAAGGTGGCCCTCTCTATGTCAGACCACCGTTGTTTTTTAGGGTATAAGCCACTGCTTTCCCCGACCAACCCCAAATTGGTCGGTTTACCCAGGCCAAAGCGCGCGTAAGTTTCTACCAGCGCTGAGGAGGGCATCGCTAACGCCAGACGTGAAACACCGACGTTACTCGACTTCTGCAAAACCCCTGTCAGGGTCAGTTCGTTGTAGCGCGCCACATCCTTGATCTCATGACCATTGACGCGGTACGGCACGGTATTCAGGACGCTGTTCTCTCTGACCACGCCACGCTGCAGCGCCGTCATCACCACCATCGGCTTCACAGTCGACCCTGGCTCAAAGATGTCGGTGATCGCGCGGTTGCGCATCAGATCTTTCGGCGTGTTGCTGAGGTTGTTCGGGTTGTAAGCCGGGCTGTTGGCCATCGCCAGCACTTCGCCGGTGTTCACGTCCACCAGCACCGCTGTTCCCGACTCCGCTTTGTTAAAGGCGACAGCGTTGTTGAGTTCACGGTAGACCAGCGCCTGGAGCCGCTCATCGATGCTGAGCGTCAGGTTGTGGGCGGCGCGGCTGTCCACGGAAGAGATATCTTCGATGACCCGGCCATAGCGGTCTTTACGCACCGTTCTTTCGCCCGGCGCGCCGGTGAGCCACTTATCAAAGCTCTTTTCGATGCCTTCAATGCCCTGGCCATCGATGTTGGTGAAGCCAATCAGATGGGAGGTCACCTGCCCGGCAGGATAGTAGCGGCGCGACTCTTCGCGCAGATGAATACCCGGCAGTTTGAGTTTTTTAACGTAGTCGCCGATGGCCGGATTGACCTGGCGCGCCAGATAGACAAAGCGGCCTTTGGGATTGGCATTAACGCGGGCTGCCAGCTGATCGAGCGGAATCGAGAGCGCATCGGAGAGCGCCTTCCAGCGGCTGTCCAGCGTCACGCCGCCCCCGGCGTGCAGCTCTTTGGGATCGGCCCAGATCGCATTCACCGGCACACTCACCGCCAGCGGGCGTCCGGCGCGGTCGCTGATCATCCCGCGCGACGTCGGCACCGCCTGAACGCGCAGTGAGCGCAGATCGCCCTCTTTAACCAGCTTGCCCGGATTAATCACCTGCAGCCAGGCCACCCGCGACAGCAGGCCTCCCAGCGCCAGCAAAATACAGCCGCACAGCAACGCAAAACGCCAGCTTACAAAGCTGGCCTTATCTTCCGGTTTCTTTAACTTCAGCGTTCTGCCTGTACCGCTCATTCGCTATCTGAAATCCTTATTTCTGCACCACGATATTTTCTTGTGAAGGATCAACGTGCTGCAGTTGCAGCTTCTCGGTGGCAATGCGTTCGACACGACTGTGGTCGCCCAGGGCATTCTCTTCCAGAATCAGGTTGCGCCACTCAATGTCCAGCGCGTCACGCTCCAGGACCAGCTGCTCACGCTGTGCGGTAAGCAGGCGTGTTTTGTGGGTAGTGGTCACCACCAGCACAGCCGACACCACTACGGCGATCAGCAACAGCACCGGAATCTTGCCCTTTCGCAGCAGATCCCCGCCGATGACGGCGGGCAGACTGTGACGCTCGTTACCGATCATGCGTCGGTTTTCTCCGCGATACGTAATACCGAGCTGCGGGCGCGTGGGTTTTCGGCAACTTCTGCATCACCCGGCGACATTTTGCCGAGCAGTTTCAGTTCCCGGCCACCCAGGGCGCGCAGCTGATGTTCGGTCATCGGCAGCCCGGCAGGCACCTGCGGCCCGCGACTCTGGTCGCGCATAAAGCGTTTAACCAGCCGATCTTCCAGGGAATGGAAGCTGATCACCGAGAGACGCCCCTGCGGAGCCAGTACCTCAACCGCACCTTTCAGGGCAGTGTCGATCTCTTCCAGCTCACTGTTAATCCAGATACGAATGGCCTGGAAGCTGCGCGTGGCCGGATGCTTGAACTTATCTTTTACCGGTGTGGCGACGGCAATAACTTCAGCCAGTTCCCGGGTGCGGGTCATCGGCTGTTCGCGATTGCGTTCGACGATGGCCCGGGCGATGCGCTTAGCGAATCGCTCTTCACCGTAGGTTTTCAGGACGAAGGCGATGTCAGCCTCTTCCGCATTCAGCAGCCACTCTGCGGCAGACTGACCCCGGGAAGGGTCCATGCGCATATCCAGCGGCCCGTCACGCATAAAGGAAAAGCCGCGTTCCGCATCATCCAGCTGCGGCGAGGAGACTCCCAGATCCAGCAGGATGCCATCAATTTTCCCGACCAGATCCCGTTCTGTCACATACTCTGCGAGGGCGGAAAAAGGACCATGAATAATGGAAAAGCGCGGGTCAGTGATGTCGGCAGCGGCAGCAATCGCCTGCGGGTCCCGATCGATAGCGATCAGCCTGCCCTTCTCTCCCAGCTGAGAAAGAATCAGGCGTGAATGACCACCGCGACCAAAGGTGCCGTCGATGTAAATACCGTCTTCCCTGATATTGAGGCCGTTAACCGCCTCGTCCAACAGTACGGTGGTATGTTTGAAATTTTCCTGCATAGCTATAGCGACAAGTCCTGCAACCGCTCAGATAAAGGCTCCTGAGCCGACTGTTCTGCGTCAATATCGTCCCTGACTTGTTGATACCAGGTCTGTTCATCCCACAGCTCAAACTTGTTGAACTGTCCAACCAGCATCACTTCTTTGGTTAATTTTGCATGCTGCCGAAGCGTGTTCGCCAGCAGCAGGCGGCCCGCGCTGTCCATCTGACATTCACTGGCATGGCCCAGCAGCAAACGCTGCACACGACGCTCAAGTGGATTCATACTGGAAAGGCGTGCCAGCTTTTTTTCAATGATTTCCCATTCGGGCAGGGTATAAAGCAACAGGCATGGCTGGTGGAGGTCGATGGTACAGACCATCTGCCCCTGAGACTCCCCGATCAGCAAATCGCGATAGCGCGTCGGTACGGCGAGCCGCCCTTTGCTGTCGAGATTGACTAACGTTGCTCCGCGGAACATGCCAGTCTCTCCTCCTGGTCACCCGTTTACACCACTTTATCCCACTTTTTACCACGAAACGAGTTTAAGGACCCGGGGAAATCGTTGTCAAGCCGGAGCGGTAGCTGAATATCACTCTTTACAGAGCGCAAAATTAATCTCTGGCGACGATATAATCGAATGAAAGAGAAAAGTAAAAATTAAGCCAATGAATATCTGAATAAAAAAAACGACCTGTGAAAAAACGCTTAAAAATGAAACAATGTGACCGACTTAATATTTATCGCAGTCCGGCAGAAAGCTGCGGCATTTTAGGGGATTTCTGAAAGGAAGCCCAGCGGGTTCAGGGGCTACGGGGCCGGGAAGTTTGTTGAAGTTGTAAGCAGATAATAAAATTCGTGCTTTCTGCTTTGTTAGATTTGATGAGGAGAATTTACGCTTTTTTACGCCGACCTGTTTATTTAATCAGTTAAATCGTGAAATAAAGCGGGCGGGCATGGTAATACCCGCCTGAGATTCATTTCACTCTTCGGCTTAATTGTCCGCGCCGGTATAAATTACGCCGGATGCGGGTTAAACCCGGTTTCGGTTTTCTGGGTTCATCCAGCGAGGCTAAAACTAATTCCAGCACGCGCTCTGCCACGTCGCGATGACGCTGCCCGACGGCCAGCACCGGACACTCAAGAAAATCGAGCAGTTCGTGGTCGCCAAAGGTGGCAATCGCCAGCTCGGTCGGCAGGCGCCCGTCTCGTTTCAGCGTCACATCCATCACCCCCTGCAGCAGACCAAAGGAGGTGGTAAACAGCGCCTCCGGCATCGGGTGATCTTCAAGATAACGTTCAAACAGCGCGGCGGCGGCGGTCCGCTCAAAACTGTTGCAGTAGATGTAGTCTATCGGGCGGGAATCGCCTTTCCAGGCGTCACGGAAGCCCATTTCGCGCAGGAAACTCACGGAGAGCTCAGGTAACGCCCCCAGGAAAAGTACATTTTTGACATCCAGCTGACGCAATTCAGCGGCCAGCGTCTGCGCATCGTCCTGGTCGGCACCGACGACGCTGGTGAAGTGCTCACGATCCAGCGCCCGGTCTAACGCGATGATCGGCAGCGGATCGTTGATCCAGCGCTGATAGAAAGGGTGTTCCGGCGGTAACGAGGTTGAGACGATGATCGCATCGACCTGCCGCTGGAGCAGATGCTCGATGCAGCGCATCTCGTTATCGGGCTGATCTTCTGAACAGGCGATCAGCAGCTGGTAGCCGCGCTGGCGCGCCTGCCGCTCAAGATAGTTCGCAATACGGGTGTAACTGGTGTTTTCCAGATCGGGAATCACTAATCCAATCGAGCGCGTGCGCCCGGCGCGCAGCCCGGCGGCCACCGCATTAGGGTGATAATTATGCTCACGAACCACCGCCATCACTTTCTCAACGGTTTTGTCGCTGACACGATACTGCCGCGCTTTGCCATTGATGACATAACTGGCCGTGGTGCGCGATACGCCTGCTAAACGCGCGATTTCATCCAGCTTCACGATAACCCCACCATCAACTCCGCGTTGCGGCAGAATAGCCGCAGTTACGCTATGGATAACCTATGACTCTCATCTAACAGCAGAAAAGTGCGCGGAGCAACCGCTTTTCTGAATGTAATCCGCCTGACGCATAAAAAATAAAAAAACCCGGCATTTCGCCGGGTTAGGTCAGGATCGATGATCACGCTGCGTGATTAACGCATGATGCGATCGCCGCGTGAAACGCCCACGATACCGGAGCGCGCCACCTCAACGATTTCAGCCACCTCGCGCACGGAGTTCAGGAAGGCGTCCAGTTTGTCGCTGGTGCCTGCCAGCTGAACCGTGTACAGCGTTGGCGTCACGTCGATAATCTGACCGCGGAAGATCTCGGCATTCCGCTTCACCTCTTCGCGGCCATAACCGCTGGCCTGAATCTTCACCAGCATGATTTCGCGCTCAACGTAAGCACCCTGGCCCAGTTCGGTAACGCGCAGGACATCGACCAGCTTGTGCAGCTGCTTCTCGATCTGCTCCAGCACCTTCTGATCGCCCACAGTCTGGATAGTCATCCGCGACAGGGTCGGATCGTCAGTCGGTGCCACGGTCAGGCTTTCGATGTTGTAGCCACGCTGCGAGAACAGGCCGACGACACGGGATAATGCGCCGGATTCATTCTCCAGCAGAACTGATAAAATACGACGCATAATTATGTCCTCTCCGTTTTGCTTAACCACATCTCATCCATGCTGCCACCGCGAATCTGCATCGGGTAGACGTGTTCGCTACCGTCAACGGTGACATCCACAAAGACCAGACGCCCCTTCGCCAGGGTTTCCAGCGCCAGCGTCAGCTTCTCTTCCAGCTCTGCCGGATGCTCAATGGCGATCCCGATGTGGCCATAGGCTTCTGCCAGGCGGACGAAATCAGGCAGCGACTCCATATAAGACTGAGAGTGACGGCCCGAGTAGATCATATCCTGCCACTGCTTCACCATGCCCAGCACCCGGTTATTCAGGTTCAGCACCAGCACCGGCAGATCGTACTGCAGCGCGGTCGACAGCTCCTGAATATTCATCTGGATACTGCCATCGCCCGTGACGCAGATAACCGTCTCTTCCGGCAGCGCCATCTTCACGCCCAGCGCGGCAGGCAGGCCGAAGCCCATCGTGCCGAGACCGCCGGAGTTGATCCAGCGACGCGGTTTATCGAACGGATAATAGAGCGCCGCAAACATCTGGTGCTGGCCCACATCCGAAGTCACATAGGCCTCGCCTTTGGTCAGGCGGCTGATGGTTTCGATCACGGCCTGCGGCTTGATTTTGTCGCTGGTGCGATCAAACTCCAGACAGTGACGGCTGCGCCAGCCTTCAATCGCCTGCCACCAGTCGTGCAGGCTCTCGCTGCCCGACGGGCTGTCGCTCTGCGCCTGCAACTCCAGCATCTGCTGCAGTACCTGCTTCGCATCACCCACAATCGGAATATCGGCCGCCACCGTTTTGGAGATAGAGGTCGGGTCAATGTCGATATGCATTATCGTGGCGTTGGGGCAATATTTCGCCAGATTGTTGGTGGTGCGGTCATCGAAGCGGACGCCGACGCCAAAAATCAGATCGGCGTTGTGCATCGTCATATTGGCTTCGTAGGTGCCGTGCATGCCCAGCATACCGACACACTGACGGTGGGTGCCCGGAAACGCCCCCAGTCCCATCAGCGAGGTCGTCACCGGCACGTTCAGGCTTTCGGCCAGCTGCAGCAGTTCTGCTTCGCAGCCTGCGGTAATGGCACCGCCACCGGCGTAAATCACCGGCTTCTTCGCGGCCAGCAGTGTAGTCAGGGCGCGTTTGATCTGCCCTTTGTGCCCCTGAATGGTTGGGTTGTAAGAGCGCATGCTGACCGTCTCAGGCCAGTGATAAGGCAGCTTATTCGCCGGGTTCAGAATATCTTTTGGCAGGTCGATCACCACCGGGCCTGGCCGTCCGCTGGCGGCCAGCCAGAACGCCTTCTTCAGGACGCCGGGGATCTCTTCAGTGCTTTTCACCAGGAAGCTGTGCTTCACCACCGGGCGGGAGATGCCGACCATATCGCACTCCTGAAAGGCGTCATAACCAATCAGGGACGAAGGAACCTGGCCCGACAGAATCACCAGCGGAATCGAATCCATATAGGCGGTGGCGATACCGGTAATCGCATTGGTCGCGCCGGGGCCGGAGGTGACCAGCACCACGCCGACTTCGCCGGTCGCGCGCGCCAGGCCATCTGCCATATGCACCGCACCCTGCTCGTGGCGTACCAGAATGTGATCGATACCTCCGACGGTTTGCAGCGCATCGTAAATATCCAGCACTGCGCCACCCGGATAACCGAATACCTGCTTAACGCCCTGATCGATTAACGAACGGACGACCATTTCGGCTCCTGACAACATCTCCATCTTCTGCCTCCAGGCTGCAGAACCTGACGCCGCGGACAGGCCCGCTGGGCCTGTCACATCGCGCCGGTAACTGCTTTGCCAATCTAAAACGTATGTTTATTCACGACAGCGACACAGCGGTCGCGGTCCGGTTACAGAGAAATCTGCTGCGTTCATTGTTCTGAGAGTAGGTCGATTACCATAACCGCACTTAACCGGGCAGGCAAACCGCAAACCCGCGTAAATTAAATGGCGGGGGCGTAAAGGCTCTGCCCGAAAAGAATTGGCTGCGCGGATTAAACTAATTGCGCCGCAGAACCGCAGCGGAAAATGCTGAGGAAGAAATTATTTTCAGCGTGATCTAAGAAATAACGAAAACTTATTACGCCTGGCTCCAGCCCACAATCGTCTGACATTTTTCTTTTCTGGCGTAATTAACCATTAAATCAGTCATGCACATGCGATTATGCTAACCGGGAGGTGATAAATTCTGTGCTTAGCCTGAGTCAGGCCAGGATTAAATGCCTTTTATTTCATGAATATAAACGCATAAAGGAGCTGAATAAGCCGCGCAGCACAAGGGCGTGACTGCTGCCGCCGTTACCCTGCTGTTTAATCCGCTGCCTGACCGTGAAATAACAGAATATCTTCCTTCCGCACCGCGCAGAATAACCCTGCATTGAAGGTTGACATCCCCCGGTGATTCCAGTACCAATATGTGCAGCACAACATTCTATAAGGTTTGAATCCATGTTTCGTTTTGCTCGCCTTCTCGGTCTACTACTAAACGCACACAGCTTGCGCGGTAGACTTGTGGGCGGAATCAGACACTGATTCAAACCTGCTGAAAGTTAAAAACCCGCGCCTGTCGCGGGTTTTTTTATGCTCGTTGCCAGGCCAGAAAACGCATAAGGATGATTACGATGAGTCAGCAAGTCATTATTTTCGATACCACTCTGCGCGACGGTGAACAGGCTTTGCAGGCCAGCCTGAGTGTGAAAGAAAAATTGCAGATCGCGTTAGCGCTGGAGCGCATGGGCGTGGATGTGATGGAAGTCGGTTTCCCGGTCTCCTCACCTGGCGACTTTGAGTCCGTACAGACTATCGCGCGGACCATTAAAAACAGCCGGGTCTGCGGTCTGGCGCGCTGCGTCGAGAAAGATATCGATGCCGCGTATGAATCGCTGCGCGTGGCCGAGGCCTTCCGCATTCATACCTTTATCGCCACCTCGCCGATGCATATCGCGACCAAACTGCGCAGCACACTGCCGGAGGTGATTGAGCGCGCGGTGCATATGGTGAAGCGGGCGCGTAACTACACCAGCGACGTAGAGTTCTCCTGCGAAGATGGCGGCCGTACCCCGATTGATGACCTGTGCCGGATGGTGGAAGCCACGATTAACGCCGGTGCCACCACCATTAATATCCCGGACACCGTCGGCTACACCCTGCCGGGCGAATATGCCCATATCATCAGCGAGCTGATGAACCGCGTACCGAACATTGATAAAGCGATCATCTCTGTGCATACCCATGACGATCTGGGGATGGCAACCGGCAACGCCCTGGCGGCGGTTCAGGCGGGCGCGCGTCAGGTTGAGGGGACGATGAACGGCCTGGGCGAACGTGCAGGTAACTGTGCGCTGGAAGAGGTGATCATGGCGATTAAAACCCGTCAGCAGATCATGAACGTCCACACCAATATTCATCATCAGGAGATCTATCGCACCAGCCAGATGGTCAGCCAGATCTGCAACATGCCGATCCCGGCCAATAAAGCGGTGGTCGGTTCCAACGCCTTCGCTCACTCCTCCGGTATCCATCAGGATGGCGTGCTGAAAAATCGCGAAAACTACGAGATCCTGACGCCGGAGTCGATCGGCTTACATAAAATTCAGCTGAACCTGACCTCGCGTTCCGGTCGTGCGGCGGTAAAACATCGCATGGAAGAGATGGGCTATGCCGAGCAGGATTACAACCTGGATACCCTGTATGACGCCTTCCTGAAGCTGGCCGACAAGAAAGGTCAGGTCTTCGACTACGACCTGGAGGCGCTGGCCTTTATCAACAAACAGAACGAAGAGCCGGAGCATTTCCAGCTGCGTGAATTCAACGTCCAGACCGGCTCCGGCATCACCGCCACCGCCTCCGTTAATCTGGGCTGCGGTGATGAGGCCAAATCCGATGCGGCAACCGGTAACGGTCCGGTGGATGCGGTTTATCAGGCGATTAACCGGATCACCCAGTTTGACGCGGAGCTGGTGGACTACAAACTGACCGCCAAAGGCCATGGTGAAAATGCACTGGGCCAGGTCGATATCGTGGTCGCCTATAACGGCCGCAAGTTCCACGGCGTCGGTCTGGCGACTGATATCGTCGAATCCTCCGCCAAAGCAATGGTCAACGCTCTGAACAACATCTGGCGTGCCCGTCAGGTCGAACAGGAATTGCAGCGCAAATTTAAAGATCAGAAGGAAACCGTATAACCATGTCCAGCTCCTCTCATATCGCAGTTTTACCCGGTGACGGCATCGGCCCGGAAGTGATGGCGCAGGCGATGAAAGTGCTGGATGCCATCCGCCAGCGTTTTGATCTGCAGATTACTACTCAGGAATATGCGGTCGGCGGCATCGCTATCGATCAGTATGGCGAACCTCTGCCACCCGCGACCGTGGCCGGCTGCGAGCAGGCCGACGCGATCCTGTTTGGCTCTGTTGGTGGCCCGAAATGGGAACACCTGCCGCCCGCCTCACAGCCGGAGCGCGGTGCCCTGCTGCCGCTGCGTAAGCACTTTAAGCTGTTCAGTAACCTGCGTCCGGCGGCGCTCTACAGCGGACTGGAAGCATTCTGCCCGCTGCGTAGCGACATCGCCGCGAAGGGCTTCGATATTCTGTGCGTACGTGAACTGACCGGCGGCATCTACTTTGGTCAGCCGAAAGGACGTGAAGGCAGCGGCCCGGAAGAGCGCGCCTTCGATACTGAGGTCTATCACCGCTTTGAGATCGAGCGCATCGCCCGCATCGCCTTCGAGTCCGCCCGCAAGCGTCGCAATAAGGTCACATCGGTCGATAAAGCGAACGTGCTGCAGACCTCGGTCATGTGGCGTGAGATTGTCAACGAGGTGGCTAAAGAGTACCCGGACGTACAGCTGAGCCACATCTATATCGACAACGCCACCATGCAGCTGATCAAAGATCCTTCGCAGTTTGATGTGCTGCTCTGCTCCAACCTGTTTGGTGACATTCTCTCTGACGAATGCGCCATGATCACCGGCTCGATGGGGATGCTGCCCTCCGCCAGCCTGAACGAAGCGGGCTTTGGCCTGTTCGAACCGGCCGGTGGCTCCGCGCCGGATATCGCGGGTCAGAATATTGCTAACCCGGTCGCCCAGATCCTGTCGCTGTCGCTGCTGCTGCGTTACAGCCTGAATGCTGATGCGGCTGCCGACAGTATCGAACGCGCCATCAGCCGTGCGCTGGAACAGGGCTACCGCACCAAAGATTTAGCCGGTGATGGCCCTGCGGTCAGCACAGATGAGATGGGCAGCATCATTGCCCGCTTTATCGCCGAGGAAAAATAAAACAATGAAAACCTTATACCAGAAGTTATTTGATGCTCATGTCGTTCACGAAGCGCCGAATGAAACGCCGTTACTCTACATCGATCGTCACCTGATCCATGAAGTGACCTCGCCCCAGGCTTTCGACGGGCTGCGCGCGCACGGGCGTAAAGTCCGTCAGCCGGGCAAAACCTTTGCCACCATGGATCACAACGTCTCGACGCAGACCAAAGACATCAATGCCTCCGGCGAGATGGCGCGTATTCAGATGCAGGAGCTGATGAAGAACTGCGCAGAGTTTGGCGTCCAGCTGTATGACCTGAACCACCCTTTCCAGGGCATCGTCCACGTTATCGGCCCTGAGCAGGGCATGACGCTGCCGGGCATGACCATCGTCTGCGGCGACTCGCACACCGCGACGCACGGCGCCTTTGGCTCGCTGGCCTTTGGTATCGGCACCTCTGAAGTCGAGCATGTGTTTGCCACTCAGACGCTGAAACAGGGTCGGGCTAAAACCATGAAGATCGAAGTGCTGGGCCAGGCTTCCACCGGCATTACCGCAAAAGATATCGTGCTGGCGATCATCGGCAAAACCGGCAGCGCAGGCGGTACCGGCTATGTGGTTGAATTCTGCGGCCCGGCGATCCAGGCGCTGAGCATGGAAGGCCGTATGACCCTGTGCAACATGGCGATCGAAATGGGCGCGAAAGCGGGCCTGGTCGCACCGGATGAGACGACCTTCAGCTATCTGAAGGGTCGCCAGTTCTCGCCGCAGGGTGAGAAATGGGATCAGGCCGTAGAGTACTGGCGCACGCTGAAGTCTGACGAGGGCGCGCACTATGATGCGGTGGTGACGCTGCAGGCGGAAGAGATTGCGCCGCAGGTGACCTGGGGCACCAACCCGGGCCAGGTGATCGCAGTCGATCAGCTGATCCCGAATCCGGCCTCGTTTGCCGATCCGGTTGAGCGCGCCTCTGCGGAAAAAGCGCTGGCCTACATGAACCTGCAGCCGGGCATCCGTCTGACCGACGTCGCGATTGATAAGGTGTTCATCGGCTCCTGCACCAACTCCCGTATTGAAGACCTGCGTGCGGCGGCCGCGATCGCCAAAGGCCGCAGGGTCGCGCCGGGCGTGATTGCGATGGTGGTACCGGGTTCCGGTCCGGTGAAGGCGCAGGCTGAAGCGGAAGGTCTGGATAAAATCTTCCTGGAAGCGGGCTTTGAATGGCGTCTGCCGGGCTGCTCGATGTGTCTGGCGATGAATAACGACCGTCTGAATCCGGGCGAGCGCTGCGCCTCCACCAGCAACCGTAACTTTGAAGGCCGTCAGGGCCGCGGTGGCCGGACGCATCTGGTCAGCCCGGCGATGGCCGCAGCGGCGGCCGTGACCGGCCACTTTGCCGACATCCGTGAACTGACGACAGGAGCTTAAGTCATGGCGAATAAATTTACTCAGCACACCGGCATTGTTGCGCCGCTGGATGCCGCGAACGTGGACACCGACGCGATCATCCCTAAACAGTTTTTGCAGAAAGTCACCCGCACCGGCTTTGGCCAGCATCTGTTCCATGACTGGCGTTTTGAAGATGACGCCGGTACGGTGCCGACCCCCGGCTTTGTGCTGAACAAACCCGAATTCAAAGGCACCAGCATCCTGCTGGCGCGCGAGAACTTTGGCTGTGGCTCCTCACGCGAGCATGCCCCCTGGGCGCTGACCGATTTTGGTTTTCACGTCGTCATCGCGCCGAGCTTTGCAGATATCTTTTACGGCAACAGCTTCAACAACCAGCTGCTGCCGGTGAAGTTAAGTGAAGAGCAGGTGGATGAGCTGTTCAGACTGGTTGCGGCCCAGCCCGGCATCAGTTTCACGGTCGATCTGGAAGCGCAGACGGTCACCGCAGGCGACAAAGTCTATCCGTTTGAGCTGGACAGCTTCCGCCGTCACTGCATGATAAACGGTCTCGACAGCATCGGCCTGACGCTGCAGCACGAAGCGTCGATTTCACAGTATGAGCAGAATCAGCCCGCCTTTCTGCGCTGATGAGGGTAAGCAGGGGCGACACCCGGTCGCCCCTGTTCTTTATACGTCGCGCACCCGCGCCGACATCACCAGCGCCACCACCGCCAGTCCGAACGCCAGCCAGTAAACCGCCTCATGCCCCAGCCGCTCGCTGAGCGTCCCCTGAATCACCCCCGCCAGGATCATGCCGGTCGAGATGGAGTTGGTGAACAGCGTAGTCGCTGCGCCTGGCCGTCCCGGCATCAGATCCTGAAACCACAGCATCCCGATGCCCGCAATAATCCCGACAAACACGGCGTTAAACAGCTGCAGCACCATCAGTGACGCGCGGGAGTTAAACAGCACCAGCCCCAGATAGAACAACACGCCGGCCGCCACCGCGATCAGCATTAACCGGCGCTTACCGATACGACGCGCATAGTGGCCCGCCAGCAGCATCACCGGGATCTCCAGTCCGGCCGCCGTGCCCATCAGCAGACCGGCCAGCTTCTCCGGCAGGCCCAGCGTGGTGCTGATATAGAGCGGCATATCGATGATATACATGGTGTTGCAGGTCCACATCACCACCGAGGCGATGAACAGCAGGCGCACATCCCGATCGCGCCAGCCGCTTATCGGCAGCCCGCCGCTCTGCATCAGCGGCTGGCTGCGCGGCACCGACGGCAGGGTAAACCAGACCAGCAGGATACAGATCAGAAACAGCGCGGCGGCCACGCTGAACAGCGTGACGAAGCCGTAGTTCAGCGCCAGAGCAAAGGAGAGCGGCGGCCCGATCACCCACGCCAGCGAAAGCTGCGCACGCATGATCGAACTGAACATCACCGCTTCGCGTGCCGACTGGTCGGCATACTCCCGCGCCAGCGCAAAGAGCTGAGGCATGGACACACTGGCCAGCGCCGACAGCAGCACGCCCAGAGTGAGCAGCGTCAGATAGTGCCGGGTAAAGGCGAACAGCAGCGCATTGGCCAGGGCCATCAGGCAGCAGAAGAGGATGATATGACGCCGGTCGCCCACGCTGTCAGAGCGTTTTGCCACCAGCATACTCACCACGATCCCGGCTACCGCATTGAGGGTAAAAAACAGGCCGACCCAGAAGGGTCGCGCCTGCACCTCGCGCGTCAGAAACAGGCTGAGGGTCGGTGCCTGCAATGCACCGGCCACGCCCAGCATGAAAGAGGCGACCATAAAAGCGAGGTAAACCGGATTGATGCGGCGCTGCCGCGTTAACAGCGATTTCATAGCGAAATCCCTTACAGGACAAACGGGGAAAAAAAGAAGGGTAGACGATACCGCGCAGCATGAAAAAAGCCAGCAGAGATCCTCTGCTGGCGGTGAAAATGCACCCTACTCAGAAAAGCACCTCGCTGAAGCGCGACGTGAGGGTCGAACGCCATCCCCTGCGGAATGCCTCCCGCTCTTCCCATCGCACAAAGTTTGCTCTTAAAATAGGGCAGGAAAAACAGAGCGCTTTTCAGCGGGAGTTCCCCTTTTATGTCCTCATCACGTCTGAAGCAGCAGTTCATCCGCCTGTGGCAGAGCTGTCAGGGGCAGACGCAGGCGATCACCCTTAGCGAACTGGCCGATCGGCTGCACTGCTCGCGCCGCCACATGCGCAACCTGCTCAACCGGATGCAGGCCGCGGGCTGGCTGATCTGGCAGGCTGAGGCGGGTCGCGGCAAACGCTCGGTGCTGACCTTCTGCTACACCGGGCTGGCCTTACAGCAGGAGCGCGCCGAGGATCTGCTGGAGCAGGATCGCATCGATCAGCTCGTTCAGCTGGTGGGGGATAAAAATCAGGTGCGCCAGATGATCGGCGCGCATCTGGGCCGCAGCTTCCGCCAGGGCAAGCATATCCTGCGGGTGCTCTACTACCGGCCGCTGCTCAACCTGCTGCCCGGCTCGCCGCTGCGGCGCTCGGAGACCCACATTGCCCGCCAGATCTTCAACGGCCTGACGCGGATAAATGAGGAAAACGGGGAAGCCGAACCGGACATTGCACACCACTGGCAGCAGACCTCGCCGCTTCACTGGCGTTTCTTTCTGCGCCCGGCGATTCGTTTCCATCACGGCAGAGAGCTGGAGATGGAGGATGTGCTGGCCACGCTGGCGCGCCAGCGCCCTCACCCGCTCTTCTCACACATTGCAGAGATCGCCTCGCCCGCCCCCTGGACGCTCGACATCCACTTAAGCCAGCCCGACGAGGGTCTGCCCTGGCTGCTGGGCAGCGTAAGCGCGATGATCCTGCCACGCGAATGGCCCACCCTGCCCGATTTTGCCCGCCAGCCGGTGGGCACCGGCCCCTACCGGGTGATCCGCAATCAGGCGAGCCAGCTGAAAATTGAAGCCTTTGATGACTACTTTGGTTTTCGCGCCCTGATCGACGATGTCTCTATCTGGGTGCTGCCCGACATCAGCGATGAGCTGGTCTATGCTGGTGTCCGACTGCAGGGCGAGAGTGATGGCAGCGATGAGATCCAGGAGGAGAGCCGTCTGGAGGAGGGGTGCTACTACCTGCTGTTCGACCAGCGTTCCGCGCAGGGCCGCGACGCGGCGGTCCGGCGCTGGGTGAGCTACCTGTTTAACCCCATCGCCCTGCTTAATCACGCAGGTGTCGGGTATCAGCGTTACTGGTTCCCGGCCTATGGCCTGCTGCCGCGCTGGCATCACCGCCGCGACCTGACGCCGGTCGAAAAGCCGCCCGGCCTGACCCACCTGACGCTGACCTGGTACAGCCAGCATGTGGAGCATGAAGGCATCGCCAATGCGCTGCGGCCGCTGCTGGCTCAGCATGGTGTGACGCTGGTGACCCGCGAGATCGACTACGAGAGCTGGTATCAGGGCGAGGCGGAAAGTGACATCTGGCTCGGCAGCGTGAACTTTACCCTGCCGCTGAACTATTCGCTGTTCGCGCAGTTGTATGAGATCCCGCTGCTGCACCACTGCCTGGCGATCGACTGGCAGAGCGATGCGGCACGCTGGCGCGAGAAAACGCTGCCGCTGGCCGAATGGAGCAAACAGTTAGTCGAAGAGGCGGGCCTGCATCCGCTGTTTCACCACTGGCTGCTGCTCGAAGGCCAGCGCAGTATGCGCGGCGTGCGGATGAATACGCTGGGCTGGTTCGATTTTAAATCCGCCTGGTTCGCGCCACCGGCGCTGTAACGCTTTCGCCACGCCGCTGAAATGACTAGAATGTGGCGTTCTCAACGGGGTGCCGCCTGCCACCAGCAAGCAGCTGAGAGAGACCCGTCGAACCTGATTCGGTTAATACCGACGTAGGGATTTGAGAGGCCTCCGTGCTCAGATCCTTTGCGACTCATCCCCTATTCTCCTGAAGGAGCGCAAAGTGTTAAACAAAGTTCTGCCGGTCCTGCTGTTACTCTCCGCCCCCGTTCTGGCGGCTAAGCCGGTTCTCACGGTCTACACCTACGACTCCTTCTCTGCCGACTGGGGCCCCGGCCCGGCGGTAAAAAAAGCCTTTGAAGCCCGCTGCAACTGCGAGCTGAAGTTTGTCACGCTGGAAGATGGCGTCTCGCTGCTGAACCGCGTGCGGATGGAAGGCACAAACAGTAAGGCGGATGTGGTGCTGGGGCTGGACAACAATCTGGTGCAGGCGGCGCAGAAAACCGGCCTGTTCGCCAGAAGTCAGGTCGACACCACAAAATTAACCCTGCCCGGCGGCTGGCATGACACGACCTTCATCCCCTTTGACTATGGCTACTTCGCCTTCGTCTACGACAGTACCCGGCTGAAAAACCCGCCGAAAAGCCTGAAAGAGCTGGTCGACAGCCCGCAGAAATGGCGGGTGATCTACGAAGATCCCCGCACCAGCACCCCCGGCTTAGGTCTGCTGCTCTGGATGCAGAAAGTCTATGGCGATCAGGCACCGCAGGCGTGGCAGAAGCTGGCGCAGAAAACCGTGACGGTGACCAAAGGCTGGAGTGAGGCGTATGGTCTGTTCCTGAAAGGGGAAAGCGATCTGGTGCTGAGCTACACCACGTCACCGGCTTATCACATCATCGAAGAGAAGAAAGAGAACTATGCGGCCGCCCCGTTTGCCGAAGGCCACTATCTGCAGGTCGAAGTTGCCGCGCAGTTAGCCAGCAGCAAACAGCCTGAACTGGCGCAGCAGTTTATGACGTTTATGGTCTCCCCCGACTTCCAGCGCACCATCCCGACCGGCAACTGGATGTACCCGGTGACCGCCACGCCGCTGCCCGCCGGTTTTAACGCCCTGACGGTGCCCGCCACCGCGCTGCAGTTCTCGCCGGAAGAGGTCGCCAGTCAGCGTTCCGGCTGGATTAGTCAGTGGCAACGCGCAGTCAGTCGCTGATGCCGCGCTGGCTGCTGCCGGGATCGTTCGCTACGCTGCTGTTAACGCTGGTGGCGTTTCTGGCCTTTGGCGCACTCTGGCGCGCCGCACCGGAAACGGACCTGCGCAGCGTGCTGCAGGATGATTACCTGCGCCATGTCATCGCGTTCTCTTTCGGTCAGGCGCTGCTCTCTGCGCTGCTGTCACTACTGCCCGCGCTGCCACTGGCGCGGGCGCTCTACCGCCGCCGCTTTCCAGGCCGACAGCTGCTGCTGCGCCTGTGTGCTATGACCCTGGTGCTGCCGGTGCTGGTGGCGATATTTGGTCTGCTGACGGTTTACGGGCGTACCGGCTGGCTGGCGCAGCTCTGCCAGTGGGCCGGGCTCGGTTATCACTTCTCCCCCTATGGGCTGTCGGGCATTCTGCTGGCGCACGTTTTCTTTAACCTGCCGCTGGCAACGCGTCTGCTGCTGCAGGCGCTGGAGCAGATCCCGGCAGAGCAGCGTCAGCTGGCGGCTCAGCTCGGCGTGCGCGGCTGGCATCGCTTTTGTCTGCTGGAGTGGCCGTGGCTGCGGCGTCAGCTGCTGCCTGCCGGGGCGCTGATCTTCATGCTCTGCTTTGCCAGCTTTGCCACCGTGCTGTCGCTGGGCGGCGGTCCGCAGGCGACCACCATCGAACTGGCGATCTTCCAGGCGCTGAGTTATGACTACGATCCCGGCCGCGCTGCCCTGCTGGCGATGATCCAGCTCGGCTGCTGCCTCACCCTGGTGCTGCTCAGCCAGCGATTCAGCAAAGCGATCCCCGCCGGAAGCAGCCAGCTCAGCGGCTGGCGCGATCCGCAGGATTCGCGCGCGGCACAGCTGATCGATGCGCTGCTGATCCTGCTGGCGCTGCTGCTGCTGCTCCCCCCGCTGGCGGCGGTGATCGTCGAGGGGCTGCACGGCGGCGTGCGGGGCGCACTGGCGCAGCCGGCCCTCTGGCAGGCGACATTGACCTCGCTGCGAATCGCCACCGGCGCGGGTCTGCTCTGTGTGGCGCTGACCATGATGCTGCTGTGGAGCAGCCGTGAGCTGCGGCTGCGTCAGCGCCCGGTGGCCGCACAGCTGATCGACACCAGCGGGATGCTGATCCTGGCGATGCCCGGCATCGTCCTCGCCACCGGTTTTTTCCTGCTGTTCAACGCCACGATCGGCCTGCCCGATTCGGCAGAGGGGCTGGTGATCTTTACCAATGCGCTGATCGCCATTCCCTATGCCATGAAAGTGCTGGAAAACCCGATGCGGGATGTGGCAGAGCGTTACGGCAGACTCTGTGATTCGCTGGATATCCGCGGCTGGAACCGGCTGCGGCTGATTGAGCTGCGGGCGCTGAAGCGTCCGCTGGCGCAGGCGCTGGCCTTTGCCTGCGTTCTGTCGGTGGGTGATTTTGGCGTGGTCGCCCTGTTTGGCAGCGCCGACTTCCGCACGCTGCCGTTCTACCTTTATCAGCAGATAGGCGCCTATCGCGGCGCAGATGGCGCAGTCACCGCCCTGCTGCTGCTGCTGCTCTGCCTGCTGCTGTTCACGCTAATGGAAAAATTACCAGGTCGTCATGCTGACTCTCGATAACCTTACCTACCTCTATCAGCATCTGCCGATGCGCTTCAGCCTTACCGCCGCTCGCGGCGAGCGCATCGCCATTCTCGGGCCCAGCGGCGCCGGTAAAAGTACCCTGCTGAGCCTGATCGCCGGCTTCCTGCCGGTGAACCAGGGGGCCCTGATCATCGACGGCCAGGATCATACCCACAGCGTCCCGGCCAGACGCCCGGTCTCAATGCTGTTTCAGGAAAATAACCTTTTTCCGCACCTCAGCGTGGAACAGAACATGGGGCTGGGGCTGCATCCGGGATTAAAGCTTACGGCTTTGCAGCGTCAGGCACTGGTCACGCTGGCCGCGCAGGTGGGGCTGGGCGATCTGCTGACCCGTCTGCCGGGCGAGCTGTCGGGCGGCCAGCGACAGCGCGTCGCGCTGGCCCGCTGTCTGCTGCGGGATCGGCCGGTGCTGCTGCTGGATGAGCCCTTCTCGGCGCTGGATCCGGCATTACGGGGAGAGATGCTGCAGCTGGTGCGTTCGGTGTGCGAGGCGCGCGGGATCACCCTGCTGATGGTGTCGCACAGTCTGGAAGATGCGCAGCAGATTGCGGCGCGCAGCGTAGTGATCGTGGATGGCCGGGTTTACTGGGATGGTGAAACCCGACAGCTGCTGTCGGGCGAGACGCGGGAAGCCGATGTCCTCGGTATCCCGCGTCGTTAAGCGGATCAGGCGATAAAGACCTGCCACAGCAGGTGACGGAAAACCGGCATCATCGGATGAAACTGAATGCCGACAAACGCCGCCACGGCGACGATCAGCCCCAGCGGGCCTGCCCAGCGCAGGCGTTCCGGCGGCAGCCAGGCGGTAGCCCAGTCACGGCTTTTGCCGCTGCGCCACCAGCGCCAGCATAACCAGCCGCCCAGCCAGATCAGCAGCGCAGCCCCCAGCAACAGCCACTTGAAGCTGCCGCCCTGCGCGGCCTTTGGCACATCGATCGCCACGCCCGCCAGAATACCGGGCAGCAGATAGAGCGGCGGCCAGAGGATGCAGCCGATGATGTTCGGTGGCAGGAACTTCCGCACCGGCAGCTCCAGCATCCCGGCCGCCAGCGGGATCAGCGGCCGCGTCGGTCCCACAAAGCGCCCGACCAGAATGGTAAACATGCTGTGCTGATGCAGGGCGTGTTCCGTTTTATCCAGCAGACCCTTGTACTTTTGCAGATATTTCCAGCGATGCAGCGGCCCCTGGAATTTCCAGCCGATGCCGTAGGAGACCCAGTCACCAATCAGGCAGCCCGCAAAGCCCGCGGCCCAGGCCGGATAGAGGCCCAGCTCACCGCTGCCGACCAGCGCGCCCAGGCTGGCCATCATCACCGTACCTGGCAGCAACAGCCCGACCAGCGCCAGTGACTCCAGAAACGTCACCAGCGCAACGGCAAACAGCGCCCACTCCAGGGACTGCGTAATCAGTTGTTGAATCCAGGCTTCCATATTCATCCTTAGTAAAAGCAGAAGCCTGGATTGTCCTGAGCCAGCCACACAGCGTCAAGGCAAGAATTGTAGGGCAATGTTGACAAAAGCCAGCCGCGGGAACTGTATAAATATCCATGGTATACTTAACGGGTTTTCTCATCCCTGAAATGCTGAGTCCGGAGAACCGCTGATGATGCCCCGCGCAGGTTTTGTGCTCACCCGCCACTGGCGCGACAGCCCGCATGGCACGGAAATTATCCTCTGGCTCGCCACCGATGCGGGCCCGCAGCGCGTGGTGCTGCCGGTGCAGGAGTCCGTGGCCTTTATCCCTGAGGCGTTTCAGGCGCAGGTCAGCGCGCTGCTCCAGGATGAGCGGCAGTTTCGGATTCAGTCGCTGGCGCTGAAAGATTTCCGCCGTCGCCCGGTTTTCGGCCTCTACTGTCCGCAGAACCGGCAGCTTCAGCGCATTGAAAAACGGCTGCGCGAACAGGGTATTCCGGTCTATGAGGCCGATATCCGCCCGCCGGAACGCTATCTGATGGAGCGGTTTATCACCGCGCCCGTCTGGTTTGATGGCGAGCAGCAGGGCGACAGCGTGGTCAATGCGCGGCTTAAGCCGCATCCCGACTATCGCCCGCCGCTGAAGTGGGTGTCGCTGGATATCGAAACCACCCAGCACGGCGAGCTCTACTGCATCGGGCTGGAGGGCTGCGGTCAGCGTCAGGTTTATATGCTCGGCCCGGCCAACGGCGACGCCAGCAGCCTCGATTTCGACCTGATCTATCTCGACAGCCGTCCGCAGCTGATCGAGGCGCTGAACCAGTGGTTTGCCGGGCACGATCCGGATGTCCTGATTGGCTGGAACGTGGTGCAGTTTGACCTGCGCGTGCTGCAGAAACATGCCGATCGTTACGGCATCCCGCTGCGCCTGGGGCGCCAGCAGGCCGCGCTGGAGTGGCGCGAACATGGCTTTAAGCCTGGCGTTTTCTTCGCCCAGGCCAGCGGCCGCCTGATTATCGATGGCATTGAAGCCCTTAAATCGGCGTTCTGGGATTTTCCCTCCTTCAGCCTGGAGTCGGTCTCCCGGCAGCTGCTGGGCGAAGGGAAAGCGATCGATAACCCCTGGCAGCGCATGGAGGAGATCAACTGGCGCTTCGCCAACGATAAACCGGCGCTGGCGCGCTATAACCTGAAAGATTGCGAGCTGGTCACGCGCATTTTCCACAAGACGGCGATTATGCCGTTCCTGCTGGAACGCGCGGCGGTCAATGGCCTGGCGGTGGATCGCCACGGCGGCTCGGTGGCGGCCTTCAGTCATCTCTATATTCCCCGGATGCACCGCGCGGGGTTTGTCGCGCCGAACCGGGGAGATATCGCGCCGGAAGCGAGCCCGGGCGGCTATGTGATGGATTCGCGCCCCGGCCTCTATGACTCGGTGCTGGTGCTGGACTATAAGAGCCTCTACCCCTCTATTATCCGTACCTTCCTGATCGATCCGGTCGGGCTGGTGGAGGGCCTGGCTCATCCCGATGATGCCGATTCGGTGGCGGGGTTCCGGGAAGCGCGCTTCTCGCGGCAGACCCACTGCCTGCCGGCGATTGTTGAGCAGATCTGGCTGGGCCGCGAAGCGGCGAAAAAACAGAACAACCAGCCGCTGTCGCAGGCGCTGAAGATCATCATGAACGCCTTTTATGGCGTGCTGGGCACCAGCGCCTGTCGCTTCTTCGATCCGCGCCTTGCCTCCTCGATTACGCTGCGCGGTCACGCCATTATGCAGCAGACCCGCGCGCTGATTGAGGCGGAAGGCTACGATGTCATCTACGGCGACACCGACTCTACCTTTGTCTGGCTGAAATCAGCACATAGCGAGGAGGCGGCGGCCGCGATTGGTCAGCAGCTGGTGCAGAAAGTGAATGCCTGGTGGCGCGACCATCTGCAACAGACCCAGGGGCTGACCAGCGCGCTGGAGCTGGAGTATGAAAGCCACTTCTGCCGCTTTCTGATGCCGACGATTCGGGGCGCCGAACAGGGCAGTAAAAAACGCTACGCGGGCCTGATCCGCGATGCAGGCGGTGAGCGCATGGTCTTCAAGGGACTGGAATCGGTACGGACCGACTGGACGCCGCTGGCAAAAACCTTTCAGCAGCAGCTCTATCACCGCATCTTCCACCGGGAACCCTGGCAGGATTACATCCGGGAGACGGTGGCGCAGCTGCTGGCGGGGGAACTCGACGATCAGCTGATCTATAAAAAGCGTCTGCGGCGTCCGTTAAAGGAATATGAACGAAACGTGCCGCCGCACGTCCGCGCAGCCCGGCTGGCCGACGAGCAGAACCGCAAATTAAACCGTCCGCTGCAGTATCAGAACGGCGGCCGGATCCGTTACGTCATGGCGACGGCGGGTCCCGAGCCGCTGGAGGCGCGCAGCACTCCGCTGGACTATGATCACTACGTGACCCGACAACTTCAGCCCGTTGCCGAGGGGATCCTGCCCTTTGTGGAGGGGGACTTTGCTACACTGATTACCGGGCAGCTGGGTCTTTTTTGACAGGTGACGAACGCCCTGCCATCCAGTACCATAGCGCCCTTCCTGAAACTCACCGCTCTTAAGTACGCTCCAGACCCTGCTGTCTGGCGGTAACGCTATTGCCTGAGTTTGGGGAAACACCTCTAAAAACGTTAAAATTCGAGCAAAAAATATATGGTTTTTACATTAGGTCAGCGCTGGATTAGTGATACGGAAAGTGAACTGGGACTGGGCACCGTGGTGGCGATCGATACCCGCATGATCACCCTGCTGTTCCCGGCCACGGGGGAAAACCGCCTCTACGCCCGCAACGATTCGCCGGTTACCCGCGTCATCTTTAATCCGGGTGATACCATCACCAGCCACGAAGGCTGGCAGATGCGCGTCGATGACGTCCGCAACGAAAATGACCTGATGACCTACATCGGTACCCGTCTGGATACCGAAGAGAGCAACGTAATGCTGCGCGAGGTGATGCTCGACAGCAAGCTGGTGTTCAGCAAACCCCAGGATCGCCTGTTTGCCGGCCAGCTCGACCGGATGGACCGCTTTGCCCTGCGCTTCCGCGCCCGTAAATATCAGAGTGAGCAGTACCGCCTGCCGATCAGCGGCTTGCGCGGTATGCGCACCAACCTGATCCCTCACCAGCTGCACATTGCCCATGATGTGGGCCGCCGCCATGCGCCGCGCGTGCTGCTGGCCGATGAAGTGGGTCTGGGAAAAACCATTGAAGCCGGGATGATCATCCAGCAGCAGCTGCTGGCGGGCCGTGCCGAACGCGTCCTGATCGTAGTGCCGGAAACCTTACAGCATCAGTGGCTGGTCGAGATGCTGCGTCGCTTCAACCTGCGCTTTGCGCTGTTTGATGACGATCGCTACACCGAAGCGCAGCACGACAGCGACAACCCGTTTGAAACCGAGCAGCTGATTATCTGCTCGCTCGACTTTGTGCGCCGTAACCGTCAGCGCCTTGAGAAGCTGGCTGATGCCGAGTGGGACCTGCTGGTGGTCGACGAAGCGCACCACCTGGCCTGGTCAGAAGGCGAACCGAGCCGTGAATATCAGGTGATCGAACAGCTGGCAGAGAAAACCGCCGGGGTGCTGCTGCTGACCGCGACGCCGGAGCAGCTGGGAATGGAGAGTCACTTCGCCCGTCTGCGCCTGCTCGATCCGGATCGCTTCCACGACTTTGCTGCCTTTGTAGAAGAGCAGCAGCATTTCCGCCCGATTGCTGACGCCGTGACGGCGCTGCTGGCGGACAAGGCGATCTCTCAGGAGGAGATGAACCGGATCAACGATCTGGTCGGCGAACAGGATATCGAGCCGCTGCTGCAGGTGGCCAACAGCGATCGCGACGGCAAGCAGGAGGCGCGTCAGGAGCTGATCTCAATGCTGATGGACCGCCACGGCACCAGCCGCGTCCTGTTCCGCAACACCCGTAACGGCGTTAAAGGCTTCCCGAAACGCGAACTGCACCAGATCCGTCTGCCCCTGCCCGCGCAGTATCAGACCGCGATCAAAGTTTCCGGCATTATGGGTGCGCGCAAGAGCGCCGAAGAGCGGGCGCGTGACCTGCTCTACCCGGAACAGATTTATCAGGAGTTTGAAGGCGACAGCGGCACCTGGTGGAACTTCGATCCGCGCGTGGAGTGGCTGATGGGCTATCTCACCAGCAACCGCAAAGAGAAAGTGCTGGTGATCTGTGCCAAAGCGGCCACGGCGCTGCAGCTGGAGCAGGTACTGCGCGAGCGTGAAGGCATCCGGGCCGCCGTATTCCACGAAGGTCTGTCGATCATCGAACGTGACCGTGCCGCCGCCTGGTTCGCCTCCGAAGAGAATGGCGCGCAGGTGCTGCTCTGCTCCGAGATCGGCTCCGAAGGCCGTAACTTCCAGTTCGCCAGCCGTCTGGTGATGTTTGACCTGCCGTTTAACCCGGATCTGCTGGAGCAGCGTATCGGTCGTCTGGATCGTATCGGCCAGGCGCACGACATCCAGATTCTGGTGCCGTGGCTGGAGCAGACCGCCCAGGCGGTGCTGCTGCGCTGGTATCACGAGGGGCTGGATGCGTTTGAACACACCTGCCCGACCGGCCGCACCATTTATGACAGCGTGCATTCAGAGCTGATTGGCTATCTGGCCGCACCGGAAAACAGCGAAGGTTTCGATACGTTTATCAGCGAGTGCCGTAAACAGCATGATGCGCTGAAAGCGCAGCTGGAACAGGGTCGTGACCGTCTGCTGGAGCTGAACTCCAACGGCGGCGAATCGGCGCAGCTGCTGGCAAATGCCATCAGCGAGCAGGATAACGACACCGGTCTGGTTAACTTCGCACTCAACCTGTTTGATATCGTCGGTATCAATCAGGAAGATCGCAGCGATAACCTGATCGTCCTGACGCCGTCCGACCACATGCTGGTGCCCGATTTCCCTGGTCTGCCGGAAGATGGCTGCACCATCACCTTTAACCGCGACCAGGCGCTGTCACGCGAGGATACCCAGTTCATTACCTGGGAGCACCCGCTGATCCGCAACGGCCTGGACCTGATTCTGTCGGGCGATACGGGCAGCAGCGCGCTGTCGCTGCTGAAGAACAAGGCGCTGCCGGTCGGCACGCTGCTGGTCGAGCTGATCTATGTGGTAGAAGCGCAGGCGCCGAAGCATCTGCAACTGACGCGCTTCCTGCCGCCAACGCCGATCCGTCTGCTGATGGATACCAAAGGCACCAATCTGGCGGATAAAGTGGAGTTCGAGAGCTTTAACCGTCAGCTCAACGCGGTGAACCGTCATACCGCCAGCAAACTGGTGAATGCGGTCCAGCAGGATGTGCATGCGATTCTGCTGCAGGGTGAAGAGAGCGTCGTCAGCGAAGCGCGTGCGTTGATTGACGCTGCGCGCGCCGAGGCGAACGAGAAGCTGGGCGCTGAGCTCTCGCGTCTCAACGCCCTGAAAGCGGTGAACCCGAACATCCGTGAAGATGAAATCGAGGCGCTGGAAAGCAACCGCGAACAGGTGCTGGAAAGTCTCGATCAGGCTAACTGGCGTCTCGACGCGCTGCGCCTGATTGTCGTGACCCACCAGTAAGCTCAGGGGCCGCATGGCCCCTCTTTTTGTTGGAAAGCCTCATGGAACCTTACAATCCGCCGCACGAACCCTGGCTGCACATCCTTTATCAGGATGCGCATATTATGGTGGTCAATAAACCCAGCGGTCTGCTCTCCGTTCCCGGCCGGTTACCCGAGAATAAAGATAGCGTGATGACGCGGATCCAGCGGGACTTCCCGCAGGCTGAATCGGTCCATCGGCTGGATATGGCGACCAGCGGCGTACTGGTTGTCGCCCTGACCAAGGACGCCGAGCGTGAACTGAAACGCCAGTTCCGCGAGCGCGAGCCCGCTAAAACCTATGTGGCCTGCATCTGGGGACATCCGGAAAAGGAGGCGGGGCTGGTTGATCTGCCGCTGATCTGCGACTGGCCGAATCGTCCGAAGCAGATGGTCTGTTTCGAGAACGGGAAAGCCGCGCAGACGGCGTATCAGGTGCTGGAATATCGCGATGATAACAGCGCGCGCGTCTCGCTGAAGCCGATTACCGGTCGCTCACACCAGCTGCGGGTGCATATGCTGGCGCTGGGCCATCCGATTCTGGGGGACAACTTCTATGCCCACCCGGACGCCAGGGCGATGGCGTCCCGCCTGCTGCTGCATGCGGAGTCGCTGACTATCACCCATCCGGCGTTTGGCAATGCGATGACGTTTCGTCAGCCTGCTGACTTCTGAGAGTCACGCCAGCGACTGCGGGCCTCCTCTGTGACAGAAGAGGCGCGGCAGCCGGGGATTACTTGAAGCCTTTCTCTTTGCGAATCAGGTCGTACGCCGCCTGAATCTCCTGCGCTTTCTGCTTCGCCATCTCCATCATCTCGGGCGGTAGGCCTTTCGCCACCAGCTTATCGGGATGATGCTCACTCATCAGCTTGCGGTAGGCGCGCTTAATGGTGGTGGCGTCGTCACTGCGCTTTACGCCCAGCACGCTGCAGGCGTCATCCAGCGTCGGTCCGCGTTGCGCCTGCTGGAAACCGCCGGCGCTGCGCTGGCCGCCGCCAAACTGCTGGCCGCCTTCCATCATGCGCAGGAACTGATCGAACTGCGTGCGTGAAATCCCCAGCTCCTCGGCGATCACATAGAGCACCTGGCGCTCGTTGGGATGCAGTGAACCGTCGGCAAAGGCGGCCTGGATCTGGATCTCCAGAAACATCCGAATCAGGTCGAAGCGGCCAAAGCAGGCGCTGCGCAGTTCACGCAGTTTGCTGCGTAACGGGTAATCTGCCTGTTTGCCTTCGCGGAAGGCGCGCTGGGCAGCCGTGCGCGACTCACCATGCAGCTGCATCCGCTCCATTAACAGTGACGCAATCTGAATATCGGCTTCAGTGACGCGCCCTTTTGACTTGGTCAGATGGCCCATCACCTGAAAGGTGGTGCTGAAAAACAGCGTCTGTCGGGTCTGATTGTTTGAGAAGTAAGCCTTGCCCTGCGCACCGCGTACTTTGTCAATCATATGGCCAATGATCAAACCGATCACAATACCCCAAAAGCCGGCACCGGAAAGTAATCCCACCGCCAGACCCACAACTTTTCCCCAGTAGCGCATAAACTCCTCAATTCGCCATGCTTGCGGCTGAAAATTGCATTATCATACCTGTCATTTACCTCAGCGCCTAACAGCAACGCTGACAGACCAGGATTAACACTGGCGCAACGCCGGGCAGTAAGTTAGTCTCTGACCCGATTGTCGGCATGATGCCAGTTTTCATGGAATTCTCGATACCGCGTATGAAAAAACATATACCTACCCTGCTGGCCACACTGATCGGCGCAGCCATTAGCCAGCAAGCCTTTGCCGACGATTTGATGTCGCAGTGTATGTTAGGCGTGCCGAGTTACAACCGCCCGCTGGTCAACGGCGATGCGAATCAGTTGCCTGTTACCATCAAGTCCGACACCGCCAAAGGGAACTACCCCGACGATGCGGTGTTTACCGGCAACGTGAATATTGAGCAGGGCAACAGCCGCATGCAGGCTGATGAAGTGCAGCTTCATCAGCGTCAGCCGAACGACCAGACCGCTCCGGTCCGCACCGTCGATGCGCTGGGTAATGTGCACTACGATGACAATCAGGTCATCCTGAAAGGTCCGAAAGCCTGGTCAAACCTCAACACCAAAGATACCAACGTCTGGAACGGTCAGTATCAGATGGTGGATCGTCAGGGACGCGGCACCGCCGATCAGATGAAGCTGCGCGGGGACAACCGCTATACCATTCTGGAAAACGGCACCTTTACCTCCTGTCTGCCTGGCTCAAACAGCTGGAGCGTGGTGGGGTCCGAAGTGATCCAGGATCGTGAAGAGGAAGTGGCCGAGATCTGGAACGCCCGCTTTAAGATCGGTTCCGTGCCGGTGTTCTACAGCCCCTATCTGCAGTTGCCGATTGGCGATCGCCGCCGCTCCGGCTTCCTGATCCCGAATGCAAAATATGGCAGCAACAACGGCTTTGAGTTCATGCTGCCCTATTACTGGAACATTGCGCCGCAGGCCGATGCCACCATTACGCCGCACTACATGAGCAAGCGCGGCATGCAGTTTGAGAACGAATTCCGTTATCTGACGACGCTGGGCGCGGGCCTGATGGAGTTCGACTACCTCGGCTCAGACAAACAGTACGATAACGACAAAGCGATGCGCGGTATCGCCGAAGATGACAGCTCAAACCGCTGGCTCTTCTACTGGCGTCATGCCGGCGTCTATGACAAGAACTGGCGCTTCAATGCGGACTACACCAAGGTCAGCGATAAGTACTACTTCAACGATCTCGACTCGAAGTACTACAGCTCAACCGATAACTACGCCACGCAAAAATTCAGCATTGGTTATGCGGACATCAACTGGGACGCCACGCTTTCCACCAAAGATTTCCAGGTGTTCGGCGATAACAGCAGCAACAACGTCTATCGCGCCATGCCGCAGCTGGACGTCAACCTCTATCAGAACGACATCGGTCCGTTCGATGGCCGGATCTATGCGCAGGCGGTGAAATTCACCAACGTCAGCGACCGTTATCCTGAAGCGACCCGCTTACATATTGAGCCAACCCTGAACCTGCCGCTGTCAAACGGCTGGGCCAGCCTGGATACCGAAGCGAAATTACTGGCGACGCACTATCAGCAGGATGATGTTGAGTACTACAACACCAACATCGATACCGATCGCAACAACCAGCTCAAAGAGTCCGTTAACCGTACGCTGCCGCAGTTTAAGGTTGATGGCCGGATGGTCTTTGATCGCGATATGAACTCGGCGGTGGGTTACACCCAGACGCTGGAGCCGCGGGTACAGTACCTCTATATCCCGTACCGCAATCAGAGCAACATCTATCCGTACGACTCCACGCTGCTGCAGACCGACTACACCGGCCTGTTCCGCGATCGTACTTACAGCGGCCTGGATCGCATCGCGTCTGCGAATGAAGTGGCGACCGGTGTCACCTCCCGTATTTATGATACCGATCTGGTTGAACGTTTTAACGTTTCTGTGGGTCAAATCTACTCGTTTACCCCTTCTCGTACTGGTGTGAATCAAACCAGTAAAGAAGATGATACCGGCAGCCTGATCTGGGCTGGCGATACATACTGGAAAATCAGCGATCGCTGGGGCGTCCGGGGTGGTCTGCAGTATGACACCAAACTCGACAACGTCTCTCAGGGCAATACCGTCCTGGAATACCGTCGCGATGCCGACCGCATGGTGCAGCTGAGCTATCGTTACAGCAGCCCGGAATATGTGGCCAGTGCGCTGAACAACAGTGCGCTGGTGACCAATCCTATCTTTAAAAATGGGATTTCACAGGTCGGCACCACGGCCAGCTGGCCGATTGCGGATGCATGGTCTGTGGTAGGCGCTTACTACTACGATACCCGCAACACGCGTCCGGCATCGCAGCTGGTGGGCCTGCAGTACAGCTCATGCTGTTACGCGATCCGGGTCGGTTACGAGCGCAAAATTAACGGTTGGGAAAACAACGACAGTAAATATGACAACCAAATCTCATTCAACATTGAGCTGCGTGGTCTGAGTCCTAACTACGGCTTAGGCACCAACGATATGCTGCGTCAGGGCATTATTCCTTACCAGCCCGCTTTCTGATGTTGTGATGTTTGACAGGCAATCCCGCAGTGCGGAACCAACAATGGATAAAGTATGAAGAACTGGAGAATGCTGATTCTTGGTGTGGCAATCAGTGCCAACACCGCGTTCGCAGCACCACAAGTCGTTGATAAAGTTGCTGCCGTAGTCAATAACGGCGTGGTTCTTGAGAGTGACGTGGACGGCATGATGAGCACGGTCAAATCTCAGGCCCGGCAGGCCAATCAGCAGCTGCCAGATGATAAAACGTTGCGCCATCAGATTCTGGAACGTCAGATCATGGACAACATCATCCTGCAGATGGGCGAGAAAGCGGGCGTTCAGATCAGCGACGAGCAGCTGGACCAGGCTATTCAGAACATCGCAGCACAGAACCGCATGAGCCTCGATCAGCTGCGCAGCCGTCTGGCCTATGACGGCATGAACTACAGCGTCTATCGTGCGCAGATCCGTAAAGAGATGACGATTGCCGAAGTCCGCAACAACGAAGTGCGTCGTCGCGTGACTATTCTGCCGCAGGAAGTGGATACGCTGGCTGCCCAGATCGGCTCTCAGAACAGCCAGGGCACCGAGCTGAACGTCAGCCACATTCTGCTGCCGCTGCCGGAAAACCCGACGCAGCAGCAGGTTGACGAGCAGGAGACGCTGGCAAAACAGCTGGTGGGCGAACTGAAAAATGGCGCTGACTTCGGCAAGATGGCCGTGACCTATTCCGCCGACTCCCAGGCGCTGAAAGGCGGCAACATGGGCTGGGGCAAAATCGAAGAGTTGCCGACCCTGTTTGCGCAGGCACTGGCAACGGCTAAAAAAGGCGATATCGTCGGGCCGATCCGTTCCGGTGTGGGCTTCCACATCCTGAAGGTGAACGACCTGCGCGGCGAGAGCAAAAATGTCTCCGTCACCGAAGTGCATTCACGCCACATCCTGCTGAAGCCCTCACCGATCCTCACTGACAGCCAGGCGCGCGCGCAGCTGGAGCAGATCGCGGCCGACATCCGCAGCGGGAAAACCACCTTTGCCGCCGCGGCCAAGCAATACTCTGACGATCCCGGCTCGGCTAACCAGGGCGGCGATCTCGGCTGGACCTCACCGGAAGTCTTCGATCCGGCGTTCCGCGACGCGCTGCTGCGTCTGCAAAAAGGCCAGGTCAGTCAGCCTGTTCACTCCTCTTTCGGCTGGCATCTGATTCAGCTGCTGGATACCCGTCAGGTCGATAAGACCGATGCGGCCCAGAAAGAGCGCGCATACCGCATGCTGTTCAACCGTAAGTTTGCGGAAGAAGCACAGACCTGGATGCAGGAACAGCGCGCCAGCGCCTACGTGAAGATTCTGGATGGCAATGCGCAGTAATGCCCGTGTGGTGATCACGCCCGGCGAACCCGCCGGGATTGGTCCCGATCTCACCGTTCAGCTGGCCCAGCAGGCGTGGCCGGTTGAGCTGGTGGTGTGCGCCTCACCTGCCCTGCTACAGCAGCGTGCGGCGCAGCTCGGTCTGCCACTGACCCTGCGCCCTTACCAGCCTGGCGTGGCCGCCGCGCCACAGCAGGCGGGGTCGCTGACTATCCTGCCCGTCGAAACCGCCGAACCGGTGACGCCGGGCACGCTCTGCGTCGCCAACAGCGACTATGTGCTGACCACGCTGGCGCGCGCCTGTGACGGCTGCCTGTCCGGGGAATTTGCGGCGCTGATCACCGGCCCGGTCCACAAAGGCGTGATCAACGATGCCGGTATCGCCTTCACCGGCCATACCGAGTTCTTCGCCGATCGCGCAGGCGGACATCGCGTGGTGATGATGCTGGCGACCGAAGCGCTGCGTGTCGCGCTGGCGACGACCCATCTGCCGCTGAAGGATGTCGCCGCGGCGGTCACGCGTGATTGCCTGCATGAGGTGATCACGATTCTGCATCGCGATCTGCAGCAGAAGTTTGCGATCGCCGAGCCACACATCTACGTCTGCGGTCTCAATCCCCACGCGGGTGAAGGCGGCCACATGGGCCGTGAAGAGATCGAGACGATCACACCGGCACTGGATGAACTGCGTCAGCAGGGCATCAGACTGACCGGCCCGCTGCCTGCCGATACGCTGTTCCAGCCTAAATATCTGCAACATGCCGATGCGGTTCTGGCGATGTATCACGACCAGGGCCTGCCGGTACTCAAGTTTCAAGGGTTTGGCCGGGCGGTAAATATTACCCTGGGCCTGCCCTTTATCCGGACCTCCGTTGACCACGGCACCGCGCTTGAACTCGCCGGGCTGGGTCAGGCGGAACCGGGCAGCTTCATCACGGCGCTTAACCTCGCCATCACTATGATCAAGAGCAGTAATGAATAATCGCGTCCATCAGGGGCACTACGCCCGTAAACGTTTCGGGCAGAACTTCCTGAACGATCAGTACATTATCGACAGCATTGTCTCCGCTATTCATCCACAGCGCGATGAAGCGCTGGTTGAGATCGGTCCTGGCCTGGGTGCCCTGACCGAGCCGGTAGGGGAACGCCTCGATAGCTTAACGGTGGTCGAGCTGGACCGCGATCTCGCCGCGCGTCTGCAGACCCATCCGTTCCTTGGCCCGAAACTGACTATCTTCCAGCAGGATGCCATGACCTTTGACTTCGCCGCCCTGGCGCAGGAGCGAGGCCAGCCGCTGCGGGTATTTGGTAACCTGCCCTATAACATTTCGACCCCGCTGATGTTCCACCTTTTCAGCTATACTGGTTCGATCAAAGATATGCACTTCATGCTGCAGAAAGAGGTGGTTAACCGTCTGGTTGCCGGTCCGGGCAGTAAAGCCTATGGCCGCCTGACGGTGATGGCGCAATATTACTGCCAGGTGATCCCGGTGCTGGAAGTGCCGCCGCACGCCTTTACACCGCCACCGAAAGTGGACTCTGCGGTGGTGCGTCTGGTACCTTTTGCCGAACCGCCTCATCCGGTCAGCGACGTGCGTATTCTGAGCCGCATTACCACCGAAGCCTTTGGTCAGCGCCGCAAAACGTTGCGAAACAGCCTGAACCACATGGTGACGGCCGGTGCGCTGGAAGAGTTGTCCATCGATCCCGGTCTGCGCGCTGAAAATGTCTCAGTCGCGCAATATTGTCAGCTGGCCAACTGGCTGGCGAATCATCAGGGAAAATCGCAGGAGTAAGTCATGAGTGAAACGGCCCGCGTCTCCGTCCATGTGCAGAGCCAGTACGTCGCCTCCCAGTCCTCGCCGGATGAGGATCGCTACGTCTTCGCCTATACCATCACGATACGCAATCTGGGCCGTTCCGCTGTGCAACTGCTGGGGCGCTACTGGCTGATTACCAACGGTAATGGCCGCGAAACAGAAGTTCAGGGTGAAGGCGTGGTCGGTGAACAGCCGCTTATCGCCGCAGGCAATGAGTTTCAGTACACCAGCGGTGCCGTGATCGAAACCCCGATGGGCACTATGCAGGGACACTATGTGATGGTCGATGAGCAGGGTGAAACCTTTCACGTCGATATCCCGGTGTTCCGCCTCGCCGTTCAGACCCACATTCACTGATTCACACGCTTTTTGCCCGCTAAGCCGGGCACCTTCCCGATGGATAAAACGTTATGAGCACATACCTGATTGGCGACGTTCATGGTTGCTACGACGAATTACGTGCACTGCTGCAACAGGTCGATTTCAACCCTGAGCAGGATACCCTGTGGCTGACCGGCGACCTGGTCGCGCGCGGCCCCGGCTCGCTGGAGGTTCTGCGCTACGTAAAATCGCTGGGCGACGCGGTGCGTCTGGTGCTGGGTAATCACGACCTGCATCTGCTGGCGGTCTACGCCGGGATCAGCCGCAACAAGCCGAAAGATCGCCTGACGCCGCTGCTGGAAGCGGAGGATGCCGACGAGCTGATTAACTGGCTGCGTCGTCAGCCCCTGCTGCAGGTGGATGAAGAGAAGAAACTGGTGATGGGCCATGCCGGTGTCACGCCGCAGTGGGATATCGAAACCGCGAAAAAGTGCGCGCGTGAGGTCGAAGCGGTGCTTGCCAGCGACAGCTATCCGCTGTTCCTGGATGCCATGTATGGCGACATGCCGAATAACTGGAGTGAAGACCTGACCGGGCTGGCCCGTCTGCGCTTCAGCACCAACGCCCTGACCCGGATGCGTTACTGCTTCCCGAACGGTCAGCTGGATATGATCTGCAAAGATGCGCCGGAGTCGGCACTTCCACCGCTGAAACCCTGGTTTACCCTTGAGGGGCCGGTCGCACGCGACTACACCATCATCTTTGGTCACTGGGCGTCGCTGGAAGGCAAGGGCACGCCTGCGGGGATTATCGGGCTGGATACCGGCTGCTGCTGGGGCGGAACGCTGACCCTGCTGCACTGGGAGACGCAACGCTATGTGGTGCAGCCCTCCAACCGCGAAAAAGCGCTGGCTGCCAGCGACAGCCTGGCGCCGCCTGCACTGTAACGATCAGGCTGGCCGTCAGGCCAGCATATGGTTTCAGGCCCCGATAACACCACCATCTTCGCGGGTGATCATGATCACCGATGAGCGCGGACGCGGGCTGTTGTGCGGGAAATGGGAGTCCCCCTCTTCGCCGGGATGCTGCACGTTGACAAACAGCGTTCTGTAATCGGGCGTGAAGGTAATGCCGGTCAGCTCGCACGATTTCGGGCCGACCATAAAGCGGCGGATCTCGCCGCTGTCGGGATCGCCCACCAGCATCTGATTATTCCCCTGCCCCTGATAATCCTCTTTGTTACTGTATTTGCCGTCGGTCAGGATCCATAAGCGCCCCGCGGCATCAAATCCCAGACCATCCGGGCTGTTGAAGGTGTTCTCAGCGGTGATGTTGGGCGTGCCGCGATAGATCCCCTCAGGGTGCGCGATCGGATTGCCGCACAGCGCATAAATATCCCACTCAAACGTCAGCGCGGTGGCATCGCCCTTCTCATCCCAGCGGATAATCTGGCCGTAGATATTTTTTGGCCGCGGGTTGGCCGCATTGACGGGCATCCCCTCGTTGCCGCGCTTGTTGTTGTTGGTCAGCGTGCAGTAGGCGCGGCCATCGTGCGGATTCACGGCGATCCATTCCGGCCGATCCATACGGGTGGCGTTTACCACATCGGCCGCCGCTCGCGCGTTGATCAGGACGTCAGCCTGACTGCTGAAGCCCTTCTCTGCGGTGAGGCCATTTTCGCCCCACTTCAGCGCCAGCCAGCGCCCGGTGCCTTTAAGCGGCGTGCCCTGCGCGTCACCATTGAACTGCGCCACATAGAGCGTGCCCTTGTCCAGCAGCCCATGATTCGCTTTCGCATCATCCGGGTTAACCCGATCGTCGGAGACATATTTATAGATATACTCGCCGCGCTCATCATCCCCCATGTACACCACCAGCTGACCGTTTTTCGCGACCGTGACCGCCGCATTCTCATGTTTGAAGCGACCCAGCGCGGTGCGTTTGACCGGCACGGAGTGAGGGTCAAAGGGATCGATTTCCACTATCCAGCCGTGGCGGTTAAATTCGTTGGGGTTTTTCGCGACATCAAAGCGGGGATCAAAGTCGGCCCAGTTCCGTTCCGGCTCGGCGGCATTCAGGGTATAGCGCTTCTGCTGCGGGGTTGGCGTGAAGTCCGCCTGTCGTGTGCCAAAATAGGTGTCGTAGTTCTCTTCACAGGTCAGATAGGTGCCCCACGGCGTTTTACCGTTGGCGCAGTTACCAAAGGTGCCGAGGACGTTCATGCCTTCGGGATCGGCTGCGGTCTGCAATGCGTTGTCACCGGCGGCAGGGCCGGAAAAGCGCATCGGGGTGTTCGCGGTAATGCGGCGGTTGTAGTCAGACGGACGCACCACCTGCCAGCGGTTATCCTCGCCCCGTTTCACTTCCACCACGGAAATACCGTGCGCCGCCTGTGACTTTTTCACGTCTTCCAGGCTGGTCGCTTTGCTGCCTCCGTGGGCAAACAGCGTTGGCTCGTTAACATATTCATTATTGATCGCCATTACGCCGCGATGATCGTCGATGGCAAAGAAGCTCATCCCGTCATTGTTGTCACCGAACTGCTTTTCCTGATCCGCCGCGCTGTTGTTGCCGTGCGGATCAAACGCCGCAGCCCCGTTCACCAGCGGATCGCCCCAGGAGATCAGCACCTCGGCGCGGTAGCCGGGCGCGACCACCACCTCGTCGGCGGTCGAGGCGGCAATAGCCTGAAAGCCCAGCAGCGCACTGCCCGCCGGTTTCTCTGCGGCCCGCGCGCCGGATGAGAGCGTCAGGCCGCCGCTGAGAAAGCCGGTCAGGCCGAGCGCACCGGAACCGGCAAGAAATTTACGACGCAGTGGATCAGGCAGGCGGTCAGTGCTTAATGCGGATAATTCGATTTTCATTGGTGATTGCTTCCTTTGTCACGGTCCCAGAAAAGAAGCAATGCTAATGAATAATGATGACAACCAGGTTACAGCCGGGCGGAGGCGGGATTAGCGACGACGGTCGAGGATCTCGAAGCAGTAGCTGTGGGAGTTCTGCTCGTCAGCGTCGTGAAATTCGCTGAACGTGGATTGCCACTCGTCCGGCTCGTAATCCGGGAACTGGGTATCCCCTTCAACTTCTGCGTCGATGTGCGTCAGGTAGAGACGATCGGCACGCGCCAGCATCTGTTCGTAGACGCGCCCACCGCCAATCACCATGATCTCTTCTGCATCACCGGCGGCCTGAACAGCCTCATCCAGCGATGTCACCCAGGTGACGCCTTCCGCGCTGCCGGGCTGGCTGCTGACCACAATATTCAGGCGACCAGGCAGAGGACGGCCGATCGATTCAAAGGTCAGTCGGCCCATAATCACCGGTTTCTTCAGCGTATTACGTTTGAACCACGCCAGGTCTGCAGGCAGGTCCCACGGCATGGCGTTCTCCATTCCAATAATGCGATCTGCTGCTAATGCCGCGATAAGACTAATCATGTTAACCACTCACTGAAAAAAATTGGCGCCATGATACGTAAAGGTGAAAGTTTCGTCGATAGGGGGATCGGTCTATTTGCGTAAAGCTTTCTATGACGCCGTTTTTCACGGCCTGTGCAGCGTTTTTCACCGCGTAATCGCGTTAGTTTGCTGCAGCTCGCCAGCCAGCGGCCTCAGGCTGGCACAAACAGGGGGCGCAAAAGAAAACGGCTCCCGCAGGAGCCGTCAGGATGATCAGAAGTCGTAGCGCAGACGCACCAGGTTCATGTCACCCAGGTTATCGGTGCTGGAGGTAAAGACATGTTCGTAATCGACACGGAAACCGTAGTCGAGGAACAGCGTCACACCCAGACCGTTGTCGATACGCTGGTAGTCACGGCCGTTCGCATACTCGATGCGATCGCCCATCACGTAAGGCTGAACCGCTTTCAGGCCATACTGCGCGACCGGAATTTTGTAGCCAGCGAAATATTCCAGGCCCCACGCATCGCCCGCAAAGTAGTCATGCACATCTTTGCGTCTGGTGGTCATGAAGTTCTGATACCAGCCACCGCCGGCAGAGAGCGTCCAGTTACCCGGTGTCCAGCTCAGCGCAGTACCGAAGATGTTCTGGTCGTAGGTTTTGCTGTCGCCATTGTTCGGGTTACGCATCGCCGCACGGGTGTAGTTCCACGCGGTGCCCCAGCTCAGATCGTCGGTGATGTGGTAGTCCACACCCAGCGAGCCGCCGCCTTTACGCTTGTAACGCAGGCCATTGCCCGGCAGGAACTCATTGTCGTCAAACAGGTAAGAGGCGAAGAGATCCACATCGCCGAAGCTGTTTTTATATTTCAGCTGCTTGCGTGAACGGTAAGAGCCGTCGTAGTCGCCGTTGATCCCGTTGCCCGGTGCCTGGCCGATCATGTCGTAATCCCAGATATCGGTTTTGGCGCCCACGGTGTCGTAATAGACGCTGTTCTGCTGGCCAAAGGTCAGCTGGCCCCAGGTTTTGCTTTTCAGGCCGGTATAAAGCTGGCGGCGGGTGGTGTTATTCGCCCCGTCGGCATAGTGACCGTCCCAGCTGAACAGGGCCGGGACGTTAACGCCCAGTTCGTAGTAGCTGACCCAGCTGACGTCATCGAACAGGTAGTAGTCCGCGCCGAAGCGGAAACGGGTGCCGCCGTCAAAACCGTCGCGCTTATAGGATTTGTCATCCACGCCGGTCTGATGGTTGACCTGAGCACGAATGCTGCCGCCAAACGTGAAGTTCAGGCGGCTGAGCGGATCGCCCGCCTGCGGATCCTGCTTCAGCAGGGTGATTTCCGCCTGGCTGGCGAAAGGAAGAACAGCCATCAGTGCAGCCACTGCACTCAGAGAAAAAGTACGCATTTTCATTTTTTATTAATGTCCTGATACGCTCTGGTGATGAGCGGCAGGCATAGTACTGGCGAAAAATCCCTGCAGAAAGCGTTTCTTTTATAAATCTGTGCGAACCCGCGCGTTCCGCACCTATAGCTAAAAAAATAAGTCAAATCAGTAACTTTAACGCAAACTCTTTGCTTTTCGTGGACCTGACTTTAAGAATATCCCCAGAAAAAGGGCAAAAAAAACGGCTCCCGCAGGAGCCGCTTTTACATTACATCGCCTTTATCTGCGCATGCATCTCCTGAACGGAGATAACCTGCTCCGTCGGGTCAGCATTCAGCGCCATCGCGGTGGCAAAGCCGCCGTTCAGCGTGGTGTCGTAATGCACTTTGTACTGCAGCGCGCTGCGGCGGATAAGCTTCGAATCTTCAATCGCCTGGCGGCCTGCCGTGGTATTGACGATGTAGCTGTATTCGCCGTTCTTCAGGCGATCCTGGATATGCGGACGGCCTTCATGCACCTTGTTGACCAGGCGCGGGTTGATGCCCGCTTCGCCCAGCACCACCGCCGTGCCGTGCGTCGCATCCAGTTCGAAACCAAACTTCTGCAGCTTAGCGGCCAGGTCAACAATCCGTTTCTTGTCGCCTTCGCGCACCGACAGCAGCGCACGGCCCGACTTCTTCATGTTGCTCTGGGCACCCAGCATCGCTTTGGAGAACGCCTCAGCGAACGTGCGGCCCACCCCCATAACTTCGCCGGTCGAACGCATTTCCGGGCCAAGAATCGGGTCAACGCCCTGGAACTTGTTGAACGGCAGCACCACTTCTTTGACGGAGTAGTACGGCGGGATTACCTCTTCGGTAACGCCCTGCTCGGCCAGAGTTTTACCGGCCATCACGCGTGCCGCCACTTTCGCCAGCGGTACGCCGGTCGCTTTAGAGACGAACGGTACGGTACGCGCTGCGCGTGGGTTCACTTCGATCAGGTAGACTTCATTCTCTTTCACCGCGAACTGCACATTCATCAGGCCGCGCACGTTCAGCTCAAACGCCAGTCTCTCGACCTGCTGACGCATCACGTTCTGAATCTCCTGATTCAGGGTGTAGGCCGGCAGTGAACAGGCGGAGTCACCGGAGTGCACGCCAGCCTGCTCGATATGTTCCATGATGCCGCCAATCAGCACCCGCTCACCGTCGCAGATCGCGTCCACGTCCACTTCGACCGCATCATCCAGGAAGCGGTCCAGCAGAACCGGCGCATCGTTGGAGACCGATACCGCCGTCTGGAAGTAGCGTTTAAGGTCAAGCTCGTCGTAGACAATCTCCATGGCACGGCCGCCCAGTACATAAGAAGGACGCACCACCAGCGGGTAGCCCAGGCCAGCGGCCTTCTCAACGGCCTGCTCCAGCGTGGTGACGGTGGCGTTAGCCGGCTGCTTCAGGCTCAGACGATCGACTGCCTGCTGGAAACGCTCACGGTCTTCCGCGCGGTCAATCGAATCCGGGCTGGTGCCGATGACCGGTACGCCTGCCGCTTCCAGCGCACGCGCCAGTTTCAGCGGCGTCTGTCCGCCATACTGCACGATCACGCCTTTTGGCTGCTCGATGCGCACGATTTCCAGCACATCTTCCAGCGTAACCGGCTCGAAGTAGAGGCGATCAGAGGTGTCGTAATCGGTCGAGACCGTTTCCGGGTTACAGTTGACCATGATGGTCTGATAGCCATCTTCACGCAGTGCCAGGGCAGCGTGAACGCAGCAGTAGTCAAACTCGATACCCTGGCCGATACGGTTCGGTCCGCCGCCCAGAATCATGATCTTTTCGCGATCCTGGCTCGGATTGGCCTCGCACTCCTCTTCATAGGTGGAGTACATGTAGGCCGTGTCTGTCGCGAACTCGGCGGCGCAGGTGTCCACGCGCTTGTAGACCGGGTGCAGGTTAAACTGCTGACGCAGCTTGCGTATTTCGCTTTCAGCCACACCGGCCAGCGTGGCCAGACGCGCATCCGCAAAGCCTTTGCGTTTCAGCGCGCGCAGGAAGGTCGCATCCAGGCTGTTAACGCCTTCACGCGCGACCTGATCTTCCAGCCGCACCAGCTCTTCGATCTGCACCAGGAACCAGCGGTCAATATTGGTCAGGTTGAAGACGCCGTCCACTGACATGCCCGCCCGGAACGCATCCGCGATGTACCAGATACGGTCGGAACCGGCATCTTTCAGCTCGCGGCGGATGCGGGTTAACGCTTCCGGATCGTCGAGGTGAACTTTCGGGTCGAAGCCGTTCGCGCCGACTTCCAGGCCGCGCAGCGCTTTCTGCATCGACTCCTGGAATGTACGACCAATCGCCATGACTTCACCGACCGACTTCATCTGGGTGGTCAGACGATCGTTCGCACCAGCGAATTTTTCGAAGTTGAAACGGGGGATCTTGGTGACCACATAGTCGATGGACGGTTCGAACGACGCCGGGGTTAATCCGCCGGTGATATCATTCATCAGCTCATCAAGGGTGTAACCCACCGCCAGTTTGGCGGCCACTTTTGCAATCGGGAAGCCGGTCGCCTTGGAAGCCAGCGCCGAGGAGCGTGAAACACGCGGGTTCATCTCAATGACAATCAGACGGCCATCTTTCGGGTTTACCGAGAACTGAACGTTGGAACCGCCGGTTTCCACACCGATTTCACGCAGTACCGCCAGCGAGGCGTTACGCATGATCTGATACTCTTTGTCAGTCAGCGTCTGGGCAGGCGCGACCGTGATGGAGTCACCGGTGTGGATCCCCATGGCGTCGAAGTTTTCAATGGAGCAGACGATGATGCAGTTGTCGTTTTTATCACGTACCACTTCCATCTCATACTCTTTCCAGCCAATCAGCGACTCATCGATCAGCAGCTCATTGGTCGGGGAGAGGTCGAGGCCGCGTTCGCAGATCTCTTCGAACTCTTCACGGTTATAGGCGATGCCGCCACCGGTGCCGCCCATGGTAAAGGAGGGACGGATAATGCAGGGGAAGCCCACATCTTCGGCCACGGCCAGCGCCTCTTCCATGGTATGGGCAATACCGGAACGCGCAGTGTCCAGACCGATGCTCTTCATCGCTACATCGAAGCGGCGACGATCTTCCGCTTTGTCGATCGCATCAGCGGTCGCACCGATCATGGTGACGCCAAACTCTTCCAGCACGCCGTGACGTTCCAGCTCCAGCGCACAGTTCAGCGCGGTCTGGCCGCCCATGGTTGGCAGAACGGCATCCGGGCGCTCTTTTTCGATGATCTTACGCACCACTTCCCAGTTGATCGGCTCGATATAGGTTGCATCGGCCATTTCCGGGTCGGTCATGATGGTCGCCGGGTTAGAGTTAACCAGAATAACGCGATAACCCTCTTCACGCAGCGCCTTACACGCCTGCGCACCGGAGTAGTCGAATTCGCAGGCCTGTCCAATCACAATCGGACCGGCCCCAAGAATCAGGATGGATTTCAGGTCTGTACGTTTTGGCATGAATTAGCTCCTGATTACTTCGCTTGCAGACGAAATGCGTCAATCAATTCGATAAAGTGGTCAAACAGCGGCGCTGCATCACCCGGTCCCGGGCTGGCTTCCGGGTGTCCCTGGAAGCTGAAAGCAGGCTTGTCGGTGCGGTGAATGCCCTGCACAGTCTTATCAAACAACGAAATGTGGGTCACACGCAGATTCGCGGGCAGATCCTTCTCATCAACCGCAAAACCGTGGTTCTGGGCGGTGATCATCACGCGGTTGCTGTCGAGATCTTTCACCGGATGGTTGCCGCCGTGATGGCCGAGCTTCATCTTCACGGTTTTTGCACCGCTGGCCAGCGCCAGCAGCTGATGACCCAGGCAGATACCGAACACCGGAATCTCTGTTTTCAGGAACGACTGAATGGCGCTGATCGCATAGTCACACGGCTCCGGGTCGCCCGGACCGTTGGAGAGGAAAATGCCATCCGGGTTCAGCTTCAGCACCTCTTCCGCAGGCGTCTGCGCCGGAACGACCGTCAGGCGACAGCCACGATCGACCAGCATGCGCAGAATATTGCGCTTGGCGCCATAATCGTACGCCACAACATGATAAGGCAGCGACTCTGCCGATGACTGCTCTGGCAGACCGGCTTTCAGCGTCCAGCTGCCCTGCTGCCAGCTGTACGTCTCGGTGGTGCAGACCTCTTTCGCCAGATCCATCCCTTTCAGGCCGGGGAACGCCTGGGCTTTCTGCAGCGCCAGTGCCGCATCCGGAGCGTCGCCAGCAATGATGCAACCGTTCTGCGCCCCTTTCTCACGCAGCAGACGTGTCAGCTTGCGGGTATCGATATCGGCGATGGCCACGATGTTATTGCGCTGCAGATAAGCGGATAAGCTCTCTTCACTGCGGAAGTTGCTGGCAATCAGCGGCAGGTCACGGATGACCAGGCCCTGCGCATGAATCTGGCTGGATTCTTCATCGGCGGCGTTGGCACCGACATTACCGATATGGGGATAAGTGAGAGTAACGATTTGGCGGGAATAGGAAGGATCAGTGAGGATTTCTTGATAACCGGTCATTGAGGTATTGAAAACGACTTCCCCCACTGCCGACCCCGTTGCCCCGATGGCCCGACCGTGGAATTGGGTTCCGTCTTCCAGAACCAGGATTGCTGACTTAATCAAAACATCCTCCAGGGAATAAACAGTCATAATATCTGCATATTAATTCAAAATAGCCGGTTGAATCAATGCAAAAACCGCCTGAATTGTCGATTTTTGGCAAATTGCGCGCATTCTAATGATCCCCCTGGGCATTGTCTACCCTGAGGCCACTTTTTTTCATCTTTATCCGGCTTCTGGAGGAAATACGCGATATAAAGGACAAAAAGAGGAGGAAACCCATTGAAATAATCGTTTGCCACGCCGCCTAAAAGCGAAAGAGGCGACAGGGAGACTATTTTTTTGACCAAATGGTCAAAATTAGCATTCGGGAAGATAAAAAATCAGAGAAAAGAGAACAAAAAAAACGTTACAGGCGAAAAATAGGGAATAACAGAGATAAATGATAAAATTAAGGGCAATGAAAACATTGCCCCTTCTCAATCAATGAATTAACGATTGAAATAACCACATCACGATGGTTCACAACACACATCAGACAGATAAACCAAGGACATCCCGCATATCAAAAAGACCATTTTCTTTCCCTTTCAGCCACACAGCCGACTTAACGGCGCCTTTTGCAAAGGTCATGCGGCTTGAGGCCTTGTGGGTTATCTCTATCCGCTCGCCGATATCGGCAAACATGGCGGTATGCTCACCGACGATGTCGCCCGCACGCACGGTAGCGAAGCCGATAGTCTGCGGCTGACGTTCGCCGGTATGGCCTTCACGGGCATAGACCGCATGTTCATCCAGCTTCCACTGCATCGCATCGGCGATCGCCTCGCCCATTGCCAGCGCGGTGCCAGACGGCGCATCCACTTTGTGGCGATGGTGCGCTTCGACGATCTCAATATCCGCGTACTCCCCCATGACTTTTGCAGCCTGCTCCAGCAGCTTCAGCACCAGGTTAACCCCGACGCTGAAGTTCGCGGCGAACACGATGGCGATCTCTTCAGCCGCCGCACGAATCGCGGCTTTGCCGGCGTCATCAAAACCGGTGGTGCCAATTACCATCGCTTTGCCGTGCTCACGGCAGATCGCCATATACTCCAGCGTTCCTTCCGGACGGGTAAAGTCGATCAGCACATCAAAGTCGTTGATCACCGCGCGTAAATCATCGGCGATCAGGATGCCGTTTCTGCCGATACCGGCTAATTCACCGGCGTCGCTGCCGGTCAGCGATGAACCGGGACGAACCAGAGCGGCCCCCAGCACCACGCCTTCTGCCTGCTGCGTCGCTTCAATCAGATTACGGCCCATACGGCCCGGTGCGCCCACCACAGCAATGCGGATAGTGTTCATATTTATTCATTCCTAAAACAAAACTATGCATCCAAAGCGTTATCAGGTTAACGATGAGTTAACCGTCACGCCACTATTAATCCGTGATAATAAGAATTTTATGCCAGCCGACGCTGATTATCAGTAAAAGCAATTACCACCGCCAGTTCCGGCCCGGAGACCAGGTTGAAAAAACAGAAAAGGCCGAACAGAGTCGGCCTTTTTTATCAGAGATTTCCGGGAGTTACTGGACGTTTCGCACCTCGACGCGCAGCTCTTTCGGCACTTCGAAGACGATGTTCTCTTCGCGGCCAATCAGTTCAATCGCGGCTTCACCCCCCAGCTCACGCAGCCGCTGGATAACCTGCTGCACCAGAATATCGGGGGCAGACGCGCCCGCCGTCACACCAATGCAGCCGACGCCTTTTACCCACTCTTCCTGAATATCATCCGCAGAGTCGATCAGCTTCGCCAGTTTACCGGCACGCTGCGCCAGCTCCGCCAGACGGTTTGAGTTAGAGGAGTTCTTCGACCCCACCACCAGCACCACGTCAGCATCCTGTGCCAGCGTCCGCACCGCTTCCTGCCGATTAGTGGTGGCGTAGCAGATATCATCTTTGCGCGGCCCGACGATTGCCGGGAAACGCTGACGCAGGGCATCAATGATGTCTGAGGTATCATCCACCGACAGCGTCGTCTGCGTCATAAAGCTCAGATTATTTTCATCTTTAACCGTCAGCCTGAAGACATCTTCCGGTGACTCGACCAGATACATGCCGCCGTTGGGGTTGTTGTACTGCCCCATGGTGCCTTCGACTTCCGGGTGGCCCGCGTGGCCGATCAGGATCGCCTCAACGCCTTTACGGCTGGCGCGGGCAACTTCCATATGCACCTTCGTCACCAGCGGACAGGTGGCGTCGAACAGCATCGTCAGGTTGCGTGCTTTCGCTTCCGCACGCACCGCCTGCGACACACCGTGCGCAGAGAAGATCAGGATCGCCTCATCCGGCACTTCGCTGATCTCTTCGATGAAGATGGCGCCACGTTCGCGCAGGCTGTTCACCACGTAGCGGTTATGCACCACTTCATGACGGACGTAGATCGGTGCGCCATACATCTCCAGCGCGCGCTCAACAATGCTGATGGCGCGATCGACGCCCGCGCAGAAACCGCGCGGATTAGCTAACAGGATTTGCATCGTTGGCCTCCAGTACCGGATCGATCTCCAGCACCTCTACATCAAACTGAATATGATGACCCGCCAGCGGATGGTTGAAGTCTACAGTAATGGAATCACCGGAGACTTCGCGGATCACGCCGGGCATTTCACTGCCGCCCATGCCGCTGAACAGCATGATGGCACCCACTTCCGGTTCCCCTGCATCGATAAAGTCGCGACGCGAAAAATACTGGATCAGGTCAGGACTGACGCCGCCAAAGGCCTCTTCCGGTGCCAGGGTGAACTGCTTTGTGTCACCTGCTTTCAGCCCCAGCAGTGCCTGCTCAAGTGCCGCAGAGAGGCTGCCATCACCGAGACGGAACAGCGCGGGCTTACCGTTTGCACGGGTCGATTCCGCCGTCGAGCCATCTTCCAGCTTCAGCGTAAAATGCACCAACACCGCGCTTTCACGCTGTACGCACTCAGTCATCACTTACCCTTTCTGTTTAGCCTGTTTGCTGTTGGGGCTTAAAAACCCCTCCAGCACCACCAGCGCCGCACCAATACAGATGCCGCAGTCGGCGATATTAAATGTAGCGAAGTGCCAGTTACCGACGTAAAAATCGATAAAGTCGACCACAAAGCCATGATAGGAACGATCAAACAGATTGCCTATCGCGCCGCCGATGATCAGGGCATACGCGATGTTGGCGATCTTCTGGCTGGCACGATTGCGGTACATCATCACCATCAGTGAGACCACAATGGCCAGCGCAATACCGGCAAAGAACCAGCGCTGCCAGCCGCCCTTGTCCGCCAGGAAACTGAACGCTGCGCCGTAGTTGTGCGCGTAGAACAGATTCAGGAACGGAATCAGCGGCTGGGTTTCATGCAGCATCATGTTGTTCATCACCCACTGCTTACTGGCGAAATCGACAACAATCACCACCAGCACCAGCCAGAGCCAGCGCAATCCGGTTGATAAAATAGGTTTACGCATCAGGCAAATTCACGCTGTTCACCGTCACCGGCTACGTTAGTATAACAACGACCACACACCTCAGCGTGCTCCGGATTCTGCCCGACGTCAGTAGTGTAATGCCAGCAGCGCTGACATTTCTCGCCTTCCGCCTTGTGCAGGGCGATTTTCAGACCTTTCAGCAGTTCACTCTGCTGCGCCTCATCGCTGGCCAGCGCGTAATCCGCCACCTGTGCGCCCGAGGTCAGCAGCACAAAGCGCAGTTCGTTGCCCAGCGCCTGCAGCTTAGCGGCCAGCTCCGGATCGGCATACAGCGTGACGGTCGCTTCCAGTGCGCCACCGATACGTTTGTCTGCACGCGCCTGTTCGATCACCTTATTCACTTCGCCGCGCACTTTCAGCAGCTCGGCCCAGTAGGCGTCATTCAGTGCTTCGTCTGCGGCCAGGCCGAACAGACCCTGATACCACTCTTCCGTGAAGACATACTGCGCACGCTCGCCCGGCAGGTAGCCCCAGATTTCATCCGCCGTAAAGGACATGATGGGTGCCATCCAGCGAACCAGCGCCTCAACGATATGCCACAGCGCGGTCTGGCAGCTGCGACGTGCCAGGCCATCGCCTTTCGCGGTGTACTGACGATCCTTGATGATGTCCAGATAGAAGCTGCCCATCTCGATGGAGCAGAACTGCATCAGACGCTGGATCACTTCATGGAAATCATAGTTTTCGTAGGAGGCAACGATATCGGCCTGCGCCGCCTGCGCACGGCCTACCGCCCAGCGATCCACCACCACCATCTCTTCCGGTTTCACCAGATCGGTAGCCGGATTAAAGCCGCTGAGGTTCGCCAGCAGGAAACGTGCGGTGTTGCGGATACGACGGTAGGCGTCGGCAGAGCGTTTGAGGATCTCGTCTGACACCGCCATCTCGCCAGAGTAGTCGGTTGAGGCGACCCACAGACGCAGAATATCGGCCCCCAGCTTGTTCATCACATCCTGCGGCGACACCGTGTTGCCGATCGATTTCGACATCTTGCGGCCCTGGCCGTCGACGGTGAAGCCGTGTGTCAGAACCTGACGGTAAGGCGCTTTGCCTTTCATCGCCGTGGAGATCATCAGCGAGGACATAAACCAGCCGCGATGCTGGTCGGAGCCTTCCAGATAGAGATCCGGCGAATGGCCGTCAAACTCAGGACGTGCATCAACGACTGAGTAGCTGGTTGAACCGGAGTCAAACCAGACATCCAGGGTATCCGGCACTTTTACGTAGTGATCGGCGTCGTCGCCCATCAGCTCGCGCGGATCAAGATCCCACCAGGCCTGAATCCCATCCTGCTCGACGCGCTGCGCAACTTTCTCCATCAGCGCCAGGGTGTCCGGGTGCAGCTCTTCGCTCTCTTTATGGACGAACAGCGCCATCGGCACGCCCCAGGTACGCTGACGGGAGATGCACCAGTCAGGACGGTTCGCGACCATCGATTCGATACGCGCCTGGCCCCAGTCCGGGATCCACTGCACGCCTTTGATCTCTTTCAGCGACTGCGCACGCAGACCTTTCTGATCCATGCTGATGAACCACTGCGGGGTCGCCCGGAAGATGATCGGCGTTTTATGACGCCAGCAGTGCGGGTAGCTGTGCAGCAGTTTTTCGACGTGCAGCAGCGCGCCCTTCTCTTTCAGCAGCTCAACGATCATGTCGTTGGCTTTAAAGACGTTTACGCCATCCAGCGTTGGGAAGGTGCCTGGCAGATAGGTGCCATCCGGACCGACCGGATTGGCGGTTTCGATGCCATATTTCTGACCGATGACATAGTCATCCGGGCCGTGGCCTGGTGCCGTGTGCACCGCACCGGTACCGGCGTCCAGGGTGACGTGCTCGCCCAGCACGACCAGCGACGCGATCGCCAGGAACGGATGCTGGAATTTCTGCAGCTCCAGTGCCGCGCCTTTGCATTCGCCCAGCACCTGCCATTCGCTGACACCGGCGCGCTTCATGACGCTGTCCACCAGCTCTTTCGCCAGGATCAGGGCACGGCCCTCGATCTGGATCAGCTGATACTCAAATTCAGGGTGCAGGGAGATCGCGCGGTTAGCCGGCAGCGTCCACGGCGTGGTGGTCCAGATCACCAGCGAAATCGGGCCGCTGACCTCTGCCACACCAAAGGCCTGACGCACCGCCTCGGTATCCAGCGCGTTGAACATCACGTCAATCGACGGTGACGTTTTGTCGTAATATTCGACTTCGGCTTCAGCTAAGGCTGAACGGCAGTCCAGGCACCAGTGCACCGGCTTCGCGCCTTTGTGCAGATGGCCATTGCCGATGATTTTGCCCAGTGCGCGAATGATGTTGGCTTCGGTGCCGAAATCCATGGTCAGGTAAGGACGATCCCAGTCGCCCAGCACGCCCAGACGGATAAAGTCCGCTTTCTGGCCTTCCACCTGTTCAGCGGCATATTTGCGGCACGCTTCGCGGAATTCGGCTGCGGTGACCTTTTCGCCTGGCTTGCCGATCATCTGCTCCACTTTGTGCTCAATAGGCAGACCGTGACAGTCCCAGCCCGGCACATAGGGCGCGTCATAACCCGCCATGCCTTTCGACTTAACGATAACGTCTTTCAGAATCTTGTTAACGGAGTGACCAATATGAATGCTGCCGTTCGCATACGGAGGGCCATCATGCAGGATAAAGGTTTTTTTCCCTTTTTTGGCTTCGCGGATAATGCTGTAGAGGTTGTCGGCATACCAGCGTTGCAACATTCCCGGTTCGCGTTTGGCCAGATCGCCACGCATCGGGAATCCCGTTTCCGGCAAATTCAGGGTAGATTTATAGTCACTCATCAGATTCTCGATTCCGTTTTTCGCTCAGGTTAAAGCAGCCCGAAATAGTGTCGGGCCGTTACCACATCGTCTGCAATTTGTTCTTTCAACGCCTCCAGTGAGGCAAAGCGCTGCTCGTTTCGTATTTTCTGTTTCAGCACCACATCAATGTGACGGCCATAGAGATCCATATTGATGTCGAGCAGGTGAACTTCAAGCTGCTGGCGCAAACCTTTTACCGTCGGGCGGGTGCCGATGTTGGCGACCCCTGGCAGCGGCTCGGGCGTGAGGCCCCGCACTTCAACCGCGTAGACCCCTTTCACCGGCGAAACGCTGCGGCGCAGAGGCAGGTTCGCCGTCGGGAAGCCCAGCGTGCGTCCCAGCGCATCCCCGTGCACCACGCGGCCGGAAATCGTGAAAGGATGACCCAGCAGCGACTGCGCCAGCGCCAGATCGTCTGCGGCCAGCGCCTGACGGACGGCGGTGCTGCTGATACGCTTGCCGCCGTCGCAGAAGGTTTCGGTGCTGACGACGTCGAAGCCATACTCCGCACCGGCTTTTTGCAGCAGCGGGAAATCGCCCTGACGGCCCGCACCAAAGCGGAAGTCATCGCCCACCGCAAGGTACTTAACGTCCAGCTTTTCAACTAACAGGTCGCTGATAAAGCGCTGGGCAGACAACGCCGCAAAGCGACGGTCAAAGCGCACGCACAGCACGCTGTCGACGCCCGCTTCCGCCATGTATCGCAGTTTGTCACGCAGGCGGGTCAGGCGAGCCGGGGCTTTATCACCGGCGAACAGCTCCAGCGGCTGTGGCTCAAAAACCATCACCACCACCGGCAGATTCAGCCTGCGCCCCTCTTCACACAGCCGGGAAATCAGCGCCTGATGCCCACGGTGAACGCCATCGAAATTACCAATGGTCAGAACGCAGCCGCGATGCTGCTCGTTAAGATTATGAATACCGCGGATAAACTTCATGGCTGGCCCAAACCGGTGGAAATCGGCGGATTATACCCTTGAAAGTGACTCAGGTTAACCCGTCAGCACGCCTTTCATGCTTTACGGGCTGCATTTCCTGTCACAGAGGCGCATGTTAAGAATTTTGTCGCTAAATACTATATTCAGGAAGGGGAAGCTGGTAGAATCTTGCGCCATCAAATACGTAACCGAGTGCTGCTCATAGAGCGACGCTTATTTGCACAAATCCATTGACAAAATCAGGTTAGAAGGGCATAGTCCTCGGCCTTTGATTTGTCTCTATAGAACACATTTGGGAGTTGGACCTTGGCTAATATCAAATCAGCTAAGAAACGCGCCGTAACATCTGAGAAACGCCGTAAGCATAACGCTAGCCGCCGCTCTATGATGCGTACCTTCGTTAAGAAAGTATACGCGGCGATCGCTTCAGGCGACAAAGCTGCTGCGCAGAACGCATTCAATGAAATGCAACCAATCGTGGATCGTCAGGCTGCTAAAGGTCTGATCCACAAAAACAAAGCTGCACGTTATAAAGCAAACCTGACTGCACAGATCAACAAACTGGCTTAATCGCCCGTTGTTTATCGCTTTGTTGAAAGAACCGGCGCTTACGCCGGTTTTTTTTCGTCCGGATGCTGGCGGGGGAAGAGACCGCTGAAGTCCGCATGGCAGATCCGCTGCACCGCCGGGTGCTGAATCATCCGCTCCGCAAAGATAATGTGATACTCCTCTGACACCGCGCTGAGCTGTCCGGCTTCATGGATCCCCTCCCGCTGACCGATATCCAGCAAAGGCGCGACAAACAGCGCATTCTGCCGCGCACCAAACGCTTTCATCAATGCCGCATCATCGAACTCCCCCAGAATCTCCACCTGCAGCCCCTGCGTGCTGATCCAGTTCAGGATCTTGCGTCCCAGCATGGAGCGACGGCCGGGGATCAGCAGCGGACGTGACTCCAGGCAGGCCGGAAAAGTGAGGCCGGAGAGCGGCTCGGTTGACCAGAAGCTGACGGGGCACTCGCCCAGCCGGACCGAAAACAGCCCCTCCTGGCGGGTGGAGTCGATGGCGCAGTCAGAGATAATCATATCCAGCTTGTGCTGACTGAGCTGCTCCAGCAGCATCTCATGGGTCGATTCAAAGCAGCGCAGATGGATTTTCTCCTCGGCAACCACCGCCGTCTCCAGCACCTTGCTGACCAGCTGTTTGGAGAGCGCATCCGCCACGCCCACATCCAGCAGCAGATGCGACTCTTTGCGATAGTTAACGATGTCCAGCATCTCCTGACCCAGCATGAACATGCGATCCGCATAGCGAAAGACCAGCTGCCCCAGCTCAGTCGGCACCAGCCCCCGGCCCTGACGCCGGAACAGCTTGCCCTGCAGGCGATCCTCCAGCGTTTTAATCTGTCCGGTAATGGTCTGCGGCGTCAGGGAGAGCGCCTCTGCGGCACCTGCTATCGAGCCTGCACGGCAGGCGTGCCAGAAGTAGTAGAGATGGTTGTAGTTGATATGATTCATCGAAAAAAGGAGGCTTTCGCCTCCTCTCCATTAACGCAGTTTGACCCGCAACAGGCAGTATCCGATCACGGCGGAAAGCAGAGAGCCGGTGAGGATCCCGAGTTTAGAGAAGGTCACCAGCTGCTCGTGGGCCGCGTCAAAGGCCAGCGAACTGATGAATATCGACATCGTAAAGCCGATGCCGCACAGCACCCCAATCGCCATGATGTCACGCAGGGTCGTGCCGTCGGGCAGTACCGCCAGACGGAGCCGGACGGCCAGCCAGCAGAACAGCGTAATGCCCAGTGGCTTACCGATTAACAGGCCAAGGATGATGCCTGATGGCTCAGGCGAGAGAACGTCGCCGATTGTAATTCCCGCCAGTGAAATACCGGCATTGGCAAAGGCGAACAGCGGCAGGATCAGCCAGTTAACCCACGGCATCAGACCGTGCGCCAGATGCTCCGCAGGCGAGTGCCCCTCTCTCTTCTCCAGCGGCACAAAGAAGCCCACGATAACGCCCGCCAGCGTGGCGTGAACGCCCGACTTCAGTACGGCGGTCCAGAGTACGATCCCGACCAGGATATAGATAGAGATCTTACGGACGTTGAAGTAGTTCAGCAGCGCCAGCACCACGATCGCCCCTGCCGCCACACCCAGAGAGAGCACCGAGAGGCCGCTGGTGTAAAACAGGGCAATAATCACAATCGCCCCCAGGTCATCGATGATCGCCAGCGCCATCAGGAACACTTTCAGCGCCGCAGGAACACGGCTGCCCAGCAGGGCCAGCACGCCCAGCGCAAAAGCGATATCGGTCGCCGTGGGAATCGCCCAGCCGTTGCGGGCAATCTCATCGCCGTGGTTGAAGCCGAGAAAGATCAGGGCTGGCAGCGCCATACCGCCGAGGGCGGCGATAACCGGGAAGATCGCTTTGTCGCGACTTGCCAGTTCGCCCACCATCAGCTCGCGTTTGACTTCCAGGCCAATCAGCAGGAAGAACAGCGCCATCATCGCATCGTTAATCCACAACAGCAGATTTTTGCTGATATCGAGTGCGCCAAAGCGGATCTGGACGGGTTCATTGAGAAACGCCTGATAGCCTTCGGCGGTCGACGCCGTATTGGCCAGAATCATGGCTGCCACGGCCGCCAGAATTAATATCATGCCATTGCTGGCGTCACTCTCAATGAAGCTTTTTAGGAGGTTTTTGAGTCTGCGAGGCTTATTCAACGTTTATCTTCCTGATCAGCGATAGAAAGATAATGAGTGTAACGACTCATATAGTTCGTTAAAAGCAGCTTATACCACGCTGTTAGCTCGGTTTAACTGAGTCGGGAAAGAGTGGTCTGAAAAGAGGCGAGGTTCAGGGAGAGGAAGCTGCGGCCCCGGGGGGCAAAAAAAACGGAGCCTGAGGCTCCGTTTTCTCTGTCACCACTTAGCGGGTCAGATCGTCAAAGAATTTCTTCACGCCGTCGAAAAAGCTCTTTGAGCGTGGGCTGTTATGCTCACCACTCGGGCCGCCGAAACTCTCTTCCAGTTCACGCAGCAGCGTTTTCTGTTTCTCGTTCAGGCTGACCGGTGTTTCCACCACCACGCGGCATAACAGGTCGCCGACCGCACCACCACGGACCGACTTCACGCCACGTCCGCGCATGCGGAACAGCTTGCCGGTCTGGGTTTCTGACGGCACTTTCAGCTTCACGCGACCATCCAGCGTCGGCACTTCGATCTCGCCGCCCAGTGCCGCCATCGCAAAGTTGATCGGCACTTCACAGTAGAGGTTGTTCTCTTCACGTTCGAAGATCGGGTGTTTTTTCACGGAAACCTGGACGTAGAGATCGCCAGCCGGTGCACCCTGCTCGCCCGCTTCGCCTTCACCACTCAGACGAATGCGGTCGCCGTTGTCCACCCCTGCCGGGATCTTCACGGACAGCGTTTTCGACTTCTCAACGCGGCCATGACCATGACAGGCGTTGCACGGATCTTTAATCACCGAGCCGCGACCGTGACAGGTCGGACACGCCTGCTGAACGGTAAAGAAGCCCTGGCGCATTTGCACCTGGCCTGCACCGTGACAGGTTGAACAGGTTTGTGGCTTGGTACCCGCTTTCGCACCGCTGCCGTGGCAGACGTCACACTCTTCCAGCGTTGGAATGCGGATCTCTTTGGTCACGCCGCGTACCGCTTCTTCCAGCGACAGCTCCATGTTATAGCGTAAATCGGCGCCACGGGATGCGCGCTGACGGCGTCCACCACCGAAGATGTCACCGAATACGTCGCCAAAGATATCGCTGAAGTCTGCACCGCCGCCGCCAAAGCCGCCGCCGCCGAATCCACCGCCCCCCATGCCGCCCTGTTCGAAGGCTGCATGACCATACTGATCGTAGGCTGCGCGCTTCTGCGCATCGGTCAGGATTTCATACGCTTCCTTGACCTCTTTAAATTTGGCTTCGGCCTCTTTATCACCGGGATTACGATCCGGGTGAAATTTCATCGCCAGGCGTTTGTAAGCCTTTTTGATTTCACGCTCGTCCGCGGATTTGGCGACGCCTAAAATCTCGTAGTAATCACTCTTCGCCATGTTTATTTAGCCCTTAACATGATCGCACGGGCGTGGAGAGATCTCCTACGCCCGTGCTGGTTTCAACGGCTGTCAGGCCAGCCGTCGCGCCCGGTCAGGGGCAATTATTTCTTGTTGTCTTTCACTTCTTCGAATTCAGCATCGACAACGTCATCGTCTTTCTTCGCTGACGCATCGCCGGCATCCGCCGCACCTGCCTGAGACTGCTGTGCTGCTTCCATCAGCTTGCCAGAAACTTCCATCAGCGCCTGCATTTTGGCGTCGATTTCCGCTTTATCTTCGCCTTTCAGCGCAGTTTCCAGTGCAGCCAGCGCAGCTTCGATTGGCGCTTTGTCATCAGCAGAGAGTTTGTCGCCTGCTTCTTCCAGCTGCTTACGGGTGCTATGGGCAATCTGATCGCCCTGGTTGCGCGTCTGTACCAGCTCTTCGAACTTACGGTCAGCTTCAGCATTCGCTTCTGCATCGCGCACCATTTTTTCGATCTCTTCGTCGTTCAGACCTGAAGAGGCTTTGATGGTGATCTTCTGCTCTTTACCGCTGTTCTTATCTTTCGCTGACACATGCAGGATACCGTCCGCATCGATGTCGAAGGTCACTTCGATCTGCGGCATACCGCGTGGCGCAGCCTGGATACCGTCGAGGTTGAACTGGCCCAGTGACTTGTTGTCATTGGCGCGCTTGCGCTCACCCTGCAGCACATGAATGGTCACGGCTGACTGGTTATCTTCTGCTGTTGAGAAGACCTGGCTGTGCTTGGTCGGGATGGTGGTGTTCTTGCTGATCAGCGAAGTCATCACGCCACCCATAGTTTCGATACCCAGTGACAGCGGGGTAACGTCCAGCAGCAGTACGTCTTTCACGTCGCCGCCCAGTACACCACCCTGAACTGCCGCACCGACCGCAACCGCTTCATCCGGGTTCACATCTTTACGTGGCTCTTTGCCGAAGAACTCGGTTACTTTCGCCTGAACCAGTGGCATACGGGTCTGACCACCCACCAGGATGACGTCGTTGATGTCTGAAACAGACAGGCCCGCATCCTGCAGCGCAACTTTCAGCGGCGCGATTGAGCGTGCAACCAGATCTTCAACCAGTGACTCCAGTTTAGAGCGGGTCACTTTGATGTTCAGGTGCTTAGGACCGGTCGCATCTGCCGTGATGTAAGGCAGGTTAACGTCGGTCTGCTGCGCAGAAGAGAGTTCGATTTTCGCTTTCTCTGCCGCTTCTTTCAGACGCTGCATCGCCAGAGGATCGTTGTGCAGATCGATGCCCTGATCTTTCTTAAATTCTGCAACCAGATAGTTGATCAGGCGGCTGTCGAAGTCTTCACCACCCAGGTGGGTGTCACCGTTGGTCGCCAGAACTTCAAAGGTTTTTTCGCCGTCAACGTCGTCGATCTCGATGATGGAGATATCGAAAGTACCGCCACCCAGGTCATAGACCGCGATGGTGCGGTTACCCTGGCCTTTGTCCAGACCGTATGCCAGCGCAGCCGCCGTTGGTTCGTTAATGATACGTTTGACTTCCAGACCTGCGATACGGCCGGCATCTTTGGTCGCCTGACGCTGCGCATCGTTGAAGTAGGCCGGAACGGTAATAACCGCTTCAGTCACTGGCTCACCGAGGTAATCTTCGGCGGTCTTTTTCATTTTTTTCAGCACTTCAGCAGAGATCTGCGGCGGTGCCATTTTCTGACCTTTCACTTCCAGCCAGGCGTCACCGTTGTCGGCGCTGGCGATTTTGTAAGGCATGATTTTGATATCACGCTGTACTTCTTCATCCTGGAAGCGACGACCGATCAGACGCTTAATCGCGAACAGGGTATTCTGCGGGTTAGTCACTGCCTGACGTTTAGCCGGTTGACCGACCAGAATTTCGCCATCCTGTGTGTAAGCAATGATTGAAGGCGTGGTGCGATCGCCCTCGGCATTTTCCAGCACGCGTGCTTTGGTGCCATCCATGATCGCAACACAAGAGTTGGTTGTACCCAGGTCAATACCAATAATCTTACCCATCTAAACATCTCCCACTTAAATTCGTTGCCAAGTTTGGGTTGTGAACCTTTTATGTGGGCGGGTTGTTTGCATTCAACCTGCCAGCACATGCTTTTTTTCCAGCGTTCACAACGCTCGATGAGAAGTAAATGGGGCCGCTTCGAAGCGCATCAAGGGTTAAATCAAAAAAAATTTTTCGCCGCTGCTCCTGTCGGGATCAAAGAATGCCTTCACCACGCTGAATATCATGCGACGCCTTGCTCCTTAAGAGAGCAGGCGCGGATCTTTTTATTTCATCAATCATCATTTTACTGCCGGGGAACTATGGCAAATTCAACACTGGCTAACCCTGCCCCACTGGGCTTAATGGGATTTGGCATGACTACCGTTCTGCTGAATCTGCACAACGCGGGCTTGTTTGACATGGATGTCACCATTTTAGCGATGGGTATTTTTTATGGCGGAATAGCCCAGTTGCTGGCTGGCCTGCTGGAGTTTAAAAAGAACAACACCTTTGGGCTGACGGCCTTTACTTCATATGGCATGTTCTGGCTGAGCTTTGTGACGATCCTGCTGCTACCGGAAATGGGTCTGGCGAAAGCACCAGACGAACGCTTTCTGGGGGTCTGGCTGGCACTGTGGGGTCTCTTCACCCTGTTTATGTTTATTGGCACGCTGAAAGGGGCGCGGATGCTGCAGTTTGTCTTTGGCTCGCTTGCACTGCTGTTTCTGCTGCTGGCCGCTGGCCATCTGCTGCGCCAGCCTGCGCTGATCGTGTACGCCGGCTGGACTGGCATGATCTGTGGGGCCAGTGCCTGCTATCTGGCGGTGGGTGAAGTGCTGAATGAAACGTTTGGCCGCACCCTTCTGCCGACGGGCACCAAATCACCTGAAGCCTGAGAGCACGCGGAGCCTGGCTCCGCGTCGCTTATGACAGTGGCTTAATCTCTTGCGCCCTCGCCGGTTCGTGGCTGACATCGCGCCGCAGCCAGATCCCGGTCACAAAGCCCACCAGCGCCAGCGCCATCACATACCAGCACGGCGCCATGACCGAGACCCCCATCAGCAGCGAAACACAGACAGGTGTGAGCCCGCCGAAGATCGCATAGGCGACGTTGTAGGAAAATGAGAGCCCGGTAAAACGGACCTCTGCCGGAAAGGCGCGTACCATCACGAACGGCACAACGCCGACGATACCGACGCTCAGCCCCGCCAGCCCATAAAGCAGGAAGATCTGCTGCGGATAGAAGGCCGTCAGGTGATAAAACTGCCAGCTGCAGATTGCCAGCAGCAGGCTGCCGACACACAGGGTGCGGCTGGCACCAAAGCGGTCGGCAGCCAGCCCGGCAAGGATACAGCCCACACAGAGCATCAGGGTGGCAATGCTGTTGGCCTGCAGGGTCAGCGCGGGGGCAATGCCCTGCTGCTTCTGCAGCCAGACCGGTGACATCAGGATCACCACCACGATGCAGGCGGAGAGCAGCCAGGTAAGCAGCATGGAGATGACCACAGATTTTTTATGCTCCGCCAGCACCGTTTTCAGCGGGAGGGTTTCCGCCAGTGCTTTGCGCTGCTGCATCTCCACAAACACCGGCGTCTCATGCAGCCAGCGCCGCAGATACATCGCGACCAGACCAAACAGCCCGCCTAAAAAGAACGGGATGCGCCAGCCGCCATCATGAATCGCCTGCTGTGACATTGAGGTATTGATCAGCGTTGCTACCAGCGACCCCAGTAAAATGCCAACGGTCAGCCCGGCAGTCAGCGTGCCGCAGGCGATGCCGATACGCTTATAAGGCACATGCTCCGCGACGAACACCCAGGCACCCGGCACTTCGCCGCCGATCGCCGCCCCCTGCAACATCCGCATCAGCAGCATCAGCAGCGGTGCCGCGATCCCGATCGTCTGCCAGGTGGGTAATGCGCCCATCATCAGGGTCGGCAGCGCCATCAGCAGAATGCTCAGGCTGAACATCTTTTTGCGGCCGAGCTTATCGCCGAAATGCGCCATCACAATGCCGCCCAGCGGCCGGGCCAGATAGCCAGCGGCAAAAATGGCGAACGTCTGTAACTGACGCAGCCATTCCGGTATATCCGCAGGAAAGAAAAGCTCGCCGATAACGGTGGCGAAGAAGACAAAAATGATGAAGTCGTAAAATTCGAGGGCGCCGCCCAGGGCGGCCAGCGCCAGCGTCCGGTAATCCTTACCGGTCAGACGCTGAGTAGGAGTCGGATTCATAATATTCCCGAGGCAAAAGAGATAAGGTTGTAACGATCTGATTACTATACCGTCAATCTTTTGCCACACCAGCAGGGCTATAGCTTATGCCTGAAATGGGGAATATTTAGTTATTTATCTCACGGATGGCGCTTTTCGGCCGAAATGCTGCTACCACTTCCGGATGCGTTTCGACATACGGCCCGTCCAGAAGCTGTAAACAATAAGGTACAGAAGCAAAAATCCCGTGTACCCGGACCTTGCCCTGCGCATCCTTCAGCCCTTCCAGGGTCTCTTTAATTGATTTCGGCTGCCCCGGCAGATTCAGGATCAGCGACTGCTTACGGATCACGCCCACCTGGCGCGACAGAATCGCGGTCGGCACAAACTGCAGGCTGATCTGGCGCATCTGCTCACCAAAACCTGGCATCTCGCGATCGGCGACGGCCAGCGTGGCGTCAGGGGTGACATCGCGGCGGGCCGGGCCAGTGCCGCCGGTAGTCAGCACCAGATGGCAGAAGCGTTCATCGACCAGTTCACAAATCGCCTGTTCAATCATCACCTGCTCATCGGGCACCAGACGGGACTCCATCTCAAACGGGCTGCTGATGGCGCTGCTGAGCCAGCTCTCCAGCGCGGGGATCCCCTGATCCTGATAGATGCCGTTGGCGGCGCGATCGGAGACTGAGATCAGGCCAATGCGTAATGTATTCATGATGTATTTCGCTGTGCTTTACCGCGGTGCGGTGGAGTAAAAGAGGACTGGCAGAGAGGATAATATAAAGTGAAAGGGTCGCAAAAGGGAAAACCGTGACGGCCTGTGCCGCCACGGTCAGCAGATTACAGCAGTTCTGCCAGCATCTTCTCAAGTTTGCCCTGGTCGATGGCAAAGTTGCGGATACCTTCAGCCAGCTTCGCGACGGCCATCGGATCCTGGTTGTGCTGCCACAGGAACTCAGACTCGGTCATACGGGCCGGACGCGCTTTCACTTCGCCGCTGTAGCTCAGTTTACGTTCCAGCGTACCTTCGCTTTCTGCCAGCTCTTTCAGCAGCGCAGGAGAGATGGTCAGACGGTCGCAGCCTGCCAGCTCGATAATTTCGCCCACGTTACGGAAGCTTGCACCCATGACCACGGTTTCATAGCCATGCTGCTTGTAGTAGTTGTAGATTTCAGAAACGGAAATCACGCCTGGATCTTCGTGCGCGGCATACTCTTTTTTGTCGGTGTTCGCTTTGTACCAGTCGAGGATACGGCCAACAAACGGCGAAATCAGGAACACGCCCGCTTCGGCACAGGCACGCGCCTGGGCAAAGGAGAACAGCAGCGTCAGGTTACAGTTGATGCCCTCTTTTTCCAGCTGCTCCGCCGCGCGGATACCCTGCCAGGTCGAGGCCAGTTTGATCAGGATGCGGTCATTGCTGATGCCGGCATCGTTGTAGAGTTTGATCAGGCTGCGGGCTTTGGCGATGCTGCCTTCAGTGTCGTAAGAGAGACGCGCATCGACTTCTGTCGAGATGCGGCCCGGCACCAGCTTAAGAATTTCCAGACCAATGTTTACGGCCAGCTTGTCAGAAACCAGCTGCAGCTGCTCTTCTTTGTTGCTGCTCTGCTCACGCGCCCAGCCGATCGCTTCATCGATCAGTTTACGGTATTCAGGGATTTGTGCGGCGTTGAGGATCAGAGAAGGGTTGGTAGTCGCATCCTGAGGCTGGTACAGCTTCATGGCTGCGATATCACCGGTGTCGGCGACGACGGTGGTGAGCTGACGCAGGGAGGTAAGTTTGTCCGTCATGTTCTTTTCTCTTAGTTAACTGTCAGTGTGAAAAAAGGCTGTGGCGATAATATCACGCAGCAACGGTGGCGCAAGGTCAGGGAATGCCGTTTGCGATAGTGCGGACAAATAGGTGTGATTCGTCATTCTTTGCAGCTTTTTTGCTACACTGCCAGCCCTGATGAGCAGCCAATGCCCTGTAAAACCAGCTATTAATCGAGGAAACGACTATGTTGATGGTGATCTCTCCGGCCAAGACGCTGGATTATGAAAGCCCGCTGGCGACGACGCGCTACACCCAGCCTGCGCTGTTAGAAAAATCACAACAGCTGATTGAGATTGCCCGCGACCTGTCCCCGGCCAGCATCGCCTCGTTAATGAGCATCAGCGACAAACTGGCGCACCTGAATGCCGAGCGGTTTAACAGCTGGCAGCCCGACTTCTCGCCACAGAACGCCCGGCAGGCGATTCTGGCGTTCAAAGGCGACGTTTACACCGGCCTGCAGGCTGAAACCTTCAGCGATCGCGATTTCGATTTTGCTCAGCAGCACCTGCGCATGCTGTCTGGCCTCTATGGCGTACTGCGTCCGCTCGACTTAATGCAGCCTTACCGTCTGGAGATGGGGATTCGCCTGGCGAACCCGGCCGGTAAAGATCTCTATACCTTCTGGGGCGATCTCATTACTGAAACGCTGAATGCCGCGCTGGCGGAACAGGGCGATGAGGTGCTGATCAACCTCGCCTCGGACGAATATTTCAGGGCCGTTAAGCCGAAGAAACTGCAGGCGCAGCTGATCAAGCCGGTGTTCCTGGACGAGAAGAACGGCAGCTACAAAGTCATCAGTTTCTATGCCAAAAAGGCGCGCGGATTAATGAGTCGCTTTGTAATTCAGCAGCAGCTGACGAAGCCGGAGCAGCTTAAAGCGTTTGATCTGGAGGGGTATCGTTTTGATGCCGCCAGCAGCAGCGACAGTGAGCTGGTGTTTAAGCGCGCGGAGCAGTAACGCCTCCGCGCCCCAGGCTTCCCCTTACCGGGGAGCCTTTTACAGGATTACTTCAGCAGGAACGCCCGCAGCGCGGTGAAATCCGCCTTCATCTGATGCGACAGCAGTGGCAGATCGGCGCGCTCCGCTAACTCCGGCGGCAGCGTCAGCGTCTGCTCCAGGATCGCCTCCACGCTCTCGCGGAACTTCGCCGGATGAGCCGTTCCCAGGAACAGACCATACTCCCCTTCCTGCAGCTGATCGCGCAGCAGACGCCAGGCGATAGCGGCATGCGGTTCGGACACATAGCCAATCTCAGCCAGTTCACGCATCGCGGCGCGGGTGGTCTCATCAGAGACGGCACCACAGGCCAGATCGGTCAGGCGCCAGGTTTTACGGCGGAACAGCTCTTCCACACGCGGCCAGTTGTTCGGCTGGCTGACGTCCATCGCATTCGACAGCGTGGCGACCGTCTGATTAGGCTGCCATTCGCCGTTGCCCAGGAAGCGCGGCACCGTGTCGTTGGCGTTGGTGGCCGCAATAAAACGTTTGATCGGCAGGCCCAGCGATTTAGCCAGCAGACCGGCAGTCAGATCGCCAAAGTTACCGCTTGGCACAGAGACCACCAGCTGGTTACGTTTTTCCTGGGGCAGCTGGGCGACCGCTTCAAAGTAGTAGCAGATCTGCGCCAGCAGACGGCTGATGTTGATGGAGTTTGCCGAGTTAAGGCCAATCGCCTTCTTCAGTGCTTCATCATCAAACGCCTGTTTCACCAGCGCCTGGCAGGCATCAAAATCGCCGTCGATCGCGATGGTTTCAATGTTGCCGCCCAGGGTGCAGAAGAGTTTCTCCTGCAGCGGACTGATTTTGCCCTGCGGATAGAGGATCACCACGCGCACGTTTTTCATGCCGTAGAAGGCATGCGCCACGGCGGCACCGGTGTCGCCGGAGGTGGCGGTCAGGATCGTGATCTGCTCATCGGAGCCAGAAACATATGACAGCATCTGCGCCATAAAGCGGCCGCCGAAATCTTTAAACGCCAGCGTCGGGCCGTGGAACAGCTCCAGACAGGCAATATCCTCGCTGACCGCTTTGACCGGTGCCGGAAAGGCAAACGCGGCTTTCACGCGCTCATGCAGCTGCTGGGCCGGGATCTCGTCACCAATAAACGCCGAGAGGATTTTGCTGCTGCGGTCGACAAAATTCATCTCCAGCATCGCGTCGATGTCGGTCAGTTCAAACTCTGGCAGTTCCAGCGGAAAGAAGAGACCCTGCTGTGAGCCCAGCCCCTGTTTCACCGCCTGGGCGAAGCTGACCTGCTCGTTGTGATCCTTAAGATTGTAGAGTTTCATGCGTTATCCCAATTGTCGTGCGCCAGCCGTGTCAAGACGGCAGATATGGACGAAGCCTTCATCGTTCTGCAGATAGTGCTGGCTCAGCCAGTCAGCCATCCGCTGTGCCGTTTCCATCTGATTGCAAACGGCGAAAAGTGTCGGACCGGAACCTGAAATCCCGCACGCCAGCGCGCCTGTGTCTTTAGCGGCCTGACGCGCGGCGGCAAAGCCGGGCAGCAGCCGGGTGCGATAGGGTTCGGCGATCACATCCTGCATCAGTTTAGCGGCCAGCTCAGGCTGACGCGTATGGCAGGCGTGAATGAAGCCCGCCAGCAGGCGGCCATGCTTGATGCAATCCTCTTTGCGATACTGCGCAGGTAGAATGGCGCGCGCTTCAGCGGTCGAAACCTTGATGCCCGGATAGGCCATCACCCACAGCCAGTCATCGAAGCCCGGCACCGCCTGGCTGATAATGTCATTCTCCTCCAGCATCAGCTGAATGCCACCCAGGAAGCAGGGGGCGACATTATCATAATGCACACTGCCGGAGATCCGCCCTTCCAGCTCGCCCATCAGCGTCAGCAGGGCGCCGTCGCTGAGCGGCTTGCCGCAGAATTCGTTCATCGCCATTAAACCGGCCACCACCGAGCAGGCGCTGGAGCCCAGCCCGGAGCCGATAGGCATATTCTTCTCCAGCGTCATCGCCACCGGGATCTCTTTGCCCACCGCCTCGCAGAACCGCTGCCAGCACTGATAGACGATATTCTCCCGGGGATCGGCGGGCAGTTTACTGACGAAACGGCCGGCGTTGGTCAGGGAAAACTGATCGGCCGCCTCAACTGAAACGCAGTCGCCCAGCAGGGAGCCATCTACCGGCGAAACGGCCGCGCCCAGCACATCGAAACCGACGCTGACGTTACCAATCGAGGCCGGTGCGTAAATTTTTACCATGATTAAACTCCCAACTTCCATGACAGCGTGCGCAGCAGGTCGGCAAAGACACCGGCCGCTGTGACATCATTTCCTGCACCGTATCCACGCAGCACCAGCGGAATCGGTTGATAGTAGCGGCTGTAAAACGCCAGCGCGTTCTCGCCATTTTTCACTTTATAGAGCGGATCGTTGCCGTCAACGGCCTCGATCTTCACTTTGCAGATGCCACCCTCTTCAATCACGCCCACATAGCGCAGGACTTTGCCCGCCTCCTGCGCCTGCGCGACCCGGCTGGCAAAGGCGTCATCCAGTTCCGGCAGACGCTGCATAAATTGCTCAACATCCTGAATCCCGGTCAGGCTGGCGGGCAGCAGCGGCTCGATCTCAATGTCACTCAGCTCCAGCTGATGACCCGCCTCACGCGCCAGAATCAGCAGCTTGCGCGCCACATCGGTTCCGGCGAGATCGTCGCGTGGATCGGGTTCGGTGAAGCCCATCTCACGCGCCATCCGGGTCGCCTGGGAGAGGGACACCCCTTCATCCAGCTTGCCGAAGATAAAGGAGAGCGAACCGGAGAGGATACCGGAGAAACGCAGCAGCTCATCACCCGCGTTCATGAGGTTCTGCAGGTTTTCGATCACCGGTAGTCCGGCACCCACGTTGGTGTCATACAGGAACTTACGCCGCGATTTGGCGGCGGCGGCGCGCATCTGCTGATAGTACTGCCATGAGGAGGTATTGGCCTTTTTATTCGGCGTCACCACATGGAAGCCTTCACTGAGAAAATCGGCGTACTGATCGGCAACTGCCTGGCTGGAGGTACAGTCCACAATCACCGGATTAAGCAGATGGTACTCTTTCACCAGACGCGCCATGCGGCCCAGATTGAACGGCTCTTTCGCCTCGGCCAGCGCCGCCTGCCAGTGACTCAGATCGATGCCGTGGACGTTCGTTAACAGCGCCCGCGAGTTAGCGATACCGCAGACCCGCAGATCGATATGTTTCTGCTTCAGCCACGCCTGCTGGCGATGCAGCTGATCCAGCAGTGCGCCGCCCACGCCGCCTACGCCGACCACGAACACCTCGATCACCTGATCGGTGGCAAACAGCATCTGGTGCACCACGCGAACGCCGGTGATCACCTCATCATTGTTGACCACGACCGAGATAGAGCGTTCGGAGGAGCCCTGGGCAATCGCCACGATGTTGATATTGGCGCGCGCCAGCGCCGAGAAGAATTTGGCTGAGATGCCGCGCAGGGTGCGCATGCCATCGCCCACCACCGAAATCACCGCCAGGTTTTCGATAATATCCAGCGGGTCCAGCAGGCCATCTTTCAGCTCAAGATAGAACTCCTCCTCCAGCACCTGACGCGCACGCGCCAGCTCGCTCTGCGGCACGCAGAAACTGATGCTGTATTCCGAAGAGGACTGCGTGATCAGCACCACGGAGATCCCGGTGCGGGACATCGCCGCAAAGACTCTGGCCGCCATGCCCACCATCCCTTTCATGCCCGGGCCGGAGACATTGACCATCGCCATATTATTCAGGTTAGTGATGCCTTTCACCGGGATCTCATCCTGATCGGCCTCTGCGCCGATGAGGGTGCCAGGTGCCTGCGGATTGGCGGTGTTTTTGATCAGGCAGGGGATCTGGAACTGGGCAATCGGCGCAATGGTGCGGGGATGTAAGACTTTCGCGCCGAAATAGGAGAGCTCCATCGCCTCCTGATAGGACATCGACTTCAGCAGGCGCGCATCCGGCACCTGACGCGGATCGCAGGTGTAGACGCCATCCACGTCCGTCCAGATTTCACAGCAGTCGGCGCGCAGACAGGCCGCCAGCACCGCGGCGGAGTAGTCAGAGCCGTTACGGCCCAGCACCACCAGCTCGCCGCGTTCATTACCGGCCGTAAAGCCCGCCATCAGGATCATGTTCTGCGGTGGGATCTGGCTCGCCTCAATGCGACGGGTTGATTCGGCAATATCGACGGTGGACTCAAGGTAGTGACCGACCGCCAGCAGTTTTTCCACCGGGTCGATCACGCTGACGCCATAGCCGCGCGCCTGCAGCAGAGCCTCCATGATCGCGATCGAGAGCTTTTCACCACGACAGATAATCGCCGCGTTCACGCTATCCGGGCACTGCCCCAGCAGGCTGATGCCGTGCAGCACCTGCTTCAGCTGGGCAAACTCCAGATCGACGCGGGTTTTCAGCTGATCGTACTCAAAGCCGGGCTGCGCTTCAGCCAGTCCCTGCAGCAGCTCGCTGAAAATGCGTTCGGCGTCGCTGATATTCGGCAAAGCATCCTGACCACTGATAGTTTTTTCAATCATCGCCACCAGATGGTTAGTAATCTTTGCTGGCGCAGAGAGCACGGTTGCAACCTGTCCTTGTTGCGCATTACTTTCCAGAATGTCCGCGACGCGAAGAAACCGCTCCGCATTCGCTACCGATGTCCCGCCGAATTTCAGCACTCGCATGATATTCACTCTCCTGAATTTAAGCCGAAAAAAAAGCCCGCACTGTTCAGGTGCGGGCTTTTTTTCTGTTTTTCCTGTATGCGTCAGCCCGCACCGTTACCTGGGGTAATGGTGGTGGTAATAATTGTGGTGTTCAGGCTGATTTTACGCATTAAGATTTATTTTCTGTCTGTCTTTTCTGTCCGTCTGGCTCCCAGAAGTAAAGCAAAGCGCACATTAAGTCAACACGATTTGTCCGCCGGACAGATCTTCACCACTGCGCACAGCCTCCGGGGAAAGCCGGAAACGGTGTTTGATCGTTTGCCATGAGGAATTCAGGTGCGATCTGGTGCTATAAAATCAGCTTTTTGCCGAGGATTTATCTGTCAGTTTTTTTTCAATATCGTGCAGCAGACGATGCAGCATCGCACTGTCGCGCTGCTCCAGCAGTCCGACCCGCTGATCGATCCAGTCTGACAGTTTTTCATCATCGCTCACCTCAAGGTGTGCCAGCAGCTGATGGAAACGCTGACGCAGCGCCTGCAACTGCTGCCCGTCGGCGGTCGCCGCGACCGGCGCCTCAACCTGATTGAGCTTCGACAGCTGATAGCAGTAGACCATCACCGCCTGCCCGAGATTGAGTGACGGATAGTCATTCGCCATCGGGATGCCGGTCAGCAGATCGACCTGCTCCAGCTCCTCATTGGTCAGCCCGCTATCCTCGCGGCCAAACACCAGCGCCATACTGTTGACCCACTGACGCTTCTCCTGCAGCTGCGCTTCGACCTGTTCCGGCGTGGCGTAGTAGCGAAACTTTGCCCGGCTGCGCGCCGTGGTGGCGACCGAAAAATCGATATCCGCCAGGGCGTCAGCAAGGGTAGCAAAGGTCTGCACATTATCGAGGATCTCACCTGCCCCGTGGGCGACCCGGCGTGCAGCGGGATCCTGCCAGGCGTCACTGGCCACGATACGCAGCTGGGTGAAGCCCATCGTTTTCATGGCACGCGCCGCAGCGCCGATATTTTCTGGCCGCGCAGGCGAGACGAGAATCAGAGGAAAAAGCATATTTATTCCATTGGTCCATTTACATAACGCCATATTAACATGGCTGTTAATGATTCAGTCGTCAGGAGGTAATAAGAAAATAGAGTGTTAAGGATGTTAAAACCCATTAAAAATCGTGACCGGGAACGTTTTATCACCGAAGTGGCCATTATTAAAGAAAGGATTATTAATTCATTTAACTTCAACAGGATAGAATGTGATGATGCTCGGGATTCATTTTGGCTCGCATGCCTGGAAAATGTAATGAAAATGATGCTTTTTGTGAGCTAAACAGGCAATATGCGAGAAGTTTTTCACAAAAGTGTTAACGTGCTACAATTGCATTTGATATAAGTCAACGAAGCGTTTTTTTTATGCTTATCGGTTGTAGTTGGTGCTGTTAGGTTGCTGTTAATACAGTTAGGATATGCGCCATTATCATTAACGCCTGGGGCATGCAATTTTCATCCTGACTGGCTGAGCTAATACTGTTGTTGACGTTGATAGATGGCTTATCAAAAGATGATTTCGTACAACGGTTCCGCGCGGCCCGCCGCTCTCGATGATGGAGAACGCCATACCGCTGTACGCCCTGTTTTCAATTTGTTGGCAAATTTTAGGTAGCTAAACATGCAGACCCCGCACATTCTTATCGTTGAAGACGAACTGGTCACGCGTAATACCCTCAAGAGTATTTTTGAGGCGGAAGGTTATGTGGTGTATGAGGCGACGGACGGTGCTGAAATGCATCAGGTGCTGACTGACAATGACGTTAACCTGGTGATCATGGACATCAACCTGCCGGGTAAAAATGGCCTGTTGCTGGCCCGTGAACTGCGCGAGCAGGCCAATGTCGCACTGATGTTCCTGACCGGCCGTGACAACGAAGTCGATAAAATTCTTGGTCTGGAAATTGGCGCTGACGACTACATCACCAAACCGTTCAATCCGCGTGAGCTGACGATTCGTGCCCGCAACCTGCTGTCGCGCACTATGAACCTGGCGATGCCGGGTGAAGAGCGCCGTCAGGTCGAGAGTTATAAATTCAACGGCTGGGAGCTGGATATCAACAGCCGCTCACTGATCAACCCGAACGGCGAGCACTACAAACTGCCGCGCAGCGAGTTCCGCGCCATGCTGCACTTCTGCGAAAACCCGGGCAAGATCCAGACCCGTGCCGATTTGCTGAAAAAAATGACCGGCCGCGATCTCAAGCCGCACGACCGCACCGTCGATGTCACGATCCGTCGTATCCGTAAGCATTTCGAATCCACGCCGGACACGCCAGAGATCATCGCCACCATTCATGGTGAAGGTTATCGCTTCTGCGGCGACCTGCAGGAGTAATCGCCTGTCAGAGCAGACCAGTAAAAAAACGCCCCTGCGGGCGTTTTTTTATTCCGGCGAGGATTGTTATATCAGTGCCACGGCATAATCGGCACGGCGCTGAGCGCATTTTTCGGTGAGCCATCGACCACCTTATCGGAGTAGGTCAGATAGACCAGCGCATTACGCTTCTGGTCGAAAAAGCGCACGACCTGCAGCTTTTTGAAGATCAGCGAGGTGCGCTGGCGGAAGACCACTTCACCCTGCGCTTTGCCCTGTGCAATTTTCTCGCTCAGCTCAACCGGCCCAATCTGCTGGCAGGAAATCGCGGCATCAGACGTATCTTCTGCCAGCCCCAGCCCGCCTTTGATCCCGCCGGTTTTTGCCCGGCTGATATAACAGGTTACATTTTTCACGTCCGGATCGTCGAAAGCTTCGACAACAATCTTATGGTCAGGACCAAAAATCTTGAACACGGTATCGACCGAGCCGATCTGCTCGGCGAACAGCGGGCTGGAGAAAGTCAGCGTAGTGAACGCAGCAATTATAAGACGCGATATTGTCATGGAGTTACCATTGCAAATGGAATAGATGAAAATGTAATGTACTGTTAATCGATATAATGACCAAACCAAAACGGGTTTTAACCCGTCATGTTTTAGCACAACCTTCCCCGGAAAACGGCCCCCGTCTTTTGAGCAATGAGTGCTAATATTTTTCGAATGCGTTTAGCTGCCCCACCAGAGTATGAGGATGTTTTATGGACCAAGCCGGTATCATTCGCGATTTGCTTGTCTGGCTGGAGAGCCATCTGGATCAACCCCTTTCGCTGGACAACGTTGCCCAGAAAGCGGGTTACTCTAAGTGGCACCTGCAAAGGATGTTCAAAGACGTGACCGGACACGCCATCGGTGCCTATATCCGCGCCCGTCGCCTGTCAAAAGCCGCTGTGGCGCTGCGCCTGACCAGCCGGCCGATTCTGGATATCGCGCTTCAGTATCGTTTTGATTCACAACAGACTTTTACTCGCGCCTTCAAAAAGCAGTTTGCTCAGACGCCCGCCTGGTATCGTCGCGCGTCTGACTGGAACTCATTCGGTATTCGCCCCCCTATCCGCCTGGATAATGAGCCGCAGCCGGAGTCCACGTTCGTTACGCTGCCGGAAACGGTGCTGGTGGGACAGACCCAGAACTACACCTGTACGCTGGAGCAGATTTCCAGCTACCGCGACGAGATGCGTATTCACTTCTGGAAGCAGTTCCTGCTGGAAACCGACACCGTGCCGCCGGTGCTGTATGGCCTGCATCAGGTGCGCGCCAGCCAGGAGAAAGATGACGAGCAGGAGATCCTCTACACTACAGCGGTGCCAGCGGACAGCGCGGCCAGCCTCTTCTCCGGCCATAACGTCATTCTGGAAGCCGGAGATTATGTGCAGTTCAGCTACAGCGGCCCCCGCGCCAGCCTGCAGGAGTTTATCCTGTTACTCTATGGCACCTGCATGCCAACGCTGGGACTGACCCGCCGTCAGGGACAGGATATCGAACGCTTTTATACCCACGGCGGTAAAAAGCGCGCCGAGCCGCCGACGGAGATCCGCTGCGACTATCTGATCCCTATCCGCCGTCAGGCGGCCGACAGCTAAGTGCCGGGCTGCCGTTATCATGACGGCAGCCTGCAGAATCAGCGTTGCAGTTCGTCGAGCGCAGGCGCATCCAGATGAGACACATCTCCCGCCGTCTCGACAATCCAGCCCTCCGCCAGCCAGGCGCTCTGCTGGTAATCCACCCGCGACAGTGAGCAGTTACGCAGGCGCAGACGACGCTCCGCATAGGCGGGCAGCCCCAGAATCGTACTGACCAGTGACCCCAGCGCCATACCGTGGCTGACCAGCAGCGGGCGGCTGCCGGCAGGCAGGTCGAGGCAGGCATTGAGTGCGGCGTGCATACGCGTCGCCATCTCCGTCATCGACTCGCCCTGCGGAATGCGGCCGCCTTCCGTGCCGTTGACCAGCGTGGCGCGCCACTGCTCCTCTTCGGCGGTCAGACCATCCAGCGGACGTTTCTCCAGCACCCCCATATTCAGCTCGCGCAGCCGCGCATCCAGCGTCACGGCGCAGCCACAGGCATCCGCAATAATCTCCGCGGTGCGGCGCGTCCGTCCCAGATCGCTGGCGATCACATGGGTGATCCCCAGCTGTTTTACGCGCTCACCCACCTGTCGGGCTTGCTGCTCACCTTTTTCCGTCAATGGACTGTCAGACTGGCCCTGAATACGGCGTTCCGCATTCCATACCGTTTCACCGTGACGAACAAGATAGACCTGTAGCATGTTAGTTTCCGTTATACTGCGACAAAATCGCTTTAGAGCCTGTTCCGACAGGCGTCATTGTTGCAGGCAGTCCGGGCGCAGACAGTGCGTAATCACCCGACGTACAGCGGGTACGTGCGGCGTGTGGGCACTGCTCCGGCTCAGACTGACAGATAAAATGGCCTGAGGGCCAGGCGCTTAATCACCTGAGGGTTCAATCAATTATGTACCATGTTGTCGCAGCCACAACCAACCCAGCGAAGATTCACGCGATTGCGCAGGCATTCAGCGACGTTTTCGGCGAAGGATCCTGCCATATCGAAGGGGTCGAGGTCGATAGTGGCGTTGCCGCACAGCCGTTAACCCATCTCGAAACGCGAACCGGCGCACGCCAGCGCGTAATGAATGCCCGCCAGGTTCGCCCGGAGGCGGCGTTCTGGGTCGCGATTGAGGCAGGGATTGAAGAGGATTGTGCGTTTGCCTGGATGGTGGTGGAAAATCAGAAGCAGCGTGGCGAATCGCGTTCAGCCAGTTTTACCCTGCCACCGGCCGTGCTGGCGGGTCTGCGTGAAGGCCGCGAGCTGGGCGAAGAGATGGCGCGCCTGACCGGTATTGAGAATATCAAACAGAAGGGCGGCGCGATTGGCGCGTTTACGCACGGCCTGCTCAGCCGCTCCAGCGTCTATCATCAGGCGCTGATCCTGGCGCTCTGCCCGTTCGTCCATCCGCTCTATCAGCAGTAATCAGGCGCGGCCCAGGCGCGCTTCCAGCCAGCGTTTCAGTTCCGGCGGCGCCTCTTTCAGGCTGTTTGATCCCCGGGTAATGGTCGCGATGCCGACGCCAAGCTCATTTTTCAGCTCGCGCTGGCTCATTTCGCCGTTCATTAACTCTTCAATGATCCGCAGACGGGTGCCGAACGCTTCGCGCTCGTCGGGCGTCATCATCAGTTGCAGCAGAGGCAACGCATGGCCATCCGCAAAGGCCTGCTGCATCAGCAGGACAACGCGCTGCCAGCTATCGTCTGTCGGATGCGCATCGGCAGAGGGGGAATCAGAATGGGTCATGGAGAGGCTTCCGTACTCGCTAAAGAGTACGGAAGCTTAGCACAGCTAGTAACGGCGATTCCACTCAGCATCTGACAGGATCTGGTCAGGCTTGCCCATGAAGTGACGATAGTAGGCGTCATACGCCAGAACGTTCTTCACATAGCCGCGCGTTTCGGAGAAGGGGATTGTCTCGATAAACGCCACAGCATCAAGGTTGCCGCCACTGATTTTCTGCCAGCTGCGCACCCGGCCAGGCCCGGCATTGTAGGCCGCTGAAGCGAAGATCCGGTTCTGGCTGAACTGCTGATAGACATACTCCAGATACTGGGTGCCGATCTGGATATTGGTTTCCGGATCCAGCAGCTGGCTGACGTTACTGTAGCCCGGAATGTTATACATCTTCACGGTATGCGCTGCGGTTGCGGGCATGATCTGCATCAGACCGCTGGCTCCGACCGGGGAACGGGCTTTGGGATTCCAGGCGCTCTCCTGACGCGAGATCGCCATCGCATAGCTCGGCGGGATCTGCTTCACGTCGGTATTGCGCTCATAGACGCTCCGCCATGCCAGCGGGAAACGCTCCTTCAGGCTGTCCCACATTTTGGCCGTGATGGTCGCCTGCACGCTGAGATCCCACCAGTCCTGTTCATTCGCGTATCGCGCCAGCATCTGCTGCTGGGTATGCGTGCGGCTGCCGATCAGATTGCTCCACTCGCTGCGTGCCAGGTTATCCAGCCCCCAGTACATCAGCTCGCGAACACGGGCCAGTTCGGGGCCCTGCACCGTGGCGCTGTCTGGCTTCGGCGCTTCATCCACCTGCAGCGGATAATCCACGCCCAGACGCTGAGCGGCTACCATCGGATAGAAGCCGCGCGCCTGCATCAGCTTACGCAGGATCTCTTCCGCTTCCTCTTTACGTCCTTTCTCAAACAGCAGATCGGCCTGCCAGTATTGCCACTCATCTTTCTCTTTGGCTTCCAGCGGCAGACGGGCGATCCAGGTGTTCAGACCGCGCCGATCGTGCTGCGTGAGCGCCAGGCGAATCCGGCGTTCCAGCAGCGCGGTCGACTCGCTGTTCATCACCACCGCATCACGCCAGCGCGCCTGCTCAGAGGTGAGATCGCTGCCCATCATGCGCCAGACGACAATCTCCTTCAGCGCCTGCTCATCCTCCGGCCCCATCTTCTGCGCCCGGACCAGAATCGGGATCAGGCTGCGGGCATTTTCCATATCCTGCCGCGCCACACGGGTAAAGGCGTAGATCGTCGCCTGGCGGGTGAAGTCGGTGGGACCGACGCTGCTGGCGAAGGTGCTGACCGTCAGCGGATCCTGCTGCAGCGCCTGCACCGCGTCAGACATGGTCTGATAATCGGCTGGCAGCGTTTTCGCCAGATAACTTACCAGGCTGTCATTGCCAGCCTTCATCGCCAGCCGGATGCGCTCCAGGATGGTAATCGGTGAGAGCTGACCGGAAGACTGCCAGACTGAGAAGAGCTTATCGCAGTCCGCAGGCAGCGCCGTGCCGCGCAGCCAGATCTGCTTCGCACCGTCGAACGCGGCCTGCTGCTGGCCGGTGGCCCATTTCGCGTAGTACCAGTTGCAGCGCGCCTGCACCGGCTTAGGTTCAGTCGGGCTGAAGTTCAGCACGCCCTGCCAGTCCTGGCGGTAAGCCAGCACGTTGATAAAGCGGGTGCTGAGCGATCGCGCAGGCGGCAGCGTCGGATACTGGCGAATAAAGTTCTGCACGGCCAGCGCGGTCTCCTGATCGAGATCCTGCGCCAGCAGGCGATACTGCAGATAAGGGTAAAGCGGATAATCCTGCAGCGTCGGCAGGAGCTGATCCACGGTGGCCATCTGGTTGCTGTCCCAGGCCTGTTTAATTTGTTGATAACGTTGCCGTTGTTGATCAAGCGAATCGGCCCATGCGCTGCTGGCCGTGCCGGCCAGGCAGATCCCTATCATCCAGTTACGCCACTTCACCACGTAAATCTCCTCTGTTGCTGGGCCCGGCGAACTGCCAGACAGTCTTCATGCTAACCAGGCCACCGGACTCTTGCCATGTTCTTCACAAAATTTACGCACCATGACCCCCGGCGCACCGCTATCGCTCAGGCTGCGCGCCGCGATTGTGCAAATTATCATCAGAAAATCTTATCACCACCGTCATTAACCCGTTGAATCAGCGCGTTAAAAAACTGGCACACCCTTTGCTCTGTTGAATGCCATCTTGTATACCAGCTGGAATTCTTCTTATGACATCGACCATTGGCCTGACGCTTCACGCCTGGCAGCAGCGCATTCAGCAGGCACCGCAGCAGATTAGCGCCCTGCTCAACGCACACCTGGCGGAGATCGATCCGCAGGATAACGCCTGGATCACCCTGGCGACACCGGATCAGTTAGCGGCACAGATTGCGCCGCTGCTGGCGGACTATCAGCGCGATCCTGCGGCGCTGCCGCTGTTTGGGATACCGTTCGCGGTCAAGGACAACATTGATGTGATGGGCTGGTCCACCAGCGCCGCCTGCCCCGCCTTTACCTACACCGCCCGTGAGGATGCGGTGGCTGTCGCCCGGCTGAAAGCCGCTGGCGCGGTGGTCATCGGCAAAACCAACCTCGATCAGTTCGCGACCGGTCTGGTGGGCACCCGCTCGCCTTACGGCGCGGTCTGCAATACCTTCGACGCCGGCTATGTCAGCGGCGGCTCCAGCTCTGGCTCGGCGTCGGTGCTGGCGCGCGGACTGGTCGCCTTTTCACTCGGCACCGATACGGCCGGATCGGGTCGCGTCCCGGCAGGTTTCAACAACATCGTCGGCCTGAAACCGACCAAAGGCTGGTTCTCTGCGCGCGGCGTGGTGCCCGCCTGTCGGCTTAACGACACCATCTCAATCTTTGCGCTGACGACCGAAGATGCCTTTACCGTCGCCACGCTCATGGGCGGCTATGACAGCGGCGACGCCTATTCGCGCGTCAACCCGCGCACCGCCCCGGCCAGCCTGCCCGCCCGTCCTCACTTTGCTATCCCGGCCGATCCAGCTTTTTTTGATGATGCTGCTGCCGAAGCCGCCTGGGATCGGGCGCTGGAGGCCCTGCAGGCAGGCGGCGCGACGCTGCATCCCATCGACTTCACCCCGTTCCGCCAGCTGGCTGAACAGCTCTATTACGGCCCCTGGGTTGCCGAACGCACGGCGGCGGTGGGCGAAATGCTCGACCAGATGGAGCCGGTCGTGCAGAACATCATCGCCAGCGGGCTGAACTACAGCGCGGTGGAGGCATATAAAGCGGAGTATCTGCGCGCCGACCTGACGCGCCAGATCCAGCAGGCGATGGCCCCTTTCGACGCGCTGGTAGTGCCGACCTCGCCCACCATCCACACCCTGGAAGAGATGAAGCAGGAGCCCGTCCACTACAACTCGCAGTTTGGCACCTACACCAACTTTACCAACCTTGCTGACCTCGCGGCGCTGGCGCTGCCCGCGCCGTTCCGCAACGACGACCTGCCAGCCGGTATCACGCTGATCGCGCCGGCCTGGCACGATCGGGCGCTGGCTGAGTTTGGTCTGCGCTGGCAGCAGCAACTGGCGCTGCCGCTGGGCGCCACCGGCCAGCCCTTTCCGACCCGACGCGCCACGCTGCCCCCTTCAGCCGATCACGTCCGGCTGGCGGTGGTGGGCGCCCATCTCACCGGTATGCCGCTCAATTTCCAGCTTACCGAACGCCAGGCGGTGTGGGCCGGGGAGACGCAGACCGCGCCCCATTACCGCCTGTTTGCCCTGCTGGAGGGGGCGATCAAAAAGCCGGGCCTGATGCGTGATGAACAGGGTGCCGCAATCGCCGTGGAGCTGTGGGACATCCCGCTGGCGCGCTTCGGCGAGTTTGTGGCAGAGATCCCGGCGCCGCTGGGGATCGGCAACCTGACGCTGGCCGATGGCCGGGTCGTCAAAGGCTTTATCTGCGAAGGCGCGGCGCTGAACGGCGCGCTGGAGATCACTGAAACGGGCGGCTGGCGCAACTGGCTGGCATCACAGGGGAGTCACTGATCATGTTCACCACCGTACTGATTGCCAACCGCGGCGAGATTGCCTGCCGCGCCATCCGCACCCTGAAGCGCCTCGGCGTGAAAAGCGTCGCGGTCTACTCTGACGCCGACCGCAACGCCCGGCACGTCAGGCAGGCGGATGTGGCTATCGCCCTGGGCGGCGACAAAGCCAGCGACAGCTATCTGCGCATCGACAAAATTCTGGCGGCGGCGCAGCAGAGCGGCGCGCAGGCGATCTGGCCTGGCTACGGTTTTCTCTCCGAAAGCCAGCCGTTTGCCGAAGCCTGCGAAGCGGCAGGCATCGCCTTTGTTGGCCCGACCGCGCAGCAGATTGGCGAGTTCGGACTGAAGCACCGCGCGCGCGAACTGGCGGCCCGTGCGGGCGTGCCGATGACACCGGGCACGCCGCTGCTGGCGTCGCTTGAGGCGGCGCTGCAGGCCGCCGATGAGATTGGCTATCCGGTGATGCTGAAAAGCACCGCAGGCGGCGGCGGCATTGGCCTGACACGCTGCGCCGATGCGCAGGCTCTGGCCAGCGCCTGGGAGAGCGTGCGCCGCCTCGGCGAACAGTTTTTCAGTGATGCCGGGGTGTTTCTGGAGCGCTGTATCGATCGCGCCCGTCACATCGAAGTCCAGATTTTTGGCGACGGCAACGGCACCGTGGTGGCGCTGGGCGAACGCGACTGCTCGCTGCAGCGCCGTAACCAGAAGGTGGTGGAGGAGACGCCTGCGCCGGGCCTGTCGCCCGCCACGCGCGAGGCCCTGCTCGCGTCGGCGGTGCGGCTCGGTGAGCTGGTGAACTACCGCAGCGCGGGCACCGTGGAGTATATCTACGACGTCAGCCAGCAGACATTCTACTTCCTGGAGGTCAACACCCGCCTGCAGGTGGAACATCCGGTTACGGAGTGCGTCACCGGGCTGGACCTGGTGGCGTGCATGTTACAGGTGGCGGCGGGCGATGCGGTGGACTGGGCGCGTCTGCAGCAGGCGCCGCAGGGGGCGGCGATTGAAGTCCGTCTCTATGCCGAAGATCCCCTGAAAAACTTTCAGCCCAGCCCAGGCCTGTTAACGGGCGTGGTCTTTCCCGAAGGCGTGCGGGTCGACACGGGTGTCGAAACCGGCAGCGAGGTCTCCGGGTTCTACGATCCGATGATCGCCAAGCTGATTGTGCACGCCGACAGCCGCGATGCGGCCCTGGAAAAACTGCAGCAGGCGCTGAATGCCACCCAGCTGCACGGCATCGCCACCAACCTGGATTACCTGCGGCAGATCACCACCAGCGACACGTTTCGCAGCGGCAGCGTCTGGACCCGCTATCTCGACAGCGTGGTGCCCGCCGCCCCGGTGGTGGAGGTGCTGCAGCCCGGCACCTTCAGTTCGGTTCAGGACTATCCCGGCCGCCTCGGCTACTGGGACATCGGCGTGCCGCCTTCCGGCCCGATGGACGATTTCGCCTTCCGGCTGGCTAACCGCATCGTCGGGAACCATGCATCGGCAGCGGGCCTGGAGTTTACGCTGCAGGGGCCGACCCTGCGCTTCCACTGCGATGCCACGCTGGCGCTGACCGGCGCGGCGTGTGACGCCACGCTGGATGGCGAGCCGGTGAGCTACTGGCAGCCGCTGACGGTAAAAGCGGGACAGACGCTGGCGCTGGGCCGCGCCCGAGAGGGCTGCCGCAGCTATCTGGCGGTGCGCAACGGCTTCGACGTGCCAGTCTATCTCGGCAGCCGCAGCACCTTCTCGCTGGGCCAGTTCGGCGGTCACGCCGGGCGCACCCTGCGCGTGGCCGATATGCTGCCGATCTCCCGGCCTGAACAGGCGGCCTGCACCACCCCTGCCCCGATCAGCGCACCGCAGCCGCTCGACGCGGCGCTGATCCCGCACTACGGCAGCGAATGGCGTATCGGCGTCCTCTACGGGCCGCACGGCGCGCCAGACTTCTTCACCCAGGCCGCAATTGATGAGTTCTTTGCCAGTGACTGGCAGGTGCACTACAACTCCAACCGCCTCGGCGTGCGGCTGGTCGGCCCGAAACCCACCTGGACCCGCGCCAACGGCGGCGAAGCGGGCCTGCACCCCTCAAACGTACACGACTGCGAATATGCCATCGGCGCGGTCAACTTTACCGGCGACTTTCCGGTGATCCTGACGCATGACGGCCCCAGTCTGGGCGGCTTTGTCTGTCCGGTGACCATCGCCAGAGCGGAGCTGTGGAAGGTGGGTCAGGTCAAACCTGGCGACACCATCCGCTTCCACCCGATTTCCGCAGACGATGCGCTGGCGCGGGAAAAAGCGCAGACGCATCTGATCGAGACCCTGCGGCCGGAGCATCCGCCAGCGTTTGCCGTGCCGTCGCTGGCCGAAACTGCCCACGGCTCCGCGACGATCCTGGCCGCGCGGGACGCGACCGGCAGCACACCGGCCGTGGTCTACCGCCAGGCGGGCGACAAATATGTGCTGATTGAGTATGGCGATAACGTACTGGATCTGGCGCTGCGCCTGCGCGTGCATCTGCTGATGAATGCGCTGAAAGCAGAGGCTGAACCAGGCATTGAGGAGCTGTCGCCGGGTGTGCGGTCGCTACAGGTGCGCTACGACAGCCTGGTTATCAGCCAGGCGCGGCTGATGTCGCTGCTGCTGGCGCTGGAGGCCACGCTGGGCGATGTCAGCACCCTTAAAGTGCCGTCGCGCGTCGTGTGGATGCCGATGGCGTTTGAAGACAGCGCCACGCTGGGCGCCGTCAGCCGCTATCAGGAGACGGTGCGCGCCACGGCTCCCTGGCTGCCGAATAACGTCGATTTCATTCAGCGCATTAACGGCCTGAGCAGCCGCGAAGCGGTGCGCGATACCCTGTTCGACGCCAGCTATCTGGTGCTGGGACTGGGCGACGTCTATCTCGGCGCCCCCTGCGCCGTGCCGATCGATCCGCGTCATCGCCTGCTGAGTTCCAAATACAGTCCGGCGCGCACCTTTACCGCCGAAGGTACCGTCGGCATCGGCGGCATGTATATGTGCATCTACGGCATGGATTCGCCCGGCGGCTATCAGCTGGTGGGCCGCACGCTGCCGATCTGGAACACCTTCCTGAAAAATCCGCAGTTCGCGGCCGATGCGCCATGGCTGCTGCGCTTCTTCGACCAGGTGCGCTTCTATCCGGTGAGTGAGAGCGAACTGAATCGGCTGCGCGAAGATTTCCGTGAAGGCCGCACCAGCCTGCGTATTGAAGAGACCGAGTTTGATTTCGCCACTCATCAGCAGTTCCTTGCCGATCACGCCGCTGAGATCGCCGCCTTTCGCCAGCGTCAGGCTGCCGCCTTTGAACAGGAAGTGCAGCACTGGGCGCGGGAAGAGGAGAACGCCCCGCCTGTGCAGGAGGCCGCCACCGGCGTCAGTGACGAGGATCACAGCGGCCAGGCCCTGCAGGCTGACCTCAATGGCAACATCTGGAAAGTGCTGGTGCAGCCGGGCGAGGCGGTCAGCGCCGGTCAGACGCTGATCATCGTGGAGGCGATGAAGATGGAGCTGGCGATTGTCGCGCCTCAGGCGGGCCGCGTGACGCGGATCCTCTGTCAGGCGGGGCGGCCGGTCACGCCCGGTGACACCCTGTTATGGCTTGAACCGGAGGCAGAATGAGAGCACATCCTCCGAAAGCGCGCCCCGAAGCGCTGGCCGAACGGGTCTATCAGGCCCTGAAGGACGATATTTTTGCCTTTCGCCTGATGCCGGGCGATCGCTTCAGCGAAAGCGAAATCGCCGCGCGCATGGCGGTCAGCCGCACCCCGGTGCGCCAGGCGCTGTTCCGGCTGGAGCGTGAAGGCTTTGTGGACGTCTGGTTTCGCAGCGGCTGGCAGATCAAAACCTTCGATTTCGCCTGGTTCGAATCGCTCTATGACCTGCGCACCGTGCTGGAGTGCGAGGCGGTAAAACGCCTCTGCGCCCTGCCCGCGCCGCAGTGCGCCGCGCTGCTCGAAGCACTCAACCAGTTCTGGTGTGAGTCGGAGGCGCTCGCCGACGGACTGGTGGTGTCGCAGCATGATGAGGCGTTTCACATGACGCTGGTCGCCGCCGCCGGTAATCCGGAGATGGCGCGCATCCACGCCGAACTCACGGAGAAGATCCGCATCATCCGTCGCCTCGACTTCACCCGCGACGATCGCATCTGCGCCACCTATCAGGAACATGCGCAGATTTTACAGGCAATTTTTCAGCAGCAGCGTGCCACGGCACAACAGATTCTGACCGATCACATCGCCGTCAGTAAGGCGGAAGTCCGCAAGATCACGCTGCACCGCCTCCAGCAGGCCCGGCTTCAGCTCACCGAATAATACCACTACCACTCAGGGGTTCAGATGATGAAAAGACGTTCGTTGATCAAGGCTTTTGCGCTCTCCGCCACCGTTGTCAGTCTGGGTTTCACCTGGAGTGCCCAGGCTGCGGATACCATCAAAGTGGGGATCATGCATTCCCTCTCCGGCACCATGGCGATTTCTGAAACGCCGCTGAAAGATGTGGCGCTGATGACGATCGATGAGATCAACGCCAGAGGGGGCGTGCTGGGGAAAAAGCTGGAGCCGGTGGTGGTGGATCCCGCCTCCAACTGGCCGCTGTTTGCCGAAAAAGCGCGCCAGCTGCTGACGCAGGACAAGGCGGCGGTGGTGTTTGGCTGCTGGACCTCGGTTTCACGTAAGTCGGTGTTGCCGGTGTTTGAAGAGCTGAACGGCCTGCTCTTCTACCCGGTGCAGTATGAAGGGGAAGAGATGTCGCCCAACGTCTTCTACACCGGTGCCGCGCCGAATCAGCAGGCGATCCCGGCCGTGGAGTACCTGATGAGCGAAGATGGCGGCAGCGCGAAACGCTTCTTCCTGCTGGGCACCGACTACGTCTATCCGCGTACCACCAACAAGATCCTGCGCGCCTTTCTGCACAGTAAAGGCGTGGCGGACAGCGATATCAAAGAGGTCTATACGCCTTTCGGTTACAGCGATTATCAGACCATCGTCGCGGACATTAAAAAGTTTGCGGCGGGCGGCAAAACGGCCGTGGTCTCCACCATCAATGGCGACTCCAACGTGCCGTTCTACAAAGAGCTGGCCAACCAGGGCATTAAGGCCACTGACATTCCGGTCGTCGCCTTCTCGGTGGGCGAAGAGGAGCTGCGCGGCATCGACACCCGACCGCTGGTGGGTCAGTTAGCGGCCTGGAACTATTTCGAGTCGATTGATAATCCGGTTAATGCCAGATTCGTCGCCGATTACCGCGCTTACGCCAAAGCGCACAACCTGCCGAACGCCGCCACCGTCGTCACCAACGATCCGATGGAGGCAACCTATGTAGGGATCCATATGTGGGCGCAGGCGGTGGAAAAAGCGGGCACCACTGACGTCGACAAAGTGCGGGCGGCCATGGCCGGCCAGACCTTTAAGGCCCCGGATGGCTTTACCCTGACGATGGATCAGACCAACCACCATCTGCATAAGCCGGTCATGATTGGCGAGGTGGAAGAGAACGGCCAGTTCAGCGTGGTATGGCAGACCGATCAGCCGGTTCGCGCGCAGCCGTGGAGCCCCTATATCGCCGGTAACGACAAAAAGCCCGACCACCCGGTCAAAACCGCGCAGTAATGGTGCGCGGCGGATAACCCGGCCGCGTCACCTGCTGTGATGCGGCTGCGATGCTCTCCCCTGACGAGGCTCTCTTTATGAATCTATGTCGCTGCTTTCTCAGCCTGCTGCTGCTGATGCCGCTGATGGCCAGCGCCGGACCGGCTGCGGACTTTGCGGCCGCCAGCCGCAGTCAGCAGGCGGCGCTGCTGCAGCAGTGGGCCGCGGCGCCCGACAGTCAGCGCCTGCCGCTGCTGGAGGCGCTGCATGCTGAAACTGTGGTTACCGACCAGAACAGGCAGCCGTTCAGCCAGCAGGGTGCGACGCTGCAGCCGCTGGACACGGTGGCGCAGCCTGCCGGCAGCCTGAAAAAACTGTTTATGAACAACCGGCTGCGTGTACTGGTCAACACTGCGCTGGCCGCCCACCAGCTGGTCAGCCCGGATGTCGCTCTGCGCCTGCGCGCGGCCCGGCAGTTGCAAAATGAGGGGATGGCGGACCAGCTTCCCCTGCTGGAACAGCGGCTGGCCGCCGAGCCGGACAGTCGGGTCCACGCCGCGTTAGCGCTGGCGCTGGCGAATCTGCAGCTGGCCGATCGCGAGCCGATGGTGCGTCTGCGGGCGGTTCAGCAGCTGGGTGAGTCCGGCGATCCCAATACTCAGGCCAGCCTGCAGCGTCTGACTCAGGCCGCGAACGAGCCGGATCCCACGGTGCGGGCGGCGGCGGCGCAGAGCCTGCAACAGATTCAGAAGCGGCTGATGTGGGGCGATCTGCTGGGGCAGGCCTTCAGCGGCCTGTCGCTCGGATCGATTCTGCTGCTGGCCGCACTGGGCCTGGCGATCACCTACGGTCTGCTCGGGGTGATTAACATGGCGCACGGTGAAATGCTGATGCTCGGCGCGTATGCCACCTGGTGGGTGCAGGGCCTGTTTCAGCAGTTCGCGCCGTACTATTTAGCCTGGTATCCGCTGCTGGCGCTGCCGGTTGCCTTTCTGGTCACCGCCGCCATCGGCATGGCGCTGGAGCGCACGGTGATCCGTCATCTCTATGGCCGTCCGCTGGAGACGCTGCTCGCCACCTGGGGGATCAGCCTGATGCTGACCCAGCTGGTCCGGGTGCTGTTCGGCGCACAGAACCTGGAGGTGGCGAATCCGGCGTGGCTCTCGGGCGGCCTGACGCTGCTGCCTAACCTGGTGCTGCCGTGGAACCGTATCGCGGTGATCCTGTTTGTGGTGTTTGTGCTGGCGCTCACCTGGCTGCTGCTGAACCGCACCCGCCTGGGCATGAACGTCCGGGCCGTAACCCAGAATCGTGCAATGGCGGAGTGCTGCGGCGTACCAACCGGCCGCGTCGATATGCTGGCGTTTGGCCTCGGCTCCGGTATCGCCGGGCTGGGTGGCGTGGCGCTGTCCCAGCTGGGCAATGTCGGGCCGGAGCTGGGCCAGGGCTACATCATCGACTCGTTTCTGGTGGTGGTGCTGGGTGGCGTTGGCCAGCTGGCGGGCACCGTGGTCGCGGCGTTCAGCCTGGGCATTCTCAACAAAGTGCTGGAGCCGCAGATGGGCGCCGTGCTGGGCAAGATCCTGATTCTGATGATCATCGTGCTGTTTATTCAGAAACGCCCGCAGGGCCTGTTTGCGGTTAAAGGAAGGGTGACTGACTGATGACGCAACCCATGACGCTTCGCGTGGCGCGTACCGCGCCGCGCCTGACACTCAGCCTCGGCCTGCTGGTCGCGCTGGCGCTGCTGCTGATGCCGTTTCTGGCGCTGCTGCCCGCCACGCATCCGCTGGCCCTCTCGACCTATACCCTGACGCTGGTCGGCAAAATCCTCTGCTATGCGGTGGTCGCGGTGGCGCTGGATCTGGTGTGGGGATACGCCGGTCTGCTGTCGCTGGGGCACGGCCTGTTTTTTGCCCTGGGCGGCTATGCCATGGGCATGTACCTGATGCGCCAGGCCGCGGGCGAGGGTTTACCCGCCTTTATGTCCTTTCTCTCCTGGCATGAGCTGCCCTGGTTCTGGACCGGCACCCAGTACTTCGCCTGGGCGCTCTGCCTGAGCATGCTGGTGCCGGGCCTGCTGGCCTGGCTGTTTGGCTTCTTCGCTTTTCGCTCAAAAATCAAAGGCGTCTACTTCTCCATCATCACCCAGGCGCTGACCTACGCCGGTATGCTGCTGTTCTTCCGCAACGAAACCGGGTTTGGCGGCAACAACGGGTTTACCGGCTTTACCACCCTGCTCGGCTTTTCCGTCACGGCGACGGGCACCCGTATCGGGCTGTTCGTTGCCACGGTGCTGCTGCTGCTGCTGAGCCTGGCGATCGGCTTTGCCCTGGCGCGCAGCAAGTTTGGCCGGGTGCTGACCGCGGTGCGGGATGCGGAGAATCGTCTGATGTTCTGCGGATACGATCCGCGCGGCTTTAAGCTGTTTGTCTGGACGCTCTCCGCTGTGCTGTGCGGCCTGGCCGGGGCGCTCTATGTGCCGCAGGTCGGCATTATTAATCCGGGAGAAATGTCACCGGCCAACTCGATCGAAGCCGCCATCTGGGTGGCGCTGGGCGGACGCGGCACGCTGATTGGCCCGCTGCTGGGGGCGGCGATTGTCAACGGCGCACGCAGCATCTTCACCGTGGCCTTCCCGGAGTACTGGCTGTTCTTTCTGGGTCTGATGTTCATTCTGGTGACGCTGTTTCTGCCCTCTGGCGTCATTGGCCTGCTGCGCCGGAGGAAACCATGAGTGATGCCCTGTTTACCCAGCCCCAGCGGGCGGATCGTCACCGGCTGCAGCGCGATCCGGTGCTGCAGCTGGAGAAGATCAACGTCTCGTTCGAGGGCTTTCGCGCGCTCACCGATCTGTCGCTGCAGATCGGCATCGGTGAACTCCGCTGCGTGATCGGCCCCAACGGCGCGGGCAAAACCACGCTGATGGATGTGATCACCGGCAAAACCCGACCCGATTCGGGCCGGGTGATCTATGACCAGGACAGCGATCTGACCCGTCTTTCGCCGGTGGAGATCGCCCGCGCCGGTATCGGCCGCAAGTTTCAGAAGCCCACGGTGTTTGAAGCATTAACGGTCGCTGAGAATCTGGAGATCGCGCTTAAAACCGATAAATCGGTCTGGGCCAGCCTGCGTGCCCGCCTCAACAGCGAACAGCGCGATCGCATTGATGAAGTGCTGAAGATGCTGCGGCTGGGCGCTGAACGCCAGCGCCGGGCGGGCCTGCTGTCGCACGGCCAGAAGCAGTTTCTGGAGATCGGGATGCTGCTGGTGCAGGAGCCGCACCTGCTGCTGCTGGATGAGCCTGCGGCGGGCATGACCGACGCCGAGACGGACTACACCGCCGAGCTGTTCCGCAGCCTGGCAGGCAAACACTCGCTGATGGTGGTGGAGCATGACATGGGTTTTGTGGAGACCATCGCCGACCATGTCACGGTGCTGCATCAGGGTCAGGTGCTGGCCGAAGGGTCGTTGCGCGAGGTGCAGGCCAACGAGCAGGTTATCGACGTTTATCTGGGGCGCTGAGATGTTACAGGTTACTGAACTGAATCAATATTATGGCGGCAGTCATATTCTGCGCGGCCTGTCGTTTGAGGTGAAGATTGGTGAGATCACCTGCCTGCTGGGACGCAACGGCGTGGGGAAAACCACGCTGCTCAGGTGCCTGATGGGGCTGATCCCGGCGAAGTCAGGGGATATCCACTGGCAGCAGCAGCGGATCACTGGCCGTAAACCTCATCAGCGCGTGCAGGCGGGCATCGCCTATGTGCCACAGGGCCGCGAAATTTTTCCGCGTCTGACGGTGGAGGAGAATCTGCTGATGGGGCTCTCCCGTTTTCCGGCGGCGCAGGCGCGCGAGGTGCCGGAGGAGATCTATCAGCTCTTTCCGGTGCTGCTGGCGATGAAGTCACGTCGCGGCGGCGATCTTTCGGGCGGTCAGCAGCAGCAACTGGCGATCGGCCGGGCGCTGGCCTGTCGCCCTCAGCTGCTGATCCTGGATGAACCCACAGAGGGGATCCAGCCCTCCGTGATCAAAGAGATCGGCGCAGTGATCCGCCAGCTGGCGCAGCGCGGGGATATGGCGATTCTGCTGGTCGAGCAGTTTTACGATTTCGCCGCCGAGCTGGCGGACAGCTATCTGGTGATGTCGCGCGGGGAGATCGTGCAGCGTGGCCGCGGCGACACCATGGAAGCAGAGGGTGTGCGCGGCCTCGTGGCGATTTAACCGGCGATCAGAGCAGGCCCGTTTCGACGGAGAAGTGGCGCTGTTCGCCCGGTTTCAGGGTGATCAGCGTACCTGCCTGCTGTGCCGCCAGAAAGCCTTCCGGCCGGCAGGTGGCGGGCAGGATATAGGCCGCTACCTGCTGGTCGGGATTATGCAGCAGCCAGCGGGTGGCGTGCGGGAACTGCGCGGTGGAGAAGCGCGTCATCAGCGCGTAGCCCTGCGGCGCATGCAGCTCAAACTGCACCTCATCGCCATACTGCGGCAGATCGTCCGCGAAAAAGACGATCTCCGGGTCGCAGAGCTGCGGCTGATCAAGCTGCTGCAGAGCCAGCGGATCGCGCGCCAGCCGATCCGTATAGTCGCGCCAGGCGGGCGTCGGCCGCAGATGCGCAGGGATCGACTGCCGCAGCTGAAAGGCCCGATCGGGGATCGACTGCCGGAAGCGCCCCTGATCGATCCACGCGCTGTTGATGTGACACATGTACTGCAGCGGCATCGGCGCACCGGCCAGATTGGTAACAGTCATGTCGATCGTCAGCCGCGGGCGATCGGCCTGAAGACGCACGGCCGGTGCAGCCAGATAGTGATGACCAAAGCCTTTTACATAGTCATACTCCCCTTCCAGCGACAGCGTCTGATCCTCCAGCACCAGCCAGGCGCTGTCCATACGGGCGCAGGCCATCTCGCCATGCAGCGGATGATCGTCCTCTGGCGCAGGACAGCCGTTAGCCAGCAGCCCCGAATGAAACGCAAAACAGCCATAGGTATCAATGATCGAACGGGCTGGCAGCGGCTGCCTGAAACTGTGGCCCATCGTCAGGTTATGTCCGTCGAACTGCACTTCCCAGATCATCTGCCCAAGAAACGGCAGCACGGTTACGCTGCCGCGACGGTTATGAAGGCGTACCGCCTCAATGCCTGACGGGTAGCGAAACAGTTCAACCCGGAACGCCTCGCTCTCCAGCAGCGTCGACGGCGTGGGGTGAAACTGGTCACGCGCCAGGGGCAAACGGGTTTTCATGGCAACTCCTCCACCAGACGCCCGCTCGCAACCGGCTGCTTTTTATGACGCAGCTCGCCATAGAAATAGAAGCCGACCCAGGCGAAGCAGAGCAGCGAGACGCCAAACGCCAGCTGCATCGATCCCAGTGTGTCAGAGACCAGCCCCTGCAGCGCCGGAACGAAGGCGGCGCCCACAATCGCCATTACGATAAACGCGCCCGCCACCTCGGTATATTTGTTGTCTACCGTCGCCAGGGTGCCTGCGTAGATGGTGGCCCAGCAGGGACCAAACAGCACGCTGACAAAAACGGCGGCGTAGACGGCGGTGAAGTCCGGCACCAGCATCACATAGGCCAGCGTCAGCACGCCCAGCACGGAATAGGCGATCAGCACCTTTTCGGCACGGAAACGGGCCATCAGGAAATTCGCTACGAACTTACCGATAAAGAAGCCGATGAAGCTGTAGATCATAAAGTCAGAGGCGTGACGCTCGTTGGCTGCGCCCAGCGTCAGCGCCAGACGAATCGTAAACGACCAGACCGCCACCTGCATGCCAACATAGAGGAACTGGGTCACGATCCCGCGTTTAAAGTGGCGGTTAGTGGCCAGATAGCGAAAGGTCTCACCCAGTGACGGGCGCGATTTCGCATGGCTTTCCGGCTTGCAGTGCGGATAGCGGGTGAACATAAACAGCAACATCACGACCACCAGCACCATCACCAGATATTTGTAGGGCTCCAGCGTATGTTCCAGCATGGTCAGCCGGAAAGCATGCACCTGCTCCGCCGTCATGCCCGCCATCTGGCTCTCCAGGCTGCCTCCTTCCTGAAACACCAGATATTTGCCCAGCACAATCCCCATCAGTGCACCAATCGGATAGAAGGTCTGGCTGACGTTGAGGCGCAGCGTGGCGTGATCACGGTGGCCAATCATCGAACTGTAGGTATTGGCCGCGGTTTCCAGGAAACTCAGGCCAATGGCGATAGCAAAAATTGCCGCCAGGAACATGGTGTAGGTCGCCATGTGTGACGCCGGGTAAAAGACGATGCAGCCTGCGATGTAGAGCGCCAGGCCGATCATGATCGCCATTTTGTAGCTGGTTCTGCGGATCACCAGCGAAGCCGGGATCGCAATCAGAAAATAGCCGCCATAAAAGGCGCTCTGCACCAGCGCACTGGCGAAGTCGCTGAGGGCAAAGACGCTTTTAAACTGGGTGATCAGAATATCGTTGAGACTCGCCGCACAGCCCCATAGCGGAAAGAGGCATGACAGCAGAATGAACTGGAACAGCGGCGTTTTATTCAGATAGCCATCAGATTGCTGCACTATTTTCTGTTGCATAGCAGAACCTCAGTTAAGGTTAAGAAAACGCTGAAAACACTCGGCGGTGGGGTAAGCACGCTGGGTGCCACGCCCGGTAACGCTGCAGGCGGCATAAGCAGACGCCTGCGCCATGGCGGCGGCCACATCACCGGTTTCGGTCAGCAGATATGCAAAGCAGCCGATAAAGGCATCGCCTGCGCCGCTGGTGTCCACCGCCTGAACCGGCGTAGCGGCCACACGATGAACCCGATCGCCGCTCATCCAGATCGATCCCCGGCTGCCCAGAGTGATGATCAGATTTTTGAGGCCGCGCTTCAGCAGCGACTGCCCGGCAAGCATCACCTCTTCATCGCTGCTGACCGGCAGGCCGGTCAGGATCTCCAGCTCGGTTTCATTGGGCATAAAGAAATCACATTTGCAGGCATAGTCGATGTCCAGCGTGGCGACGGCCGGCGCCGGATTGAGGATCACCCGGATCTGATGCCGGCGGGCAAAATCAATGGCGTAGTAGACCGTTTCCAGTGGGATCTCCAGCTGCAGAATGATCAGCACACAGGCTTTCAGAGCCTCTGCCGCGTCGTCGATATCCGCCGGTTTCAGCTGCTGGTTGGCGCCCTTGATAATCAGAATGCGGTTCTGCGACTGGTCATCGACAAAGATAGGGGCCACGCCGCTGGAGGTGCCTGTGGCGGTCGTCACATAGCGCGTGTCGACACCCTGCTGTTGCAGATTGGCCACGGTGTTGGGCGCGAAGAGATCGTCGCCGACCTTGCTGACCATCATCACGCGGCCGCCCATTTTTGCCGCCGCGACCGCCTGGTTGGCACCTTTGCCGCCGCAGCCGATGGCAAAATCGGGAGCTTCGAGGGTTTCGCCCGCTTTTGGCAGGCTGTTGGTATACGTAATCAGATCGACCATATTTGAGCCGATCACCGCGATTGTCATAACGGTTTCTCCCGGATGTGTTGCAAACCTGAATGTTAATAAATTAACAATAACCTTTCTTAAAGGTTAAATATGTGACAAAAACCACATCCTGAAGCGGCAACCGGTGGGAAAATGCGGCGCTGAAAGGAAAGGTTAATGTTATTATTATAACAAGATAACATCACCGGCTACGCGGGAGACGCGCCTCTCCCCGCCCGCCTGCGCCAGGGATGTGACACGGCGCTGACCGCACAGCGCAGGTTTGCGGCCCTCACGGATTGCGGGTAAGATTGGTTGCCAGCCTGGCGGATGAGACGCAACTCATTAAAATCTGTGAGGTTTGTCGCGCTACCACGCCGGTTCCGGCGTCCTTGTTCCGCACTGCAGGATAGGTAACAGAGAGATGACCATCGAAACCCGGCGCGACGAACGCATTCACAAGCTGACGCAGGCGCTGAAACGCACCGATAAACTGCATCTGAAGGATGCGGCTCAGTTGCTGGGCGTCTCAGAGATGACGGTGCGGCGCGACTTAACCGAGCCCGCTTCCAGCATCGTTCTGCTGGGCGGCTACATCGTCAGCGATCCGAAAAGTCACGCCAGCCACTATTTTGTCAGCGATCAGCATGGGCAGAATGCCGCCCGAAAACAGCGGCTGGCTCAGGCCGCAGCCAGCCTGATCGCGGAGAACGATACGGTCTTTTTTGACTGCGGCACCACCCTCCCCTACATCGTGGATGCGATCCCCGATACCCTCGCGTTTACCGCCATCTGCTGCGCCATGAACACCTTTCTGACGCTGAAGGAGAAACCGGCCTGCAACGTGATCCTGAGCGGCGGTGAATTTCACGCTGACAATGCCCTGTTTACGCCGATTGGCGTGCACACCATCCTGGATGATCTCTGTCCGACGCTGGCCTTTATCTCTGCCGCTGGCATCGACAAAGATCAGGGCGCGACCTGCTACAACACTAATGAGCTGATGATGAAGCATCACGCCATGCTGCGCGCCCGGAAGTCGGTGCTGGTGGCTGACAGCAGCAAGTATGGCAAGGTGCTGCCCGCCCGTATCGCCGAACTGCAGCGCTTTGATCTGCTGGTCAGCGACAGCGCGCCCGATCAGGCGTTGCAACACTGGCTGGCCCAGCAGGCGATACCGCTGCGCCTGCCCTGATCCCTGCCTGGCCGCCTGGCGGCACTGAAATCAGACGGTGGCGCTCTGCACCGTCCGCGATTCCCCGGCCTGGGTAATATTCGCCGCCCCCCGGCTGGGATTAGACGGTGAAAAAGGCTAAACTTCGACATCATTCCAACGACCAAGACCCAGAGGCTCAAACCAACGTGGCTCAATTCGTCTATAGCATGCATCGCGTCGGCAAAGTGGTTCCGCCGAAGCGACATATCCTGAAAAACATCTCGCTCAGCTTCTTCCCAGGCGCAAAAATCGGCGTCCTCGGTCTGAACGGTGCGGGTAAATCTACCCTGCTGCGCATCATGGCCGGCATCGATAAAGATATCGAAGGGGAAGCGCGTCCGCAGCCAGGCATCAAGATTGGCTACCTGCCGCAGGAGCCGCAGCTGAATCTTGAACACACCGTGCGTGAGTCGGTGGAAGAGGCGATGTCCGAAGTGGTTGGCGCGCTGAAGCGCCTCGACGAAGTCTATGCCCTGTACGCCGAAGAGGATGCAGACTTCGACAAGCTGGCCGCTGAACAGGGTCGTCTGGAAGAGATTATCCAGGCGCACGACGGTCACAACCTGAATACGCAGCTGGAACGTGCGGCCGATGCGCTGCGCCTGCCAGACTGGGATGCGAAAATCGCGAACCTCTCCGGTGGTGAACGTCGCCGCGTCGCCCTCTGCCGCCTGCTGCTGGAAAAACCAGACATGCTGCTGCTGGACGAACCGACCAACCACCTGGACGCCGAATCTGTCGCCTGGCTGGAGCGCTTCCTGCATGACTTCGAAGGCACCGTCGTGGCGATTACGCACGACCGTTACTTCCTGGATAACGTGGCGGGCTGGATTCTGGAGCTGGACCGCGGCGAAGGCATTCCGTGGGAAGGCAACTACTCCTCCTGGCTGGAGCAGAAAGATGCGCGTCTGGCACAGGAAGCCTCTACCGAAGCCGCTCGCCGTAAGTCGATCGAGAAAGAGCTGGAGTGGGTGCGTCAGGGGACCAAAGGCCGTCAGTCTAAAGGCAAAGCCCGTCTGGCACGCTTTGAAGAGCTGAATAACACCGACTACCAGAAGCGTAACGAAACCAACGAACTGTTCATTCCGCCAGGTGCCCGTCTGGGTGACAAAGTGCTGGAAGTCAGCAACCTGCGTAAATCATACGGCGATCGTGTGCTGATTGATGATCTCTCGTTCTCTGTGCCAAAAGGCGCGATTGTCGGGATTATCGGTCCGAACGGCGCGGGTAAATCGACGCTGTTCCGTATGATGTCCGGTCAGGAGCAGCCCGATTCCGGCAGCATCGTGCTGGGTGAAACCGTGAAGCTGGCCTCCGTCGATCAGTTCCGCGACAGCATGGACAATTCCAAAACCGTATGGGAAGAGGTTTCCGGCGGTCAGGACATTATGCGTATCGGTAACACCGAGATGCCAAGCCGCGCCTATGTCGGCCGCTTTAACTTCAAAGGCGTCGATCAGGGTAAACGCGTCGGTGAACTGTCGGGCGGTGAACGCGGTCGTCTACACCTGGCGAAACTGCTGCAGGTAGGCGGCAACATGCTGCTCCTCGATGAGCCAACCAACGACCTGGACATCGAAACCCTGCGCGCGCTGGAAAACGCCCTGCTGGAGTTCCCGGGCTGTGCCATGGTGATCTCGCATGACCGCTGGTTCCTGGACCGTATCGCGACTCACATTCTGGATTATCAGGATGAGGGTAAAATCGAATTCTTCGAAGGTAACTTTACCGAATATGAAGAGTACAAGAAGCGTACCCTCGGCGCAGACGCGCTGGAGCCGAAGCGCATCAAGTACAAGCGTATGACGAAGTAAGCGTCGGATGAATATTAAAAGGGAAGCGGATGCTTCCCTTTTTTATTTTGTTACAGCGGCGTCCACTGCTCAATATGTCCCTGATGCTCATCATCATGTGTTTTAAACAGAATGCAGGTTAAGATCTTTTTTCTATCAAAACCAATAACGATATTATCACCGGGCTCTGCCAGTTCCATCACCGGATTGCCTTCATAATAAAGCCGGAATTCAGATCGGCTCTCGTGTGACTCTCTGGCATCATACCAGGTAACTGACGCACTACAGCTGACATCACTGCCTCTGAGTACAAAGTCTGCTTCAAACTCTTTATTTTCATGACCCAGAATAGTTTTAAGGGCTGTTACACCGTTAAACTCTTTTTGATCGTAAATTTCACTTTTTGATAAAGTTTTAATACATGCACTTTTTAAATTTTGAGCTTTCATAACATTTCTCATCCTTTGAGAAGAACAGGAAAGACCATCATAATTAATGCAATATCATTTTCTGCTGCCGGTATCAAAGTTAGAGGAAACGCCAGGAATCTTTATTTCATGCTCAGCGATAAAACGCCCTGAATACCGGTGACTGCAGCGCAAACTCAATAAAGCGTGCCAGCGCGGGTGACTGCAGTTTGCGGCCCGGATAGACCAGCCACAGCTCATTGCCTTCGACCTCCCATTCCGGCAACACCGGCACCAGCCGGGGATCGGCCATCGGCCCATCGGTCAGAAATTGCGGCAGCAGCGTGATGCCCGCATCGCCCAGCGCCGATTCGCGCGCGTAGAGCAGATTGTCCGTGAGGTGGCCTGGCGGCAGCAGCCAGCGGTAGAAGTCTTCGTCGCGCTGCAGCACCCATTCATTCCAGGCGCGGTGCGCAATGCAGCGATGGGCCGACAGCTGCTGGGGGTGGACCAGCGGCGGATGCTGGTCGAGATAGTGCTGAGAGGCGACCAGCCGTCGCGGGCAGTTGCCTATCCGGCGGCCAATCAGCGATGACTCCTGCGGCTGACCGGTGCGGAGCGCCACATCAAACCCCTCCTGCACCAGGTCGCGCATCTCATCCGATATCGACACATCCAGCGTCACATCAGGGTAAAGGCGTAAAAATGCCGCGTTGCAGCGCGCCAGCAGCGTAGCGCCGATCCCCGCCGGGCTGGTGATGCGCAGGCGTCCGCTGGGGTTATCACGCAGGCTGGCAATTGCCTGATCGGCGCGTTCACTGGCCTGCATCATCTCCTGGCAGTGCAGCAGATAGCGTTCACCGGCAAAGGTCAGATTGAGCTGGCGGGTGGTACGGTTCAGCAGCCGGATCCCCAGCCGCTGCTCCAGCTGGCTGATGCGCTGGCTGACGCTCGATTTCGGCAGACCGGCCCGTTCTGCCGCACCGGTAAAGCTGCCGCACTCCGCCACCAGCGCGAAAAGCGCCATATCCTGCCACTGCCGAAACGCCATTGTTCACCTCAGACGAACACTCTATGAAAGATTGTCCATCTTATCACCGCTAAATTCAGGTTCTACACTTAAAGCCGGTTCTGAATGATTCGCCATCCCGCTCCGTAAAGCGTGGCACAGCCCACGCATCACGGCCGGAATGGCAGAGATACGCTCCAGGCTGAGAGCCTGATTAAACAGGAAAATGCTATGTCTATTCGCGCTATCGCAGTTAATCCGGAAAATCCTGCAACCTTCACTGAGATTTTCCCTGAATCCCTGACGCCCGGTGAGTATGACCTGCGTGTCGAAGTGAAAGCGGCGTCGGTCAACCCGGTCGACACCAAAGTCCACAAAGGGGCGATGAAGAATGGCCTTGAGCAGCCGCGCATTCTCGGCTGGGACGCCAGCGGCGTGGTGCTGGAAGTCGGTATCAAAGTCAGCAACTTTAAACCCGGCGACGAAGTTTTTTACGCAGGCGATCTGACCCGGCCCGGCAGTAACAGCACCGAGCAGCTGGTGGATTCACGTATTACCGGCCACAAGCCGGAGAGCCTGGACTGGGCGCAGTCGGCGGCGATCCCGCTGACCGCCCTGACCGCCTGGGAAGGGCTGTTTGAGCGACTGAACCTGGAGAACGCTACGGCCGATCAGACGCTGCTGATCGTCGGCGGCGCGGGCGGGGTGGGATCGCTGGCGATCCCGCTGGCGAAGCTGCGCAGCAAGGTGCAGATCATCGCCACCGCCTCACGGGAAGATTCCGCACAGTGGTGTCGCGATCGCGGTGCCGATCGGGTGATCAATTACAAAGATATGGTCGGCGAGCTGGAGAAACAGGGGATTAAGCAGGTTGATTACATCTTCTGCCTGAATGACACCGACGGTCACTGGGACACTATGGCCAGACTGATCGCCCCGCAGGGCCACATCTGCACCATTGTCGAAAACGAGCATCCGCTGTCGATGGATCAGCTGAAACTGAAGAGCGCCGCGCTGCACTTCGAGCTGATGTATACCCGCAGCATGTTCAATACGCCGGACATGGCGCGCCAGGGTGAGATTCTGGATGCGGTGTCGGCGCTGCTGGATGAGGGGAAACTGCAGACGACGCTGAGCGAGACGCTGCACGGCCTGAGCGTGGAGACGCTGAAAGCCGCCCATCAGCGGGTGCTGGAAGGCCACATGCGCGGTAAAGTGGTGATGGTCTACTGATGCGTCGATCCGGCTGCCGGACGGCAGACCGGATCGCCACAGGCGTTATGGCTGGGCGTTTTTCTCGCCCAGCATCGCCTTCACCAGCTCAATGCAGCGCAGGAAGCGGGTGTCATAATCATCTTCCTGAACGTGCAGAAAATCGATGTTATTTTCCCGCAGCATCGTCACCAGCATCGACTGAAACTCCCGACGATCCACCGAACTGCCCAGACTGCGCAATCCATCGGCCACCCAGGGCACGTTATTTTCCAGCAGGATCACCAGATCAAAGCGATATTCGTCGATCAGCGCCTGCACAAAGGGATGTTCACGCCCCTCATACTTCAGACAGAACGCCTGCGTGGTCACGAAATCGGTGTCGATGAATGCCACCTTGTTGGCATATTTAACGGCGAAATCGATGTACTGCGCCTGCCCCAGCGCGATTTTGTCGTAATCGGAATATTGCAGCGCCATCTCATCGCCGCCCAGATGGGAGAAGACGTAGTCCCGGCCATACTCCCAGGCACTGGTGGTGTTGAAGATGTTGGCGAGTTTATTGACCAGCGTCGATTTGCCGCTGGATTCTCCGCCGAGGATCGCCACGGTGCGGACAAAGAACGGTTTCACTTCGGTGGGAATGTAGTCCCAGAAGCGGAACGGATCCTGACGGATCTGCGCACCGCTGATGCTCATAAAGGATCGGCTGGGATCGACCAGCACGGTCTGAATCCCCAGATGCTGCTGATACATCTCGGCATCGGGCGCTTCGCTGGTGTAGATACAGTCCGCCGTAATTCCCTGTTCGCTGAGGAAAGCACTAACGCCTCTGCTCCAGACATCCCAGCCGTGCGGATAAGGCTCGATCCCCTCTTCATTGAAGGCGTGGATGCGGATATTTTTCTGATACTTAAAGGTCTGCAGCAGCCAGCGCAGACGATCGCTGACCGTCGGCTGCTGAGACATCGCGCTGTTCTCAAACAGCTCCCGGTCGCGCGGCTCGTCGTAGCCCATGATGATATGCAGCTCATCCACCTGGCTGCAGGCGCGCTGGATCAAATAGATATGGCCGGTATGCAGGGGATAGAACTTACCGAATATCACCCCTATCCGTTTGTCCCGGCGCGGAAACTCCAGGCCCAGAAAGCGGTGCAGCGCCTCCAGCTTCTGCGCGCTGGGGCTTTTAATTTTGGCATTGAGCAACTGGCTCAGATAGCCTTTCGTCATGCCGCTGGCATCAGCGACCTGTTGCAGCGTGTGACCCTGCTGGCGGATGGCCGTTTTCAGATATTCAAACGACGACATGTCGTGCCTCCTGCATCAATGCGGTTAAGGTGCGTCCGGCCTGCCCTGCACTCCGGCTGACAGGCCGCAGGCGCGTTACAGTTCGTCCAGAATGGCCAGCGCATCGGCCAGCTTCTTCACGCTGAACACCTGCATCCCGGCAATCGGTTTTTTCGGTGCATTGCCGGCGGGCACAATCGCGCGTCTGAAGCCGTGCTTCGCCGCTTCGGAGATGCGTTCCTGGCCGCTGGGCACCGGACGGATTTCACCGGCCAGGCCGACTTCGCCGAAGATCACCAGATCCTGCGGCAGCGGACGGTCACGCAGACTCGATACCATCGACAGCATCAGCGCCAGGTCCGCACCGGTTTCGGTGACCTTCACGCCGCCGACGACGTTGACGAACACATCCTGGTCCGCCATCTGCAGTCCACCGTGACGATGCAGCACCGCCAGCAGAATCGCCAGACGGTTCTGCTCCAGCCCCACCGCCACACGGCGCGGATTGCCCATCATTGAGTGATCGACCAGCGCCTGAATCTCCACCAGCAGCGGCCGCGTTCCCTCCCACAGCACCATCACGGAGCTGCCGGACGTCACCTCTTCGCCGCGCGACAGAAAGATTGCTGACGGGTTGCTGACTTCGCGCATGCCCTGTTCGGTCATGGCAAACACGCCCAGTTCGTTGACCGCCCCGAAGCGGTTTTTATGGCTGCGCAGCGTGCGGAAGCGGGAGTCAGCATCGCCATCCAGCAGCACCGAACAGTCGATGCAGTGCTCCAGCACTTTCGGCCCCGCCAGCGAACCATCTTTGGTGACGTGGCCGACCATAATGATCGCGACGCCGCGCGTTTTGGCAAAGCGCGTCAGATAGGCGGCGGTTTCACGCACCTGGGCAACGCTGCCGGGTGACGACTGGATCTCCGCCATGTGCATCACCTGGATCGAGTCGATCACCATCAGTTGCGGCTGCTCCTGTTCGGCGATCAGGCAGATCTGCTCAATGCTGGTTTCCGACAGCATATTCACATTTTCGGTGGGCAATCCCAGACGATGGGCGCGCATCGCGACCTGTTGCAGCGACTCTTCACCGGTCACGTAGAGGGTTTTCATCCCCTCTGACAGCCGGCACATCACCTGCAGCAGCAGCGTCGATTTCCCGGCGCCGGGGTTGCCGCCGATCAGGATCGCGCTGCCCGGCACGACGCCGCCGCCCAGCACCCGGTCAAACTCTTTGAAGGTGGAGGAGAAACGCGGCAGCGCCTCCAGACTGATTTCAGAGAGTTTCTGCACCCGGCTGGTGCCGGCACTGCCGGCGTAACCGCTCAGGCGCTCGTTACGCGCAGCCGCAGGCGAGGCGGCGATGCGCACCTCGGTGATGGTGTTCCAGGCGTGACAGGCGCTGCATTGCCCCTGCCAGCGTGGGTAATCTGCGCCACATTCGTTACAGACAAATGCGCGTTTTGCCGCTTTGGCCAAATCAATACCTCAGTTAACGCTCTTCGTGGATCAGGCTGCCGGTCAGGATGCAGAACACCCCCATAAGATCGGCATGGCGAATGGTGACTGCAGTCTGCTCATTCACCTTAGGTTTAGCATGGAACGCAATGCCCAGTGCTGCGGCTTTGATCATCAGCAGGTCATTGGCACCATCGCCGATCGCCACCGTCTGTTCCGGCGCGATGTCAAAACGCTGCGCCAGCTTTTTCAGGGTATCGGCTTTGTATTGTGCGTCGACAATCGGGCCCAGCACCTTGCCGGTCAGCTTGCCGTCGCGAATTTCAAGCTCATTGGCCGCCACCGCTGACAGGTGCAGCCTGTCGCGCAGGTATTCGGCATAGTAGGTAAAGCCGCCGGACGCGATAGCGACCTGCCAGCCCAGCGCCTGCAGTTTCTGCGTCAGCGTCGTCAGGCCTGGCATCAGCGGCAGGGCATCACGCACCTGCTTCAGGATATTGGCGTCTGCACCCTGCAGGGCCGCCACGCGCTCGCGCAGGCTGGCGGCGAAGTCGAGTTCACCACGCATCGCGCGCTCCGTCACGTCCGCCACCTGCTCGCCGCAGCCCGCCAGTTTTGCGATCTCGTCGATGCATTCGATCTGAATCGCGGTAGAGTCCATATCCATTACCAGCAGCCCTGGCGCTTTCAGCCACGGAATTTTACCCAGCGGCGCCACGTCCAGCCCGGCGTCGTGCGCCAGCTTGCTGGCAAAGGGCGTCAGCGATCCTGCCAGGCGAATCACCTGATACTCATCGACGTTCCAGGCGCTGACGATCACCATCGCGGCACCCAGCTGATGCTGATAATCGGTCAGGCGCTGTTTATCCAGCCCGCGGCCATACAGCAGCCAGCCGGTGCGGCCAGCGCGATAATCCAGCGGCATCACTTCATCACCGCTAAGAGAAAGGGGCAAACCCGGCCAGAGAGAGACATCGGCGGGAAGATCGCACCAGGTTAAACGATTTGGCATCACAGCTCCTGTAGGGACAACAAAACCACGCAAGAGGCTACCTTGTCTGCGCCGCTTCTGGCAACATAATCTCCAGGCTTTCTGTTGTGATATGACCCGGATGATTAATGGCTAAAACCGCACTGAAATTTCGCTTGCATCGAACCGTGATCGTGCTCATCTCGATGGCGCTGCTGGTCGTCCTGATGCAGGGCGCATCCTGGTTCAGTCTGGGTCATCAGATGGCACGCTCTGAACAGGTTGAGGAGCTGGCGCATACGCTCACCAGTCAGGTGGCGTTCAGCCTTAAACCATTGATGGACAACAGCGAAAATAACCGTAATCAGATCGAAGCGATCCTGAACCAGATGACGGCGAACAGCCGTATTCTGGATGCGTCGGTCTATGACGGCGACGGCAGCCTGGTGGCGCACAGCGGCGAGAATATCAACGTCCGCGACCGCCTGGCGCTCGACGGGCAGCGTGCGGGCAGCTATTTCAACCATCAGATTGTGCAGCCGCTGGCCGGGAACGATGGTCCGCTGGGCTTTCTGCGCGTAACGCTCGACACCCATGTGCTGGTCACCGATTCGCATCAGGTCGATAACACCACCAATATTCTGCGCCTGATGATGCTGCTGGCGCTGGCCATCGGCATTATCCTCTCCCGCACCCTGCTGCGTCATCGCCGCACCCGCTGGCAGCAGTCGCCGTTTCTGCTGACCGCCAGTACGCCGGTGAAAGAGGATCGCGATGATGACGAAGAGAAGAAAGCGTAGCGCGCTGGCGCCGCGAATGCGTTAAACAAAAAGGCCCGCGCTGCGGGCCTTTTTTGATCGGCAGGCGATCGCGGTGTGCGGCGTCAGTCAGCCGACCAGCAGCGCTTCCAGTTCGGCCAGCGATTTGACCTGCCAGGTCGGTTTGATATGGTCCGGCAGCGGTCGGGTGCCATGATCGAGCCAGCAGGTTTTCAGGCCCGCGTTCATGCCGCCCAGAATGTCCGATTCCGGGGTATCGCCCACCATCAGCACCCGCTGACGATCCGGATTGCCCAGCTGTTCCAGCGCATAATCAAAAATCGCTGCCGCCGGTTTTGGTACGCCGACCTGCTCAGAGATCACCAGCGCCGAGAAGTAGTCGCGGAAGCCGGTGCGCTCCAGGCGGGTCTGCTGCAGGGCGGTGAAGCCGTTGGTGATGATGCCCATCTTCACCCGCCCGTGCAGGTGGTTCATCAGGCTGACCGCGCCCGGCAGCGGCGTGCAGATCTCGCCCATGGCGCTGAGAAAACCGCTGTTGAGGATCTCGGGGGCAACGCTGAGCTTTTCGCTCCAGTGGTTAAACCGCTGCGTCTGCAGCTGTAGCGCCGAAATCGTGCCGTTCTGGTAATCGACCCAGAGCGGTTTGTTTATCGCCTGATAGTCGCTGTAGTCCTGGTCGGTAAACTGCACATCGTAACCCGCGAACAGGCGCTGCAGCCCGGCGAAGGCGTCGAAATGAAAAAGGGTATCGTCTGCATCAAACAGGATGCAATCCCAGTGTTCTGACATGAAAGCTCCTTTATGCGGCTACAGCGTCAGCGCCATAAGAATGGCATCTTCACGGCCGCTGGCAGTGGGATAGTAGTCAGGGCGACGACTGACCTGATTGAAGCCAAGCTGCTCATAGAGCGCGATAGCGGGCAGGTTTGAGGCCCGCACTTCCAGCCACAGCGTCAGCACATCGCGTTTGATCAACGCCTCGATCAAATGCTGCAACAGCTGACGGCCTAATCCCCGACGCTGAAAAGCGGGATCGACCGCAATATTGAACAGGGAGGCTTCGTCGAGGACGACCTGGGTAATGGCAAAGGCGGCCATTTTGTCCCCGACGTCGAGTCGCAGATTGAGGAAGCGATCACCCTGATTGCTGGCAAAAGTCTGCTCACGCCAGGGAAACGCGTGGCTGCGGCACTCAATCGCAAAGGCTTCCGCCAGATCGTCAGGGGTGAGGAAAGAGATGGCTGTCATGGTTACACATCTGTTGCCAGAGCGCACGTCTGGCGACGCCGCTGCTGATCAGTTCATTAAAAGAGGCGCTGCTTAGTGCCACGCCATTGAAGGTCTGTTCGCTTTCAACACCCAGCAGCCAGCCTGCGCAGTTCAGCGTTTCCGGCAGCATCTGCAGCTGATCCGGCGTAACGGTCATGACCTGTGCAGGTTGCAGATGGAGGGCATGCAGCACGTCGCGCATCAGCGGCTCATCCAGACCGGGGGGCACTTCAGCGACAATGATTAACTGCGTGTCCGGGGCCAGCGTGACGGCAATTTCGCCCTGAAGCACGCGCGGGCGGCGCAGTTGATACTGCGTAATTCCCATTTGCTGTAAAAGCCAGTCGCGCCTGGACGTCATGGTGTTACCTGTTCTGCTGCCTGATTGCGACGCTATGCTAGCAAACCCATCGAACATGCGCCAACAAAGCACTATAATCCCCGCTCAGATCTTACAGGAGCCCTACATGTCTGCTTTTTCCCCGGCCAGTGAAGTTATTCTGCGCCACAGTGATGAATTTACCGCCCGCCATGTCTTATTTGCTGGCGATCTGCAGGATGACCTGCCCGCTCAGCTGGAAACCGCCTCGTCGCGCGTTCACACCCAGCAATATCATCACTGGCAAAACCTGAGCCGCCGCATGGGCGAGCAGGCCCGTTACGGCATGGTGGCGCAGGCGGAAGATGTGCAGGGCTGCGATACGCTGATCTACTTCTGGACGAAAAATAAGCCGGAAGTGCAGTTCCAGCTGCAGAACCTGCTGTCCCTGCTGCCGGTGGGCTGCGACGTGTTCGTGGTCGGTGAAAACCGCAGCGGTGTGCGCAGCGCAGAAGGTATGCTGGCGTCGTGGGTGCAGCTGGAGAAGATCGACAGCGCCCGCCGCTGTGGGCTCTATCATGGCCGCCTCGATACCCAGCCTGCGTTTGATGTCAGCGCCTTTGGCGATCACTATCAGCTGGATAATCTGACCATCCACACCCTGCCGGGCGTCTTCAGCCGTGATGGCCTGGACAGCGGCAGCGCCCTGCTGCTTTCAACGTTTGCTCCGCACACCAAAGGTAAGGTGCTGGATATGGGCTGTGGCGCGGGCGTGATGGCCGCTTCGCTCTCTGCCGTTTCGCCTAAGGTCCGTCTGTGGCTGTGCGATGTGCACGCAGCGGCGATCGAAGCGAGTAAAGCGACGCTGGCCGCCAACGGCATTGAGGGCGAGGTCTTCGCCAGCAACGTCTTCTCTGACGTCACGGGCCGTTTCGATATGATTATCTCCAACCCGCCTTTCCATGAAGGGACACAGACCAGCCTCGATGCGGCTCAGGCGCTGATCCGGGGCGCGGTGAAGCATCTGAACACCGGCGGTGAGCTGCGTATCGTGGCAAATAGCTTCCTGCCCTATCCGCAGGTGCTGGATGAAACCTTCGGCAGCCACGAAGTGCTTGCACAGACCGGTCGCTTTAAAGTCTATCGTGCTGTTTATGGTCGTAGTGCGAAGGCACGCTAAGCGCTTTTTTTCGCCACTCACCGTGCTGGCGGGCTGAAAACGTTGCTTTTTGCAGCGATCGTTTCAGCCCGACGAAATAGTTGTTGACGCAAAGAGTAAAATCTCTAGAATGCGCCTCCGTGGTTGTAACATTCTCAGGGTGTTACGGGTATGCGAAGGTGGCGGAATTGGTAGACGCGCTAGCTTCAGGTGTTAGTGTCTTAACGGACGTGAGGGTTCAAGTCCCTCTCTTCGCACCAAAATCACATGTTTCATATCGCGAGCACTGCGCGAAGGTGGCGGAATTGGTAGACGCGCTAGCTTCAGGTGTTAGTGTCTTAACGGACGTGAGGGTTCAAGTCCCTCTCTTCGCACCAATGCGGTGATATGAAAAGACAACTCGATGCGAAGGTGGCGGAATTGGTAGACGCGCTAGCTTCAGGTGTTAGTGTCTTAACGGACGTGAGGGTTCAAGTCCCTCTCTTCGCACCAACGTTGTCTAATCTTCAGGTCGTTTCCCGGCCACTCCTCTGCTCCCCAGTTTTTCTGTTTCACTCTCTCCGCTTAGTTCGTTATTCATCGCCCTGTTACGGTTTTCAATCGCGCCACAGCATTAATGCAGCTGGAAATTTGCAGAGACGGCCGCGAGTCCCCCTGCTAACACCAGACACGACGGCAGCAGCAGGTAATGACGCAGACGCTGATTAAACAGCATCACGACGGTCAGCAGCAGCGCCACGGTCATCACCATCCGCCACTGACTGAAGCCGGGTTCCCATAATGCAAACAGCGGCAGCGCGATGCAGGGCAGCAACACGCCCCATGCACTATCCAGTTTCTTTCCCAGCGCCAGGCTGATGCCCCACAGACTGCAGGCCGCAACAATCGCTACTCCCATAACAGAAACCTCAAATGATAAGCATTCCCATTATCATAGAGCAGTTTTCGCCACTGTGCAGCCTGTTTTTGTTGGCGCCGCACCGAAGATGACAGACCAGTTGGAAAATGCTAGATTGCGGCCGATAACATTTTTAATAACAGCAATAATTATCTGACTGGCAGAAGCTATTCTGCCGGCTTGCGCTTTGATATTTCAGGGTCGCCGCGAGTATTTATAATGAAATTACAATCATATGAAGAGCTTAAACAGAGCAAATACCGGCTGTCGGTTATGCTTTTTCTGTTTCTTAATATCGCCATTTCACTCTTTTTTCTTCTGCCCGTAATTAACGTCGAAAAGAGTGATACGACGCTGCCGCTCATTTGTATCATGGCATTCAGCGGCATCATGCTAATAACCTATTTAATCTGGCCAAAAGCAAAACTTCCCCTGTTAAATCCCGCCGCGTTACTGCTCGGCGTGCTCTGGGCCTGGCACATTAATTATCGCTTTCATCAGATATTCTATTTTGATGGGGGCTTTCTTATTATCAGCTTAATCAGTCTGTTATTTATCAGTGCCATCGCCCTGAGTGATTATCTGGCGGCATTCTGGCTGCACGTTACCCCGCCGGTGCTGACTGTGGTGCTGCTCGACAATGCGCAACATCTGCCGCTGATTCTGCTGACCATTGCCCTGCCGTTAATCGGTTTTTCGCTTCAGCATCTGATGCGCCGACGCGCCGACAATTTTACCCTGCGCCTGATGCATCAGCTCTATGAAGAGAAAGAGACCTTCAGCGATCTCAGTATGCTCGACCCGCTGACCGGGCTCTATAATCGTCGTGGCCTGAAGAACCGGCTCGATAATATTCTGAAGAATCACGCGGGCAGCCACTATGTGCTGCTGCTGGATATCGATCACTTCAAAGCCTACAACGATAACTACGGGCATGCGATGGGTGACCAGGCGCTGGCGCGCGTCTCTGTCGCGATTCGTGATGCGGTGCGCTCACGCGATGTCGTCACCCGCTATGGCGGCGAAGAGTTTCTGGTGCTGATGACCAACGTCAACAGCTCGATTGCCCTGAAACTGGCTGAGCGCATCCGCCAGTATGTGGTGGATTTAGAAATTCCCCATCTTTTCAACGAAACCGTTTCGACCCACGTCACCATCAGCGCCGGCATCGCGCCCGTTTATGATGATGAATTTGATCAGGCCGTTGCCAATGCTGACAGCGCGCTCTACGTGGCTAAAAATCAGGGGCGGAATACTATCCTCGCCTGGGAAGATCTCCCACGGCAACCGCAACAGACCGCCAGCGAACCGACCTGATTACGCTGATTATAAAGAGGTGACGTCGCGACAGGCCCTGCCCTGTCCGTGCTGATCCCCCCGACTTCGCCTGCGCCTCTCTCCGCCAGCAGAAGATTTTTTGCGCGACTTGTAGAGTTAATCAATAACGATTATCATTTGCTTTCTTATCTACACGTTTCGCGAGTCGTCATGGCAACCGCTTCAGTTCAGGAACCGCGTTTTCGCGCTCAGTCGATGATCTTCCGGCAGAACGACCGTCCACTGGCGGAAAGTCTGCATGAGCAACTGCAACAGCAGCGTAGCTATCTGCTTGAATCAACAAAGTTCAGTCAGCCTGCGCCGCATGACACGCTGACCCTCGCCGCGTGGTCCCAGGCCGCCCGCTTTACCCCGCTTATCCAGTGCTACAGCGATTATCTTTATCGCGATCATCCCGATGCGGTACGGGAAGCGAAGCCGGTGCTGTCACTCTGGGCGCAATGGTATTTTGGTCTGCTGCTGCCGCCGCTGATGATGGCGCTGCTGCAGGAGTCGCGCGCACTGGACTGCTCGCCAGAGCATATCCGCGTCGGCTTCCATCAGCATGGCCATCCGGCGACGTTCTGGATCGATGTGCAGGAGGATGAGGAAGCGCGCTATCTGAACCCTCATCAGCGCATTGACCGGCTGATTCAGCAGCATCTTATTCCGGCGGTGAACGGGATCACGCAGCATGGCGACATCAACGCCCGTCTGATCTGGAATAACATGGGCTACTCATTCCAGTGGTTCCTGGGCGAGCTGAAAAGCCAGATCGATGAGGCGCAGGTACTGCAGCTGGAGCAGGCGCTGTTCTTCAGTCAGCGGCTGCTGGATGGCAGCGAGAACCCGCTCTACCGCACCATGATCCCGCGCAACGGTGAACTGGTTCGTCGCAGCTGCTGCCAGCGTTATCGTATCCCTGATGTCGAACAATGCGGCAACTGCACGCTGAGCGGTAACTAAACAGGGTTAATTCCCGCGAATTCTCCGTTTATCTCGTTTACAGGCACTGAGGCTTGTGGCAATTTTTACGCCTTCGATCAGCCTGGAGAAAAAGATGAGTCTGGAGTCCGTGCGCCAGTTCTTCGCCGAACACGCCCCTGAAATTGAAATTATTGAACTGGCCGGGAGCACCGCAACGGTCAGCATGGCTGCCCGCGCCCACGGCGTGACACCGGGAGAGATTGCCAAAACGCTGTCGCTGAAAGTGAAAAACGATGTGGTACTGATTGTGACGCGAGGCGATGCCCGACTGGATAATCGCAAGCTGAAAGCAGCACTCGGGGCGAAGGCACGAATGCTGAGCGTCGATGAGGTGATTAACTGGACCGGCCATCCGGTGGGCGGCGTCTGTCCATTTGGTCTGGAGAATCCGCTGACCGTCTACTGTGATGTTTCACTGCGCAGTTTCGACGAAGTTCTGCCCGCTGCGGGTGCAATCCACAGCGCCGTGCGCATCTCGCCCCAGCAGATGGCTGAACTGACAAACGCCCGCTGGATCGACGTCTGCGAAGTGATCTGACCCCGGATCTCGCCTGCCCTTTCTGCCTGCGAAATCAAGCCGCTGACCGCCAGTTAACCTGAACGGACCAGCGGAACCGCGCCGTGGGCCGAAGCCCAATCCGGCGCAGCCCGCTGTCGGGTAAGCGCGCCCTGGCGGATCAGGCTTTCAGGCGTCTGAATGCCTCTTCGATGATCGACAGCAGCAGCGCGTTATCCACCCGATGCAGCACATGCACCGATGCGCCACACTGTTCAGGCACGCCCACCTTCAGCCGGAGCGGCTGCCGGTAACGCCAGCTTTTACCGCGCGTTGCACCCGGCCGCAGTTCGATATCGACCTGGTAATCAATGCCTGACGCGACGCGCTGATTCAGCAGCCAGGCGATCACCAGCGCATCGTGGATCCAGCATCCCGCAAGCTGCCGGGTCGCTATCGAATAGTCGATCCAGGGCCGCAACGTATCGCGCACAAAAGCGGTCAGCGGATGGTCCACTGCGGTCAGACGAGTCAGATCCTGCTGAGTGAGCAGCGTCTGTGTTGTGGCGTCCATCGGCACCAGCGTGACGGCCGCCCCGCTGTGCAGTACCTGATGCGCCGCCTCCGGGTCCAGACCAAAGTTGGTGTCTTTGATGTAATCATCCAGCGCAAATACGCCGCCCATAATCACAATCTCGGCGACCGATTCGGCCATCGCAGGATAACGCTGCATCGCCAGCGCCACGTTCGTCAGCGGGCCAATCGCGACCAGGGTAATCTCACCCGGATTATCACAAATCAGTCTGCCGATCGCGTCGGCGGCATCGAAGGCATCGGCCGTGAGCGCCGCTGGTTGCGGCACATCCTGCCAGAGTGAATTGAGCGCAAGCTGATTCACCCGGTTATCCAGCGTTTCCCGCCACGGCGCAGGATCTTCCTGCAGGGCTCGGGGCGCTCCCTGAACGACCGGAATGGTTAATCCCAGCCGGACAATCAGATCTTTGGCAACACGCGCACCCACGTCACAGGGCGTATTACCGGCCACGGTGGTGATCAATTCCAGCGATAGTCCGGGTGAAGCTAAGGCCAGCGCAATCGCCAGCCCATCGTCGGTGTTGGCACCTGCAATCCCATTACCGGGATCGCAGTCAATAATGATTCTTTTCATGTTTTTATAATTTAACTCTGACTTTGCGGCTGACAGCCGCAGGATTCACCGATTTCAAGATAGTGTGGAAACTCCTTTAGCTGGGCTTCACTCTGCCCCTCTTTCAGCATATGAATAGCGGAGCGGGCCATCTCACGCAGAGGCTGGCGTACAGTGGTTAATGTCGGAACGTGAAATGATGAGTGATTAGTGCCGTTGAAGCAGACCAGCGCCACATCCTGCGGCACCCGGATCTGATGTTCGGAAAAGGCGCGCAGCGCGCCAATCGCCTGCCCCTCATTGCTGGCAAACAGCGCCCGGGGCACGCAGCGTCGGGCGATCATGGTCTGAGCCGCGCCATATCCGCCCTGTGGGGTATAGCTGGCCGGAAACATCAGCGACTCATCGACGGGCAGACCGCGATCCGCCATGGCATCGCGCCAGCCCTGAATACGATCCTGCGCGTTAAGCATCTCTACCGGACCACTGATGATGCCGACCTGCTGATAACCGTGGCTCAGCAGATGTGCCGTTACCTGCCAGGCAGCCTGACGCTCATTAACCCGCAGCATATTGACGCCGGGCTGAGGCTCAACCCGCTCCAGCATGACCAGTGGCGTTCCGCTGGCTTTAATCAGATCAATATAAGGGTGGCGATCCACGCTGTTGTAAAACAGTCCATCGACCTGCCGATTCAGCAGCCCCTGAATTAATTCCAGTTCGCGCTTGCGATCGTCCCCGGCATCACCCAGTAGCATGACGTGACCGTGATTCATCGACTCCTGCAGCAGCATGTGCGCCATGGAAGCCACAAAAGGATTACCGATGTTAGGCACCACCAGACCAAAGGTTTTGGTGTTGCCGGAGGCCAGTGCGCGGGCAGCCGCATTGGGCCGGTAACCGGTCGCTTTTATCGCGTCCAGCACGCGCTGACGGGTCGCTTCGGCCACCGGGCGGGGTCCGTTATTAATGACATAACTGACGACTGCCACTGACGTGCCTGCCGCTTTCGCCACTTCACTGCGGGTCACTTTTCCCGTTAACGACTTAGGCACATCATATTCCTCCATAAAAAAAACAGGCCGCATTACACGGCCTGCTGCTTTTCACCCGATCCTGACAGATAGCCTGCACAGACGAATCTAGATGGCATCTTCAGGCAAATTGAGATTTCGCCCTCGGGTCTCAGGCGCCACAAAGGTGGTGAAGAATCCTATGGCGGCCATTCCCGAGAAATAGACCGCGACAGGCCACCAGTGGCCGGTATAAGAGAGCATAGCAGCGGCAATCAGCGGTGCTGTGCCACCCGATAAAATTGAGCCCAGCTCTTTTGCCACCGCCATTTTGGTATAGCGATGGTGCACGCCGAACATCTCAACACCCCAGGCCGCCTGTACACCAAAAATGCCCAGCGACGCCAGCGCCATGCCGACCACAATCACCGGGATCACCAGCATCGGCTCACGCGTGTCCAGCAACGTAAAGGCGGGCCAGGCGTAGGCCATCAGTAACAGACAGAACACCCGATAGACGATCCGGCGACCAAAGCGATCCGAGAGCCAGCCCGCAAAAGGAATGATCAGGAAGCCCAGCAGGGACGCCAGAAACACAGCGGTAGTCGGCACAGACTTATCGACCAGCAGCACCTTCGCGACGTAGCCCACAATAAAGCCCTGCGCCAGATAAGAGGGGCCGTTTTCTCCGATGCGCAGTCCAACCATGGTCCAGAACGCACGGGTGCGCTGAAAGAAGGGCCGCTCATCGATCAGCGGCGCGGCCAGTACGCCCGCACGTTCCGCTTCCATCTCCGCTTTTCTGCGCTCAAACACGGGCGTTTCGCGCAGATGACGCCGGATCCACAACGCAACCAGCGCAATCAGGGCGCTGCTGAGGAAAGGAATACGCCAGCCCCACTCCAGCAGGCTCTGCTGATCCATCTGTACCACCAGCAGCCAGACCAGAGAAGCCAGCAGCGTGCCGCTGTTGGAACCCAGCGCAATCACGGATGAGACCAGCCCGCGGCGCGCGGTCGGCGCATATTCGCCCAGCATCACCGTTCCGCCGGAGAGCTCTGCGCCCGCGCCGAACCCCTGTGTAAAGCGCAGCAGCACCAGACAGGCGGGCGCCCAGACGCCGATGGTGGCATAACCCGGGATTAAGCCGATAAAGGTGGTGGAAGCGCCCATCAGAATGATGGTCGTGATCATCACCACCTTGCGTCCCTTGCGGTCACCGAGCCAGCCGAAAAAGAGGGCGCCGATGGGCCGGGCCACAAATCCCACTGACCAGGTGGCAAAGCTCGAGAGCAGCGCCATCGCGGGTGTCGATTCCGGAAAGAAAACATCGCCAAAGATAATACCGGCAGCCAGCCCATAGAGCGCAAAATCTGCGTACTCCATCGCCGTGCCCAGCCAGCATGAGAATGTGGCACGCCAGAAATCTTTGCGGCCAGAAGAGGTATTAAACCGCTCATCGGCGGCTGAAGGTGATGACAGTGATGTCTGCTGCTTAACGGAGTCGTGTGCCGTCATAATCCTATCCCTGAATGCGTATGCAGATCGATAAACGCCCCTCCCTGGGTCGATTCCCTTATCAAAGCGGAATTCCCCCGGCAGTGACGTTCAGTTGACTAACCATGATGAAAGGTTAAAGGATCCCCTGGTGTTGGAATCGTATTCATCGTTCTGCCCCGCCGATCTATTTTTGACCGGTCGCTTAAACTGAACGAATGTAACTTAACAATCAATGGCGCCGACTGTGCATCATGCACCGTGAGCAATCACTGGGGAGCCAGTGTATCTACGCGCGTAGATAAATCAAGAGATTTGGTCGAAAATTGTTAGTAAAATTTCACTATCACTTTCCGTCACCACATATTTTTATCGCAAATTCAGCCAGTTAACTACGCCGAATCGCATAAAAAAAGATCACTCCCGGCAGCAAGTTACCATTTTCGCTAATCATTAAGTGGCAGAAGGCAGGCGAGGCGCCTTTCATCGCGTTCTGTTGTCGCACAGGTTTGTGACCCTGAGATGACACATCACGTTTATTCTGAAAAGTCGGTGTAAGGAGGGACAATGCGTTACCCTGAGCAAAAAGCCGGACAGAGATGCGATGACAATTATTCTGATGCGACACGGTAAACCCGATCACCAGGCAACGGGCCGCCAGAGTGTACAGGCGCTGGCAGACTGGTGCGAAGCCTATGATCAGTCACAGGTTACGGATGGCCCGCCACCGCGTAGCCTGGCCATTGCACGTCAGGCTACGGTGGTAGTCTGTAGTCCCCTGCCCCGCGCGCAGTCTTCCCTGAGACAGCTCGGGCTGCAGCCGCATGAGATTGATGCGCTGTTCAGCGAAGTCGCTGTCCCTCTGCTGCGAAGCGGCGCGCTGGAACTGCCCACGGTATGCTGGCTGGCCCTGCTGCGCCTGTTATGGCTCTGCGGCTATGCGGGTGAAGCGGAGTCACTGCAACATGCCCGCAGCCGGGCCTCGGCAGCGGCCGAGAAGCTGATTGCGCACTCGCAGCGGGGCACGGTATTGCTGCTGGGCCACGGCATCATGAACAAGATGATCGCGCGTGAATTACGCAAGCGCGGCTGGCAGGCAGAGAAGCATGCCAGCAGTCGTCACTGGAGCTCCGCCATCTATCATCGGCCGTTTATCTGACCGCGCGGAAAATAGCCCAGTACCTCACAGCCGGTGCCGACACGCGGCGTGGCAATCACTTTACGCTGCGCCAGATCGATCACGCTCAGCGTGCCATCGCCCTGATTGGCAATCAGCAGCTGCTGCCTGTCGGGAGTGAAGCATCCATCCATCGGCATGCGGCCCGTGCTGATATCACCGAGTGGATTCAGCAGATCGTCAAACAGCGTCACCAGCGGCTCCTGGTCGCCTATCGCCACCAGCTGCTCCCCGTCTGCACTGAAGCGCACCACCTGGCAGGGCTGCTGATGGCCCGGCAGCGTCAGGCGCTGGCGGATACGGTGGCTTTGCCGGTCAATCACGTAGAGCAGTGGCGCATCGGCCGCGCTGGCAACCAGATAGGGGTGTTTTGGCGAGGCGGCGATGCCCGCGATCGGGCCGGGCAGCAGGATGGTATCGATGACCCGCCCCTCTGCTTCACAGAGATCCACCACGGTGATGGTCGCATCCTCTTCGTTATCGGTGAACAGTTTGCGCCCGCTGGGTGACAGCGTCAGACGATGGGCGTTGTGCGAAGGGATGGGAATTACTTTTTCCACGCTGTCGGTCAGCGGATCGATCACCGCGACGGCGGCGCTCTGCTCACAGCAGAGATAGACTTTGCCATCCCGTCCCAGCTGTCCGCTGTGCGGGGCCCGCAGCGGCGACAGATCGATAAAGCCACTGATCGCCCGATGCTGTAAATCGATAATCGCGATCTTATGCCCCGGATGCGGATTATTGCCGTGAACGCCGTCACCATAGATCGGCACATAGGCTTTTCCCCACGGCGCCAGCATCAGCAGTTCATGGGGGCGTGGCGGAAACGCGTTCAGTTCCCGCTCGACAGCGAACGTCTCCGGATTCAGGAACAGGACGCGATTGCCCTGCTTATCAACCGCCAGTAAACCATAGGATTCACTCTGCATGCGTGCTCCTTTCTCAGTAAGTTCTTCTTAAGCGTAGACAATCCTCTCCGGTGCTGTCCGGTTCTGCCTACTGATGAGCCAGGCTTACGCCCCGTTTTAAGGCCAATAGTGACCTGAGTCGCACGCCTGCCCGCTATTTATCCCGCACGCATCGCATAATCTTCAGATATTCCTTAAACCCGATGCCCGCGCCATTTTAATAAACGATTAATTCTGTCGATATTATTATTCGCAAAAGGTGACCGGATTAATTCCGTATTATCCTAAAGTCAAAAAAAGAGATAGCTAATGCGTAAATAATGTTTTATTAAAAAGATGCAGTGCAATTAATCCGCCGTGAGGAAACTATCGCGCGCTTCCGCACTGCGTCGCCACCAGGGAAAACTCTTCAACACTTCCCGTACTCAACGGGCTTGCAGCCGGTCTGCAACCCCGCACGTCTGCGCCTCTGGCGGAACAGACAGAGCCTGCACGATAACGGGAAAATAAAAATAACAGGTGTACCATGACTTCACATCGTCAGCGTCCGGCACATAAAATCTGGCGCAACTGGAAAAGAATATCGTTCAGTAGCCAGATGCTATGGAATAAAAAACAGCAGAGCCGCCTTCAGGCTCCGGAATATGATCCGGGGCAGGAAAATAATGTGATATTAGTCACTCAGCAGAAAGCATTGCCGGCAATCTCCAGAATTGTCTGGATGGTATGGCATCACGATCGCCTGCCTGCCTCAATGGCACTGAACATCCGTAATATCCGGCGGGACAACCCGGACCACCAGGTCTATCTGGTGACTCCGCGTACCCTGTCGCAATGGTTGCCCGACTTTAACCTGATCTCTTCCGATCTGACGCTGGCCCATAAAAGTGACATCATCCGGCTGGAGCTGATCCATCGCTACGGTGGCATCGGCATTGATTGCAGCACCCTGCTGTTTGAGGATCTCGCCTGGGTACATCGCGCGCACGAAGCGCGTCCGATGGATCTGATCGGCTACTACCGCGAGCAATCCACGATGAACCTGCTGGCACCCGTTATCGAGAGCTGGTTTATTGCCGCACCCGCGCAGAATCCTTTTATTCGTGAATGGCTGAAGCAGCTGGCACCGGTCAAAAACATCGGTATCCGTAACTATCTTCATGAGCTGAAGAAGCGCGACGACTTTCCACTGATTGTGCAGAATATGGATAACCCATCCCGCCAGCTGCTGGCACTGGCGCAGCAGGTCGCGATGCGGGAAGAGCGGCGGGCCAACCTCTATCTGCGGAAAGGAGAAGCCAGCGCCTGGTATTATCAGCGTCTGCATGGCGACAACAGCAGCGCCTTTGCCCGGTCGGTGATGTTTCACCAGCGGCCGCAGACGCCCCCCCCGATTATCAAATTAACCGGCAACGAGCGGCTGCATCTCGACTTCAATCTGCGCCTCGGCCTGTATAACCGCAGCAGCCTGATTGGGGAGATGATGCAGACCACCCCCTCTGCGCTGGCATTGCCGTCAATGACCAAAGCGCGCGCGTAGCCAGTGCGTCAGGGTGGTGACTGCACGCGGCACCTGCGCCGCCCAGGGCCGCACAATCCACAGACGGGTCGCAAAGGCCTCCACTGGCTGCCATTCGGGCAGCACCCGTCGCAGGCTTCCCGCCGCCAGCGCCTCACGGGCGCTGAAATCGGGCAGCATGGCGATCCCCAGCCCTTGTAGTGCGGCATCGCGGATCGACTCACTATTGTTGGTGGCGAAGCTGCCCTCGATCTGCACCTGCATCGGCTCGCTCTCCGCAGGCGTGATAAACCGCCAGCGCGGTGACTCCACGCCTCGCGGATAGTAAAGGCAGTTATGCTGTACCAGATCCTGTGGGCGCTGCGGTTCGCCCTGTGCCCTGAGATAGGCGGGAGACGCCACCAGCAGCGTCTGCGTATCACACAGCGGCAGCGCCACATGGGTTTCCGGCAGCGTGTCGCTGTGCCGGATCGCCAGGTCAAATCCCTCATGACTCAGCGACACAAGACGGTCTGTCACATCCAGCTGCAGACGGACCTGCGGATAGTCCCGCAGAAACTCACCGATAAGCGGCACCAGCTGCTGACGGGCAAAGGCCACCGGCGCGGTCATACGCACCAGGCCACGCACCGGCCCCGCCTCGTCACGCACGCTGAAAAAGCTCTGTTCGATGCGGGTAAAGGGATCGCGTAACTCCTCCACCAGCTTCTCGCCCGCCGACGTCAGCCGTACGCTGCGCGTGGTGCGTTGCACCAGCAGCACACCGGCCTGCGCCTCCAGCTCTTTGATTTTCTGACTCATCGCCGCTTTACTGACGCCAAGCCGCTCAGCCGCCCGGGTAAAACTGCCCTGGTCCGCCAGCACGGTCAGCCAGTGCAGGTGCTCCCACAGCGTATCGGTTTTCATCTCTTTCATCATTGTTCACTATAATGAATAATCAATTCAGGCTACGCGCTTTTTCCCGCCGCATAAAGTGTTCATCATAGGGTGCTTAACCCCTATGAGGAATCTGCCATGCCACTGCTGCAATTTGATGTGATTGAAGGTCGTTCGGAATCAGAACTGCGAACGCTGCTGGATGCGGCACACCGCGCCGTCCTCACCGCCTTTAACGTGCCGGCACGCGATCGCTACCAGATTGTTCAGGAAAACAAGCGGTATCAGATGGTTTTTCAGGATACCGGTCTGGGATTCAGCCGCAGCGACAATCTGGTCATGGTCCGGGTCTACACCAGCCCGCGCAGCACCGAACAGAAACAGCACTTTATGGCCGAACTGGCGCGGGAACTGCGTGAGCATTGTGGTGTTCAGGGCAATGACCTGATGATCAGCTTTATTACCAATGACAAAGGTGACTGGAGTTTTGCCGATGGCGAAGCGCAGTATCTCACCGGTAAACTCTGAAAAGCATCCCGGTCGCGGCGAGTCTGACGGTGCGCGCCAGCCACCGTCACGCCTGATAACCTCTCTTCTGATATGACCCTCAGTTAATCTGTTCATCACCGCACAAATCGGACCGGATATGTTGCAGCCCGATGACAGCCAATATAGATTGTCGAAAAACCATCCCACGAAGATGGTCGGTTGCGCGACGCCTCGCGTGCCCTTGTAGAGAGAGGATTTGCCGTTGTCCGAATTGGTGTCCGTGGCGTTATTTCTGGCCGCTATTGCAATCTATTCCTGTAAAGCCGGACGTAACAAATTCTGGTTTGTGCTTGTTCTGATTCTGCTGGTGCTTTTCGTGGTGCTGAATGCCACGCTGTATGCCAGCAACTATTTCACCGGTGACGGCATTAACGATGCGGTGCTCTATACCCTTACCAACAGTCTGACCGGCGCGGGCGTCAGTAAATATGTGGTGCCGGCGATTGGCCTGATCATCGTGCTTTTCCTGCTATTCTGCCTGCTGTCGTGGATCCTGCGGCGGCGCAGGCGTCCGCATCATTTAGGCTGGTCGCTGCTGGCAGCGGCCTGCGCGCTGGGTTCAGTTCAGACGACGCCAGCCTTTCGTCAGGTCGCGACACTGGTGGTGTCGCACACTCAGCTGGCCGATTCTGACTTCGATAACTTCTATAAAGTGCCGCGCAATCACATTGAAAATCCGCATCTCAATGTGGTTTACATCTACGGTGAGAGCCTGGAGCGCACCTATTTCGACGCCACCGCTTTCCCGGGTTTAGCGCCGGAACTGAGCCGTCAGAAAGAGCAGAGCATCGACTTCAGCCAGACCGAACAGCTGCCGGGCACCGATTACACGATTGCGGGCATGGTCGCCTCGCAGTGCGGTATCCCGCTCTTTGCGCCGTTTGACGGCAACGCGTCGGCCTCGCTGTCCAGCTTCTACCCGCAAAATGTCTGCCTGGGCGACATCCTGAAAAAGTCAGGTTACGAAAACTGGTTTATTCAGGGGGCCGATCTGCGCTTTGCCGGTAAGGATGTTTTCCTGAAATCTCACGGCTTTGATCCCAAAAACCTCTATGGTTCGCAGGAGCTGAAAAGTCGCGTCGCCGATCCGACCTACCGCAATAACTGGGGCTATTACGACGATACGGTGCTGGACGAAGTCTTTGATAAGTATCAGGAACTTTCTCAGGCGGGCAAACCTTTCGCCCTGTTTACGCTGACCGTCGATACCCACCATCCCGATGGATTTATCTCGCGCAGTTGTGAGCGCAGGAGCTACAGCATGGAGGGCAAACCCAATCAGTCCTTTAGTGCCGTCACCTGCTCACAGGAACATGTGGCGCGTCTGATTTCGCGCATCAAAGCGTCGCCGTGGTTCCGCAATACCGTGATTGTGGTGAGCTCGGACCATCTGGCCATGAACAATACGGCGCATCCCTGGCTGATTAAGCAGCCGCGCCGCAACCTGTTTATGGTGATCCGGGGTGACAAGCCGCAGGCGGAACTGATGGAGGCAAAGCGCAGCACGCTGGATAACGGCGCTACGCTGCTGGATATTCTGGGCGGCGACAATGCGATTGGCCTGGGTCGCAGCAGCCTCTCTTCGCTTTCGCTCTCAACCCAGTTTGATGACATGAAGAGCAAGGTGTTGAGCTGGAAGCCCGATATTATTCAGCTGTGGAACTTCCCGAAGAAGATGGACACCTTCACGATAGATAAGGCGAAGAATGTCTTCAGCTTTTCCGGGACCACCTTTAAATTGCCGATCCTGTTCCGCATCAGTGATAAACACGTTGAGCCGATGCCAGAGGGCGAATACTCCGCCCCACTGCGCTATCAGCTCGCCGATTTTGCTCTCGATGATAAATTCGTCTGGGTGGATCGCTGCTTTAAGATGGCGCGCCTCTGGCAGCCTTCGCTGGCGCTCTCCAGCGATCTCTGTATAGCGATGGGGCAGACCGGCGGTACGCCATCGGTGACGCTCGTCGATAAACCGCAGTGGAAAGGAAAAGTGCAGTTCCCTGAAGGACCCGTCACCGAAGCGCGCTACCAGCAGAATCTGGCGCAGATCAGGGTGGAAGATAACAATATTCGTTACAGCGCCGACAGCTTCAGGCTCAACGTGCCGGGCGCACCGGAGAGTGTGAAAAGCTTCAGCGGCATCTCCCGGCCTGAGAGCTGGGGTCGCTGGTCCAATGCCAATCTCGCACCAGAGGTACGGATCGACTATGTCGATGCGCTGCCAGCGAAGTTCGATCTGGTGATCACCGCACGCGCCTGGGGCGCTAACGCGCATCGGGCGATTCCGGTTCGGGTCGGCGATCAGGAGCAGCTGCTGTCGCTGGGCGAAGAGATATCCACCCATACCCTGCATTTTGACAATCCCGGTGCCAGTCATCGCCTGGTGATTGCTCCGCCGGAACCGCAACTGAGTAATACCGGTAATATCACGGGTCAGGATCCCCGCAAACTCGGCATTGGTATGGTCGAAATTAAAATCGTACCCCAGCCTTAACCCCTTTTTCCGCTTCACGCCTCTGCGGAAGATCGCAGAGGCGTCATCCTTTTCCTGCCGCAAAATATTGCGAAGCGCGCCGCACGACAATGCACGTTACCTGTTGTACTAATTGATATTTTTCTGCAATTTGCGCAAAATACAACCATCCTACAGGGCGATATGCTGTTTGCCTGTCATGATGCCGCTATCGCCAGCATTCACAGGGAGGTGTCGTAATGACAGGTACAGTAATCCGTACTCACAAAGCGTTTAAAACGCTACAACAGGCCGGGATTGCCGATCAGCAGGCGGAGGCGATGGTTAAGGTGTTTACCCATATGCAACAGAGTCAGCCTGGCGAACAGATCAGCAGACAACTCGATAAGATTCGGGCCAAAGTCGATCAGACCGATAACCGGTTCGACAGGCTAACGGTAAAAGTTGATCAGACTGATAACCGGGTCGGCCAGCTTACGACTAAAGTCGGTCAGATAGATACTCACCTCGGCAAACTGACAGCTAAGGTCGACCGGATGGATAATCACCTCGGCCACCTCACAGCTAAAGTTGACCGGATGGATAATCACCTCGGCAAACTCACAGCAAAAGTCGGCCAGATGGATAATCACCTCGGCCAGCTCACAGCTAAAGTCGGCCAGATGGATAATCACCTCGGCCAGCTCACAGCTAAAGTTGAGCGGATGGATAATCACCTCGGCCAGCTCACAGCAAAAGTCGGCCAGATAGATAATCACCTCGGCAAACTCACAGCAAAAGTCGGCCAGATAGATAATCACCTCGGCAAACTCACAGCAAAAGTTGACCGGATGGATAATCACCTTGGCAAACTCACAGCAAAAGTTGACCGGATGGATAATCACCTTGGCAAACTCACAGCAAAAGTTGACCGGATGGATAATCACCTTGGCCAGCTTACGACCAAAGTACTGCATATGGACGAGCGGCTGGGCCATGTTGAAAGAAAAACCGATAAGCTGTCCATCCGGTTTAATCATCTGGAAATCCGAATGGACAAGCTGGAAGTGCTACTCAGTGATATGAATGTCCGCTTAACGTCGGCGGTGGACAACCTGAGAAATGACGTGGTCGGCCTCAGCACCGATATGCGCTGGATCAAGCGGTTATCTGTTCTGATGACCACCACCCTGCTGGCGGCGGTCCTGAAAGATATCCTGCTGTGATCGGCCTGCGACCGATCAGGCCCGATTGCGCAACGTCTCCAGCTTTTCGCGCTGCTGACCCTCTGCCGTGAAGTTATCATCCGCCAGCCAGCACTGCAGACCGGTTTTCACCTGCGGCCATTCACTGTCGATAATGGAGAACCAGCTGGTGTCACGCGAGCGCCCTTTATAGACAATGGCCTGACGAAAATCGCCTTCATAGCGAAAACCGAGGCGTGTTGCCGCTTTGCGGGAGGGGGCATTGCAGCTGTCACATTTCCACTCATATCGACGGTAGCCCAGCGTTTCAAATGCGTAACGCATCAGCAGAAAATGGGCCTCCGTTGCCATCCGGGTCTGCTTCAGCCTGGGTGAGAAGGCGACATGGCCGACCTCCATCACCCCATGTTCAGGCTGAATGCGCATTAATGACAGCGTGCCTGTCGCCTGCTCCGTTGCCAGATCGATGACGGCGAAATGCAGCGGATCGCGGCTGGTTTCGAGCTGACCGGCATAATCCAGCCACGCCTGTCGATCGTTGAACGGCCCCATAAACATATACGTCCAGTCACGGCCATCTTCTGCCAGGGACCAGCACGCGAACAGTGCGTCGCTATGCCGTGCCAGACTGAACGGCTCCAGCCTGCACGTCTCGCCGGTGAAAACCTGATGCTCCGGTACAGGACGGGGTTGCCAGTCGGGTAAAGGCGCTCCGACCGGTTGTCCATATTGATTGATCTGCTGTGACATATCGCCTCCCGGCTGTGGATGATGTCAGCAGGTTGCCACTATCCTGGCAGGTTAAAAAGTACCACAATCAGGAGAAATGATAGATCCACGCGAGCAGACCATGATGTCAGAGATCACCGCCCTGCTGATGGCCCCCTTAATGACCACTGCCGGAACGACGCTGCAGCAGCAGCTTTATCAGCGAATAAAAGAGGCTATTTTGCAGGGGCAGCTTGCTGCCGGATCGCGGTTGCCTGCCACCCGGCAGCTGGCCCTGGATCTGGGGGTGTCGCGCAATACCGTGCTCAACGTCTGGGCTCAGTTGCAGGCAGAGGGCTATCTCACCAGCGACAGACAGGGCAGCCGCGTCACTCCACTGGCTCTGCCTGTCAGGCAGGCCGAGGAGACGATGCCCGACAGCTGGCCCCTGGCAAACCGGATTGACGCCTTTCAACACAGCCCGTGGTTCGACACTGGCGCGCTGCCGCTGCGTCCCGGCATCCCGGCCCTTAACCACTTTCCGATGGCGGCCTGGCGAGGGGCGATGAGTCAGGTCATGAGCCAGACGTCCCCGCAGCGGCTCGGTTATGGCGATCCGCTCGGTGAGCCCGAACTGCGGGCCGTGCTGGCGCAGCAGCTGCGCATCACACGCGGTGTGCGCTGTGATGCCGCACAGATTGTCATTACCGAAGGAACGCAGCAGGCGCTGATGCTGTGTGTCGCCCTGCTGACCAATCCGGGCGACTATGGCTGGCTCGAAGAGCCGGGCTATCGCGGTGCCAGAGCGGCGTTCCGGACGGGTGAACTGAACGTGGTGCCAATCCCGACCGATCATCAGGGAATGGCTCCCCGGTCAGCAGACTGGGCAGTGACGCCACCGCGTCTTATCTACACCACGCCCACGCATCAGTATCCTACCGGCGCAGTCATGAGCGCCGCCCGGCGTCTGGCGCTGATTGCGGCTGCGCGCCAGCAGCAGGCCTGGATTATTGAAGATGATTACGATGGCGACTTCCATTATCACGGCGAACCCATCACGGCGATGCAGGGCATGAGCGTGAATGCGCCGGTTATCTATCTTGGATCCTTCAGTAAAACACTGTTTCCTGCGCTGCGAATTGGTTTCATGGTGCTGCCCGCGTCACTGGTCAGCCGTCTGCGTCCGGCACTCGATCAGCTGCTGCGGGGCGGTAATCGTCTGGAGCAGCTGGCGCTGACACGCTTTATTCTCAATGGGGATTATCGCCGTCATCTCGGCAAAATGCGTCGTCTCTACCGGCAACGTCAGACCTGGCTGCGCAGCGAACTGCAGCGCGCGGCGGGTCGGGCCGTGCCGTTGCTGGGCGGTGAAAGCGGTATGCATCTGGTGCTGCCGCTCGATTCGCAGCGGGATGACAGGGCCATCGCCCGAAGACTGCATCAGGCGGGTTTTGCGCCTGCGGCGCTCTCTGCCTTCTGTCTGACTGAACCGGCGCAGTCCGGGCTGGTGATGGGCTATGGCAACAGCAGCGACACGCAAATCACAGCGGCCACGCGCCTGCTGAGCCGGTTACTGGACTGGCCGGATAACCCCCACGGCGTGAATTGAGAGGGATCACACAGCCCGGCTGACGCCGCCGCATAACCGAAGCCGGGGGTGCCAGGCGTTTCCGCAAAAAAAAAGCCGGTCATCACGACCGGCTTTTTCACTCAGCCACGGAAGAAGATATCACCTGATTTACCCATGACGATCTTGCCGGTGTCATTGGTAATCAGAATGTAGTTGGCGTTGATATAGGCCCAGTGGGTATTTTCCTGTGGCGCAGGCAGGTTACGCTTCTGCCACTCGCCGATAGTGTAGGTTTTGCCGGTGTACTTCTCTGGCACGGTATCACCGATTTTATACTCTTTGTAATCGATGATGATGGTGCTCAGTTCGTAATTCGGACGCGCGCCGTTGGACGGAGCGGGTGTGGTTGGCGTGATGCCATCATTGGATTGTGAGCTGGCCGGTGCCTGGCCCTGCGGCGCAGGGGTATCCGGCTGAGCAGTACCCGCAGCCGGTGCAGCAGGCTGTGTGCCAGGATTCGCGGGCTGAACCTGTGGCGGTGGCGGAACGTTATCCGTTGCTTCGCCAGCGGCCTGAACAGCGGGGATCAGGCTCAGCGAGCCAACCAGTAATCCCATTGATAAAAGTACACGTTGAGTCCTGCGCATAATGATTTCCACGTTAAATTTTGACAGTCAGGCTAAAGACAATTTTTATCGCACTTCAGTTCCGGCGCGCTGACGCGCTTTGCAGGGAAAACAGCGCGATTCATTTCACTGCACACAGGCCAGCTGACCGGTTACTGTAAAACCACTTTATCCTGAGTTGCCAGATCGACCAACAGCGCAATGCCTAAATAGTTGCTCCAGTTAAAGCCGTTCTGCAGCACCACAATCGCATTACCGTTTCGTTTATCGTAGCCGATAAAACTGGCGTAACCGCCGATGTAGCCTACCTGATAGGTGATCTGCTGCCCGTCGACCCTGTCCGTCACCCAGGCAATGTTCTGCGCCTGTGAACCCTGCTGATACCACGCCCGCCCGACCGCGGCAAAGGCACGATCCCGCGCCCTGTCCCCGGTCGCACGCAGATGCGCGCTCAGATAGGCGCTGAGATCGCGTGCATTACTGTAGAGACTGGCCGCGGCCACCATATTGCCGTGAAAATGCCAGTCGGGCGTCAGTGCGCCGCGACGGATGAATTTCGGCTGATCGCCGGCATGCCCCAGCGCGCGCAGCGGATAACCCGGCAGCGTTTCCGGCATAAAACTGCTCTGATTCATCTTCAGCGGCGCGAAGATCAGTGCTGACGCCTGCGTCTGGATGTCCTGATGAAAACGGGTGCGCAGGATATAACCGAGCAGCGCATAGCCGAGGTTAGAGTAGTGCGGCACGCGTACGGACGGCGCGGTGAAATCTGCCAGATAACTCAGCAGTGTGTCGCTGTCGAGATTGCCATAGAAGTTCTCGCCCGTGCCCAGATAACCGATGAACTGCGCCAGCATCGGCAGATCCATATCCTGACGCGGCAGGCCGGAAGTATGCGTCACCAGTTGCAGCAAGGTGATGCGCCGCGCGTCCGCGCTGAGCGTGACCTTTTCAGGCAACAGATCGGCCAGGGTATCGCTCCAGCGCAGCCTGCCCTGCTCCACCAGCTGGATAATCACCTCTGCCGTTACGCCTTTACTCAGCGATCCCAGCGCAAACAGGGTATCCGGCGTGATCGGATGGCGATGCACGCGGTCGGTGACGCCAAAGGGATAAAAGCGCGTCGGACCATTGTGATGGATGACCGCAATGCTGATGCCAGGAACCTGCTTCTGCTGCATGTAGTGCTGCACGATATCTTCGACATTTTCGTCAAAGGTGGCATGCGTAAGATAAACACGATCGCTTACCGGCGCGGAGGTCTGCGACAGGGTGCCGCAGCCTGCCAGCAGGAAGAGGATAACGGGCATGAAAAGCCTGATCGCTCTGCTGGCCCGCTGGCGGGGAGAGGCAGCCCCCGCGAGTAATCCGGCATCCGCCTGGCAGAGAGTAAATCCATTATTCATTTTTTAATCATTAACTTAACGCTTTAAAGCATGTCACGGGCGGGCGGTAGCGCAAAAATGTATCACAAAGTGCAGTGGGCTATCGCCTGCTTAACGACCGGAAACAGGGGCTAAGCGCGGTTTAACCGCCAGAGACACCGCAACGGGGTTAGCTGTCTTGTGGCCCGCAAGGGTGTACACTGCTGCGGTTTTAAGGCTTAACGCCACGCTGAAATCTGATACGCCCGGGAGGCAACCGCATGAAAGAAGGCCCACTGTCCGAAAAAGAGCTGCAATGGCTGGAAGATATGCTGGAAAAATATGGCAGCGAAGCGTCAATTATGGATGTCTCCGAGCTCGATGGTCTGCTGACTGCCGTCCTCTCTGGCCCCGTGACCATCGAACCCAGCCAGTGGCTGGTCGCGCTCTGGGGTGGCGAGAAACATATTCCTAAATGGAGCAATGAGCGTGAAATGACCCGCTTTATGTCGCTCTGCTTCCAGCATATGAATGACGTGGCTGACCGCTTGTCGGAATTCCCGGAGCAGTTCGAACCGCTGTTTGGCATCCGCGAGATGGAGGGGCTGGAGTTTACTGTGGTTGAAGAGTGGTGCTTTGGCTACATGCGCGGTGTCTCGCTGAGCGACTGGTCTGGTCTGCCGCCAGAGCTGCAGCCTGCGCTGGACGCCATCGCCCTGCACGGCACGGAAGAGAACCTGGAGAAGATCGACGCCCTGACACCGGAAGAGATGGAAGCCAGCATCGAGGCGATCCGTCCGGCGGCCCTGGCGCTGCACGACCACTGGATCTCTCAGCCTGAAGCCATTCCTGTTCCGCAGAAGCCCGTGTCGGCAGAGAAAATGCCGGGCCGCAACGATCCCTGCCCGTGCGGCAGCGGTAAAAAATATAAGCAGTGCTGCCTGCACTGATTAAACGTTCTGAGCTGCCGGGCGGATGAGTGCCTGGCAGTTACGTTTTATCCGAATGCATTAATTATTCAGCACGTTAGTCAGTTCAGTTTCCCGGGTCAGGGGATTGAAACAGAGACAGAACAGAGCCCCATCCAGCTGATCATATCTCCTTCTCACCCGGACTGCGTTTTTGCTTCGCGTATCCCGGTTTTTCGAGATAAGCACGCAGCGATACGGTCTCTGCCGCCCCCTTAAATACGATGCTATTTGAACGGAAATAACCGTCTCCCGGATGGGCTTCAAAATAGTAGCGCGCCGTGATACACGGGGCGTTTTCAATATCCGTATCTGTCAGTGTGTGGTATTTAAAAAAATCGCGTTGCGTGTAAACGGTCACGTTATTTGAGCCCGACGCGACAAACCCGATAAATAAACCACCACAGATCAGCACGGTGGCAGCCATAGCGGCAGATCATTTAATCAGGTTCTTCATTGCTTCTTCCCCATAAATGCGAGTGATGCCCCATCATTGGTAACGACTTTAATATCCCGCGATAAAGAAAGCCTTCTCTGTTGCGCTGGGGCTGGGTGGGCAAGCGCCTGACGCACCCATCGTTAATCCGATACCGGCGGCGAGCGAAATGCTCACCGCGAAGATGGTTCTGTTCAGTGAGGAAAGCGGCGCTGTGCCGGTAAGCCGACCCCGGATAAGACCCGGCCACGCGGTAGAGAGACACTGAAGATTCAGTCTCTCTTATGGCTGCAATCCGGGCGTTTAGCGAGGCTCCCTGTTCAGCCACGGACGGTAATAGATATGTTCAGCCTGAAAGTCGACCGCGCCCTTGTTCCCGGTCAGGCGCAGAGCAAGGGTGAAAGCAAAATCGAAGGCGACACCCAGACCCCGGCCGCTGAGCAGATTGCCATCTTCCACCACATCCTCCATCAGATACTCGCCATCTTTCACCGCCAGCCCCAGCTCACCCGAGCAGGTATAGCGACGGCCTTTCAGCAGGTTATTTCCCCCCAGCACCCGGGCGGCGGCAGAGCAGATGGGCGCAATCAGCATCCCGGCTTCATCATGTCGCTGGATTAAGGCGGTGACCGCCGGGCTGGCGGCAAGATTCTCAGACCCCTCCGGTCCGCCAGGCAGGATCAGCGCATCAAAGAGATGTGCGTCCTGCAGTTCTTCGATTTGCTTATCGGCTTTAACGACGACACCGTGGTAACTGACAATCTCGCGCTGAGGCTGGCAGGCAACGGTGGTGACTTCGATCCCCAGCCGACTGAGAATATCGAGAGTAATAAACGCTTCTGCTTCTTCAAATCCTGTGGCCAGCAGTAGTGCTGCATTTTCAGACATGTCGCCTCCGATACGTTTTTATCAAAATAAAACACTGTTTCATTTTTACAGCATTCTGCCAGAAGTTTCACGTTGTCGATGGATCGGTTCAGGCGAGGATGTTTATGAAGGATGTGCCCTTTCTGCATTGGTGCTGAGCCAGTTCGCCGGGCCAGGCTGTCTGATTTCCGGGTTCATAAGGGCCTGGATGATGTCCGGGCTGTCCGGCGTGAGCTTAGACAATGCGTTACAGAGGCACATCCCGCCAGAGACGCTGGCGCGGGTCTGTGCCTGTGAAGCGGTGGGCTCTTTCGTGGCGATCCCCTGACGGACTGGCCCTGCGTTACGGCATGAGCTGATCTTTTCTGCGCTGGCGATCGTTATTGTCACTCCCGCCATCAGCCTGCTGAAAGTTCGGGGCAATGGTGCCAGGCTAATCGCCGACTGAAACCTCTGCCGGCGGCGTTGACAGGATCGCGCAGCGCTTATCCAGTAACGACTCAACGGAGGCCCGATTGCCCTTATCCAGACCGCGTCGGGTAGCCAGCAGAATAAACCCTTTTTCGCCTGAGAACGTCGCCGGGATGAGCGCTACGCCCCATTCCGCCAGCTGCGGCGGCGACAGCCGGAGATGACGTGCCACAGAGCTGACAGGATAGATCCCCATCGCCGTCGGCTGTATAACGCGACGGGCATAGTAAGTATGTTTCAGCAGGCGATCAGGCAAGGGTTGCCACTCATCCTGAATATAAGGACGCTCGGCCTGAAGCTGCCGATAAACATCCTTCCGCAGGCAGGTCAGATGAATATGCAGCTGATTCTGGCTGCGGCCATAAGCGGAATTCAGCGCCATGCCAAGTCGATCCTCCGGCACCCTAGCCCCATAGGCAGCCATCAGCGGATAACGCATAAGCCAGGCGTAACCGAAATAGTCGGGACGCCCGGGGCGCGATAGCGTGATGCTCTCAATGCCGGAGATCGCTATGGTGGGGACCAGAAGAAAATGCAGCCTGTAACGAGGATTCTGGATGACGCTGAAGCCCTGGTTACTGTCCTGCGGCTGATAGACCTGCTGGCAGGGAGCAGGATCGCGCCGGTAGTGATGGTTAGTCATGCAGAGGTCATGCGTGACCGTCCACAGCGCGTCAGAGCGGGCGCATCCAACCAGCAGCAGCGCGATGAAAAGCGGCAGCGAGCGGCATCGCCATAACCATTTCCCGTTAAGTGGATTGCATCCGATCAGGCGACTCAATGCAGGTACAACCTCATCAGCAAGAATTCATATTGGGGGGAGCGCTTATTGTAATGGCAAATCAGCCTTGAGAAAGAGGTGCACTAACCTTTTGCTTTAAAAGGTTGAGGAATTCGGCAGGCGTCGTTTCCCATAATTCTGTAGAAAATTCCGCGCCATAGCGGCTTCTGAAGTCCTCCTCCAGGTTGTCACACTCCCTCATAAATTGCTCAATATCACCCATCAAGCCATGTCGTGAAGCAGCAGTGGAGTCTGCAATCCATGCGTTGATTTGGGCATCTACACTTTCACCACTACCGAACAGGTCATAGTCTTGTCCGAAATAGATGGCAATAAGGCTATCAAGTCCGGCTATGTTAATGTTTTTCATAGTTATACCATCGGATAAGCAGTCAGGATGAAAAAGGGCTTACCGTTCCAATACTCGAATTTGAGTATTATACGGACCATATAGCAGGCTTTCACTTCCATTATTCCTCTGGAAACTGAAATACCTGTCTGGCGGGCAAAGCTACCATCTAACACTGTTTTAGCTTTGAGACCTTCGGGAACATTCTTCACCCACAGTGTGATGCTATTCTTATTGTCTCTTAAAATCTTAGAGATAAGTATTTCAGCATCCCGGGTACTTTTAAAGTTGCTCGATGACTTCAATCTTGGGGATTTTTCAAGCCGTTCAAATAACTCTTCCGCAGTTTTGCCTGCGTGTCTTTCAATAGCATGTCCAGCCGCATTAGTACCAGGAAGAGATTCATGTTCAGCAAGCTTGATGCGACCACTGCGTATCGCAATAACACGCTGGGCGCCTGTAGCAAAAGAAAATGCCAGTGGAACTGCCAGATCGACTGTGAATCCCACTTTCATTGCCGTATTTTTATCAGCCCCCAGCGCCTGTGCCAGTGAGACAGCAGAATTGTAGGTATCGGTCTCAGTACCTTTGCCTGTCCAGATCTGCCGCAGAGATGCCTGCACAGTATCCAGTCCATGCGTGCCAACGACAACACATCCCGCTTTAGTCAGCATCGTGGGTTCAGGTACTACGCACATGGCACCGGGCACCAAATAGCTCAACGATACCACCCGCAAGGCCTAAACCGCCATAAAAGCGATTACTCAGAGTTTCGCCTTCGCTAACGCTTTTATCTGATAGTAAAGCCGCAAGCTGCACCGGGGAAAGAATAACTCTCACTTCGTCTTCATTATCCATAGCTCAAATCCTCCTTGAGGTATCAATAGTCCTGCGCAATATTGTAGCTATAATCATCAGCCACTTTAAAGAAGACTGGCCCTAAAGTGTGATTTAAAATCAAAGCAGTATTATGTCGTAGATTTGCGTGCCACAGGTTGTCGCATTTGAGTGTATTACTATTGTTGACGATTTCATCAGGGAGGTCAGCCGATGTAAGCTACTTTTGCAATTTCCTCCTCTAAGATTTTCATATTATTTTCGATAACACTGGTCAAACAGCCTTTTATTTTTTAAAAGGCAATTTAAGCATCAGTTTCTTCTATTAAAAAGTTGAAAGCGAAGTAAAGCTATTAAATGATACGAAGGACTAATGAACTGATGGAGGTAGTGGCTTCCTGATAGTTAATCGCTCCCGATGCAATATCGGGAGCGGATTCACATTCAGGCTACTTTCTGTTTAGAGGTAATGACCTTAATAAACTCCTGCACCTGCTTTTGTTTCCGCGCCGACAGTTTGCACACCTGGCGCAGCGACTGCATCAGTTCGCTCTCCTGCCGGGCGGTGAGCACAATACAGCCTTGCATTACCTTTACATCTACTACTGTGCCCATGGCAAAACCGGCAGCTTTTAGCCATTGACCTTTCATGGTAATTGCAGGGATCCGGCTGTAATCCGGATAGCGACTCGCGTAGCCAACAGTCAATTGACGGTTATTTGCCGGAGAGACTTCTGGTTCAGACGGTTGTGCAATAGAATGAGCGTCAGTCATGATTACTATTCCCTATAAATAGTGATTGTGATTAGCGGCGCGGGTGTGTTGCAGCACATCCGTGCCGCGCTAAATACCTGTACATATCATCAGGAAAGAGATGGGAAGTCCAGCTTTCAACAGCGTGAAATACGCAATTTATAAAATCATTTGAATATAAATATTAAGGTTTACCTGACAGGAAACAATAATAAATCCAGCATGAATTCACACAATAAAATAAGATTCAGGATTTTCTACGAGAAGCTTTTTTCCTGTGCTGGCTACACGTTCGGCTTTGTTTTTTCTAGTAATTCGGGAGCGCTGTTTTCCCTGCAGATCAATTCCGGGTTTTCTGCCCGCCACTGGGCGGTGAGTTCACCCCGGAAGGTTTTTGCCAGGATCGATTGCGTCAGGTTATTAACGAGGGCCTGTGCGTTTGGTGATTTGTATGGACTTTGAGTTATTGTTGCGAAGGCCGGACCGATCATTTCAACATAACCATCTGAATTATAAATAATTAAAAACAGATAAAACCAGCTAATATACTCACATATATACTCAGCAAGATTTCCTAGGAAAACGATTATTCATCGTCTTCCTCTTCCATAGGCTCTAGCGCGTCAAGTGCTACTCGCACCATGGCAATAGAGCCTACTCGGATAAAAGCATCTTCTCCATCTTCGTCTGTGATCTGGTATCGCTCTGTTGACTCTGGTTCCAACTCCAACATATAAAAAAAGGAATTCAATTGACCTATATTCCAGAGTTCTCCCTCTCTTTCATCTGATTCGCAGCACAACTCAATAACCGGCCCACCGTTCGCCATAGTGATTTGGACATTTCCGTATCTTCCTTCATTTTCGTCATTATTATCTTCGTCAGTAATAAGAGGAAGTGCCTCAAACAAGAATTGATGGAAAATGACTTCTCGGGTATTAAAGGCATAACGATGCTGCTCAGAGTCAAAAACAAAAAAAAGCTCACGGTCTGGCACTACACTTTCCTGAAAGTGTGAGTAAAAACGACGCTTATCAGCCGGGGAAATAGGTAACAGCAAATAATCTTGTTGCCCTCGTAGCCAGAGTTTCACCGTCCAAATGCAGCCATCCATTTCAATGCCATTAGCGGCGATACTTTCCAGCTCATCGTCACTACGGCTACCTTGATTGCGCAGTTTCTTCAGCAATTTATCGCTATCTGGAAAAACAGCGCTCAATGGCTTTTTTAAGACCGCGCTAATCGCTTGCGCCAGCCCCAACTTGGCCGCAACTTTCCCTGTTTCGATACGCTGAATCTGCTGTTGGCTGGTACCAACCATATCTGCCAACTCACGTTGAGTGATTGATAGCTGGGAACGAAGTTCTTTGATTTTGTTTTGCAAGATGACATCTCTCCCTCTTAAAAGTAATGAATGCCATTCAAACACAAATATGAGTAAAAAACACCAAAATGGGTTTAATACCGAGAGGCAATATTCGTTAACGTAAAAGCACGTCCTTACCGGAGTAGAGTGTGCAGGAACACGGGGCGAGTAAAGCAGAGTAAAAAAGATGATCGGTTAAACCGATCGATTGATAAAAATTGATCTGCAAAATGAATTATCCGGCCCGGTAGTACCTGTGATAAATTCCCAAAAACTCATTTAACGTATTGTTTATTAATTTATTTCCTGTCTTCTGGCGGGCGGCTTTCTTTTGTCCTGCAAGCATGGCATCGGAATGCGACAGCAGGTGTTGGAATGAAAAGATGTGCCAGATGTAACAAGAAAAGAGGCGTTCTGGACCGGATTTTCGGGCTGGATAAAGAATTCTGCGATGACTGTCTGATGGTGGTTAACCAGGAAATCAGAGAAAAACGGGTGGTGTCCACACCAGCACGAAAATCACTGGGACGCTCTTCCTGACAATGTTTCATACCCGGCAGGTTATTGCCCCTGATGGGGTGACAACACTGAAGCTTCCCCCTGTTTACATTCCCTTTGCTCAATGAAAATCAACATCGATATCAGCGTCATCATTCCTGCCTTCAATGCGGCTGACAGTATCGGGGTTCTGGTCCAGACACTGCTTGGCGAAACAACGCTGAGTACTGAAATCATCGTTGTGGATGATGGCTCCTCCGACGAAACATGGACGGTACTCAGCGCCATTACAGATGAACGGCTTATTCTCATTCGTCAGGAAAATCAGGGCGTGTATGCTGCCCGTAATACTGCACTGGCGATTCACCGTGGTGAATGGGTGGTGTTCCTGGATGCGGATGACCGGGTTGCGGCAGATTTTCTGCAGGAGCGGCTGCGCACAGCCCGCGAAGCACAGGCCGATGTCGTCCTTTTCAATGCCCGGCATACAGACAGTGCCGGACATCTGCGGCATCCCGTTCACCGCAGACAGCCTTACGGCCAGACGCTGACGGGTCAGCAGTGGATACGCCATTGCGTCAGTCGGAGGGAGTGGCCGCATTACCTGTGGCTGCAGATAATCCGTTCAGCGTATATCCGCGAGCATAACCTGCGATTCCAGGAAGGGAAAAGCCACAAGGATATTCTCTGGACGATACAGCTTGCCGCCGCAGATGGCCGGTTTTATTTCTCTGACAGACAGGATTACCTGTGGATGAATAACCCGGCGTCAATTACCCACCGCCCGGATTATTACGATATTCGAGCATTCAGCTATATAGATGTGATTGCAGATATTCTGGCACTCAGCACACAGACGCAATACCGGGCAGTCAGACGAGCGCTGGTCAGGCATGCGCTGGTGGAAAGCCGCCATTTTCTGGGCCTGTACCGGCGCAGGGTGAATGACCGACAGGCGGTCCGGGCGCGTTTTCGTGCGCGGATAGCCTTTCGCCATCTGGTACCCGGCGTGAGCAACCTGAGCGATGTCTTTTTCCTCCTGAAGCTGGTTCGCAATATTTATCTGCCTGGTGTCCGCAATACTCCCGCAGCCGTTTCGCAGGCGCGACGTTAATCCATGGATATCTCAACGCTTCTGGCACGGTCGTGGCAAACTGCGACAACGGGTAATGACTCCATTCGCTCTGCCAGGGATATCGTCGAACGCTGGTATGACAAAGGCGGTGACCTCACCCAACGGACCCGGCGATTTATGCTGCGGGAATGCCTGTGGATAAGGCCGTAGTGTTGCTCCAGCAGATACTCCAGTAATTTTTGCCAGATTTCGACTGATGACAGACGTGACGATGCCACCCTTTGAGGGGGCATGGATTGTATTTGCATGGTTTGCGCTCTTTGTTGGCTGGTTTGACGAAGGAAAAGCGTCCGGGGTTTATGCGGTTGTTGCAGATGTCGGATAAATTACGATGTACAGATAGCCAAAGGAGCCGAGCGTATCGGCCTCACATATCAGCCCTTTTGCGTGGAGCGTGATGCAGCGCTGAATGTGGGGCGTGAGTTCGTTGCTGGTCAGCATAAGCTCCATCTGCTTCATCAGTACCGGAAATGCCTGGTCCAGATGGCGTAAATCTGCGTCATTAAATGTCCCGGTAATGCTGGCACGGTCAGCAAGGTAATGCAGGTGGTTAGTTGCACGGACTGCATGGCGTCACGTTTCTCTTCCACCCGGTCAAAGACGCTGAGAACCTCATAGGCCCCCTCAATCACCTTCCCGACGACATCGCCCCTGTGCGGCACGCGGATCTCGCCAAACGACTGTCCGCAGACGAGCGAATTGGTGCAGACGCTTCTGAATATCCCCGGCAGTAACTGAAAACTCAATGCGCCATCGTGAGAATTCAGAATGATGATTTCCGGCACCTGCTGACCGTTTATCTGACCGGCACGACGCAGCCGGAGCATATGCTTTGTATGTTCCCGTCGGCGCTGGTCGCGCACTCGTGACTGACAGGCAAAGAATGGCTGGAACCCTTCGCGCTTAAGGTTCTCCAGCAGGGTGATCGTGGGTATGTAGGTATACTTTTCGCTTCTGGAGTCATGCTTGTCTTCCCCGAAGACGCTGGGGACATGCTGCATCAGTTCTTCGTGGGTTAAGGGACGGTCTCGGCGGATCTGGTTCACCCGGCCAAAACGGCTGGCTAATCGCATGGTTGATTCCTCATCTGATTAATCTGACGGCATGAAAGCAAAAGCCCCTGCTCCGTGAGGAGGCAGGGGCAGATATGATGTTCTCAATGGGACGGATATGGCGGGCGGGGCTACAGCGTATCCAGAATCTTCAGTATCTGCGCCATCAGGGCGGTGATAAGTGCAGTGACCAGTAACGTGACCGCTTCCCGGGCTGTATCAATACTGCTCTCATCGTAGCCTGCCTGACGCAGGTGAATTTCAATATACTGCCGGGCCTGATGCCCGCCGCACCAGGTCAGCACCTGGCTCAGGGTAGTCACCAGCATTTTCAGAAAGGTCATAGGGTTTGCTCCGGACTGCCTGGTGGCAGCCCTCTGGTGGAGTGAAGATTTATTTGAGGAAGCTGATACAGGAAAGTGGCTCAGTGGTAGGTGTAACGCCATCCCCCCTTATCCGTGGTGACGACGACTTCAGAAGCCACGCAGTTATTATAAAAACTCACTCTGACGGACTGCCCGTAGCGCAGGGTGGCAGGCAGAATGGTTTCCTTATTTTTTGAAGACAGGTACTTCTGGTTGTCGATGCGACAGTTACCGCGGTTCACGTCTATGTTTTCAACATTGATACTGTCATCCAGGGAGGTGACCACAACAGTGACGTAGCGTGTTCCGGCAGGATGGACCTGGTTACTGGTCTCCACTTTGATGGGTGGCGTTGGCTCTGCCAGCGTATGGGCTGAGAATACAAGTAGTGCGGGTACCAGCATGTATTTAAATTTCATAATATGTTCCTTTTAAAAATAACGTAATCAACAGGCGTTAAATTCAGATGCGGGCTAGAGTGCATCTTTACCCACACAGCCGTGGGTCCCGAATACCGGTAAAACCTTGGCCGCCCCGGCCAGCGTGAATGTGGCAGGCTTAACACCGTCTCCTGTCACTGAGACCTGCTTGCCATTACGTAACTGGGCCCAGGCCTGCGCGAGGTTATTACCGCCCACACGACTTTCAGATTCGCTGATATCGATGGGGGCTCCGCCGTCAATGCTGACCTGAAGGCTTTTATCTTCATCCATACTGACCTGATGCCCGCTGGCGTCAGTAAATATGACCGTGGCCGGTTGCGAGCCGTAATCCTCACAGGTCAGAGACAGTTGCGACTGACCTTCCCCGTTGATAACAAACTCTGATACTCCCTGCCCCCATCCACGGGTCCAGGTATCCTGGTTGCCAGATGCCTGCGCCATAACCGGCAGCAGACTGCCTGCCAGTACCAGGGCGCTGAGCGATACATTTTTCAAGATGAACTCCTTCTGTTAGGGAAATTGGTGGGCTGACGAATGAACATGCGGTTCATTCCCGGATAAGCCCACTGATGTACTGAAAATGCGGCAGGGCCTGAATAAATCGCGGGTCTTCAAAAATCCGCCGGATATGGCTGCTTCTGGTGAAGCCCCCGATGGTCATGACCACATCGGAGATGGCTGAAAGGGTAAATACCTGAATCCGCTCGCCAGTCACTGCAGTCAGGTACCACTCGCCTTCCAGGCAGATAAGCCGGTAAGGAGCAACGGCGGACTGATGGTGTCCGTGGTGCAGAAAATGAATGCGGCGACTGCTGATGATGGCCTGGATAATGACCTGAAAACCGCCAAACAACGCCGGAGCCTGAAGGGGTGGCGCATTCCAGATAATGCAGGGGGAATCCTGACCGCTGTCGAGCAGGACAGACAACAACTTGGGGTCTAGTGCCGGAAAGTAATGTGCCACGCTGGTTATCCGGGCAAAGCGGATAATGTCACTGTTAGTGCGAAAGGGGCCCCGTGCATCCCGCAGGCGAAAACTCCCCCCGGAATATTCCGTGTCGATATAGCGCAGTCGTTCACGCAGGTCGCGCTGAACGGTGCGCTCAGAGACGCCAAACTCCTGAGCAAGTTGACTGACACTGAGCGTTTCCCCCATAAAGAGGCGGCTGACCAGTATGGCGAGACGGCTTGCCAGGCGGTCATAACGTTGTTCCTGTTCAGACATGAGGGATGCTTCCTGCGCAAATAGCAGCCCCGTCGGGGCTGGAGGTTAAAGTAAAACGTTGTTAGCGGGAAAGGTGCTGCTGTCTCAGCCAGGACACAATGATGCAGGCGGGTATCGTGACCCGATAAGCCGGACCGGCGAGGTCGGAAATCATCCACGCTGAGCTCAGTGCGATGGCAAGAGGACCCGCCAGTACGGAAAGTGCGCGCGAAGTAACCACAACTGTCCCCCAGGTGGCAATACCACCCAGAGAGGCAATGACACTGGCAGACAACATCGTTGCCAGCTCCAGCGCAGCCAGCGAGGAAGTCCGTATGGCAGCCTGAACGGCGATAAGAATGAGTTGCGGCGTGGGGTTTGTCAGATCCAGATGCATATTGCGGGAAAAAGCAGCCAGCTCTTCCGGTGTCATCTGATCCAGGCTCTTTTCCAGTACCTTCATCAACAGAGCAAGCTCAATGGTTTCGGTAGTACTTTTCTGGTTGTAATTCACATCAAGCTTGTCACAGACATCAACGAGAATTTCCCGATAGGTCACGCCTTGCCCCAGCCGGACCAGACTCGCCAGGGTATTCGCGCCGTAACGCTGAAGCTCAGCGGCTATCAGTTGCCAGTAGCGGCGATGGTCTGGTGCCAGCAGACGAAACTCCGGGGTTCCGGTAAGACTCTCTGTCCAGCGGGTGTCACCGTCGCGTGGGTCGGTGGTCAGGATGGAAACCAGCAATTGCAGTTCTTCATTGCTGCACTGGCCCAGCAGATTCAAATCAGGGTCATTACGGTATACAGCCATTATTCTTTCTCTGATTGTGTAGTGAGAGATCACACTATAAGAGTGAGCACTACACGGTTGCGTCATCAGGATTGGTTGATTTTTGTACGCAACGTTCTCCGGGCGACAGGGTATGTCGATATTTAGGAGGAGGAATCATCACTCAGTCAAAGATACCACATGCCTGTACTTGTTCATTAAGGTGATATATATCTGAAGGTTTTCTGAAAATGGGATGATAATACATGCAAAAAACGTTAATGCATGAAGTCAGATAAATAATGACTTGTTTTTTGGGCTACTACTGGCAGATTATTTTCAAAAATAAATAACAAAACTGCGTTGAACTCAAAAATCAGCTGAATAAGGCAATAAGAACATGATTCAACATTTTCTTGATTTCATCAATAGCAGTCTACCGATATCAACTGACGTAATTTGCTGAAAATCGAAAACCTATAGTAATTGTAAAAAGTGAAAATACTGTTTTCAATAAGCTTGGAGGTCAGATTTATTAATTAAAAAACTGAAAGGAGAGATTATGAGTAACCTTTACGTATCCGGGTTATTGAATGGAGGACCGCAATTCCCTCTGGAGCGTGTGCCGGAAATTATTCGAAATGCGATTATCGGAGCAGGCAGTAAAACAAAAGCACCGGTAGCGCTGATTTTTGCTTCCGCTATGGCGCCGGTTTCTCTGCTTTGCCAGGGATTAACGGATATCAGCCCGGCAGAAGGTCTGACATTTCCGGTGTCATGTAATTTCTGCACTGTAGCAGAATCAGGAGAACGTAAGTCTACAGTGGATAAACTTTTTATGGCCCCAATACATGAGTTCGAGCATGAAGCCGAGATTCGGTATGGCAATGCGATTCAGGTGTATGAGACTGAACGGGAGATATGGGCAGAGGAACTTAAGGCACTAAAAAGTAAACTGAATAACCAGGTCAAAAAAAAACAGTCAACAGAGGAGATTAAAGAGAGTATCAGGGCACACCGGGAAACCATTCCACAGGAGCCGACACGAGTACAACTGCTGGGCAGTGACATTACCCCTGCAGCTTTGCAGTTTCAGTTGCATAAGGGGGGAGGATCGATGGCATTACATTCCGCTGAGGGGGATATCATTCTGGGAGGGCAAGCAATACGGAATCTGGGGATGCTAAATGACCTGTGGGACGGAGCACCATTTACGGTATCCCGGCGGTGCTCGGAAAGTTTCACCGTTCATAATGCCCGGCTAAGTGCATGCCTGATGGTACAGGATGCGCCTTTACGTAAGTATTTCAAACGGGCACAGCAGCAGGCCCGGGGAAATGGCTTTCTGGCCCGGTTCTTTTTTTCCCGCCCTGAAAGTACGATTGGTACACGAACAGGATATATTCTTGAAAATTACCGGCAACTGCTGGTCCCGTACCATAAACGTCTTCAGGAACTTCTGAAGAACTATGTCCGGAAAACAGAAGCCGGGGTTCCAGTACGTCAGGAAAAACTGACTTTTACGCCGGAAGCACAGCTGCAATGGGGAGCAATGAGTGAGTACCTGGAACAAGAGATGACTGAGAATGGTCGTTATGGTTCCCTGCGCGATTTTGCCTCCAAAGAAGGGAATAAGGTGGCACGTCTCGCGGCACTGTTCCATTACTTTAATGGCGATGAGGGTGATATTCCCGAAGAGACGTTGATGAATGCTCAGAAGGTCAGTGAATGGTATCTGAACGAAGCGCTTTATTTGTTTGGTACTAAGCCGGAACAACCTCAGCATGTTCAGGATGCCGTGCTGTTATGGCGATGGCTGCATGATCGCTTCATGGATAATAACGGTCAGCCCTTAACGAGAAGCTGGATGAGTCCCAGGGTACCAAATCTGCTTCGCACGCCGGGCCGGTTACAGCCAGCACTGGAACACCTGCATAATACTTACCGGATTTCGATGGTTCATAATGGCAGAACGCTGCTGATCGCTCCGTTTAATTTCAGGGGGTAAACAAGCCGCTGGTAGTCGCGCAGATGAGGAATTGAACCGCACACACATAAAAAAAGCGGCTAAATGTGCTTAATTTAGCAGATTTAGCCGCTAAAACGTGAGCGCTATGGGTGACGGATACATTCATTTTTATAATAGAATATCGGTAAGCCAAAATACACCCTCGCACGAAAAGGAGAGCATATGAAGGACGAAACTCACAATACACTTAGTACAGATGAGGCTGAAAAGGTGACTACTGAGACCTATTACAGTCAGGTACTCTCACGCGCTCAGTGTGTAAAATATAAAGGTAACCCAGAAGAATTTAACTGGTTTAAAATAAAGAACTATCAATTTGCTAATGAGATGCCCTTTAGTGCACTTGTCCGTGAACTGGTCATACGGATAAATTTAGGTATTGTTGCAAATACTGATTCAGACTACGACGTCATTACGACAGATTTATTTAGGAAACTTTATGCCAAAATCACCGAAGGTCAGCCTGTCATAAGCGATTATTTTATCTCTGACAAAGAGAATCCAGAAATTATATATCCGAAACCTGATGCAGGATCAGCGGCCAGAGAGTTTATCTTATCAGAAGATCCTGTCCCGGTGCGGGAATTAAGCATCAGGGATATTAATGAATGCTACAATGCAATTTCTGTCGCTGATAAGCTCACATTCTCGGTAACTGAAGATTTCACACATCCGTGTTATCTCGGTTTCGCTAGGAAGGAAGATGTTGGTCTGGATACGCTTCTGACTACACTTCAGGAACAAAATCGGGGCATAGAGCAAATTTATCTGTCCGTTAACCCCTACTGCAGTGAGTCAGAAATACTTTCATCTTTTCAGGAAATTCTGACCCGTTATCGTAAGCATAAGATGCTGAGCGACGGAAAAATACTGAAAATTAGAGTACACAAAACCCTACCGTTAATGGATCTTGTTATCTGGCAGATTAAAAATAAAAAGCAGCTACCTTCGTGGCAGATTTATAACTTGCTGGGAGGTCTTCCGGTAGACCTCGCCCAGAAGAATACTGATTTCGATTCGAGGGTATTTGCTAACACTGTGCTGAAAACCTTCGAAAGCGTGCTGGGTCAGGGCACGTTCATACCGCTGCTTGATGCGCTTCGTGAAAAGAAAGATGGGTACAACCTCAACCTCAAACTTAGAAAGGTGCAGCCAGGAACGTAATCATATTTCAAAAAAAATGTCAACGTACATTTCTGGGCATTAAATTTTACCGTTACGGCAGATTTTTTTTTGTTTACCTTAGCCCTGAGTTCAACATAACAAGGGGTTATGCTGTGAAAGAGAACAAACAAGAAGACATGCAAATGGATTATGAACAGCAGTTAAAACTGATTGATTTGAAATTTATTTGTGAAATCACCGGATTATCCCGTGGGGGTATTTACAAACTGATGAGTAATGATCTCTTCCCAAAACCGCTGAAACTGGGACGCGCCAGTCGCTGGTATCTCAAAGAGATTAAGGCATGGCTGGATAGCCAGCACAGGATGTAGGGCCGATTTAGTCGTACCGTGCGCGATACATCTGATGCACTAACTTTCTTTCAACTGATATTAATATATCAGTAAAGAACACTGGACTGGGTGATATTTTATTTCTATGGAAGGGCTGCAGACCTCTCCAGTTAAATTCAGGGATTATGGTTCTTATGTTATTATTATATTATTATTAATATTGATTTAACATTCATTATTATGTTGATATGAATCAGCACATGAACATTGTTATTGTGTATACTATAAAATAGTAAAGTGAATTATTTTCCCTTTACGTGACGTTAGGTGTTCAAGCCTGATAAACCTTTTTACTCATTATTAATGAGCCGTAATTGTATGCAGTTGATCTTTCATAACTGATTTATAACTATTGATACAAAGCAGGTACAGGATAATCATGACCACTGAAAATTATTTTGATGTGGAATCAAGCAGCATGCATTCTACTGATAGTGATACTGCATTCATCGTCACAGAAGATTTTGATACCGTACAAGTACAACGTCGGGTTCTTTTTATTTTAAACAAAATACTGAGTTCTGAATATGAAGAATTTAAACTTACTAAATCGGGAAAATATACTAAAACGGGTTATTTACTTGAGGAAGCCGTCAATAGCTTATCAGAGCTGAAAGTCAATATTAGTGAGTATCAACAAGTGCATCCCACGATAAAATTATTCAGTACAGTGCTTAAAGTATATAATCTGACTGAGTTATCAACATCACGTGTAGACACAATAAATAGTGTACTGAAACTGTTTCGTGAGGGAGCAAATTCAATCCGGCATAAACGACTGCTGCGTAATTTCCAGCGGGCCGCCAGTAAAAATTTAAAAGGTGCATTAGATTATGTGAATCATCTTTTTGAGTATCATTCTCGTTTACTGGTGGTCCGTGTTGATTTGTCCTATCAGAAAAAAATTGTTAAAAGCAAAACAGTTCCCGTAAACACAACCCGGCTACACTGTAAGCGTTTATTTAAACGGATAAAGTCACACCCTTTATTTGAACATTGCCTAGGGTACATATGGAAACTTGAATACGGGCAGTACAAGGGTTTTCATTATCACACCTGTTTCTTCTTTGACGGGAGTAAAGTTCGTGGTGATGTTTCATTGGCTCGTCGAATCGGTGAGTTCTGGAAAAATGAGATTACCGAGGGTAAAGGGCTGTACTTTAATTGTAATGCGATTGCCAATGGCTACGCCCATTCAGGTATTGGTGATATTCATTACACTAATGAGGAGAAACGTCACGCATTGCAGAGAGCTATTACCTATATTACTAAGGTTGATACGGCTGTTCGTTTGAGTTTGCCACAAGGAGCGCGTACATTTGGACGCAGTGAATGTATTTTACGAAACAGGGAGAAACGGGGCCGGCCACGGCATAATCCAGCATAATATCAACACTCTTAATTTTCAGAGAATGCTTAATCGAAAACGCCCTGTTCATTGGCTATATAGATGCGATTCATAAAAGTAGAAGTATTTTGAGAACCGCTCCTTATTGGATACAAAAATGGTGATGATGAAGACATTATGAACATTGCGATATGTTGATCTACGAGGCGTATGTCAAAAAGTTATAAACTTTTGCAGTGTAATATTCTAAAAACAATAGAGGGCCAATAACCCTCTATTTGTTAATATATCAAACCGCCTGCATGCACAGCTTAACCGGATTGGCCGTAACACGCATTTTAATCGATGCAAAGTCTAAACCCTGCTGCTTGAGAATTTCAGCGGCTTCTGCTTGCCAGACTAAGTCGCCTTGCTCAAAGAAGGTAGTTCGGAGTTGACGGATGACCTGTAAAGCATGGGTAGCAAATGAACAAAAATCTTCGAGCCCCCAGTAGAATAATCCAGCCGCGTGAACAACCGCAGCTGAACTAATCTTAGTTGCAGGTGTAACCAATACCGCCAGAAACTCGCATTCCGCAGACTCCGCAACATTTGCTCTCATCCAATCAGGATGAGATGTTGCTTGCCGCGCTTTTGTGACACTCAATGTACCATCTGTCGTATTCACATAATCTTCGAATACAATGCACTGGGATTCAGCTATCCACCAAGGATCTGGAGAACCTTCACTTTCGATTTTCCCAGCATTGAACCCCAGCAGCGTACCTAGCTCCTTTTGTGCATTTTCGAAGGTTTCTGGTCGCAGGAGTCCGCTGAGAATTGACCGTTCCAGTTTTGCGAAATCGCGGTCATGGGTGGCACCGAGACGCGTGAGTTCAGCACCAATTCTTTCCACCTGACGTTGCAATGCAATGTCATCGACCTGGACAGTGATACTATCTCCAACTTCTCTACGGGCAAATACTGTCAACCACGGAATATTGGGAGCGCATTTGTGAGCATCTTGATAATATTGTCTTGCTTTAGCAGCCATAGCTGTATTGCCATCTTGCGCTGCAAGATGGCATGCAGAGCCTGCAAGATAATTCCATAGAGCTCGATAACCACGCAAGTCAGGTGATTTTAATGTACCTAAGACCCTCTCAGCGGCAGCTATCGCATTATAATAATCATGTCGCCATAGCGCAGTTTGATAATCGATCTCAGCCGCTGCGCTTACCTCAAGCTCTTGAATAGCTGGCAGGAATTGCTGCTGAGATCGGTCACGCTCATCCAGAATTTGTCTATTTACTGTTTCCCAATCACGATCATTTTCTAAGAAGATTTCAAAGTTCTCCACCAAATCTGAAAGCCCAGTGTCTTTAGATTGGTGAGCACCAAAGTTTATCTCGGCCTGAAGCTCGGGATGAAAGAAAGGCCTACGGCGAAGATCGGCGAGATAGTCAGGGAGTTCCTCTCCAGACACAACAACAGCAGAATAGTCTTCTAATGATCGAGTGCAACGACCTATAGCTTGTACTACGCGGGTTTGAATCCGTTCGTTATAAAGAGCGTTCGCGGCCATTCGAGTCATGAGGAAACGCTCTTGGATGTTCATTGCTTTAGGTAGCCCCTCTATAAATAGTAATCGGCATTCTTCTCCTGCAAAATCGATCCCATCATATCGGTTTGATACTACAGCTACTGCTTGTTTAGAATTTACAAAGCTTGCTTTCGATTCTTCAATATCACTCGCCTTAAAGACAGGATATTTTAAATTATTAGTAACTTCTAAAGCGATCGCATCTGCTTCTCTATCACTGGGCACGAGAACCACACTTCGACCTGCTCTCTGCATGAGCTCCTTTCTCAAATCTGCAGTTTGCTCAGCAGTGAGCGACATTTCTGGAAAGATGAAGAAACGGCGGCCAACTCCTTGAGTATCCCAACCTTCTGGCGCTGGTAGACGTGTAATAGTTTTTCTCCCCGTCAAACGTTCTAGGTCTCCACCTGCTCCTAAAGTCGCTGACATGTAGATACGCTGCTTGGCATTTTCAAACGCTTGATGCGAGAACGTCGGTGGTAAAAGAGGGCGGATCAGGATCTCTTGAGAAGATAGGTAGATATGACATGCATCTAGATGGCCCCTAATCAATGACCATGTATAGGCAAGGTCAGTTCCTTGCGTATGTGCATCTAATATTTCGATAATTTGTGACTTGAGCAGAGTTAAAGTGGGAGTTGCAAGTTTCTCAACCCAAGAACGATCACCCACGTCCTCCCATACACCTCGGAGTCGTGACAAATCAGTGGGCGTAAGATGAGGGGTAAACACATTGCATAAAGCCTGATGCAGAGGCTTGTACTTTTCTTCCAGCCGATTGATACGTAATGTCCAGTGTGAAGCAATATAATTCTCACTGGCATGAGCATCATCAACAAATATAACATCCGCTTGATTGAAAAACGGATTAGTATTAAAAAGGCTGGAGTAGGTAGTTACTGCAATTTTTTCGGCTTGGAGATAGTCCGTTTTGTCAACAGGTGAAAAATTGCGCTGTTTACCCACAAACGTTGCCACGGACAGCCCATATTTTTCATTAGCTTGTTCAGCAACCTGGTAAACCAGCTGTTTTGTCGGACAAAGGTACACTACCCGTTCCTTGAATTTTCGACGCCTCCATTCCGCGATCAAGAGACCTACAAGAGTTTTACCGCTTCCAGTAGGTAATTGAAGAGCAACATCGGGCATTCCAACTGCCTTCTCTGCGTAAGCCTTCATGATAGCTGCCTGATGTGGCAATACGTCTGGAAACTTTCGTCGAGTTAGCTCTCGAAAAAGCCTGTCTGGTGTTTCTGGTACAGTTGAGCCTGTAAGGGGCGTCTTGAAGGCCATGATATACTCCTTGCGGTTAACGCTTTTCACTGTAACTTTATGATTTTAAGGTCTTTTTATAGAAATAAATATTTTTCCATGAACATTCTTTCCAAGAATAGGTGATACGTGTGTTGACTCATTGCTCTGTAAAAAACTCAGTAATACTGTTGTACTAAATAGATTTTTAAATTGGTAGCTATATCCTCATGTATTGTGTAGGGCGTCATCAATGTAATGACTGGATTGAAGTATGGTAAAACCAATGATTTCCGTCTAATAGATAAAAAAATCAGCCACGACTAAAAAACAGCTTCAGCAGCTCAACACTAAGTGCCCTGATCTACACTGCCAATAGTGGATACTTCCTCTTCATTTGAACGAGCATTTGAAGGCTTTAAAGGCAGATACCTCCAAGATGGCCTCATACTTCAGATCTAGTTGTAATAGACATATAGGTAATAAACATCTTTCGACAACAAGCCTAAAGTAGCTCATCGGAGCAGAGCTGTTGAGACAGAGTCAATTGGAATTTTTTTGATCATGTAGTGTTCTGAAAGCAAGTTATTGATATGATACATCTTTACGCAAATTAATGGGGTGTCTGAAGTGGATAAATTAAGGGAGCTAATAAGTCGTGCATCTAAACTTTATAATCGGAATCTTGATCATCTTCCAGCAACTTTAGAGTTAATCGAGCACTCAATGAATCTCTTAAGTGAGAATGCAAAATATGATTATTTTGGTCCATTTAAAGGAAAAAAAGAGATAGGCTACCATGCATTCTTTGGTAATAATGAGATTTCTAGGCCTATCAGAGATGATTTATATATCAGAGATATAAATATTTATAAGGAACTAAGCAATAATGTGCTTATCGATTTAAAGCAGATAAACACTAGCTGGGACTCCGATAAATCAACATTAGCAAATAAAGTTATATATACATCAATCATGTCCATAGCTTGTGCTTTTGATCTGTGGAAGAAAGGCAGCAGAAAAACACCAGGCACAGTTTTTGAAATTTACATCGCAGCTCTCTTGAAAGTAATGCTACCTAATGAAATTTTTTCAAAACACATTCCATTGATTGATCAGATAAACTCTGATGAAGAGCTTGCAGATCCAGCGAGTGTTTCTACCGATGTAGTAATTAAGAGTGGCGCAGATGTGAACCGAGGAGTTGTTATTCCATTAAAAATAACAACAAGGGAACGAATCGTTCAGCCATTTGCCCAACAACGAATTTTAGATTCATATTTCGGTAATGGTGTTTTTAATTCTTTCTTGGCATGTATTAGTGAAACCCAGCAAGATAAAGTCAATCGAAAAGTAAACCATATATGTGTACCTGGAACTATACGGTTATATCAAAAATACCTGTCAAATGTTGCAGGTATGTATTATTGTGATATACCTGAAAGATATCTACAGGCTGATTTGACCGATATTATACCGGTCAAATCAATGGGTGAATTTTTGTTAGATATAAATAATTTCTTTATGAGAACAGCTCAATTTGCTCCTCATTAGTGTTCTCAATAGGGCTTTGATAACTGCTGTTTTCAGAGCTCTGATTATTAAGGCATTTAATAATTGCTGTTCCTGCAGCTTTAGCTACTGGAGGCGGAACAGCATTCCCAATTTGCAACCTTATAGCATCCCTCTTACCGTAAAACCGGTAGTCAATGGGGAATCCTTGCAACATAGCCCCCTCTCTAAGAGTTATAGCTCTATTTTGAGATGGATGCCCATACCTTCCTCTAGTGAAACTATCAAACCCTGCGGTAATTGTAGGGCATTGTTTATCCCACTCAAGCCGCCCGTATACATCTGGCCATCCGCCAGAGTTGGTGTCAACATTTTGATGACATTTTAGCCTCAAATCATGTGGAATGTCTTTCCATCCACCACCAGGCGGAACATAAGAAAATCTTTCTTCATTAAGCTTTGTTATTTTACACTTAATATGATTAGGTATCTCACCATGCTCAGTATAATCTTCAGGGGGCGGAGGAAGATTACCAATAACATCTTTAATAGTAAGCTCACTATCAGTTCTTTCAAGCTTCGGATAGTCACTATTCTCAGATTTATCTATTCCGATCATAATAAAACGCCCTCTTTTTTGGGCAACGCCAAAATCCGAAGAACAAATAAAAAAGGTAAAAATATTATATTTGAACAATTTCTCTTTTATTTCATCGATTAAATCCCGACCTCTTTTTTGTCCAAAAATCTCGACGTTTTCAAACAGAAAAGCTCTTGGATTTAATTCATTTACCAGCCTGGAATATTCAAGTACCAATTTATTTCTTTCATCATTTAGCAGATGGGCCCCTTTTCTTTGTTTAGAAAATCCCTGACATGGAGGTCCGCCGCTAAAAAGGTCCAGCCTAGAAGTTACTCCTGCTTTTTCTAAAAGAAACTTACCGCTAATAGCAGAAGCATCTAATTGAAGACAATGCTCTCCAAGGTTATTATTATAAGTTTTTACAGCATCCTCATTGATATCAAATGCTAATTTGATATCAAAACCGGCTTGCTTAAGCCCAAGGGACATTCCACCCGCACCACAAAAACCCTCAATACATGTAAGCTTTTGAATACTATCAATATTACTCATATAAACTCACTTAACGCTCATTAATCTTTCTAGTATAACGTTATTTATTAAGCAAAACCATAGTTACATTTTAAATCAAAATAAGCTTAATAAAAAAAGAGTGAATGAATTAACTTATATAAAAAGTTATTTCTAATATAGGTTTTTCCCATACTCAAATGGACTATGTAATCTATTACGGTTTACATCCAAAAAATCAGCCCACCATTGAAGCATCAATCGTCTCTCATCCAAATGTTCTGCCTTATGGATATAAGCCGCGCGCACAGAGTTACGTTCCATATGGCTCATCTGCCGTTCAACCGCATCCCTAGACCATAATCCTGATTCAATCAGCGAACTACACGCCATCGTTCTAAAACCATGCCCACAAACCTCAACCTTCGTGTCATAACCCATAACGCGCAGCGCCTTGTTCACCGTGTTTTCACTCATCGGCTTACGAGGATTATGATCGCCAACAAAAACAAAATCACGATTGCCATTGAGCTTATGAACCTGTTTAAGGATGTCCAATGCTTGCCGAGATAACGGCACCAGATGAGGTGTGCGCATTTTAGAACCTCGTTGAGAGTGCTTAACTCCTTCGATACCTTCTCGTTCAGCCGGTATCGTCCACATTGCCGTTTCAAAATCGATCTCAGACCAGCGGGCAAAGCGCAATTCACTGGAACGAATGAAGATTAACAAGGTGAGCTCAACAGCCAGACGAGTCAAAGGGCGTCCAGTGTAACCATCTATTCTGTGGAGTAGCTCAGGTAGGCGTTTCAGCTCAAGTGCTGGGCGATGGACACGATTACTGGAAGCAACAGCACCTGCCATTTCTTGGGCTGGATTGTAATCAATCATCCCACTTTGCACCGCATATCGCATGATTGCTGTGGTTCGCTGCTGAAGGCGAGAAGCAACTTCAAAGCGGCCTGTAGCCTCTACGATTTTAATGGGTACAAGCAGGTCGCGAGTCTTCAGCTCTTCAATACTCCGCTTCCCAATATTAGGAAACAGATTGTCTTCCAGGCTCTTCAGCACCCGCCGACTGTGATCCTCTGACCATTTCTTATTAGCTGCGTGCCACTCTCTGGCAACTGACTCAAAGGTAATGGCCTCTTTAGCCTGTTCTTCCTTCACAGCCCGTTTATACTCGCGAGGATCACTACCAGCAGCAACAAGCCTCCTTGCCTCTTCCCTCTTCTGCCTCGCATCGGCTAACGATATTTCAGGATAAACACCAAACGCCATCAGGTGCTGCTTGCCACCAAAGCGAAATCGGAACCGCCAGTATTTTGAGCCGTTAGGGTGAATGAGCAAAAACATGCCATCCCCATCAACAAGGGTGTACTCCTTTTCCTGCGGTTTTGCTGAACGCACTTTGATATCTGTCAGAGCCATAAAAGTTCTCCTTCCATGTACCGCTGTGAGTATATAACCATTATCGAACCAGCGCATATACTCGGTTCTATACTCACAAGCGACTTGATGTGGGTTGACTCAGATTGACTTCTGTTGAAAGGAAAATCGAGGAAAGCCTTGTGTGACGCGGATTTCAGGCACAAAAAAAGACGTCCGTTGACGTCTATTGATGTTCCGATGGTGCCGAAGGCCGGACTCGAACCGGCACACCTTTCGATGGTTGATTTTGAATCAACTGCGTCTACCGATTTCGCCACTTCGGCACTGAAGGGATGCGGAAAACGTTGTGGATTATACCGTTGCCCCCTGTTTCCGCAACCCTTATCCGCCGACGCCGATGCAACTGCTGAAAAAAACGTCTTCCGGGTTCTCTGCTATACCGCGTGGACTCTCTGACTGAACTCCTGCCCTTCCCAACCCGCGCTGAACAGTTGCTTCAGCACGCTGGTTTCACTGGCACAGAGTAACGAAACAGCCTGTGCGCAGTGAAACTGATGGCCTTACAGCCGAATGAGTAAACGCCGAGATCCCATCAACCAGCCGCTCTACTCCGCAACAGGCTTCACGTCCGTGACCAGCGTCGGCAGATCCCAGGTGCCGCCCGCATGGATATAGCGGCACATGCCGGTTCCGCCGTCATAACTTTTACGGAACGCCTGACCATCCCAGACCCAGCTCTCCTGACTCATGCAGTCCCCGATACCCCGGCCTTTCTGCACACTGGTAATCTCGCCCTTGTCATAATCCGATCCGGATGTGGTCACCAGTGTCGGCGTACCTTTCAGCTGCTTATCGATGACCCAGTAGCCATACCCCTCGTTATAAGCGGCTCGCCAGCAGAGCGCCGACAGCAAAGCATGGGTGTCATCCAGCGGTGTCAGAGTGGGCCCGTCGGTCTCCGGATCGCTGTTCTCTGCCGGTGAAAACAGGCTGTCGCAGGTGTCATCGTCATTGTGATTGACCGAGGCCAGCAACCGGGTTTTCAGCGCGTCGGTTTCCGGTGCGGTCAGCAAACGGGGTTCGCCGCTGAGGGTTTTTGCTGTCTGAATAACCGGTGCGGGCACGGCCTTAGCCACGCTGCTTTCCGGTTTATTGCCCTTTCTGGTGAGCGCGCCTGGCGTGCCGATACGGCCCTGCACGTCGTCGGCTTTCAGCAGCACAGCAGATGCCCCCTCGGCGGAAAGCTGGAACGGCTTTGAGCCGCCTTCAAATTCGACCTTACCGTTGCCTTTAACGGCGCTGATTATCGCAGCGGTCTGGCTGGCCGACAGCCGCCAGTTATCATCCGCCGCCGTCAGATCGCCCGCTGGCTTTCCGTTGATCCACAGCGTCAGCTTCTCCGCTGGCTCGCTGTCATCTTCGGTGTCGCCCAGCGTCACTTCTCCCACAGTCTCCGTTGCGGGGCCAGCGGCACGGGTGAGCAGGATAGAGCCGGAGGGATCCTCTTCTTTACCATAACCGGCCATGCGGCAGGTCAGCGTATTATCACAGACGACTTCCCAGTCTTTATGCTGAAGCGTTGTTCCGCTCTGGGCGGCCTGAGCCGACAGGGAGAACGCCGCCAGCACGAAAAGCATCGGTTTACAGTTCACTTTATTCCCTCAGTCTGCCCGACCTGCGCGTATAGCCCCTGATTATATCGAAGAAGAGAGTGCGCCGTTATCCGTTTTACTTCCTTCCCCAGACGCAAAAAAGCCAACCTCGCGGTTGGCTCTTTTCGGCATATCACATCTTCAGCATCGGGCATCAGCAATACCCGTCAGCGCCGGTTGTCAGGATCGGCGCCTCAGTGCGAGTGGTCATAATCGCGGTGATGCAGCTTGTTCTCCACCTTATCTTTCACTTCGCTGGCTTTCTCGCTCACCTTCTCCGCGAGGCCCTCTTTGTGGTCGCGGTGATGCGCCGCAGGTGACGGCGAACCGGCGGCAGGGTTCACTGCTGTCGTTGTTCCGGGCAGTTCACGCTCCAGCCCGCTGCGCGCGCGGTCGATATCCACTTCCTGACGACGCACCGTGTCATTAATGGTCTCGGTCCGGTCGCTGCCGTCGGTGCGCACGACCACCTCTTCTTTCACATGCGTCGTCTTGTTAATCACCGGCTGCTCATGAGTTTCGGCGACCTCGACGGTTTTCTCCGACCAGTCCACTTCACCGGCCAGCGCGGGTTCATTCACCGAGCGGCGGAAGATATCGGCGTGCTGCTCATGCAGCGAAATATCTTCAGAGACGGTATCGGTCACGGTATAGCGGCGCACGCGGGTCGAGCCTTCGCTGACCAGACGTTTACCCACTTCCACCTGCTCTTCGGCCAGACGCAGAATATCGGCTTCACTCTCATCGCCGGTCAGCGAGGCGCGTCGCGGTTCCGCCTGGCGGTCGCTGGTCTCTCCGGCAAACTGCTTACCGGCTGTGGGATCGATGCCCGGCGCGCGGGCGCCATTCTCAACTGAACTCTGCATCCGCGACGGTACATCGACCGAGTCATGCGAATGGAGAATCGTCATGGCGCGTGCCAGCTTCTCCTCTTCGGTTCGGATCGTAAGCACCACGCCGCCTTTGTCCATCGCCCGGGTATAGACATCCGCCTGATCCTGATCGACGGTGTGACCGAACAGACGCTGCCACAGGCTCGGATGGCGGACAGAGTGCCCTTCCTGCTCTAAACGTTCTCCACTGATAAGACTGATGTCCCGATCAGAAAAGCCTGCTTTCACGAGATTTCTTTTCGCGGCCTCTGCCTGCTGTGCAGAATCGAACAGTGTTACGATTTTTTCCTGTGCCATGATAGGTTCCTCTCTGTTAGCGGTTTTGATCGTCATCTCTTTCAACCTTTTCCTGCTGCTCACGTCGGGTCACCACTTCCTGAAAAGGAACACTTTCCTGCACTTTTCGGATGTGGATCTCCTCTTTAAGCACCAGCTTTCTGACGATCTGGATTTCTTCTTCAACTACCGGGACAATCAGTACGCCGTTTTCTTCCCTGATGTCGGGTATATCCTCAATGGGCTCTGCTTTCGCTACATGCTCAACCTCAACCTTATCCCGGTTAAGCAGTGTACTGATGACCTCGTCATGCTCGGTTGTGGAACGGGTGACGCGAACATGTCCATCCACAATCTTCTGCTTCGTCAGGGCTATTTGCTCTTCAGCGAGTTTAAGCGTGACCTCTGCATCGTTATTGTGATCGGGCTGCCCGGCCATATTTTCTCTCCCGTTGAATAAGTCGGCCACAACTGCCTGACACAGTGATTAAGCATGAATACCCTCGTGGATTTCGCAAGGCGGAATATTAAAAAACCTCGGCAGTTAATTTTGAAAACAGCGCAGAAAAATATGCCTGAATCAGTTAAAACCGGCTTAAACCGGCAACGAATGAGATAAAAAAGACACGTTAAAACATGCCGTTAAAATAATTTAATTTCACAGGTAAACATTAACAATAAAAACACAAACCGGAATAAAAAATTTTTTAACCAAAGCGGTAAAAAGCAATAAACCAGGACGAATCCTGATAAATTGAATGCAGCGATGAACAAATATTAAATAATGTTTCAGCTCAGGGAAATTATTCGAACCGGCAGTGAACAGCCTCATGAAATAACAATTTTTCCCTTTCCCCGATTTACTCATTCCCCGTATTACAGAAGATTCTCAAAGCGCCCGTTTAGCAGAAAACTCAGGAACTTTCTGCTGTTCAGCCTCTCTTAGCAAAACTGAATACGTATATGCAGAGGTTAAAATGAAACAGGTACAGCGCAGTGCATGGGCATGGGGCGTGGCGGCGCTTCTGGTGGCAGGCAGTGCCTCGGCGGCAAGCTGGCAGGATCAGCTGAGCAGCGCGGCGTCACAGCTCAGCCAGCAGAACAACGCGAACACCACCAGCACTACCCAGCAGAACGGCGGACTGTCGCTCTCCTCCATAACCAGCCTGCTGGGCGGCGGCGACAAAGCGGTCAGCGCCAATAGCATGACCAACGCTGCCGGTGTGATGCAGTACTGCGTCGAACACAACGTGGTGAAAAATAATGTGCAGTCGGTGAAAGATCAGGTGCTGAGTAAGCTCGGCCTGAACACCACCACCGCGCAGGAGCAGAAAACGGATTACACCCAGGGTGTGGCTGGTCTGCTGAATACCGGCAACGGTCAGCAGCTTAACCTGCAGAGCCTGAGCAACTCGCCGATGGGTGAGAAGCTGAAGACCAAAGCCTGTGACGTCGTCCTGAAGCAGGGTAAAAACTTTATCTCCTGATCCCCTTCTCTCTGCTCCCCTCTCTGCCGTGAGGGGAGTATCAAACGCCCCGATGCTGTGACGCCTGACATTCCCTAAACCTGGGGTTGGGCGCTATAGTGTTGTTTTGATTTCTACAGGACAGCACGCATGAAAGGCATCAACATCGCACTTTACTTCGACCCCGATCAGATTCAGGCCTGCGTTCACCAACAGGATGGCAGCTATCTCAGTAAAAAATTCGAGTATGACGATGGCGTGATTGAAGAGATCTACCAGTGGCTGGAGCAGTACGAACCCAACCGTACCCACATCTGCCTGATTGAGAACGAAACCGCCGAGCTGCTGGCCGACGAACTGGTCGACAGCGGTTATCGCGTCCATCAGGTCACCATGCACCAGCTGCTGAGCTGGTTCGCCGCAGAGCCGCCGTCGACGCCTGATGGTACGCCAATGCGCGCGATGCTGCGCTTCCTGGAAGATGAACATCCGCGTGAATATGAGTCGCGAACCCCGCAGACCGAAGCGCTGATGGAGATGTTCGATGAGCTGGATGCGCTGGAGATGGTTGAAGACGACGCCGACGAAGATGCGCTGCCTGCCGATCTGCTGCGCGCCATGAAGAAGCACCGGATCACCGCCAGCGCCGCAGCCCAGCGTCTGCTGCCGGAGGTGAACGAACGTATCCGCGAACATCTGATGCAGTATCCCGAACTGATGACGCCAGAAATCCTGCAGGACTTCTTCCCGGAACTGCTTGAGGCGCTGGAGCGGCCGAAACACTAACCGGGGAGATCACCGATGCTGGAACTGATTAAAGCGGTCAGCCTGGGGCTGGTCGTCATCCTGCCGCTGGCTAACCCGCTTACCACCGTAGCCCTGTTTTTAGGGCTGGCGGGCGAGATGAACTTCCAGGAGCGCAACCGTCAGGCGCGCCAGGCGTCCGTCTATGTCTTCGCCATCATGATGGTGGCCTGGTACGCGGGCAACGCGGTGCTGCATACCTTTGGCATCTCCATTCCGGGCCTGCGCATCGCAGGCGGCCTGATCGTCGCCTTTATCGGTTTCCGGATGCTGTTCCCGGCGAAGCCAGCGGGTCATTCGGTTGAGGCGAAGCAGAAGCTGGATGAGCTGGATGAGGCCAAAGAGCCGGTGAATATCGCGTTTGTGCCGCTGGCGATGCCGAGCACCGCCGGGCCGGGTACGATCGCGATGATCATCTCGTCCGCGTCAACAGTCAAAAGCGGTGTCGATTTTCCCGCCTGGGTGATCAGCGTTGCGCCGGTGCTGACCTTCCTGCTGGTCAGCCTGATCCTCTGGATCTCGCTGCGCAGCTCAGGGGCCATCATGAAGCTGGTCGGTAAGAGTGGCATTGAGGCGATCTCGCGCCTGATGGGATTTTTGCTGGTCTGTATGGGCGTGCAGTTTGTCATCAACGGCGTGCTGGAAGTGGCGCACACCTTTCACTGAGAGATGGCCCCCCTCTCATCTCAACCGGGGGGCCATCTGACTCATTACTTCAGCGTTTTACGCACCTCAGCAACCTGATCGTCGCTCACCGCAGGCGCGGTGTTGCTCCAGCCCTGACGAATAAAGGTCGCCAGCTGCGCGACTTCATCATCACTCAGCCGCCCGGCAAAGCCCGGCATCGCCAGTTTCGACGGGGCTTTCTCCGTCGAGGGCTGCTGCGCGCCAGCCAGAATGGTGTGGATCAGACCCGTGGGATCTTTAGCATTCACGATGGTCGCCTGATCCAGCTCCGGGAAGACGCCCGGGGCGCCTTTGCCGGTAACGAAGTGACAGGCACCACAGTTATCCAGATAGAGACGCTCGCCTTCGCTGAGGTTCTTCGCGGCGGTGAGTTCCGCTTCCGTCGCCTGCTGCGCCTGCACGTTAACCGCCTGCAGCGGCGGGTTACCGCCCAGGAACTTCAGGTACGCCGCGATGGCGTTGAGATCGGCGTCGGTCATGTGTGAGCTGCTGTGCTCGACCACTGAGGTCATCTCCCCGCCAACCGCCGCTTTATCGTTGCGCCCGGTCTGCAGGTAATCCACCACCTCCTGCTGGCTCCAGTGCGGTAGTCCGCGCAGTGATGGCACCTCCCAGTGGTTCAGGCTGCCGCCTGCCAGGAACTGATCGTCACCGCTGTCCAGCGCCTTTTCGTTCATGCCCAGCCCGCGCGGCGTATGGCAACTGCCGCAGTGGCCCAGACTCTCGACGATATAGGCCCCGCGATTGATCTCTGCGGACGCACCACCAATCGGCTGGAAAGGCTTGTCGGAGGTGAACGCCCAGTTCCAGAACCGCATCCCCCAGCGCTGACTGAACGGGAAGCGCAGATCGGTCTCCGGCGGCTGCGCCGCGCTCGGCTGCACGCCCTTCATAAAGTAGACGTAGAGCGCGTGGATATCAGCATCGCTGATTTTCGCGTAGTCCGGGTAGGGCATCGCCGGATAGAGGCGGGAGCCGTCCGGCAGGACGCCTTTGCGCACCGCATCCGAGAACTGCTGCTCGCTGTAGTTGCCGATGCCGTGCTGCTTATCCGGTGTGATGTTGGTGGAGAAGATAGTGCCGAGGTTCGACTCAATCGCCAGGCCACCGGAATAGGCCGGCTTGCCGGGCAGCGAGTGACACGCCATGCAGTCGCCCAGCCGGGAGAGATATTCGCCCTGCTTAATCAGTTGCGCCTCATCTTCGGCGTGAGCCGGCAGCGCCATGCCGCTCAGCAGCAGCGCATTCGCCAGAATAAAAGATTTCAGTTTCAGCTTGTTCATGCGCTTATGCCTGTACCAGTGGGCCGGGATTTTTCAGGTAGTGATCTTTGATCGCCTGTGCCGCCATCAGGGTAATCGCACCGATGGTATCGGTCGGGTTCGCCTGGAAGTTCTGCGGGAAGGCGTTGCCGCCCGGCACAAAGACGTTATGCACATCCCAGCTCTGCAGATATTTATTGAGCGCCGAGGTTTTCGGGTTATCGCCCATTATCGCGCCGCCCACGTTGTGGGTAGAGACATATTTGGTGATATCGAAATCCGCACCCATCGGCAGGAAGCTCATGCTCATGCTGTCCGGGTTCAGCTCTTTGGCGATGTTGCCGACGATGCCCTTCAGATGCTGCTGCAGCTTCAGCTCGTTCTCTTTCCAGTTAAAGGTCATGCGCAGCAGCGGCAGGCCACGGTGATCGTTGTAGTTCGGATCGAGATCCAGATAGATGTCGCGATAAGACTGGCAGGTGGTGGTGATGCTGATCTTCATCGAATGGCCGTACCACTCCTCCAGACCCTCTTTGTAGCCCATGCCCCATGTCGGCGTGCCTTTTGGCAGCGCGGTGCTGATCGGCGTACCGGTCGCCTGGGAGCTGTGGATCTTCGCGCCGCCGAGGAAGCCCAGCGACGGACCGTCGAAGTTGCCTGGCGAAATATCGTTGAACATCTGGCCGGTCGCGCCCGCCGTGGCATACGGATTGAAGTTCTTGTCTTTGAAGAACAGGGTCGCGCCGCCGTTCGACAGGAACGCGTAGTTACGGCCGACCACACCCTCTTCAGTGATCGGGTTGTAAGGCTTGCCGATCCCGGAGAGCAGCATCAGCCGCACGTTGTAGAGCTGGAAGCTGCTCAGCACCACGATTTTTGCAGGCTGGAAACACTCGTTGCCCTGCGCATCAATATAGATCACCCCTTTCGCGGTTTTCTTATCGTCGTTCAGCACGACCCTGATCACTTCCGCATTCACTTCATAGGAGAAGTTCGGCATACGCTTCAGCGAATCCATCACCGCGGTCTGCGGCGAGGCTTTGGAGTAGTTCAGGCAGGGATATTTACTGCAGTAGCCGCAGTAGTTGCACGGCGCGATCTGGTTGCCGTAGGGGTTCTTCCACGCGCGCGAAACGCAGGCGGACGGGTTCGGGAACGGGTGATAACCCAGTTTCGTGGCCGCCTCTTTGAACATCACGTTGTTCAGCGTATCTTCCAGCGCAGGCAGCGGGTAAGGCTCGGAGCGCGGGCCTTCAAACGGATCGCCGCCTTCCAGAATTTTGCCGCGCAGATTGCCGGTGTTGCCCGACTGGCCGCAGATCAGTTCGAATTTATAGTAGTAGGGCTCAATCTCTTCCCAGCTGAACGGGAAGTCCATCACCCGCATATCTTCCTGCAGGATGCCCGGCCTGTAAGCCTTATCCACGTAGGTCTTGAGTTTAAGATCGGTCGGGGTCGGACGGATCAGTACCGCCGTCCAGTGCATCCCGGCACCACCCACGCCCGTTCCCGGCGCAAAGGCGCCCCACTTACGGGTCGGCAGCGCCGTCTGGCTGCTGTTGTAACGCACGGTAACCGCCACTTCGGCGGGGGTCGCAAACACCTTGTTGCGCACCGCATAGGCATATTCATCCGCCGGTTTCGGGTAGGCGAATTCGTCATAATCGCGATCGCCGCCGCGCTCCAGCGCGCGCACTTCCAGACCTGCCAGCGCCAGCTCGATGCTCATCAGCGAGCCTGCCCAGCCGAGGCCGCAGACCACGACGTCGACTTCTTTCTTAGTAACCTGTGTCATGATAATCCTGTTTACCTGATGTCGAAGCGCCTTATGCGCGTTCACCCTTGATGCTGACCGGACCCAGTGGATAAGGCACGTTGTGCTGTTTCACCCATTCGGTGAAGCTGGCACGCGCACCCGGGAAGCCGATGGCGATCCAGGCTTTCATGCCTTTATTACCGCCATACATCGGGTCGGCCAGGTAACCATGTTTGGTATCGGAGAGCAGCTGGCTGAAGAAGTGCGCCGGTTTGAGATCGGCTTCGCCCAGCGCGGCAAAATCGATCTGGTTTTTGTTTACCTGGGTCAGCACCGCATCTTTCTCCTCCAGCGTCAGCGCATGAAACGCTTTCTGATGGGTGTTCTGCGACCACTGTTCGATCAGCCGGATCCCGGTCTGATAGATCTGCTGGGGACGGAACGGGATCTGATAGCCCAGCGTCGCTGGTGCCTGGGTATTGAAGGGCCCCTGCAGATAGATCTCGCTGCCAAAGGCTTCACTGTGCAGCTGCTGATCGATAAAGATCGGGACGTTGGTTTCCAGCGCGCCAGGCGCTTTGCCGTTGCCGCCTGCCGGGATCAGACGGTCGGTTGCAGCCAGGATGAACTGCCACTCATCCGCACTGAAAAAGATCGGTTTGTAATCGGCTAACTCGGGAGCGGCCATCTCCGCAGCCTGCGCCGCAGTCAGGCCTTTGAAAACCAGTTCACTGAGCGGCAGCGCCAGCAGTGAACCGAGCAAAAATTTACGCCTGGTGGTGGGTTTTTCTAACAGCATATCCGCACGACTCTCATCTGCTGAATACCCGGCTTATCCGTTCTGGCGCGAAAAGTGCGTGCAGACGAAAAAGGCTCCGCAGAGAGGAATGCACACAAGACAGACGACGGCAGAACAGATAAAGGCGGGTAAAATTATGGTTCGGTGACTAACGGAACATATCGGTTAATAACCTGGCAATCTTAGGGATATAACTATTTCTGAATGTAAAAATTGAATTTAAACTATTTCAGAGTGAAAGTTTATCATGCTGTTGCGGAGGGGTAACAAAGGGCTATCAGATTTACAGCAGGAAAATTGCTAATAAAACCCTATAAACATCGGTAATTTAGCCATTCTGACGCAGGAGTGAGCGTTATTATTTTCGACCGGTCATCATCACGCTGAATAACCAATAAAAAAATATCATACTTCCATACAGGATAATTTCAGCAGTTGCTTATCCTGGCGTAATAACGGCGGTGACACCATCAGACAATGCGCAATCTGTGATCGTCTGTGGTCAGCCTTTTTATTTTATCCTGTTCCGTCCGTCGCGAGATAATAACGCACTGCCACTATTCCGTTTTATCTTTTTGCCCGATCGTCGACGCGAAAAATTGTGCAAAGCTCAGAACAAACCGGCATTTTGAGATGATGCGCCGCCCGGTAGTGTAGAGCACATCGACGACTCAGGACCTTTTCCGATGCGCAAAACGCTCTTATCCCTCTTTACCGCTCTGGCGCTGTCTCACGCCGCTCACGCCGCGACGCCTGCCGATACGCTGGTGGTCGCTGTTCCGCTGGATGGCATTATCAGTTTTGACCCGGCCGAAAGTTTTGAAACGGTCAGCAACAGCAGCCTGCGCAATATCTATCAGATGCTGCTGGAGCCGGATCATCAGGATCCGCAGCGGCTCTCACCGCTGGCGGCCACGCGCTGGCAGCCGGGGAAAACGCCTCACAGCCTGGTGTTTGACCTTAATCCGCAGGCCCGCTTCGCCAGCGGCAATCCGCTGACCGCCCGGGATGTGGTCTTCTCCCTGACCCGGGCGGTAAAACTTAATAAAGCGCCCTCTTTTATCCTGGGCGAGTTTGGCTGGACGCCGGAAAACATCGACCAGCAGTTCACGGTGATTAACGACCACCAGCTTGAGCTACGCTGGCCTGCGGAGATCGGCAGCGATCTGGCGCTGCGCCTGCTGACCGCGCCGGTCGCCTCGATTGTCGACAGCAAAGTGGCGCAGGAACACGCCAGCAATAATGACTACGGCAACGGCTGGCTGAAGTCCCATTCCGCCGGCAGCGCGGCGTATACCATCAGACAATTTGTGCCGCTGCAGGCGCTGGTGCTGGAGGCGAACCCCTACAGCACGCAGAAGCCCCATCTGAAACGGGTGCTGCTGAAAGGGGTCGCCGATCCCGGCAGCCGCCGCCTGCTTCTCCAGCAGGGCGACGTGGATGTGGCTTATCAGCTCGGCCCGGACCAGATTGCGGCGCTGAAAAGCGTGCCGGATGTGCGCGTCGACGCCTTCCCGTCCAGCCTGATCTACTACCTCGGCTTTAACACTCAAAGCCCGCAGCAGCCGGCGCTGAGCAATCCGGCCCTGTGGCAGGCGGCTCGCTGGCTGGTTGACTATCAGAGCCTGGCAAACCAGCTGCTGAAAGGGCAGTACCGCATTCATCAGAGCTTCCTGCCGGACGGGTTCGACGGCGCGCTGAACAGTACGCCGTTCCATTACGATCTGAAAAAGGCGCAGGCGATCCTGCAGAAAGGCGGCATTAAACCGGGCACCCGCATCGCGCTGACGGTGGTAAACCAGCCTCCTTACATCGACGTGGCACAGGCGCTGCAGGCGAGCTTTGCCAAAGCAGATGTGCAGATCGATCTCCAGCCGGTGGCGGAATCAGAGCTCTGGAGCAAAATGCGCAGCCGTGACTTCCAGGCGATCTTCACCTACTGGGGCGCGGATTACATCGATCCCAATACCAACGCCAGCACCTTTGCCAGTAACGTGCCGGGCGGCGGCAAAACCCTGGCGTGGCGCGTCGGCTGGTCCATCCCGGAATTAAGCGCGCAGACCCGCGCCGCCGCCGGAGAGAGCGACGCGGTGAAACGCCGCAGCCTCTACACCGGGCTGCAGACCCGCATCCAGCAGGATTCGCCGTTTGTCGTGCTGTTACAGGGCGCGGTTCAGGTAGCGGTGCGCAGCAATCTCAGCCATCTGCAGCAGGGCATCGGTGTCAGCCTGCTTAACTTCGAAGAGGTAGAGAAGTAAATCCGTCTCCGGCCGCTGTGCTACGGGCAGCGGCATCTTTTCTGGCAGATTGTTCTCCTCCTGTAGACGTCCGGCTTGCTATCCTTCAGGCATACCCTTTAGCCAGGAGTGAAAAGCATGACTGCCCCGCTACTGATTGCGCGTACCCCCGACACCGAACTTCACCTGTTACCGCAGATGGCCAACCGCCACGGCCTGATCACCGGCGCGACCGGCACCGGTAAAACCGTCACGCTGCAGAAGCTGGCCGAATCCTTCTCCGCCAGCGGCGTGCCGGTCTTTATGGCCGACGTTAAAGGCGATCTGACCGGCGTGGCGATGGCGGGCCAGTCCAGTGAAAAGCTGCAGGCGCGGCTGGCAAAAATCGGCGTGACCGACTGGCAGCCGCAGAGCAATCCGGTGGTGCTGTGGGATATCTTCGGCGAGAAAGGTCATCCGGTGCGTGCCACCGTCTCCGATCTCGGGCCACTGCTGCTGGCGCGACTGCTGAACCTGAATGAGGTGCAGAGCGGTGTGCTGCAGATTATTTTCCGCATCGCCGATGACCAGGGTCTGCTGCTGCTGGACTTTAAGGATCTGCGCGCCATGACGCAGTATATCGGTGACAACGCCAGAAGCTTCCAGAGCCACTATGGCAACATCAACAGCGCCTCGGTCGGCGCTATTCAGCGCGGACTGCTGACGCTGGAGCAGCAGGGTGCGGAACACTTCTTTGGTGAACCGATGCTGGATATCGCTGACTGGATGCGCGTCGACAGCAACGGCAAAGGAGTCATCAACATCCTCTCCGCCGAAAAGCTTTACCAGATGCCAAAACTCTACGCCACCAGCCTGCTGTGGCTGCTGTCGGAGCTGTATGAACACCTGCCGGAAGCGGGCGACCCCGACAAGCCGAAACTGGTCTTCTTCTTTGATGAGGCGCATCTGCTGTTCACCGACGCGCCGCCGGTGCTGCTGGAGAAGATCGAACAGGTAATGCGGCTGATCCGCTCGAAAGGCGTCGGCGTCTGGTTTGTGACGCAGAACCCGGCCGACATCCCCGATCGGGTGCTGGGCCAGCTTGGTAACCGCGTCCAGCACGCCCTGCGCGCCTTTACGCCGCGGGATCAGAAAGCGGTCAGAACGGCGGCCGAAACCCTGCGCACCAATCCGGCCTTTGACAGCGTAGAGGCGATTCAGGCGCTGGGCACCGGCGAAGCGCTGATCTCCTTCCTGGATGAGAAAGGCAGCCCGTCGGTGGTGGAGCGCGCGATGGTGATTGCGCCCGGCTCGCGCATGGGGCCGGTCACCGGCGATGAACGTAACGGTCTGATCAATCACTCCCCGCTCTACGGCAAATATGAGACCGAAGTCGATCGTGAATCGGCCTTTGAAAAGCTGCAACAGGGTTTCCAGGCCGCCAGCGATCAGGCCAGCGCACCGCCGGCCAAGGGTGGTGATGTCGCGGTCGACAACGGGATCCTCGGCGGACTGAAAGAGATCCTCTTTGGTCATACCGGCCCGCGCGGCGGCAGACACGACGGCGTGGTGCAGACGATGGCGAAAAGCGCCACCCGCCAGATCACCACTCAGATCATCCGTGGCGTACTCGGCAGCCTGCTGGGTGGTCGCCGCCGGTAGACCCGGCTCTCTGCTAAGATCAGGTTATGGATAAACAACACGAACTGAAACGGATGAAGCGCCTGGCGCTGCTATTGCTGCTGCTGGCCGCCGCCACCTTTATCATCACCCTTTTTCTGCCGCCCGGCTTCTGGGTCAGCGGCGTTAAAGCAATTGCCGAGGCTGCAATGGTCGGCGCTCTGGCGGACTGGTTCGCCGTCGTGGCGCTGTTCCGGCGGGTGCCGGTGCCCTTTATCTCCCGCCACACCGCGATTATTCCACGCAACAAAGATCGCATTGGTGAAAACCTGGGCCGCTTTGTCCAGGAGAAGTTTCTGGATACCGATTCACTGCTGAATCTGATCCGCCGTCACGATCCCTCACAGCTGCTGGCGCAGTGGCTGAATACGCCCGGGAATGCCGATCGTATCGGCCGCCACCTGCTGCAGGTGATGCGCGGCTTCCTGGATCTGACCGACGACGCGCGCATCCAGACCTTTATGCGCCGCGCCGTGCATCGCGCTATCGACAAGGTGGACCTCAGCCAGACCAGCGCCATGGTGCTGGAGAGCCTGACCCGGAATAACCGTCATCAGGCGCTGCTGGACGCGGCCATCGACCAGCTGCTGAAACTGCTGCACAAGCCTGCGACCCGGGAATTTATTGCTCTGCAGCTGGTGCGCTGGCTGAAACGCGAACATCCCATCAAAGCCAAAATGTTGCCGACCGAATGGCTGGGCGAACACAGCGCCGAGCTGGTGGCGAATGCGGTCGATTCTCTGCTGGATGATGTGGCGATGGATCAGGGGCATGAGCTGCGCCTGGGCTTTAACCGGGCGGTAGAGAAGCTGATTGTCAGACTGCAGAACGACCCGGAAATGGCCGCGCGCGCAGAGGAGATCAAAGGCTGGCTGAAAGAGGATGCCACCTTCAATCGCTACATCGGCGAACTGTGGAATGATATGCGCAACTGGCTCAAAGCCGATCTCAGCAGCGAAGATTCGCGGGTGCAGGAAAAAGTGCGTGATGCAGCCCTGTGGCTGGGGGAAACGCTGGCGGCGGATCCGGCGCTGCGTGACTCCATGAACCAGCATCTGGAGCAGGCGGCACGCAGCGTGGCGCCGGAGTTCGCCAGCTTCCTGACGCGACATATCAGCGACACCGTAAAGAGCTGGGACGCGCGCGACATGTCGCAGCAGATCGAACTCAATATCGGCAAAGACCTGCAGTTTATCCGCATCAACGGCACGCTGGTCGGCGGCACTATCGGGCTGATCCTCTATCTGCTGTCGCAGCTGCCCGCGGCGCTGCCGGTGGTGAAAAGCTGGCTGTTCTGAATCGGGACAGCACGATGTACGTTGCCCTTCACCGTGCTGCCCCGTAACCTCACCCGCGGGATTTGCCAGCCTGCGTCGGGTGGTAAAAGGCGGCTAAGCCTGCTCCAGCGCGGCCTGCGCCACCGCCATGAAATGTTTTACTCTGTCCCGGTCCACATCGTTCCACCAGACACCATCGACTTTGAGCGCGCTGGCCACAATGACGGCCTGCGTGCGTGACAGAATCTGACAGACGTTAGCGGGCGTCACGCCCGACCCCACCAGCAGCGGTAAAGCGGTGGCGGCACGGATTTCGTCGATTTCATCCAGCGTGGCGCTGTCACCGGTTCGTTGTCCGGTGGCGATAACCGCATCCGCTTCAAAGAAGTCAACATCGCGGGTCAGTTCCTTAATGGAGCGATCGGCTACTATCGCATGGCTGCCATGTTTAACGTGGCTGTCGGCGAACACCCGGATATGCTCAGCGCGAAGCTGGCTTCGATAGCGCAGCGCCTTCGCGGCAGCCCCTTCAATAAAGCCTTCGTTGGCGATATAGGCATTGGCCCACTGATTGACGCGAATAAAATCCGCCCCGCCCGCCAGCGCCGTGGCAAAAGCAGGTAATGCCGCGTTCGCCAGTACGTTAATCCCCAGCGGCACGCCGAAACGTTCCCGCACTTTTTCCGTGATCACCGCCATCAGTGCCGGCGTTTCAGGGCCAATATCCTCAGGTTTTGAAAAAGGAATATCGCCATGATTTTCCACAATCAGACCGTGAACACCGCCAAGAATATAATTTTCCGCATCACGTAATGCCCGATCAATTATCGCGCTGACGGGTTTACCGCGATATTTAGGCGAACCCGGAAAAGGATCGCAGTGAATAACGCCAATAACAGCTTTAGGTCGTGAAAATATCGCTTGTATTGCATCAATTTTTTCTGCTGATATAGCAACCATTGCTTCTTTATCCTGTTCAGGAAAACACTATGCGTGTTTATGTGGCTGGTAATATTACTGTCGATGAAACCTGGTCTGTTACAGATATTCCGGTTAAGGGTGCCTCTGTTCACGGTTATCAGCGTTCGCAGGATATCGGCGGTAAAGGCGCGAATCAGGCGATACTTTTATCCCGTTGCGGCATTGAAACCTGTTTAATTGCCGCAACCGGTTATGACAGTAATGGAGAATGGATCCGCCAGCAGCTCATGAACGAGCCTGTCACGTTACTGCTCGCGCAGCCCATGACCGCATTGAGCGATACCTCGCTGATTCTGCACAGTGCCGATGGCGATAACGCCATCATTACCACTACAGCGGCGGTAGATTCGCTGGATATTGATACGCTTAACCACCATCTTGCCAGCGCGCGTCCGGGCGATCTGCTGGTGCAGCAGGGTAATTTCTCGCCTGAGAAAACCCATGCGCTGTTTCACCAGGCGAAATCCCGTGGCCTGATCACCGTTTTTAACCCCTCCCCGGTGCACGCGGGGTTCAGCACATGCTGGCCGCTGGTGGATATTGCGGTGGTCAATCAGCACGAAGCCCAACAGCTGCAGCCCGGCGCGGTGAGAACGTTGGTTATCACGCACGGCAGCGCCGGTGCCTGGCTGATTCAGGGCGACCGGCGAACATTTTCCCCGGCGCAAGCCGTCAATGCCGTAGATACCACCGGCGCAGGTGACACCTTTCTGGCCGTGATGCTGGCCTCCGCGCTCCTGCGCGGGGGGGACGTTGATACATTAGCTCTGACGCATGCCAGTCAGGCTGCTGCGCTGACCGTCAGCCGTCCCGGGACACGTCAGGCCTTTCCCACCGCGCAGGAACTCGCCGCGCTGCTCCAGACAGGCGGCGAGTCAGCACTTACTTAAACATCGGCCGGTAGCTGTCCACGTTGGCTTTGGTTACCACCGTGGCCGGCACCAGAATGGTTTTTGACACGGTTTTGCCCGACGTCAGCGCATTCAGGGCGTTTACCGCTTCTTCACCCATCTTTTTGGGATCCTGCTGCAGCACGGCTGTGACATACCCGCCATCAATGCCGCTAATCGCTTTTGACGTCAGATCCCAGCCAAAGACTTTGATATCCTTCTGACGTCCCTGGTTTTCAACGGCAGCAATCGCCCCCAGCAGTGCAGGTTCACCGGTCGCGTAAATCGCGGTTAAATCCGGGTTACCGGTAATCAGGTTTTCTGCCGCCGTCATCGCAGTGTCCTGCACGTTCTGGCCATCAACCACGTCCGCCACGGTGATGCCCGGATTGCTCTTAATCGTCTCTTCAAACCCTTTCTGACGCTGATTCTGCACCGCTGAATTCAGTGCGCCCACAATGCCCAGTCGCGTTTTGCCGCCGCTGTTTTTAGCCACGTAGTCGACAAAATATTTACCAATAATTTTGCCGCCCTCCAGGTTATCCACGCCTACCTGCGCGGCCTGCGGGCCTGCCGGTAATACGGCATCAATCGCAATCACCGGTATTTTAGCGGCGGCCGCTTCTTTTATGGCGGGCATAATACCGTTGACGTCAATCGCATCCACCATAATGCCCTTCACGCCCTGTTGAATATAATTTTCAATCGCATCGTTTTGCGACACAGGATTATCGTTGGCGTTAAAGATCACTAAATCTTTACCGCTGGCTTTCGCTGCTTCCTGAGCGCCTTTGTTCATCTGATTAAAAAACAGGGCCTGCTGATTAATCTGGACCAGCGCATAAGCCGGAGCGGCTTGCGCCAGAGAGAATAAAGAACCCGCAGACAGTAAGCCGGTTGCCAGCGCAACAGCACGCAGTTTTCTGGTGTTAAATGCCATCATCTTAAAATTCCTCGTCGGGAATGAGCGATAACCAGTCGATCTCCACATCGAAATGCAGAGGGAATAGTATTGGCGGGCAAATATCGTCTGAATGGCTGCTTCAGCCAGGACCTGACTCATCGACTTTCTGCACACCGTCCATTATGGTGCACATGTGAAAGGGAGGAATCGGGTTTGGGAGTGACTCCCGGGTAATGCGGTAAACTGCCTTTAACATTCGCTTCTGGCTAAATTTTGTCAAGCGATTATTTTATCGTCAGCGGTTACTGAAAAACGGTTTTCGCTGCGCGCGACTGTGTTAACTGAGCGCCAATTCCGGGCAAAATGGCAGGTGATATGAGTAAAAAACGGGTGCTGTTATCCGATGTCGCAGCGCTGGCCGGACTGTCAAAAACGACCGTATCCCGCTATATGAATCAAAGCATTATGCTGCCGCAGGAGACGATTGACCGTATCGAAGCGGCGATTCGTCAACTGGATTATCGCGGTAACAGCCTGGCTCGCCGTCTGAGCAAGGGCGGCAGCGAAACCCTGGGGCTGGTGCTGCCTGATATTACCAACCCCTTCTTTGCCGAACTGGCCGATGCCGCCGAAGAAGCCGCCTCTGCCCACGGCTACAGCCTGGTGCTCTGTATTACCCGCAACCATCCGGACAAAGAGAGTCAGTTTATCCGCTGGCTGGACACCTGCCAGGTAGACGGCCTGCTGTTTATCACCAACCATCCTGATAACGGTCTGTTGCGCAAAGAGATTAACCGCCACCAGCGCATCGTGCTGCTGGATGAGGACATTCCCGGTAGCGCGGTGCCTAAGGTGTTTGTCGACAACGTTCAGGGTGGCCGGATTGCAACCGAAAAGCTGATCGCTGCGGGTCATCGGCAGATCGCCTTTGTCGGCGGCCCGGACGAACTGATGAGTGTACGCGAACGTTACCAGGGGTTCTGCACCGCCATGGAGCAGGCTGGCCTGCATGTCCCGCCCGAATGGGTAATGTATGGGGAATACCAGCGCAAGTCTGGTGAACAGGCGCTGGAACAGCTCTTCAGCCACGCTGAGCGCCCTACCGCCGTCTTTGCCGCCAGCGATTTTCTCGTGCTGGGATTGATGGATGGCCTGCGCGCGCGCGGACTTAACGCGCCCGAGGCGCTGTCGCTGGTTGGCTTTGATGACGCGACCTACGCTGACTTTACCCAGCCCCGTATTTCCACCATCCGCCAGCCCGCTCGGGAACTGGGTCGCACCGCGGTAGCGATCATGCTGCGTATTCTGAATGATGACCGCCCTGTCCCCGCCGAAACCCGCCTGCCGGTAGAGTGGGTGGCGCGTGATTCGATACAGAAATGTTAACAACGTCCCAGAATGGCGCAAAAGTGCACAATGATGGCGCAAATAACGAGCATTTTAATTTCTTAGTGTTACTTTAAGTAAACCGGTTTACCTGAAGTAAAACGTTAAACGCGTTTTATTACAGTGAGTTAGACCGGAAGTCTCTCCCCTGTTAGTAGTCTGGCACGGAAGCTGCAATGTTTTACCCGGCAAACAAATATCGTTGAAGCGTGTTGTTCTGCATCTGATTACAAAGGGTTTATCCTGCTGGTAAACCGGTTTACTAGACTGTAAACCGGGCCGGATAACGCTTTTTTCACATGCAGAGTAACGATCCCGTTAGTGGTGATGGGAGTGATCACATGCAGCAAGCACAAACTGCCCTGACACGGGTAGAGATGGTAAATATTACTAAAACCTACGGCGCGATACGGTCTCTGCGCGGCGTCAATCTGCAACTGGCACCGGGTGAAGTTCTGGGTCTGGTGGGTGACAACGGCGCGGGGAAATCTACTCTGACCAAAGTGCTGTCAGGTGCTGTTGTGCCTACCAGTGGCACGATTCGCATTGATGGCGAGGATCAGCATTTCACGACCCCGGCGGATTCGCGCCGCTGCCATATCGAGATGGTTTATCAGGACCTGTCGCTGTGCGACACCGTCGATGTCGCAGGCAATCTGTTTATGGGCCGTGAGCCGATGAAATCCATTCTCGGCATTCCGTTTCTGGATGAAGTGAAAATGCACGCGGATGCACGGGAGATGCTGAAAGGACTGGGGATTTCTATCCCGGACACCCGGTTGCTGGTGCGCAATTTATCCGGCGGGCAACGCCAGGCGATTGCCATTGCGCGCGCGGCCGCTTTCGATCCTAAAGTGCTGATCATGGATGAACCCACCGCCGCACTGGCTGTCGCCGAAGTGGAGGCGGTGCTGGAGCTGATTCGTCGTGTCTCGGCACGCGGTGTGAGTGTCATCCTGATTACGCATCGCCTTCAGGATCTCTTCCTGGTCTGTGACCGCATCATGGTGATGTACGAAGGCACCAATGTGGCGGAGCGCAGGGTGGCCGAAACGGATCTGACCGAGATCGTCAATCTGATCGTGGGTGAGAAATTTGTCGCCCGCTCGGCCGCAGCGCACTGAGCGAGGAAACAGGATGACTATTATGAATCTGAGCAGTTCCCGTATGGCGCAGCACTCGCTGCCGCGTCGCCTTCTGCACAACCACTCTGGTGTCGTCAGCATCGCACTGTTTTTCGTGTTCTGCTGCGTGGTGTTCTCCCTGATCACCGGCAACTTTCTCAGCAGCACCAACTGGCTGAATATTATTCGCCAGAGTGCGCCGCTGCTGATCGTCGCCACGGCGATGACGCTGGTGATCACCACCGGTGGAATTGATCTTTCCGTGGGATCGACGCTGGCGCTGGTCGGCGCCCTGTCTGCTATCGCCCTGAATAACTGGGGCCTGCCCTGGCCGGTGGTGTTGCTGGGCGGCTTGCTGCTGGGCGCACTGGTCGGTGCCATCAACGGCTTCTTTATTGCTTATGAAGGCATCCCGGCCTTTATCGTCACGCTGGCTACGCTGGCGGTGGTGCGCGGCGTGGCACTGCTGATCACTCAGGGTTACTCCATTCCCATCCCTGCCGACAGCCTGTTCGCCTTTATGGGACGCGCCTGGGTGCTGGGCATTCCGATGCCCGCACTGATTGGCATCGTGGTACTGGTAGCCGGCCACATCGTGCTTAACTACATGCGTTTTGGTCGTTATGTCACGGCGATTGGCGCAAATGCGGAAGGCGCACGCCGTAGCGGGATTAACACCAAAGCCGTGACCATGAAGGTCTACATTCTCAGCGGCATGGCGGCAGCACTGGCGGGTATGATCATCACCGCCCGTCTCGGCAGCGGTTCCTCCAATCAGGGTGAAGGCTTTGAGTTGCAGGTGATCGCGGCGGTGGTGCTGGGCAGTACCAGCCTGTTCGGCGGCTTTGGCACCGTTATTGGCACGCTGTTAGGTGCGCTGTCGATTGCCATCATCCAGAACGGCCTGATTCTGTCGCATATCTCTCCGTTTTACACGCAGATCGCCACTGGTACGATTATTCTGCTGGCCATCTGGCTGAACACCCGCATTCTCAACCCGACGCGATCGGCGGCGAAAGGGTAGCCCATGAAACATTCAATCTTCCGCCATCCCGATCCCCTGCCGCTGGGCATCAGCAGTGGCTATGTCATGACCGTACTCGGCCCGCTGCCGGTGAGTGAGATGGGCGTGACGCTGATGCACGAACATATTTTGCTGGATGCGTCCGGCAAATGGGTGCCGCCCTGCTGCTGTGGCGATCGTCATCTGGCGGAAATGCCGGTAAGCATCGAAAACCTGGGCGAGCTGTCGCTTAATCCGCTCATCAGCCGCGATAACTGCCAGCTGTTTGACGTGGATTTAGCGATTGAGGAGCTCATGAAGTTCCGGGCGCTGGGCGGCGATACCGTGGTGGATCCCACGAATATCGGCATTGGCCGCGATCCCAAAGCACTGCAACGCATCGCGCGCCTGACCGGGCTTAATATCATCATGAGCACCGGGTTATATCTGGAACCCTCGCATCCTGATTGGGTGAAAACCATCAGCCTCGAAGCCCTGACGGAGAAGCTGATTTATGACCTCGGCGGCAGGGACGAAAAACCCGAGGTGCTGGCTGGCCTGATCGGCGAGATTGGCGTATCCAGCCGCTTTACGCCCGGCGAGGAGAAATCCCTGCGGGCGGCAGGCCGTGCCAGTGCCGCGACACGAGTGCCGATCGAGGTGCACCTGCCCGGCTGGGAACGATTAGGGCATCAGGTGCTGGATATCCTGGAAAATGAAGGGGCAGACCTGCGCCATGTGGTGCTATGCCACATGAACCCCAGCTTTGCCGACAAACGCTACCAGCGTGAACTCGCGCAGCGCGGGGCCTTTCTGGAGTACGACATGATCGGCATGAGCTATTACTACGCCGATGAGTCCGCACAGTCGCCCTCCGACGAAGAGAATGCCCGTGCCATTTGCGAGCTGATCGATGACGGCTTTATTGACCAGATTTTATTGTCCCAGGACGTGTTTCTGAAAACCATGCTGACCCGTTATGGCGGTCACGGCTATGGCTACATCCTTAAACATTTTGTTCCGCGCCTGAAACGCCACGGCGTAAGCGGCGAACAACTTGAAAACTTACTGATTGCTAACCCACAGCGCGTTTTTGGTGGGTAAGGGAGAACCGTAATGCAGAAGAAAATTTTACTGGTTGGCGAGTCCTGGACCAGCACGTCTGTTCACGTCAAAGGCTTCGATCAGTTTGCCACCGCGACCTGGCATAATGGCGCAACCGACTTTATGGCGGCGCTGGCCGACAGTGATTATGCCATCACCTACATGCCCGCCCACGCTGCCGCCACCGAATTCCCCCTGACGCCTGCCGGGCTCCGTGAATGGGATGCCATCATTCTGTCGGACATCGGTGCGAATACATTGCTGCTGCACCCGGATACCTGGCTGAAGAGCGAGCGCACGGCGAACCGCCTGACGCTTATTCACGACTACGTGGCCGCAGGCGGCGCGCTGATGATGGTAGGCGGCTACTTTAGTTTTCAGGGTATTAATGGCGGCGCACGCTATCGCAACACGGCCGTTGAGAAAGTCCTGCCGGTGCGCTGTCTGGCATGGGATGATCGTATCGAAACGCCCGAAGGCGTTTACCCCAGCGTAACGGAATCCCACGCGCTGTTCACCGACATGCCAGAAGAGTGGCCGTGGCTGCTGGGCTATAACGAAGTGGAAATGCACCCTGAAGGCAAACTGCTGGCGACCATTGAGGGTACGTCACATCCGCTGCTGGCGGTGCGTGAGTATCAGCAGGGTCGCTCACTGGTCTGGACCAGCGATATGTCTGCGCACTGGCTGCCGCAGGAATTTGCCCGGTGGCAGGGTTATCGCCAGCTCTGGATCAACTGTCTGCACTGGTTAACGGAGCGCGGTGCATGAGCCAGAGCCAGATGCTGGCGCAACAGCTGCTGAGTTTTGACACGATTAATCCACCGGGCAATGAAGCCGCCTGCATGCACTTTCTGGCGAACTGGCTGATGGAACAGGGCTTTGATGTCACCTTGTCCTCCTTCGGTAAAAATCGCCTTAACCTGATTGCCAGCCTGGCTGGCAGCCAGTCCGGACCGCAGCTGGCGTTTACCGGCCATCTGGATACCGTTCCGCTCGGCAATGCTGACTGGCAGTACCATCCTTTCGGTGAAATCGTGGGTGATCGCCTCTACGGGCGCGGTTCGAGTGACATGAAGGCCGCTGTGGCGGCGTTTGCGGTTGCCTGCGTGACGAATCAGCAGGCGATTCGGCAGGGTTCCGGCGTCGTAATGTTAATCACCGGCGGAGAGGAGACGGGCTGTGACGGCGCGCGGGCGCTGATTGATACCGCTGACCTGCCCGCTGTGGGCGCATTGATTGTCGGCGAGCCCACTGCCAACTATCCGGTTATCGGGCATAAAGGGGCGTTATGGCTACGCTGTGAAACACGCGGGAAAACAGCCCATGGCGCCATGCCGGAGCTGGGCATTAATGCCATTTATCTGGCGGCGGAGGCGCTGGGCAAGATTCAGCACTTCTCACCTGGCGCACCGCATCCGCTGATGAAACAGCCGACCATTAACGTCGGACGCATTACAGGCGGTCTGAACATTAACTCTGTGCCCGATCGCACGCAGTTTGATGTGGATATCCGTAGCGCACCCAACCTGCAGCACGCCACCATTCGTCAGCAACTGATCACCCTGCTGGGAGGCAGCATAACGGTGACGACGCTGGTGGATCTGCCGGCGGTGCTGAGCGAAGAGAGTCACGCCTGGATTCATTCTGTTTATCAGCATTGTCAGGCGTTACACGATGCCCCGCTGACGCCGCGAATTGTGCCCTACTTTACAGATGCGTCACTGTTGCTGCCCGCACTGGGTTCGCCGCCCTGCATTATCCTCGGACCCGGTGAGCCATCAATGGCGCATCAGACGGATGAATACTGCCTGCTGAGCCGGTTAGCAGAAGCGGAAGCGTTGTATGGGGTGTTGATTAACGACTGGATGAGGTAATGGCGGGCGGCATCAGACGGCCGGACGAAGAAACGGGCGCTCGCTGCCTGCCATGAAAAAGGCCGCCCTGAGAGGCGGCCTTTTCACACTGACGCTTAGCGCCGCTTAATCAGCATAAACATGCTGATCGCAAAGAACGCGAAGCTTGGCAGTATCGCCCCCAGAACCGGCGGCAGCCCATAAACCAGGCTCAGCGGACCGAAAATCTGATCCAGCACGTAGAACAGGAAACCGAAGCTGATCCCGGTCACCACCCGCACACCCATCGACACGCTACGCAGCGGACCAAAGATAAACGACAGCGCCATCAGCATCATTACCGCCACCGACAGTGGCTGGAAAATCTTGCTCCACATATTCAGCTGATAACGTCCCGCTTCCTGACCGCTCTGCTTGAGATATTTGCTGTAGCTGTGCAGACCGCGAATCGACAACGCATCCGGATCCAGTGCCACCACACCCAGCTTGTCTGGCGTCAGGTTGGTTTTCCATTCGCCGCTCAGGCTCTGGGAACCGGTGATCTGCTTAGGATCGGTCAGGTTTGACTCATCCACCTGCGACAGCAGCCAGCGCTTCTTATCCGCATCCCAGGTCGCCGTCGCCGCATAGCGCACGCTCTGCAGACGACGCTGATCGTTGAAGTTATAGATGCTGACGCCATCAATCTGATTGTCGCCTTTGATGCGCTCAATGTAGATGAAGTTGTTGCCATCTTTGGCCCACAGACCGTTCTGCGTCGAAATCAGTGCGCCACCGGTAAGCTGCTGAGCCCGATAGTTACGCGCCATCTGCTCGCCCGAGGGTGCCACAAACTCACCAATCGCCATCGTCAGCAACACCAGCGGGATCGCCGTCTTCATAACGGAGAGCGCCACCTGCATGCGGGTAAAGCCCGCCGCCTGCATCACCACCAGCTCGCTGCGCTGCGCCAGCGCGCCCAGTCCCAGCAGCGCACCCAGCAGGGCTGCCATCGGGAAGAAAATCTCAATATCTTTGGGCACGCTGAGCAGGGTGTAATAACCGGCGCTCAGGGCGCTGTAGCTGCCCTGGCCGGTCTTGCGCAGCTGATCGACGAACTTGATGATGCCGGAGAGCGACACCAGCATGAACAGCGTCAGCATGATGGTATTAAAAATGGTTTTACCGATATAGCGGTCAAGAACGCGAAACATCAGACCGACCCTCCGCGGGTGAAGCGGGCGCGAATCCGACGCATCGGCACCGTATCCCACAGGTTAAGAAGTATCGCCAGCACCAGATAGCTGATATTCACCACCCACATCCAGAGCGCCGGATCCAGCCGCCCTTTCGCGCCGCTCGACTTCAGCGAGCTTTGCAGCAGGAAGAAGATCAGATAGAGCAGCATGGCAGGCAGCATCGACAGCACGCGGCCCTGACGCGGATTCACCACGCTGAGCGGCACCACCATCAGCGCCATCACCAGTACCGCGAAGACCAGCGTCAGACGCCAGTGCAGCTCGGCCTTAAAATCAGGTGTTTTATTCGCGAGCAGGTCAGCCATACTCGCCTGTTCGGAATCGTTGGGATCGAGCGTGGCCGCTTTATACCCAATCACTGCCTGATAATCGGTAAAGTCAGTGATGCGGAAATCGCGCAGCAGCGCAGTGCCCTCAAAGCGAGTGCCTTTATCCAGCGTCACGACCTGCGAGCCATCTTTGTGCTGCTCCATGTTACCGCTGTCAGCCAGCACCACAGAAGGTCGCGCGTTGCCTTTTGGCCGCAGCTGCGCCAGGAAGACGTTACCAAACTGGTTACCCTTCACATCCTCAACAAACAGCACGGCGCTGCCGTCGCTGGAGGCCTGAAACTGCCCGGCTACCATCGCCGCCGCGCCCGGGTTCGCCTTGGCGTTCTGTGTCACTTCGCTCTGATAGCGGGATGACCAGGGGCCCAGCCAGATAACGTTGACGGCCGCCACCAGCGAGGTAAACAGCATCAGCACCATCGCGGCTTTCACCAGCACGGCCTTACTCAGGCCGCAGGCGTGCATCACGGTAATTTCACTTTCCGTGTAAAGTCGCCCCAGCGTCATCAGGATCGCCAGAAACAGACTTAAGGGCAGAATAAGTTGTGCCATTTGAGGCACACCCAGTCCCAACAAGGTCAGAACGAGGTTTGTCGGCACTTCGCCATCCACCGCGGCACCCAGGATCCTGACTAACTTCTGACAAAAGAAGATGAGCAGCAGGATAAACAGGATAGCCAGCTGGCTTTTGAGCGTTTCCCGAACCAGATATCTAATGATGATCACGCTTAGTACGCCTGTGAAAACTTGTCTTTTTGCAGGAAAATCGCTAGTTTCAACGCTTATCAGCCATTTTTCTTCATCAATGGCCGTCGTCGTAGCTAAAATTGTATGAAAAACGCGTTCGGGTGGTGAAAAAACAACATCTTGTCACCCTGATTCATTATGACCTCCAGCGGCAGAATGTCATGCTGCGACAATGAATAAATGGGTCATGAGCGCGCTACATTCTAGCGGCAGCAGCGGCCGTTGTCTTTAAGATTCAGGAGAGTGCATGGAGTTCAGTGTAAAAAGCGGAAGCCCGGAAAAACAGCGCAGTGCCTGCATTGTCGTTGGCGTTTTCGAACCGCGTCGTCTGTCACCGATTGCCGAGCAGCTGGATAAAATCAGCGACGGCTACATCAGCGCCCTGCTGCGCCGCGGCGAGCTGGAAGGAAAAGTGGGCCAGACACTGCTGCTGCATCATGTGCCAAATATCCTGTCTGAGCGTATTCTGCTGATTGGCTGCGGTAAAGAGCGCGAGCTGGATGAGCGTCAGTACAAGCAGGTGATCCAGAAAACCATTAATACGCTCAACGACACCGGTTCGATGGAGGCGGTCTGCTTCCTGACCGAGCTGCACGTTAAAGGCCGTAATACGTACTGGAAAGTGCGTCAGGCGGTGGAGACCTCAAAAGAGGCGCTCTACAACTTTGATCAGCTTAAGAGCAACAAAGCAGAGCCGCGTCGTCCGCTGCGCAAACTGGTCTTCAACGTGCCGACCCGCCGTGAACTGACCAGCGGTGAACGGGCAATTCAGCATGGTCTGGCCGTCGCAGCCGGTATGAAAGCCGCGAAAGATCTCGGCAATATGCCACCCAATATCTGCAACGCCGCCTATCTGGCGTCGCAGGCGCGTCAGCTGGCCGATGCCTTCAGCAAAAATGTCACGACCCGGGTGATTGGCGAACAGCAGATGAAAGAGCTGGGCATGAACGCCTATCTCGCCGTCGGTGCCGGTTCGCAGAATGAGTCCCTGATGTCGGTGATCGAATACAAAGGCCATCCGGACGCTGATGCGCGCCCGATTGTGCTGGTGGGTAAAGGGCTGACCTTTGACTCGGGCGGCATCTCCATCAAGCCTGCCGACAGCATGGACGAAATGAAGTATGACATGTGCGGCGCGGCGGCCGTCTATGGCGTGATGCGGATGGTGGCAGAGCTGAACCTGCCGCTGAACGTGGTGGGTGTGCTGGCCGGATGTGAAAACATGCCGGATGGCCGCTCAATGCGTCCGGGCGATGTGCTGACCACCATGTCGGGCCAGACGGTCGAAGTGCTCAACACCGATGCCGAAGGCCGTCTGGTGCTGTGTGACGCGCTGACCTATGTCGAACGTTTCGATCCGGAAGTGGTGATCGACGTGGCAACGCTGACCGGTGCCTGCGTAATCGCGCTGGGTCATCACATCAGCGGCCTGCTGTCGAACCACAATCCGCTGGCGCATGAGCTGATCAGCGCCTCGGAGCAGTCGGGCGACCGCGCCTGGCGTCTGCCGATGGCGGATGAGTTCCAGGAGCAGCTGGAGTCCAACTTCGCCGATATGGGTAACATTGGCGGCCGTCCTGGCGGCGCGATTACCGCAGCCTGCTTCCTGGCCCGCTTTGCCCGTAAATATAACTGGGCGCACCTGGATATCGCCGGCACCGCCTGGCGCTCCGGCAAGGCCAAAGGCGCGACCGGACGCCCGGTTCCGATGCTGTCGCAGTTCCTGTTGAATCGGGCAGGATTGAACGGCGACGACTAAGCGCCCTCTTTCCTGACCGCAGGGGCGGATCTGATTCCGCCCCCTGATCTTCTGATGAGCTAACCGATGAAAAACGCAACCTTCTACGTGCTGGAAACCGATGCCCCCAGTGATGGCCTGAGCGCCGTTGAAGCCCTGGTGTGCGATCTGGCGGAAACACGCTGGCGGGCCGGAAAGCGGGTGTTGATCGCCTGCGAAGATGAGCAGCAGGCCATTCGTCTGGATGAAGCGCTGTGGCAACGACCGGCGAACGCCTTCGTGCCACACAACCTGGCGGGTGAAGGCCCGCGCTATGGCGCGCCCGTCGAACTGGCCTGGCCTCAGCGTCGTGGCAGTTCCCCGCGCGACCTGCTGATTAGCCTGCTGCCCCACTTCGCAGATTTTGCTACTGCTTTCCATGAAGTGATAGACTTCGTTCCTCACGAGGACGCTCTCAAACAACTGGCGCGCGACCGCTACAAAGCGTATCGCAGCGTTGGATTCCAATTGAATACGGCAGCGCCACCACAGCCGCAAACGACATAGCAGAAATGGAAAAGACATATAACCCGCAAGATATCGAGCAGCCGCTTTACGAGCATTGGGAAAAGCAGGGCTACTTCAAACCGAATGGCGATACCAGCCAGGAAAGCTTTTGCATCATGATCCCGCCGCCGAACGTCACCGGTAGCTTGCACATGGGTCACGCCTTCCAGCAAACCATCATGGACACCATGATCCGTTACCAGCGCATGCAGGGGAAAAACACCCTGTGGCAGGCGGGTACCGACCACGCGGGCATCGCCACGCAGATGGTGGTTGAGCGCAAAATTGCGGCTGAAGAGGGTAAAACGCGCCAGGATTATGGCCGCGACGCCTTCATCGACAAAATCTGGCAGTGGAAAGCCGAGTCTGGCGGCACCATCACCCGTCAGATGCGCCGTCTGGGTAACTCCGTCGACTGGGAGCGCGAACGCTTCACAATGGACGAAGGGCTCTCCAATGCGGTTAAAGAGGTGTTTGTCCGCCTCTATAAAGAGAACCTGATCTACCGTGGCAAACGCCTGGTGAACTGGGATCCGAAACTGCGCACGGCGATCTCCGATCTGGAAGTGGAAAACCGCGAGAGCAAAGGCTCAATGTGGCACATCCGCTACCCGCTGGCTGACGGCGCAAAAACGGCCGATGGCAAAGATTATCTGGTCGTCGCCACGACTCGCCCGGAAACCCTGCTGGGCGATACCGGCGTGGCCGTTAACCCGGAAGATCCGCGCTACAAAGATCTGATTGGTAAATTTGTGATGCTGCCGCTGGTGGGCCGTCTGATCCCGATCGTCGGTGACGAACACGCCGACATGGAAAAAGGCACCGGCTGCGTCAAGATCACCCCGGCCCATGACTTCAACGACTACGAAGTAGGCCGTCGTCATCGCTTACCGATGATCAACATCCTGACCTTCGACGGTGATATCCGCGAACGCGCGCAGGTCTATGACACCAACGGTGAAGCAAGCGACGCCTGCTCTGACGAGATCCCGGCCGCCTTCCAGAAAATGGAACGCTTCGCCGCGCGGAAAGCGATTGTCGCCGCCGTCGATGCGCTGGGCCTGCTGGATGAGATCAAGCCTCACGACCTGACCGTGCCTTACGGCGATCGTGGCGGCGTGGTCATCGAACCGATGCTGACCGACCAGTGGTATGTGCGCACTGCCCCGCTGGCGAAAGTCGCGGTTGAAGCGGTTGAGAACGGCGACATCCAGTTCGTGCCGAAGCAGTATGAAAACATGTACTTCTCCTGGATGCGCGATATTCAGGACTGGTGTATCTCCCGTCAGCTCTGGTGGGGTCATCGCATCCCGGCGTGGTATGACGAGAACGGCAACGTCTATGTTGGCCGCACCGAAGAGGAAGTCCGTGCAGAGAACAACCTGGCCGCCGATGTGGCGCTGCGTCAGGATGATGACGTGCTGGATACCTGGTTCTCCTCAGGCCTGTGGACCTTCTCCACCCTGGGCTGGCCGGAAAACACCGAAGCGCTGCGCACCTTCCACCCGACCAGCGTGCTGGTCAGCGGCTTCGACATCATCTTCTTCTGGATTGCCCGCATGATCATGCTGACCATGCACTTCATCAAAGATGAAAACGGCAAACCGCAGGTGCCTTTCAAAACCGTCTACATGACCGGTCTGATCCGTGATGAAGAGGGTCAGAAGATGTCGAAATCCAAGGGCAATGTGATTGACCCGCTGGATATGGTTGACGGCATCTCGCTGGAGGCGCTGCTGGAAAAACGCACCGGCAACATGATGCAGCCGCAGCTGGCAGAGAAGATCCGCAAACGTACCGAGAAGCAGTTCCCGGACGGCATCGAGCCATCAGGCACCGATGCGCTGCGTTTCACCCTGGCGGCGCTGGCCTCTACCGGCCGCGACATCAACTGGGACATGAAGCGCCTGGAAGGGTATCGCAACTTCTGTAACAAGCTGTGGAACGCCAGCCGCTTTGTGCTGATGAACACCGAAGATCAGGATTGCGGACAGAATGGCGGTGAGATGACGCTGTCGCTGGCCGATCGCTGGATCCTGACCGAGTTCAACAACACGGTTAAAGCGTACCGCGAAGCGCTGGACAGCTATCGCTTCGATATCGCCGCCAACATCCTGTATGACTTCACCTGGAACCAGTTCTGTGACTGGTATCTGGAGCTGACCAAGCCGGTGATGAACAGCGGCAGCGAAGCGGAACTGCGCGGCACCCGTCATACGCTGGTGCATGTGCTGGAAGCGCTGCTGCGCCTGGCGCACCCGATCATTCCGTTTATCACCGAAACCATCTGGCAGCGTGTGAAAGTGCTGAAAAACATCAGCGACGACACCATCATGCTGCAGCCGTTCCCGCAGTACGATGCGGCGAAAGAGGATGCCGAAGCGAAAGCGGATATCGAGTGGATGAAGCAGGCGATCGTGGCGGTGCGTAATATCCGTGCTGAAATGAACATCGCGCTGAGCAAACCGCTGGATGTGCTGCTGCGTGACTGCTCCCCTGCCGCGCTGCGTCGCGTCGAAGCGAACCGCAACTTCCTGTCGCGCCTGGCGCGTCTGGAAAGCCTGACCATTCTGCCTGCGGGCGAGAAAGGCCCGGTGTCGGTGACCAAGCTGGTCGAAGGCGCAGAACTGCTGATCCCGATGGCGGATCTGGTGGATAAAACCGCCGAGCTGGAGCGTCTGGCGAAAGAGCTGGTCAAGCTGGAGGTGGAGATTGAGAAGATCGAGACCAAGCTGGCGAACGAAGGCTTTGTTTCGCGCGCCCCGGAAGCGGTGGTCGCGAAAGAGCGCGAGCGCGTAGCCGAACTGCAGCAGTCAAAAGCAAAACTGATTGAACAGCAGGCGGTCATTGCGGCATTGTAAGCGTCTTAGCTGACAGCTTATTCATAAAGCCGGGCTTGCCCGGCTTTTTTATTGACCTCGTACAAATCCGGAAGAGATGATGACGACCAGCGCCAACCCGCTTTCTGACCTCCAGGTGCGGCCGATTACTGCCGCCGATAATCCGCATATTGCTCAGGTGATCCGCGATGTGTCCGCCGAGTTCGGCCTGACGGCGGACAAAGGCTATACCGTCTCCGATCCCCAGCTCGACCAGCTGTTCGAGCTTTACAGTGCCGAACAGAGCGCCTACTGGATTATTGAGTATCAGGGTAACGTCGTTGGCGGCGGTGGCGTGGCGCCTCTCGCCTGCAGCGCGCCCGACATCTGCGAACTGCAGAAGATGTATTTTCTGCCTGCCGTGCGCGGTCAGGGTCTGGCGCGCGAGCTGGCGCTGCGGGCGATGGAACATGCACGCCGTCACGGCTTCCGCCGCTGCTATCTGGAAACCACCGCCAGCCTGACGCGGGCGATTAAACTTTATGAGTCGCTGGGCTTTGAGCATATCGACGGCGCGATGGGCTGCACCGGCCATGTCGACTGCGAAGTGCGGATGCTGAAAGTGTTGTGAAACAGGGGCTGAACGCCCCGCTGATGTCGCAGAGTCAGAATGCCGGTACGCCGCTGTGAAAGCGCAGTTCGTTGTCCGGCTCGCTGATTAACCACCCTTCTGTGATGCCAATCGCCTGCACCCGTGGCGTGATATCTTTCGCCGCGATCTGCGCCGCCAGGGTCAGATAGTCCTGATAGTGCCGCGCCTCAGAGCGCAGCAGCGACAGATAGAATTTCGCCAGCTCATCATCAAGATAAGGAGCCAGACTGGCGAAACGCTCGCAGGAGCGCGCCTCGATATAGGCGCCACAAATCAGTTTATCCACCAGCGTTTCCGGCTCATGGGTGGTGACTTCACGCAGCAGCGATTTGGCGTAGCGGCTGGAGGTGATCTTCTGATAGACCAGCCCGCGCGACTGCATAATTTCCCACACCTGATAGAAGTGATGCAGCTCCTCTTTAATCAGCAGCACCATCTTCTCAACCAGATCATCCGCCCACGGCAGCGCGTTACGCACGATGATGCGTTTGGTCAGGTTTCTGTGGGCGTTGATAAAGTCGCTGTCGCCATCTTCGCGAAAGATAAAATCTTCATAGGGCTTCAGCCACGCCAGAATCGCGTCGCCGCTGGGTTTGTCAGCCACATATTTGCGGATCAGCCAGACCGCGGTCTGGGCGGCTTTCAGCTCGCAGACCAGATGATCAGTTAACAGCAGGGTCAGATTTTCCGGCTTGCGCGCCTCATCAATCCAGGCCTGGGGCGTGCGGCAGTGCAGAAACTGATAGATAGGTTCTAATAAAGGTGCGTAGTTCATGATGTTAAATGGCGTGGCAGAGGTGACAGGCGGAGAAATCTCCGCCCCGGCTACTTAGTGGCGAACACCATTATCATCTTCATCTTCAATGGCGTCATCTTCATCTTCATCTTCGGCATCGGGATCTTCGAAATAGGTGCCCCAGCCGTCATAATCGACGTTGTACTTGCCGATCAGGTTGACCAGCTGCTCAACCTGCGCATCGATCAGTTCCGGATTCAGCGCGGATTCGCTGATGATGTCCACGCACATTACCGTGGTGCCATCTTCCAGCTCCAGCTCTTCCGGCTCGGTCACTTCATAACCCAGCTTGAACGCGTCGACGGCGGCTTTTTCCAGTGAGTCAAAGTTATTGCAGGAGAGATGATGCTCGATGGTATAGAGCGCATCAGGATCGCTGCCATCCTCCAGCAGCTCTTCGATGATCTGCCGTGTCTCTTCCTGCTGCTCTTCCAGTAATGCTTCATATGCCATGACGATGTCCTCTCTGAGTTCGGCAATAAACAATTATTTTCCCACACTGCCTGTCGCGCCACTACACAAAACGAAAAGTTTATTCGCCCCCGCACTTGAAAATGAATATTCATACGGTTAGATTGAATTTTAATTCACTTTAGTGCTTACCGGAGCGTTGTATGAGTCAGCTGTATCAGCGTCATTTTCTCAGACTTCTGGATTTTACCCCCGCCGAAATCGATCACCTGCTCTCTCTTTCCGCTGAATTAAAACAGGCGAAAAAAAGCGCCAGCGAAGTGCAGTATCTGAAAGGCAAAAACATCGCGCTCATCTTCGAAAAAGACTCGACCCGTACCCGTTGCTCTTTCGAAGTTGCCGCTTACGATCAGGGTGCTAACGTCACCTATCTTGGCCCGAGCGGCAGTCAGATCGGCCATAAAGAGTCGATGCGCGACACCGCCCGCGTCCTGGGCCGGATGTACGATGGCATCCAGTATCGCGGCTACGGTCAGGCACTGGTGGAAACGCTGGCTGAACATGCCGGCGTGCCGGTGTGGAACGGTCTGACTACCGAGTTTCATCCGACCCAGCTGCTGGCCGACCTGCTGACGATGCAGGAGCATCTGCCGGGTAAAAAACTCAGCGAGATGACGCTGGTTTATGTCGGTGATGCGCGCAACAACATGGGAAATACCATGCTGGAAGCCGCCGCTCTGGTTGGTCTTGATCTGCGTCTGGTGGCCCCGAAGAGCTGCTGGCCGGAGGATGAACTGGTGGCGCAGTGCCGCGAAGTAGCACAGCAGACCGGCGGAAAGATTACCCTCACCGACGACATTGCCAGTGGCGTGAAAGGCGCGGATTTCATCTACACCGATGTCTGGGTGTCGATGGGCGAAGCTAAAGAGGTCTGGGCCGGGCGGATTGCCCTGCTGCGTGACTATCAGGTCAACCGGGCGATGCTCGACCTGACCGGTAACCCGCAGGTGAAATTCCTGCACTGCCTGCCCGCTTTCCATGACGATCAGACCACGCTGGGCCAGCAGATGGCGGAACAGTACGATCTGCCCAACGGCATGGAAGTCAGCGACGAGGTCTTTGAGTCGCCGCACAGCATCGTCTTCGATCAGGCCGAAAACCGCATGCACACCATCAAAGCGGTGATGGTGGCAACGCTGGGCCAGCGCTGACAGGACGCCGCAGGGCGCTGTCTCCACCGGACAGCGTCCGCCGCACTCGCCATGCCCCGCTGCCGGACACGCGCCGGCAACCGCCCCGCAAACGTTTTCCTCTTGCTGCCCTGCGACGAACGGGTATAATGCGGCCCAATTTGCCGGAGGAAATATGCGACAGCACAGCGGACAATTTGATGCTCAATCACGCCTGACCGCAGGCGGTGCTGCTGTTTCTTTCGGTCATCGACCCGATCTTAAAAAAGCCCCTTAAGCAGGGGCTTTTTTTTGTCCGCAATCCGGCCGCGCAGAGGAGAGAGCTATGGCTAACCCGCTATATCGCAAGCACATTATTTCAATTAACGACCTCAGTCGCGAAGAGCTGGAACTGGCGCTGCAGACGGCGGCGCAGCTCAAGGCCCATCCGCAGCCGGAACTGCTGAAGCACAAGGTGATCGCCAGCTGCTTCTTTGAGGCGTCCACCCGCACCCGCCTGTCGTTTGAAACCGCGATCCATCGGCTCGGCGCGTCGGCGGTCGGCTTTGCTGACGGCAGCAATACCTCGCTGGGCAAGAAAGGGGAAACCCTGGCCGACACCATTTCGGTCATCAGCACCTATGTGGATGCGATTGTAATGCGTCATCCGCAGGAAGGCGCGGCCCGGCTGGCGACCGAGTTTTCTGGCGGCATCCCAATCCTCAACGCTGGTGACGGTGCGAACCAGCATCCGACCCAGACGCTGCTGGATCTCTTCACTATCCAGGAGACCCAGGGCCGTCTGAATCAGCTGAATGTGGCGATGGTCGGCGACCTGAAATATGGCCGTACTGTCCACTCCCTGACCCAGGCGCTGGCGAAGTTTGAAGGCAACCGCTTCTTCTTTATTGCGCCCGATGCGCTGGCGATGCCCGCCTACATTACCGATATGCTGGATGAGAAGCAGATCCCCTGGTCACGCCACGACAGCTTCGAAGAGGTGATGCCGCAGCTCGACATCCTCTACATGACGCGGGTACAGAAAGAGCGGCTCGACCCCTCAGAGTATGCCAACGTCAAAGCGCAGTTCATCCTGCGGGCGACCGATCTCGGGACGGCGCGCGACAACATGAAAGTGCTGCACCCGCTGCCGCGTATCGATGAGATCACCACCGATGTCGATAAGACCCCCTACGCCTGGTATTTCCAGCAGGCGGGTAACGGCATCTATGCGCGCCAGGCTCTGCTGGCACTGGTTTTAAACAGCGAACCCGCCCTGTAAGGAGAGACCCCATGACTCAGGACAACAAATTGCAGGTCGAAGCGATCAAGCGCGGCACGGTTATCGACCATATCCCGGCGCAGATCGGCTTTAAACTGCTCTCTCTGTTCCGGCTGACCGAAACGGATCAGCGCATTACCATCGGCCTGAACCTGCCATCCGGTGAGATGGGCCGCAAGGATCTGATCAAGATCGAGAACACCTTTCTCACTGACGATCAGGTCAATCAGCTGGCGGTCTATGCCCCTCATGCCACGGTCAACCGCATCGATGACTACGAAGTGGTGGCGAAGATCGCCCCGACGCTGCCGGATCACGTTGAGCGCGTGCTGACCTGCCCCAACAGCAACTGTATCAGCCGCAGCGAGCCGGTCTTCTCCAGCTTTGCCGTCAAGCAGCGCGCCGATGATGTGCACCTGAAGTGCAAATATTGCGAGAAAGAGTTCGCCCGCCATGTGGTGCTGGGTCACTGGTAATCGTCCTGCCCGACCTTATAATGGGCCTGAGCGGCGGCATCGCCGCCTGACGACATAATCAAAGGAGCCATGATGTCTCGTGAAATCAGTACTGAAAAAGCCCCTGCCGCTATCGGTCCCTATGTTCAGGGTGTCGATCTGGGCAGCATGATCATCACGTCCGGGCAGATCCCGGTGGATCCGGCGACCGGCCAGGTTGCCGATGACGTTGCCGCACAGGCGCGTCAGTCGCTGGAAAACGTGAAGGCGATTGTAGAAGCAGCGGGTCTGAAGGTGGGCGATATCGTGAAGACCACGGTTTTCGTCAAGGATTTAAATGATTTCGCTACGGTCAATGCGACCTATGAAGCGTTTTTCACCGAACATCAGGCTCACTTCCCGGCGCGTTCCTGCGTTGAAGTGGCGCGTCTGCCAAAAGATGTGAAGATCGAAATCGAAGCGATTGCCGTCCGCCGCTAAGCGCGTATGCCGCCGCCTGCCGCGAACGCTGGCAGGCGGCGAAGCCGTTTTACCGCTTAGCCGGACGCCACAGCCACAGCAGCGCTATCGCCAGCGCAAACAGCACACCGAAGCCGATGCCCGTCGCCACCGCAGGCGCACCCGCCCTGATCGCCAGCGTATAGAGTCCCAGCATGATCAGCATGGCGCTGTTCTCACCCAGATTCTGCACCGCAATGGCATTACCGGAGCCGACGCTCTCTTTGCCCCGCGCCTGCAGCAGCGCATTCAGCGGCACCACAAAGAACCCGCCCAGCGCACCAACCAGCATCAGTATCAGATAAGCATTCAGCAGAGCGTGCTGCAGCGAGAAGAGCACGACCATGACGCCAATCAGCACCCCGGCCGGCATACAGCGACGCACGGTCTCCAGCGTCACCAGCTTCGCCGCCGCCGCCGCGCCAATCACAATCCCGATCGCGACCATGGCATTCAGGGTAGTTGGCGTGGTGTTGTCATTGATGCCCAGCGCCACCGGCACCCAGAGCACCAGCAGGAAACGCAGCGTCACGCCTGCGCCCCAGAACAGACTGGTGCCGAGCAGCGAGAAGCGCGTCTCCGCGTCACGCCACAACAGCATGACGGCAGCGAAGAAGCGGCGCACCATCATGCCAGGCTGCCAGTTCTGACCGGGACGGGCAGCCTGCAGCTTCGGGATAAACAGGTTCGCGATGACAGCGATGCCGTAGGTCAGCGCACAGATCCCCAGTGCCGCCAGGATATGCCAGTCGGCCAGCATCCCGCCCGCTACCGAGCCGAGCAGGATGGCGGCGATGGTAGACGCCTCCATCAGCCCGTTGGCTTTTACCAGCTTATCGCCGTGCGTGATCTCCCCCAGGATGCCATATTTGGCCGGTGAGTAGGCTGCGGCACCCGCGCCCACCAGGGTATAGCCGACGAAGGGATTGAAGCCGAAACAGATCACCAGCGCACCCAGCAGTTTCAGGCTGTTGGCGAGCATCATCACACGCCCTTTTGCCATGCTGTCCGCCACCTGACCAACAAACGGCGCCAGCAGAATATAGGCGGCAACAAACAGCATCTGTAATACCGGCTGGCTCCAGTCGGGATAGAACTGACTTTTCAGTACCGCCAGCGTGGCAAACAGCAGCGCGTTGTCGCCAAAGGCCGAAAAGAACTGGGCGATAATCACGGCGATCATGCCGCGCGACATCAGCGGCGCATTGGGATCCAGGCGCATTACTTCTCCTCTTCCGCCATTTTCTTCAGCGTCACGTAATCGGGTTTGCCGCTGCCGAGCAGCGGTAACTGTTTCACGACCCGGATATCGCGCGGCAGCGCCAGCTCCGGCGCACCCAGCTCACGCGCCGCTTTCTGCAGGCTGTCGCGCGCCAGCTCAGCATCGGTGGTGAACAGCACCAGCGCCTCACCACGCTGACCATCCGGGCGCAGCGAGGCGGCATGATGTCGGTCCGGCGACGCTTTAAGAGCGATCTGTTCCACGATCTCCAGCGATACCATCTCCCCGGCGATCTTGGCAAAGCGTTTGGCCCGCCCCTGAATCTGGCAGAAACCGCCCTCGTCGAAGCTGACGATATCGCCGGTGTCATACCAGCCCGCTTCCATATTGCCTTCGCCATCGTCGGCAACCGGCGTCTCCAGCACGCCAGGGTTTTCTACCCGCAGGTAGCCCTTCATCACGTTTGGTCCGCGCAGTTGCAGTCGTCCGCCCTGCTCAATGCCCGGCACCGACATCAGGCGTGAATCCATGCCCGGCAGAATCCGTCCCACGGTGTGCGCTTTTGTCGCCATCGGCACGTTGATCGCCACCACCGGCGCGCACTCGGTGACGCCGTAGCCTTCGAGGATGCGAATGCCATACTTCTCCATATAAGTCTGGCGGGTCTGCTCCTGCAGTTTCTCCGCACCCGCAACCACGTAGCGCAGACGGGCAAAATCGTAGGGCGCGGCAAAGCGTGCGTAGTTACCCAGGAAGGTGGAGGTGCCAAACAGCACGGTGCAGTTACGGTCATACACCAGCTCCGGCACGATGCGGTAGTGCAGCGGGCTGGGATAGAGAAAGACCTGCGCGCCGGTCATCAGCGGCGTGAATAGCCCCACGGTCAGGCCAAACGCATGAAACAGTGGCAGCGCCGACATAAAACGGTCACGCGGCGTGAAGTCTGCCACGGTTCGGATCTGTTCGACGTTGGCCAGCAGGCTTTTATGCGAATGCACCACCCCTTTAGGGTGCCCTTCCGAACCGGAAGTGAAGAGCACCATCGCCGCGTCTTCCGGCTGCTGGGGCAGCTGCGCACGGCGCGGCATCAGCAGATGGGCGAGGATCCACAGCTTGTCCTTGCCGGTAACGGTCTCTTTCAGATCTTCCAGATAGATCCACTGCACCTCATCCAGCCCCTGCGGCAGATGCCACAGATTGCCCTTCTCCAGGAACTGACGCGAGGTAAAGATCGTTTTGATCTGCGCGGCGGTCAGCGCCGCCCGCATGCCGTTAACGCCCGCGGTGTAGTTGAGCATCGCTGGCACGCGCCCGCGCAGCGTGGCACCGAAAATCGCCGCCGCCGTGACGGTGGTATTGGGCAGCAGCAGCCCCACCACCTCACGCGGCTGACTGTAGCGCTCCAGAATGCGCCCCACGCCCAGCGACTTCTTCAGCAGGCCGTTGTAGCTGTCGGGTTTGAAATTGACATCTTCGATGCAGCGCTTAAACGCGCCGTAACGCGTTCGTGCCGCCAGAAACGCCTCGAACAGCGTTTCACGCGGACGCACCGCCATGCGCGCTTCCATCATCACATGGTGCAGGTGCTCACCGGCCAGCACGCGCCGATCGCGCGCCCGTTTCGCCTCCGGCATCGGAATGCGGGTGGCGGGCAGAATGCTCAGGGTGATGCGCGGGAAGAGACGACGCTTAAACACCCCCGCCAGACGACCAAAGGGCGTAAACTCCGCGCCTTCGATGCGCACAGGCACCACGCTGGCGCCGGAACGCGCCGCGACAAAGCCTGCGCCGCTGTAAATCTTCATCAGCGAGCCGGTCACCGTAATCCGGCCTTCCGGGAAGATCACCACCGGACGACCGGTGTCGATCAGCCGGACCAGCTGCTTCAGCGCCATCGGACGCGTCGGGTCCAGCGGCACAAAATCGATAAAGGGTTTCACCAGACGCATAAACCAGCTTTCGCTGATGGTGCTATAGATAGCGAAGACCGGCTTGATCGGCAAAAATAGCGCCAGCAATATGCCGTCGAGAAACGACATATGGTTCGGCGTGATCAATACCTTCTCTTTATTCAGTTCGGTGACATCGCCCCGCAGTTCGACCCGCCACAACAGGCGGAATATCAGGCGCAAAAGTGTGAAAACCATGCCGGCTCCTTAGCATCATGAAAATAGCCCCTCACGATGCAGGATTTAACGCGGTTCGACAACAGAATTATCGGCGTTACGGCGCGACCTCAGGGCGCCTGCCAGCTGCCGCCCAGCGCGGCAATCAGCGCCACGCTGCTGACCCACTGCGTGCTCTGCAGCGTCAGCAAACTCTGCTGCGCACTCAGGCTACTGTTCTCCGTGGTTGCCACATCCAGGTAGTTAATCATGCCCGCGTCATACTGCAGACGCGTCACCCGCGCCGAGGTCTGCGCCGCGTCGGTGGCGCGCTGCTGTGCTGCGATCTCGCCCTGCAGCGTATTCAGCTCTACCAGCTTGTCCTCTACCTCCTGCATGGCCGTCAGCACCGTCTGACGATAGGTTGCGACGCTGGCCTCCCAGCCCGCCCGCGCCTGATCGACCTTCGCTGAGGTCGCGCCCGCGTCGAACAGCGTGCCGCTGAGTTCCGGCCCCAGCGACCAGACGCGGCTCGGCAGCGAGAACAGCGAGTGCAGCACCGACGAACTGACACCCGCGCTGGCGCTCAGGGTAAGATCGGGATAGTACCCGGCCACCGCCACCCCCACGGCCGCATTGGCGGCGGCCATATTGCGTTCAGCGTACGCAATGTCAGGACGGCGCTGCAACAGCTCGCCCGGCAGGGCGGCCGGAATCGCGGGCGGCGTAGCGGTCAGCGGCGCGGCGGCCAGACTGAAGTCGGCGGGGGCTTTGCCGACCAGCAGCGCAATGGCATGCTCCATCTGCGCACGCTGCCACTGCTCATCCTGCGCCGAGGCGCGGGCACTCTCCAGTTGCAGCTGCGCCTGTGCCAGAGTGGCACGCGATGCGGTGCCCGCCTGATACTGGCGGCCGATCACGTTCAGGTAGCGCTGATAGGCGTCAACGCTCTGCTGATAGCGTGCGATTTTCTGATCCATGATCCGCAGCTGGAAATAGTCCTGCGCCAGCTCTGACTGGGCGCTCAGGGTGATATTAGCCAGTTCCGCCGCGCTGGCCGAGGCGCTGGCGCGATCCTCCTCCAGCGTACGCCGCAGTTTGCCCCACAGATCCAGCTCCCAGCTGGCGCTCAGCGCCGCCTGATGGCTGCTGCTGGTAGTGATTTGACTGCCGCTGCGCGTTACGCTGCCGTCATAGCCCAGCGAGGGAAACAGCGCCGCGCGTGACTCTGCCGCCAGCGCCTGCGCCTGCCGGTACTGCGCACTGTAGGTCGCTACGTTCTGATTCGACACACTGACCTGACTCAGCAGCCCGCTCAGCGTGGCGTCATGGTACACCAACCACCATTCGCCTTTGCTTTGCGCATCACGCGGCGTCGCCGGCTGCCAGCCCCGTGCCTCTTTATAGTGAACCGGCATCGCCATCGATGGGCGCTGATAGTCGGGGCCAACGCTGCAGCCAGCCAGCAGCAGCACAATAAACGGGAGATAAGGTTTCATGGTTCAGGATTCCGCATGGCGCAGACGACGCCATTGACGTTGAGTGGCGCGACCCAGACGATCGAGCCACAGATAAACAACCGGCGTGGTAAACAGCGTCAGCAGCTGGCTGAGCGCCAGTCCGCCCGCGATAGCGATTCCCAGCGGACTGCGCAGATCGGCGTCACCGCCGCTGCCCAGCGCCAGCGGCAAGGCACCGAAAAAGGCGGCCAGCGTGGTCATCATGATGGGCCGGAAGCGCATCAGACACGCCTGCGTGATCGCCTGCTGCGGCGACAGCCCCTGCCGCCGTTCTGCGTCGATGGCAAAATCGATCATCATGATGGCGTTCTTTTTCACGATGCCGATCAGCAGGATGATGCCAATCAGCGCAATCAGCGTGAGTTGTGTGTTGGTCAGCAGCAGGAGTAACAGCGCCCCGACGCCCGCTGACGGCAGGGTTGAGAGAATGGTCAGCGGGTGGATATAGCTCTCATAGAGGACGCCGAGCACGATATAGACCGCCGCCAGCGCCGCCAGAATCAGCCACGGCATGGTGGCAGTCAGCTGTGAAAACGCGGCGGCGGTACCGGCGAAACCGGCATGAATGGTCGATGGCAGGCCCAGCTTCGCCATTGCCTGTTTAATCCGTTCCTGCGCCTGTTCCAGCGAGACGCCCTCGTTGAGATTGAACGCTACCGTGCTGGTGGCAGACTGGCCCTGATGCGCCACCGACAGCGGCGCATTGCCGCCGCTAAAGCGGGCAAACGCGGCGAGCGGCACCCGGTCACCGCTGTCGTTAATCACATAGAGCTGCTGCAGCGTCTCCGGATTTGCGGTGTCGCTGTCCTGCAGTGACATCACGACATGATACTGATTCAGCGTGTGGTAAAGCGTCGCGATCTGTCGCTGGCTGAAGGCATTGTTCAGCAGCGTATCGAGCATTTTCACGTTGACGCCCAGCCGGGTGGCGCGGTCACGGTCAATTATCAGCACCACCTCCTGCCCGCCGGTCTGGGAATCAGAGTCCACGCTGTTGAGCTGAGGGATGGCCGCCAGCGCCGTCTGCACCTTCGGCGTCCAGACCCGCAGCAGATCAAGATCGTCAGCCTGCAGGCTGTACTGATAGGTTGCATTAGCGCTGCGCCCGCCAATGTGCAGATCCTGTGCCGCCATCAGGAACATCTGTGCCCCGGCGATATGGCTGGTTTTGCGCGTCAGCCGGTTTGCCACGTCGCTGGCCGTGGCGTCGCGCTGATCAAAGTCCTTCAGCCGCACAAAGAAGTTGGCGCTGTTGCGGGAGCCGAACATCCCGCTGCCCATTGACGACATCACGCTCTGGACCGCCGGATCCGCCTGAATGATTCGGGTAAACATCAGCATTTTTGGCTTCATCGCCTGAAACGAAATGTTCTGATCGGCACGCAACGCGCCCATCAGCAGCCCGGTGTCCTGGTTCGGGAAAAAGCCCTTCTGCACCACGGTAAACAGAAAAACATTCAGCAGCACTGTCAGCAGCAGACTGAGCAGCGTCAGTTTCTGATGGCGCATCACCCAGGCCAGCCCGCGCCCGTAGGCGGCCAGCAGGCGACTCAGCTGGTTTTCAATAAACTGCCAGAGTGGATGCGGCCGCTGGCTGACAGGCGGCCTGGGTTTAAGCAGGCGCGCGCAAAGCATCGGCGTCAGGCTGAGCGAGACAAACAGCGAGATCAGCAGCGACACCGTGAGCGTGACGGCAAACTCACGGAACAGCCGCCCGACAAGGCTGCCCATCAGCAGGATCGGGATGAACACTGCGATCAGCGACACGGTCATCGACAGCACGGTGAAACTCACCTCCTGCGCCCCACGCAGCGCCGCCCGCAGCGGGCTTAGCCCGCGTTCAATGTGACGGGTGATGTTCTCCAGCACCACGATCGCATCATCCACCACGAAGCCGGTAGAGATAATCAGCGCCATCAGCGACAGATTATCCAGGCTGTACCCCAGCAGATACATCACCGCACAGGTGCCGATCAGCGACACCGGCAACGCCAGTGCCGGAACGATCACCGCCTGCATGTTGCGCAGGAAGATAAACACCACCGCGATGACCAGCAGCACCGCAATCAGCAGCGTCTCTTCGGTGTCATAGAGCGAGGCGCGCACGCCAGGCGAGCGGTCAATCACCACCTTCAGCTGGCTGTCCGCAGGCAGGCTATTCTCCAGCAGCGGCAACTGCGCTTTGATCGCGTCGATGGTTTCGAGCATGTTAGCGCCCGCCTGACGTTTGATGCCGATCATCACGGCAGGCGTGGCATTCAGAAATCCCGCCTGATAGCGATCTTCTACCGAATCGTAGACGGTCGCGACATCGCGAAGCCGCACCGCCTTGCCCTGCTGCCAGGTAACGATCAGATCGCGATAGCTGGCCGCCTTCTCCAGCTGACCATTGCTGTCCACCAGCCACGACTGACCACTGCCCTGTAAGATCCCTTTGGGCAGATTAGTGGTGCTGCTGGCGACGGCAGTACGCACCGTCTCCAGCGAGATGCCGTAATGGATCAGCTTCCGCGGCTGCAGATCAATCCGCACCGCCGGTAAGGCGCTGCCCATCAGCGACACTTCGCCAACGCCCTGCACCTGCCCCATCGCCTGTTCGATCTTGCTCTCTGCCAGATCGTAAAGCTCGCCAGGCGTGCGGGTGGCGGAGGTCAGCGCCAGCATGACGATCGGCGCGTCCGAGGGGTTTGCCTTGCGATAGGTCGGCAGCGAGGCCATCGCGCTCGGCAGCAGGCTGCGTGCCGCGTTGATCGCGGCCTGCACGTCGCGCGCCGCGCCATTGATGTCGCGGTCCAGCTCAAACTGCAGGATGATGCTGCTGGAACCCTGCGAGCTGCTGGAGGTCATCTCGCTGATACCGGCAATCTGCCCCAGCGCACGTTCCAGTGGCGTAGCGACCGTTGCCGCCATGGTTTCCGGACTGGCCCCCGCCAGGCTGGCGCTGACCATGATAGTCGGGAAATCAACCTGTGGCAGCGGTGCCACCGGCAGCAGCCGGTAGCCCAGCGCGCCGGCCAGCAGGATCGCCAGCGTCAGCAGCAGCGTCGCTACCGGGCGAAAGATAAACAACCGGATCAGATTCATTGCCCGCTCCGTGCCTGCTGCTGACGGCGTTTCACCCAGGCATTTCCGCGCTGCGCCAGTCCGTCAAACCAGAGGTAGATCACCGGCGTGGAGAAGAGTGTCAGCACCTGACTGACAATCAGCCCGCCGACGATCACCAGCCCCAGCGGCTGCCGCAGTTCGGCACCCGAGCCGGAGGCGAGCATCAGCGGTAGCGCGCCGAGCATCGCCGCCATCGTCGTCATCAGGATGGGACGGAAACGCAGCAGACAGGCCTGGTGAATGGCCTCACGCGCGCTGAGGTGCTGCTTTTGCTCCGCCTCCAGCGCGAAGTCAATCATCATGATGGCGTTCTTTTTCACGATACCTATCAGCAGGATGACGCCAATCAGCGCAATCAGGCTGAACTCGCTGCCCGCCAGCAACAGCGTCAGCAGCGCCCCTACTGCGGCTGAGGGCAGCGTTGAGAGAATCGTGACCGGGTGAATAAAACTTTCGTAGAGGATGCCGAGCACCACATACATGGTGATCAGCGCGGCCAGAATCAGCCACAGCGTGTTGCCGGTCGCGTTCTGAAATGCCGAGGTTTCACCCTGATAGCGCAGCGTGGTGCTCTCCGGGAGCTGAAGCTGCTGCCGCACGTCGGCGATTGCCCGCTGCGCATCCTCTAGCGAATAGCCCGGATTGAGGTTGAAGGAGATCATCACCGCTGGAAACTGATTCAGGCGCATGTGCATCAGCGAGCCCGTGCGCTGATGAATCGTGGCGATGGCGGTGAGCTTCACCATGCCGCTGCGGGCGGATGTCGTGTCAGAAGCCGAAGCGGACGTCGACGTCGACGTTGATGAAGATGAAGATGTTGATGACGAAGCGGTGCTGCTGGATGACGTCATGCTGCTACTGCTGGTGGAGGGCTGCAGCCAGACATTATCAAATGACGCCGGCCCCTGCTGCCAGGCCGGTGCCACTTCCAGCACAACCCGATACTGATTCGACTGGGTAAAAATGGTCGAAACCAGGCGCTGACCAAATGCGTTATAGAGCGCGGTGTCCACGTCCGACGCCGTGATGCCGAAGCGCGCCGCTTTGTCCCGGTTCAGCGCCACGTAAGCGATGCGCCCCTGATCCTGCAGGTTACTCACCACGCCGTTAAACTCGGGCCGCTGCTGCAGTGCCGCCATCAGTTTAGGCGACTCGCGGACCAGATTTTCACTGTCAGCGTCGTCGAGGGTGAACTGATACCGACTCGGCGAGACCTGATCGTTGACCGTGAGATCCTGCGCGGGCTGCAGATAGAGCCGGATACCCGGCACATCAGCGCTCGCCTGGTTCAGCTGGCTGATGACGTCACTGGCGCTGAGGTCGCGGTCACCAAACGGCTTCAGGTTGATCTGTAACCGTCCGCTGTTAAGGCTGGTGTTGGTGCCGTCGATCCCGATGGTCGATGAAACACTCTCCACCGCCGGATTCTTCAGGATCAGTGCCGAGAGCGCCTGCTGTCGCGTCGCCATCGCGTTAAACGAGACATCCTGTGAGGCAACGGTGACACCCTGAATCAGCCCGGTATCCTGAGTCGGAAAGAAGCCTTTCGGCACCATCAGATAGAGCAGTGCCGTCAGCCCGAAGGTCGCCAGCGCCACTAGCAGCGTCAGTTTCTGATGATTCAGCACCACGGTCAGCAGACGGTCATAACCGCGCACCAGGCGGTCAAACAACGCGCCGCCCTTACGGGAAAATCCGGACTGCTGCTCAGGCGGAATGTGGCGCAGCAGATACGCGCACAGCATCGGGGTCAGCGTCAGCGAGACCCCCATCGATACCAGAATCGCCACCGCCAGCGTAATCGCGAACTCTCTGAACAGTCGCCCCACCACATCGCCCATAAACAGCAGCGGGATCAGCACGGCAATCAGTGAAAAGGTCAGCGAGATAATGGTGAAGCCAATCTGCTGTGAGCCTTTCAGCGCCGCCTCCATCGGTGACTCGCCCAGCTCCAGACGCCGGGAGATGTTCTCCACCACCACAATGGCGTCATCAATGACAAAACCGATGGCGATAGTCAGCGCCATCAGCGACAGATTATTCAGGCTGAAGCCCGCCAGATACATCACGCCAAAGGTGCCGACCAGCGACAGCGGCACCGCAACGCTGGGGATCAGCGTGGCGGCAACGTTCCGCAGGAACAGGAAGGTCACCATCACTACCAGCGCAATCGACAGCATTAGCTCAAACTGCACGTCGCTGATTGAGGCGCGAATGGTCTGGGTGCGGTCGGAGAGAATGGTCATCTTAACCCCATCCGGCAGCGCTGCCTGCAGTGCAGGAAGCTGCGCCCTGATGTTGTCTACCACCTGAATCACGTTCGCGCCGGGTTGACGCTGTACACCGATCACAATCGCAGGCTGGTTATCAGCCCATGCCGACTGGAAGCTGTTCTCCGGCCCCTGTTCGATATGGGCGATATCTTTCAGGCGCAGCGCCGCACCATTTTCGTAAGTCAGGATCAGGTTGCCGTACGCGTCGGCGGTACGCAGCTGATCGTTGGCGTCGATAGTGACCGAATGATATTTGCCGTCAAAGCCGCCTTTGGAGCCATTGACGTTGCTGTTGCCGATCAGCGTATTCACCGCCTCCAGCGTCAGATGATGCGCCGCCAGCGCCTGCGGGTTCATCTGCACCCGAATCGCAGGCTGATGGCCGCCCGCCAGTGTCACCATCCCGACACCGGAAATCTGCGACAGCTTCAGCGCCACCCGGGTATTCACCAGGTCCTGCACCTCGGTCAGCGGCAGCGTGCCGGAGCTGGCTGCCAGCGTCACGACCGCGCTGTCCGCCGGATTGACCTTTTTGTAGGTCGGCGGATTGGGCAGATCGTCAGGCAGCAGGTTATTTGCCGCATTGATCGCCGCCTGCACCTCCTGCTCGGCGACATCCAGCGACAGCTCCAGGCTGAATTTCAGGGTAATGATCGACGCGCCGCTGGCGCTGGTCGAGCTCATCTGGCTCAGCCCCGCCATCTGCCCTAACTGGCGCTCCAGCGGTGATGTGACCGACGACGCCATCACATCCGGGCTGGCACCCGGATAGAGTGTGGTGACCTGAATCGTGGGATAGTCCACCTGCGGCAGCGCCGAGGTCGAGAGGAATTTACAGGCAAAGATGCCCGCGATCAGCACGCCGACCATCAGCAGAATGGTCGCGACCGGACGCAGAATAAACAGGCGTGACGGATTCATTTCGGCTCAGTACCGGCAGCGGGAGCCTCATCGGCCAGTGACACCTTACTGCCGCTGGTCAGACGATCGATCCCTTCGGTCACCAGCCGATCCCCCGGTGAAACGCCGCTGAGGATCGCCTGCTGATCGTCTCCGAACGCCGGGCCGGTGGTGACCGCTTTGCGCGTCACGCGGTTGTCCTGATTGATCACAAAGACAAAGCTACCGTCGCTGCTGAGCTGCAGCGCCTGCGCCGGGATCACCGTTGCGCCTTTCAGTATCCGGGTCTGCAGCCTGATATTCACAAACTGGTTAGCAAACAGTGACTCATCCCGGTTGGCGAACACCGCTTTTAGCGCCACGGTGCCGGTAGCGGTATCGATCTGGTTACTGATGAACTTCACTTCCCCCTGGGCGAGCTGATGCTGGTTGTCCTGATCGAACAGCGTGGCGGGCAGGCTCTGCCCCTGATGCAGTGCGTTGACCAGCGCCGGAATGTCACTCTGCGGCACGCTGAACGTCACGGCGGCGGGCTGCATCTGGGTGATGGTCACCAGGCCGGTGCTGCTGGCGCTCTGCACCATGTTGCCGGGATCGACCTGACGCAGACCGACGCGCCCGCTGACCGGAGCGGTGATGCGGGCATACTCTATGCTCAGCTTCGCACTGGCGATCTGCGCCTGATCGGCGGCAACAGCGCCACGATATTGCCCGACGGTGGCAATCTGGCTATCCAGATCCTGCCGCGCCAGCGCATCCTGTGCCGCCAGTTTGCGGTAGCGCGCCAGCGTCAGCTCGGCACTTTTCAGCAGCGCCTGGTTTTCGCTGAGTTCAGCCTGATACTGGTTCAGCGTCGCCTGATAGCTGCGCGGATCGATCTGTGCCAGCAGCTGCCCGGCGCTGACCTTCTGCCCTTCGGTAAAGAACACCTGTTCCAGCTGACCGTCAACGCGGCTGGTCACCGTCACGCTGGCGTTGGGGATCACCGTGCCGAGCGCATTCAGCCACACCGGCACATCCGCCGTGCTGGCGACACCGCTGTGAACCAGCGTGGCACCGCCGCCCATCATGCCAGCCGCACCCGGTCTGCCCGACGGCATTCTCTCATCCGGCCCGTGCCCTGCCGACAGCAGACGCCAGATAACGCCAGCGACAATTGCGATCACCAGCAACAGAAGCAGCCATTTAAGCCCGGTGGAACGCGCGGGGCGAGAAAGGTGAGTCATCGTCGAACTCTTCAGATAAGCAGAAAAAGAAATCCCGGAACGTGCGGAATGCGGCAGTGAAAACCGGCTGTGGTGCGCAAAAGCGCCAGGCTTCACGGCGGCCATTATCAGTGAAAGGCGATGCGCCTTTCTATCGGCAAATAGTCAGGGTTTTGTTAAGAACGATGATGATTTAACGGCAGCTGAAGCAGCGTAGAAGGCGGGGCATGCAGAGAAATAAAAAAGAACCCACGCTTCTGCGTGGGTTGGTGTAATAACAGGGATCTCACTGCCGAAGCAGTGTTGTTTTCACACCCATCAATACCTCTGGGACCGCTATCTTCGCACTGATCGACCGCGCAGAGACAGCGGGAAAACGCAACCGAATTCGGGGAAGTGCAACGAGGTGTGTATATCTTTCACACCCCGCTTACACTCTGATTTAACTAAGATTTATCCGAAGGACTGGCCGCCGGTTTGGTGTAGATGGCATCCGGTGCAATATTCATATGCTTCAGCACTGGCCCCATGATATTCCCGAACACCGGGGCTGCAACCGAGCCACCGAAGTGGTCGCCCGCGGTCGGATGGTTAATCATGACCACCAGCGCCACTTCCGGGTGGCTGGCTGGCGCAAGGCCCGCCGTGTAGTTGACGTAGCCGCCATCATATTTGCCGCTGGCGCCCATCTTTTCGGCCGTACCGGTTTTGGTCGCCAGACGGTAGCCCGGTACAGCGGCTTTCAGCCCGGTTCCGCCCGGCAGCACGTCGCTCTCCAGCATGTGCACCACCTCTTTCACCGTCTCCGGGTTAGCAACCTGCTTGCCCAGCACCGGTGGCGTTACGCGGGTGATCGACAGCGGACGGTAGATACCATATGAACCGAGGGTGGCGTATTCACGGGCGATCTGCAGCGGCGTTACGCGCAGCCCATAGCCAAACGAGAAGGTGGCCCGTTCGATATCCGCCCAGCGGGCGCGGTGCAGTGGAAAATAACCGACGCTTTCACCGGTCAGTCCCAGGCCGGTCGGCTTGCCCAGCCCAAAGGCGTGGTAAGTATTCACCAGCGCTTCAGCAGGCATCGCCAGCGCCATGTGCGAAACGCCGATGTCACTCGACTTCTGCAGGATCCCGGTCATGGTCAGACGCGGCCAGTGGCCGACGTCACGGATCAGGTGGCCGTTGACGCTGTAGGGCGTGGTGTCGATCACCGAGTCCGGCCGCACCAAATGACGCTCCAGCGCCTCCATCACCACCAGCGGCTTAACGGTCGAACCCGGTTCATAGCTGTCGTTAATGGCGGAGTTACGCATCTGCGCCGGGGTGGCCCCTTCATAGTTGTTGGGGTTGAACGACGGATAGGAGGCCATCGCCAGAATCTCACCGGTGTCGATTTTCACCAGCACCGCGGCACCGGAGTCCGCCTTGTTGAGCAGCACGCCGTCGCGCAGTTTGCTGTAGAGCGTGTACTGATCATATTTGTCGATGCTGAGCTGAACAGTGGGCGGCTGCGTTGGCGGCTGATAGTTAATCATCGCGATGATGTTGCCTGCCGCATCCTGACGATAGACCTCTTTGCCCGGCTCCCCCTGCAGTACCTTATCGAACCCTTTTTCCAGTCCGTTCAGGCCCACATTGTCCGCGCCAACGATGCCAATCAGCGGCGCAGAGGCTTCGCTCATCGGATAGAAGCGGCTGTCGTCATAGACTTCGCTGATGCCTTTCAGCTTCAGCTCTTTAATATCTTTGGCGATGCCCAGTTCGACTTTGCGCCCCAGATAGAGGAAGCGACGTTTCGGGTTGGCGGTGATCTGCGCCGCCAGCTCTTCAGGACGGGTGTTCAGCGCGGCAGCCAGATAGGCCCATTTGGCACTGGTAAAATCGGGGTTGCTCTCCAGCACGCGCTGCGGATCGGCGATGATATCGCGCGATGGCACGCTGAGTGCCAGCGCTTCACCGTTGCGATCCAGCAGCGTACCGCGGCTGGTGGGCAGCGTCACGGTTCGCAGTGAACGCTGATCCGCTTCGTGCTCCAGCATCGGCTGATTCAGGAACTGCAGGTCCGCGACGCGCGCCAGCAGTACCACCAGGCAGGTCATTACACCCAGGCAGATCAGCCGAAAACGAAAAGGGTTAAACGGAGCTTTTATCTGGTCTTTTCCCAGTAGTTTTTTAATCCGGGGCATGGCATTCCGCTGCGCAAAAAAAAGAGAAAGGGGCTGGTGCCAGCAGTTATAAAGAAAGCGCTGGCCGTATAACAGGAAAACTGTGTATCAGTTCGTTATCGGCAGCCAGATGACGGGCAAAAAAAACCTGCGCATCTGCGCAGGTTGGTGTAATCAAGAAAATCTATTGATGTTCACCCATCAATACCTCTGGGACCCTGAATGTAGCAAGGGCGATTGATCGGCTGCCATCACTCAAACGCAACAGTTACCCGCAAAATGTAACCAGCCATGAGATCCTTACGCTATTGTGCAATCCTGATGTTTTTTGATTTCCACCAGGCAGCTCATGGCGTTGGGTCCCTGCGTCAGCGACGAGGTGCCAATGTCGAGCGTCAGCACATTCGGGTTACCCGCCCGGTCCCAGGGTTGCCAGGCTTTGCCGAATCCCGGATCGAACCAGGCCCCGGTCGCGATAATCACTACGCCCTGTGTGACGCCGTCGGTGATCCGCACGCCTGCCAGCATCACGCCACGGGCGTTACTCACCTCAATCTCATCGCCCTCTGCCAGCCCGCGCGCTGCCGCATCCTCTGGATGCATATAGAGCGTCTCGTGGCCGGCGGTTTTATTGCCCTGCACGGTGTCGGTGGCATCCAGTTGGCTGTGCAGCCGGTCGGCGGGCTGAATCGAGATCATGTGCAGCGGATAGTCGCGGCTGACCGGCGATCCCAGCCACTCCTGCGGCTCACGCCATTCCGGATGGCCGGCGAAGTCGTCCAGCTGATAGTCCGCGATGGTCTGGCTGAAAAGCTCGATTTTGCCGCTGGCGGTCTTGATCGGATGCGCCTGCGGATCGGCCCGGAATGCATCCATAAACTGATAGGGCTTGCCGCCTTCCGGGATTTCCACGAAGCCGCGCTGCCAGAACGCGTCAAATTCCGGGAAATCGATGCCTTTACGCTGATGCGCCGTGGCGCACTGCTGATAGAGATGTTCAATCCACTGCATCTCGTTGCGCCCTTCGGTGAAGGTGTCGCGATAGCCCAGGCGCTCGGCCAGATCGGCAAAAATATCGAAGTCGTTGCGCGCCTGATGCTGCGGTTTAATCGCCTGATGCATAGCCAGCACAAAGCGGTCACGGGAGGAGCCGCCGATGTCGTTACGCTCCAGCGTGGTCGTGGCCGGCAGCACAATGTCAGCCATCTGCGCCGCAGGCGTCCAGACGATATCCTGCACCACCACCGTGTCGGGCCGCTGCCAGCCCTCCACCAGCCGGTTCAGCTGCTGGTGATGGTGGAACGGATTGCCGCCTGCCCAGTGGACCAGGTGAATGTCGGGATAGTGCAGCGTTTCCCCCTGGAACCGGTAAGGCTGACCGGGATTAAGCAGCATATCGCTGATGCGTGCGACCGGAATCGACAGCCCGCTGGGGTTCGGGCCGGTGCTCATCATCGGCGCAGGTCCCTCCTGACGCGGGTTGCCGACGCTGTTCATCGAGCCGTGTCCGAACGAAAATCCCGCGCCCGGCAGCCCCGGCTGACCAAGCATCGACGACAGCGCGATCATCATCCAGTAAGGCTGTTCGCCGCGATGAGCGCGCTGAACCGAATAGGAGCAGGTGATAAAGCTGCGCCTGCCGGTAAGCTGCTGCGCCAGCCGGACAATGCGGTCGGCCGGAATGCCGGTGATGCGGCTGGCCCAGCCTGCGGTTTTGGCCACCCCATCGCTCTCGCCCAGCAGATAGGCGCGCAGCTGCGGCCAGCCGGTGCAGTGGCTGGCGAGAAACGCCTCGTCCACTGCGCCGCACCGGGTGATCTCATGCCCCAGCGCCAGCATCAGCGCCACATCGGTATTCGGGCGAATCGGGATCCATTCAGCGTTAACAAATTCCGGGCAGTCATCCCGCATCGGGCTGATGTTGATCACCGGTGTGCCTTTGGCGGCCAGCTGCATCAGCGCCGGTTTCAGGCTGTGCTGCCCGGCCCCACCCGACGCGACCTGGGCGTTTTTCAGCGCCAGTCCGCCGAAGGCGACAAAAATTTCGGCATGCTCCACCACCTGCGGCCATTCCGTGACGCGCCCGGTCAGCGGCATATAGGTGCCGATCACATAGGGCAGGAAGAACTGCGCGGCGCCCCAGCTGTAGTTACCCTGCTGATCGACGCCGCCGCCGCCCTGGAAGTAGAAGCGGCGCACGAGTGTGCGGGCGTGGTTGACGCGACCGGCTGATGACCAGCCGTAGGAGCCGTTAAAGATGCCCGACGCGCCGTAGCGATCGCGCACGCGGCGATTCTCCTCCGCCACCAGATCCAGCGCAGTTTCCCAGTCGACGGCGACAAAATCTTCCCGGCCACGCAGCGAGCGGTCACTCTTCTCGCGTGACTTCAGCCACGAGCGCCGCACCATCGGCTGGCGGATACGACGGTCGGAATAGACCAGCTCAGGAAGGGTATGGATCATCGGTGATGGATCGGCATCGGCAAAGAAGGGTTCACAGCCCGTCAGGCGATCGTTTTCAGTGACGGCGGTAAACGCGCCCCAGTGCGCCAGATGTGGCACTTTGGTTTTCATTATGATTTTTCACGGTTGCCAGGTGAGAGATTGAGCATAACATGGCGCAGCGCCTCAACAGAAGATGCGCGGGCGCGGCCGTTTTTGCCCCTTTTTGCGACGACGCTGGCATTCTGTCGGGTTGATGTGTCCGCCCTTTTCCGTAACACTGATGCGATGTGTAAACGTTTTCCCCAAAGCAGGTCAACGCATGGCTACCATAAAGGATGTTGCGCGACTGGCTGGCGTTTCTGTCGCCACAGTCTCCCGTGTAATCAATAATTCTCCCAAAGCCAGCGACAGCTCCCGACAGGCCGTAGGTGAGGCGATGGAGCAGCTTCAGTACCACCCGAACGCCAACGCACGCGCGCTGGCGCAGCAATCGACCGAAACGCTCGGCCTGATTGTCGGTGACGTTTCCGATCCCTTTTTTGGTGCCATGGTAAAAGCCGTGGATGAGGTCGCCGGCGACACCGGTAACTTCCTGCTGATTGGTAACGGTTACCATAATGAGCAAAAAGAGCGGCAGGCGATTGAACAGCTGATGCGGCATCGCTGCGCGGCGCTGGTGGTTCACGCCAAGAAAATCCCCGACGCCGAACTGGAAGTGCTGATGAAGCAGGTGCCGGGTATGGTGCTGCTGAACCGGCTGATCAAAGGCTTTGAAAAGCGCTGCATCGCCCTCGACGACCGCTACGGTGCCTGGCTCGCAACCCGCCACCTGATCCAGCTCGGCCATCAGAATATCGCCTTTATCTGCTCGACCCACACCATCTCCGACGCCGAAGATCGCCTGCAGGGCTATTACGACGCGCTGAAAGAGCATGGTCTGCCGTGCAGCGACCGGCTGGTCACCTGGGGCGAACCGGATGAGGTAGGCGGTGAGCAGGCGATGACCGAACTGCTGGGACGCGGCAGGAATTTTACCGCCGTCGCCTGCTACAACGACTCAATGGCGGCGGGTGCGCTGGCGGTGCTGAGCGATAACGGCGTCCGCGTGCCGGAGGAGATGTCGCTGATTGGCTTCGATGATGTGCTGGTCTCCCGCTATGTGCGACCGCGCCTGACCACCGTCCGCTATCCGATTGTCACGATGGCGCAGCAGGCGGCCCAGCTGGCACTGGCGCTGGCCAACGATCTGCCGCTGCCGGAAGTGACCCACATGTTCAGCCCGACGCTGGTTCGTCGCCACTCCGTCAGCGGTCCGGCCTGATGCGGCCGGGACCGGTTCTGTCGGCCTTCGTGTAAGCACGTCATCCCCTTTTTCCCTGCGGCAGCCTCCCCTGCCGCAGCGCCCTGACGCCCGCCCGTCACCACAACCAGGCACCGGTTCTGGCCTCAGTCGCCCTTTTCTGCCCGGTTGCGGCTTCCTTGTTTCAGGTCAAATCAGCGCGTATTAATTCGCAGCAATCACTACATGTAGATAATAGAATCTCTGCAAACCCCATATGTAGTTTACGGAGAGAAAAATGGCAACGGTGGTAATCAAGCGTGATGGATGCCGGACGGCCTTTGATGCACAGCGTATCGAACAGGCCGTGGCGGCCGCGGCGCGGGCAGCAGAGGTCAGTGACAAGGCCTGGTGCGCTCAGGTCGCAGAGCATGTGGCCCGGCAGCTGGCCGATCGCCCGGAAGTGGCTATCCATGAGATTCAGTGCGCGGTCGAAGAGACACTGATGGCCGGCCCTTATCCGCAGCTGGCCCGCATCTGGATTGAATATCGCCACGATCGCGATGTCGCCCGCGATCGTCAGAGCCGGTTACATCACGCCATTCGCGACCTGGTCGATCAGACCAATCCGGCGCTGCTGAATGAGAATGCCAACAAAGACAGCAAAGTGATCCCGACTCAGCGCGATCTGCTGGCCGGGATCGTCGCGAAGCACTATGCGCAGCAGCAGATGCTGCCCCGCGATCTGGTGCTGGCGCATGAACGCGGCGAGATCCACTATCACGATCTGGATTACGCTCCTTTCTTCCCGATGTTCAACTGTATGCTGATCGATCTGAAAGGTATGCTGACCAACGGCTTCAAAATGGGCAACGCCGGGATCGAGCCGCCGAAATCGATCGCCACCGCCACTGCGGTGACGGCGCAGATCATCGCCCAGGTCGCCAGCCACATCTATGGCGGCACCACCATCAACCGCATCGATGAAGTGCTAGCCCCTTTTGTTGAGCTGAGCTATGCCCGCCATCTGGCGATCGCCGAAGAGTGGCAGATCCCGCAGGCTGAACAGTATGCGCGCCAGCGGACAGAGAAAGAGTGCTACGACGCTTTCCAGTCCCTGGAGTATGAGGTCAATACACTGCACACCGCCAACGGGCAGACGCCGTTTGTCACCTTTGGTTTCGGCCTGGGCACCAGCTGGCCAGCCCGGCTGATTCAGCAGTCCATTCTGCGCAACCGGCTGGCCGGACTGGGTAAAAATCATAAAACCGCCGTGTTCCCCAAACTGGTGTTCACGATTCGTGAAGGCGTGAACCGCCGGGCGGGCGACGTGAATTACGACATTAAGCAGCTGGCGCTGGAGTGCGCCAGCAAGCGGATGTATCCCGACATCCTCAATTACGATCAGGTGGTTAAAGTGACCGGCTCTTTTAAAACGCCGATGGGCTGCCGCAGCTTCCTGGGCGTATATGAAGAGAATGGCGAGCAGATTCATGAGGGCCGCAACAATATTGGCGTCATCAGCGTGAATCTGCCGCGTATCGCGCTGGAAGCGGAGGGTGACGAGGCGCGTTTCTGGGCGCTGCTCGATGCGCGGCTGCTGCTGGCTAAGCGGGCGCTGATGACCCGGGTGGCGCGGCTGGAGAAAACCAAAGCGCGCGTCGCCCCGATCCTCTACATGGAGGGCGCCTGCGGCGTCCGGCTGAACGCCGATGATGAGGTCGGTCCGATCTTCCGCAATGGCCGCGCGTCACTGTCGCTGGGCTTTATCGGCCTGCATGAAACCCTGAATGCGCTCAGCGGCGGTCAGCGACACCCCTATGATGATGTGGCATTGCGCGCCAAAGGGGTGGAGATCATCGCCCGGATGCGTGAGGCGGCCGACCGCTGGAAAGCGGAGACCGGCTACGGCTTCAGCCTCTACAGTACCCCGAGCGAGAACCTGTGCGACCGCTTCTGCCGTCTTGATGCTGCGCAGTTCGGCGTAGTGCCGGGCGTGACCGACAAAGGCTACTACACCAACAGCTTCCATCTCGACGTCGGGAAAAAGGTCAATCCCTACGACAAAATCGACTTTGAAGCGCCCTATCCACCGCTGGCGAACGGCGGGTTCATCTGTTACGGCGAATATCCGAACGTGCAGCACAACCTCCGGGCGCTGGAGGATGTCTGGGATTACAGCTATGACCGCGTGCCCTACTACGGCACCAATACGCCCATCGATGAGTGCTACGACTGCGGCTTCCACGGCGAGTTCGCCTGCACCAGTCGCGGCTTTACCTGCCCCAACTGCGGCAACCACGATCCGGCGCGCGTCTCGGTGACCCGGCGGGTCTGCGGCTATCTGGGCAGCCCGGATGCGCGGCCTTTCAACGCCGGCAAACAGCAGGAGGTTCAGCGTCGGGTGAAACATATGGCAGAGGGGCCGCTGGGATGATGCATATCCACCGCTACTATGATGTGGATATCGTGAACGGCCCCGGCACCCGCTGCACGCTGTTTGTCGCCGGCTGCGAACATCAATGCCGTGGCTGCTACAACCAGAGCACCTGGCGCATCGACTCCGGTATTCCCTTTACGCTGGCGATGGAGGAGCAGCTGCTGGCCGATCTGCAGGACATGCGCATTCCGCGCCAGGGATTGTCGCTGAGCGGTGGCGATCCGCTGCATCCGCACAACGTCCCGCACATTCGTCGTCTGGTTAAACGGGTGCGGCAGACCTGTCCGGATAAAGATATCTGGCTCTGGACCGGTTACCGGATGCAGGAGCTGGACGCGGCGCAGCGCGCAGTGCTGGACTTTCTGGACGTGCTGATTGATGGCCGTTTTATTGAGGAGGAGAAGGATGCCACGCTGCAATGGCGCGGCAGCCGTAATCAGATTATCTGGCAGCTACGCTGAGTGACGCGGGATCGCGCCCGATTCAATGATTGTGACGCGCTCTTCACCTGGCGCAAAAGCCTGCTGGTGCAGACAGCGCGCCACGTCGCGCGCCTGCACCGCCTGCCAGTTCCCTGGCAGCAGCGAAAAGATCGGTGCCATCAGGCTCTCGCCGCCGCGCTTCTGCGCGCGATCGCCCAGCAGCAGAGAGGGCCGTACCAGCGTCAGGCGCGGCCAGCCCTGATGACGCAGCGCATTCTCCATCTCGCCTTTGACGCGATTGTATAAAAACGGCGAGTGCCGGTTAGCGCCATGTGCGCTGACCACCAGCATCTGCTTCGCCCCCAGGCGTAATCCACTTAAGCCGGTATCCACCACCAGGGTGTAATCAACGTGAATGAAGGCCTGTTTGCTGCCCGCCGCTTTACGGGTGGTGCCGAGACAGCAGAATACCGTATCCAGTGCTCCCTGCAGCGGCCCCAGGACATCGGTCAGATCGGCCTCAACCAGATTCACCACTTTGCGCATCGCGGGCAGTGGCCGGCGGGTAGGTGCGATGATCTCATCGACACGCGGATCCTCAATCAGTAAGCGCAGCAGATGCGACCCGACTAAACCGGTGGCACCGGTCAGTAATACGCGATTCATCTCAGATTCGTCCTTATTTCGCTGCTCACAGGTTAAAAGATAGCTGATCTTAACGGGCTGGCTTGCGTTCTCACGCTCAGCGACCAGGCTTACAAGCGTTAACGGAAAGCGCGCCCTGCGCTCTGCATGTCTTAGGAGGAAAAAAATGAGCAAGAAAGTTGCGGTTTTGATTACCGATGAATTTGAAGACTCAGAGTTTACCTCACCCGCTGAGGTGTACAAACGCGCCGGTTTCGACGTGGTTACCATTGAGAAACAAGCGGGTAATGTGGTGAAGGGCAAAAAAGGCGAAGCGGAAGTGACCATCGATCGCAGCATTGATGATGTCAGCCCGGCGGAGTTCGATGCCTTGTTACTGCCAGGCGGCCATTCGCCCGATGCCCTGCGCGGTGACGATCGTTTCGTCGCCTTTACCAAAGAGTTTGTTGCCAGCGGTAAGCCTATCTTTGCTATCTGCCACGGCCCACAGCTGCTGATCAGCGCCAATGGCGTGCGCGGTCGCAAGATGACGACGGTCAAGGCCGTTGCCATTGACCTGATCAACGCAGGCGCTGACTTCCACGACAAAGAAGTGGTCGTCGATGGCGATAAGCTGGTCACCAGCCGCACCCCGGCCGATCTGCCAGCCTTTAATCGCGAATCCCTGCGGATCCTCGAAGCGCTGTAAGCCTGCGACGCCCTTTTCCGCTGAAAAGGGCGTTTTATCCCTCTCTCTGCCAGCCGATTTTCCTGCCAAATCCCAGTGCGTTATCGGTCATCTTCACCTCATCCAGTGTGATCTCCCACAGCGGTGCCGACACTTTTCGCGCGACCGGAAAACGTTTCTGATACGCGGTTCTGGCGACCCTCTCCGCCTCCTCTTCCAGCCGGACGACCCGGCCGCGATACTGTACGCCTTTGATCAGCAGCACACTTCTGGGCTGGCCGTTAACGGTGCCCGCCACCTGCGGATTCTGCGCCATTAACACACCGTGGCGGGTATCGGGTTCCGTCATGATCCAGAAGGCCATGCGTGTTTCATCAAAAACGTAGTAGCAGTTCGCGCACCATAGCTGATTGTCAGCGGTGCAGCAGAGTGACAGCACATGCTGCTTTCTGAGGTAGCGAACCAGATGGGCATGATCGGACAAGATAAACTCCTGGCTGGGCACAGCCGCGTCAAGCGCGTTACACTGGCCGGCATCTTTTCTGGGAACGTAATTACGATGAGTCAGCAGTGGCAACTCTACATCGTCCGGACGGCGAAAGGGAGTCTCTATACCGGCATCACCACCGATGTGGCACGCCGGGTCGCTCAGCATCAGAGCGGGCGCGGTGCCCGTGCGCTGCGCGGCAAAGGTCCGCTGGAGCTGATGTTTCACTGCGAGGCAGGCGATCGTGCCAGCGCCTCCCGACTGGAGTATCAGGTTAAGCAGCTGACCCGTCAGCAGAAATTACAGCTGGTTGCGGGTCAGCCTGCTCATCTGGCGCACTGGCTGGGGCTTACGGCAGACGATTAAAGGGTTCGGCGTAGTCGATCTGCCCTTCTGCCCCATCGAAGGCGTTATCCGCCAGACGGTAAACCTGGAACGCCGCCTCCGTGCCAGGCCAGCGGCTGTGCAGACCGTGACGGGCCGCCGGTTCAAAGCCAAAACGGCCGAACAGCGCCGGATCGCCCAGCACGACAACGGCGCTGTAGCCAAACTCGTTGAGCGTGTCCAGCCCCTCATAAATGAGTTTGCTGGCGATACCCTGACCGCGCAGCGTCTCGTCGACGGCCAGCGGAGCCAGTCCGACCCAGCCGCGATCGTCACCCTGAACGCTGACCGGGCTGAAGGCGGCGTAGCCCAGCACCTGCCCTTCATCATCCGTGGCGACCACGCCTAAGGTCAGCAGGCCATCTTCACGCAGCGCCTGCGTCAGTTCCGCCTCGGCGGACGTGGCGAAGCAGCGCTTCAGCAGCGCATCGATACCAGCCGCATCCATACCAATTTCGCTACGGATCAACATGCGGCACCTGCGCGCGCCTGAATGGCCTTCGCGTCCTGTTTCATCCCGGCTTCAACAAACGCCGCCATCTGCTGAATCGCCGTGCGTAACGCGGTGGGCATAGCCTCGGGTTCAATAGCATCCATTACGTTTTTCACCTCAAGTCCCAGTTCAGTGTCCCCTTCAATCACCAGCCGGCGTTGAAAGAACAGCATATCGGGATCTGCTTTACGTGCTGCCACAAGCAACAGATCATTGGCATTGCCCCGAAACCAGACATCCGCTTCGGACTGTTGCAATACCGCCAGTCGGCCATCCTCCAGCGTGGTTATCCATTGCAGATTAAGATCGGCAATCCCGATACCCAGCAGGCGACCGTTCAGAAAGTCTAACTCACCTTCAGCCAAAGCATGACGAAATTGCCAGTTTAAGAGTTGTTGCAGAAGCCGCTTCCTGAGCGGAAAGGGGGTAAGCGCTGCGGGTAAGCCTAAGATTTTAGGACCGTTTTTCACAAAATGGGCATGTAACCGCTCTAACACTTTCATCACTCCCTTCAGAAAATTTTACGTATATTGCCATATCCTTTTCTGCGCGCCTCGGCCGGGATCAATAAAAACCGCCGTCATCAGGGGAAAAAAAAGCGCCATCCGGGGGGATGAACTGGCATTTCACTGCCTTAAATCAACATGCGCATCAGGCCGGATGCCTAGACTCGACGCCCGTCTGCATGTTGAGAGGAACACCTATGGAACTGCTCTGCCCGGCAGGAAACTTACCCGCAGTACGCACCGCCGTAGAGAATGGCGCGGATGCGGTGTATGTGGGGCTGAAAGATGACACCAACGCCCGCCACTTTGCGGGCCTGAATTTTACCGACAAAAAGCTGGCGGAAGCGGCGCGCTATCTGCATCAGCATCGCCGCAAACTGCACGTTGCAATCAATACCTTTGCCCACCCGGATGGCATGGGACGCTGGCAACGGGCGATTGATGTCGCCGTGCAGAACGGAGCCGATGCACTGATCCTGGCGGATATCGCCACGCTGGAGTACGCCGCAACGCGTTATCCGGAGGTTGAACGCCATCTGTCAGTGCAGGCGTCCGCCACCAATCTGGAGGCGATTCGCTTCTATCATCGCCACTTTAACCTGCAGCGCGTGGTGCTGCCGCGCGTGCTGTCGATTCATCAGGTGAAACAGCTGGCGCGCAGTACGCCGGTGCCGCTGGAGGTGTTCGCCTTTGGCAGCCTGTGCATCATGGCGGAAGGCCGCTGCTTTCTCTCTTCCTGGCTCACCGGCGAATCCCCTAACAGCGCAGGCGCCTGCTCACCGGCGAAGTTTGTGCGCTGGCAGCAGACGCCGCAGGGTATGGAGTCGCGTCTGAATGAGGTCTTAATCGACCGCTACGCCCCGGATGAAAGCGCCGGGTATCCGACGCTGTGCAAAGGACGGTATGAGGTTAACGACCAGCGCTATCACGTCCTGGAGGAGCCCACCAGCCTGAACACGCTGGAGCTGCTGCCGGAGCTGCTGCGGGCGGGCATCGCCTCGGTGAAGATCGAAGGCCGTCAGCGCAGCCCCGCCTATGTCGCGGATGTGGCGCGCGTCTGGCGTCAGGCGATCGATCGCTGCAAGGCGCAGCCGGACCAGTTTGCAATCGCGCCGCAGTGGATGCAGACGCTGGGCGATCTCTCCGAAGGCACGCAAACCACGCTGGGTGCTTATCACCGTGAATGGCAATAAGGAATGATGATGCAATATGCCCTTGGGCCGGTGCTCTGGTACTGGCCAACCGATACGCTGGACGACTTTTATCAACAGGCCGCCCGAAGCAGCGCGGATATTATCTACCTTGGCGAAGCAGTGTGCAGTAAACGCCGTGCCACATCCTATGCACGCTGGATGGAACTGGCGCGCGCGGTCGCGGCCAGCGGCAAACAGGTGGTGCTGAGCACGCTGGCGCTGCTGCAGTCACCCTCCGAGCTGAAAGAGCTGCAGCGCTACGTGGAAAACGGCGAATTTCTGATTGAGGCCAATGATATCGGCACGGTCAACATGGCCGCTGAGCGCCATCTGCCGTTTGTCGCGGGGCCGACGCTGAATGTCTATAACGCCGACACGCTGCAACTGCTGGTCAAAGAGGGAATGACGCGCTGGTGCATGCCGGTTGAGATGTCGCGTGACTGGCTGCTGCAGCTGCTGGCGCAGTGTGAGGCGCGGGGGATCCGCCAGCAGTTCGACGTCGAGGTGCTGGGCTACGGTCATCTGCCTCTGGCACTCTCCGCGCGCTGCTTCACCGCCCGCTCGGAAAATCTCGCCAGGGATGAGTGCGAAACCTGCTGCATCCGCTATCCCACAGGCCGCCGCGTCAACTCTCAGGAGGGGCAGCAGGTGTTTGTCCTCAATGGCATCCAGACCATGAGTGGCTACTGCTATAACCTGGGCAACGATCTGGCCGGTATGCGCAGCCATGTCGATTGTGTGCGGCTCTCTCCGCAGGATACGTCGACGCTGGCCGAAATCGATCGTTTCCGCGCCAATGAAAACGGCGAGGCGCCGTTAATGGTGGCGAAAGGTAGCGATTGTAACGGTTACTGGCGCAAACTGGCAGGCATGACGCTGCTATCCTGAGTAAAAGCACATACCGGCTATATTCCTGCTGAGGTTAGCAGTTTTAATATAAGGCATGATGCGTAATACTAAATGGTGCAGGTTTTAACGCCTGTGCCATACAACGGGAGTAGTCATGTCTGATAAAAAACCTCTTCGCCTGTCCGTGCTGGATCTTGCCCCGATCCCTCAGGGCGCAACCGCACGCGATGCGTTCCACAATTCGCTGGCGCTGGCGCGTCAGGCCGAAAAACTGGGCTACCAACGCTACTGGCTGGCTGAACATCACAACATGACAGGGATCGCCAGCGCTGCAACGGCGGTGCTGATTGGCTATCTGGCGGCCAACACCGAAACGCTGAAGCTGGGGTCGGGCGGGATCATGCTGCCGAACCACGCCCCGCTGGTGGTCGCCGAGCAGTTTGGCACGCTGGCCTCTCTCTATCCTGGCCGTATCGACCTCGGTCTGGGCAGAGCGCCAGGCTCTGACCAGCGCACGATGATGGCGCTGCGTCGTCATCAGGCCAATCTGCACGCCGACACCTTTCCCGAAGATGTGGCCGAACTGATCAGCTGGTTTGATGCCGAACCGGGTGCGCAGCTACCCGTTCAGCCCGTACCTGGGCTGGGTCTGAAGATCCCGGTCTGGCTGCTCGGTTCCAGCCTCTACAGCGCGCAGCTGTCGGCAAAAATGGGCCTGCCGTTCGCGTTTGCCTCCCATTTTGCGCCCGATCAGCTGTTCCAGGCGCTGCACGTTTACCGCGAGAATTTCCAGCCGTCGGCGCGCCTCGACAAACCTTATGCCACCGTCTGCATTAACGTGATCGCGGCTGACAGCGAGCGTGATGCGCGCTTCCTGTTTACCTCCCAGCAGCAGCAGTTTATCAATCTGCGTCGCGGCAAACCGGGTCCGCTACCGGCACCTGTTGAAAACATGGATAACCTCTGGTCACCGTCCGAGCAGTATGGTGTTCAGCAGGCGCTGAGCATGTCGCTGGTCGGCGATATGGACAAGGTGCGCCACGGTCTGGCCTCTCTGATGCGTGAAACTCAGGCGGATGAAATCATGGTCAATGGACAGATCTTTGACACGGAGGCCCGTCTGCGCTCCTTTGCTATTGCGATGGAGGCGGCGAACAGCCTGTAATCAGTTTTGCGGTGGGCGCAGGCTCTCCTGACTCACCGCCTGCTGACGACTGTCTCTGGCCGGGGATTGCCCATACAGGCGGCGATACTCCCGGCTGAACTGTGACGCGCTCTGATATCCCACCCGATAGCCTGCCGTGCCGGCATCCAGCTTTTCCACCAGCATCAGACGCCGCGCCTCGTTCAGCCGCAGCTGTTTCTGATACTGCATCGGCGTCATCGCCGTAACGGCTTTGAAGTGATGATGCAGCGAAGAGATACTCATCCCGACGCGACTGGCGAGCCGATCGATTCTCAGCGGCTGATGAAAATTTTCCCGCAGCCAGCGGGCCGCCTGCGCCACCCGGTTGCCGGGCCGTTCGGCCAGCGCCATATTCAGAATTCGCGATCCTTCCGGTCCCGTCAGCAACCGGTAAAAGATCTCCTGCTCGATGAGCGGGGCCAGCGCCTCAATATCGCCGGGATGATCCAGCAGGCGCACCAGCCGGATCACCGCATCCACCAGTAATGGCGACACTTTATGCACGGTGACGCCACGCTCATTGTCCGTGGTCGCCAGCGGCAGCGTCGGTGGGAACTGTTCAAGGTAGCGCATCAGTCGCGACTCATTAATCGCGATGCCAATTCCCAGATTCGGCTTGTCCGGCGTGGCGCGGGTGACACAGGCGCGCACCGGCATATCCAGCGTTACCAGCAGCAGATCGCCCGGGCCGTAATGCAGCACCTCATCCCCGATATGCAGGGCTTTGCCGCCCTGCGCCACCAGTGCAAAACTGGCCCATTGGGCAAAGTGCATCGGCTCGGTCGGTGCGGAAACCCGGCCAAAGAACAGGCAATCTATAGCACTGGCGTGCCGGCCATCTTCCGGTGCATGACGGGCGATCAACTCAGCCAGCACCTGCCACTTATCACTCTCACTCATTCCGCTCTCCTCTGACGCACCCTGTGCTGATAGTACCTGACGCCGGGCAGAATACCTGTCCCGCAGGAACAGATTTGCAGGATCGTGCAAAAAGCTTGCAGGATTGCGTTACCTGGTTTTCTGCGCCAGCGCGCATAGTCTGTCGACGCAATCATTACGGCGGAGAACAACATAATGAAGGCACTGCAGAATAAAGTCGCACTGGTAACCGGTGCATCGAAAGGCATTGGCGCGGCGATCGCCATCGCCTTTGCCACGGCTGGCGCCCGGGTCGTGGTGAACTATCGTCAGGATGAGGGTGGCGCTGCGGATGTGGTCAGCGATATCCTGGATCTGGGCAGTGACGCCGTGGCGGTTCGGGCGGATGTCACTCAGCATCGGGAGGTGGAACAGCTCTTCGCCACCACCCTCTCCTGTTTTGGCGCACCCGATATTGTCGTGAACAACGCGGGTTGCTTTCATCATGGCGAGTTTGAGGCGCTGACGCAGGAGGAGATGCAGCAGCAAATCAACGTTAACCTGCTGGGCACGCTGCTGGTCTGTCAGCAGGCGATCCATCACTTTCCCGCCCACGGCGGCACCATTATTAACCTCAGCGCTCTGAACAGTAAAAACAGCACGCCCGGCTCCGTCCTCTGGGCGGCGACCAAAGGTGCGGTGGATACGCTGACTCAGGGACTGGCGCGCGAACTGGGCCCCAGGCATATCCGGGTCAACGCGCTGGCGCCGGGAATGATACTCACAGAGGGATTACTGGCTGCGAAGAGAATGAGCCCGCAGCTCAAGGCGCAGCTGCTGGCTGCGACGCCGCTGGGGCGTTTTGGCCTGCCGGAGGATGTGGCGCAGGTGGCGCTGTTTCTGGCCTCGGAAGAGTCCGCCTGGGTCAGCGGCGAGCGCGTGATGATCAGCGGCGGAGCCTGACAGGCATAAAAAAAGGGAAGCCAGTGGCTTCCCTTTTTGTTACAACAGAATGTCGTTATGCATCGCGACGACGTGGAGCGGCTGCGCCATCTTCACGACGCGGACCGCGGCCACCTTCACGGTTGAAGCTGCGTCCGCCTTCACGACCACCTTCACGGCGCTCAGAAGAGAAACGACGACCGCCTTCACGGTTGCCCGCGCCAGGACCATTGCGACGATCACCGCCCGCAGGACGACGATCACCACGGCCTTCGTTTGGCTGTGCATCACCCAGCAGCTGCATATTCATCGGCTTGTTCAGAATACGCGTACGGGTGAAGTGCTGCAGCACATCGCCTGGCATGCCTTTCGGCAGCTCGATAGTCGAGTGGTTGCCGAACAGCTTGATGTTACCGATGTAACGGCTGCTGATGTCGCCTTCGTTAGCGATAGCGCCAACGATGTGACGCACTTCAACACCATCATCGCGACCGACTTCGATGCGGTAGAGCTGCATCTCGCCAACGTCACGACGTTCGCGACGAGGACGATCGCCATCACGGCTGTCACGCGGACCACGAGCTTCACGGCTGTCACGACGGCCATCACGGTCATCACGATCGCGGTATTCGCGACGTGGCGGACGTGGTGCTTCTGGTGGCAGAATCAGAGGACGTTCGCCCTGTGCCATCTTCAGCAGTGCAGCTGCCAGTGTTTCCAGATCCAGCTCATCTTCTGGCTGCATTTTGGTCAGCAGAGCACGGTACTGATCCAGATCGCTGCTCTCCAGCTGCTGCTGGACTTTAGCCGCAAACTTAGCCAGACGACGCTGACCCAGCAGTTCTGCGTTAGGCAGTTCTACTTCAGGGATCGTCAGCTTCATCGTACGTTCGATGTTGCGCAGCAGGCGACGCTCACGGTTCTCAACGAACAGCAGCGCGCGGCCGGCACGACCCGCACGACCGGTACGGCCGATACGGTGAACGTAAGACTCTGCATCCATCGGGATATCGTAGTTCACCACCAGGCTGATGCGCTCAACGTCCAGGCCACGGGCCGCAACGTCGGTTGCAATCAGGATGTCCAGACGACCATCTTTCAGGCGCTCCAGCGTCTGCTCACGCAGTGCCTGGTTCATGTCACCGTTCAGAGCCGCGCTGTTGTAGCCGCTACGCTCCAGGGCTTCGGCTACTTCCAGCGTGGCGTTTTTAGTACGCACGAAGATGATGGCAGCATCGAAGTCTTCCGCTTCCAGGAAGCGAACCAGTGCATCTGTTTTACGACCGTAAGCGGTCCAGTAGCTCTGGCTGATGTCAGGACGCGTGGTCAGGCTTGACTGAATACGCACTTCCTGTGGATCTTTCATGAAGCGCTTAGTGATGCGACGAATCGCTTCCGGCATAGTTGCAGAGAACAGTGCGGTCTGATGACCTTCCGGGATCTGCGCCATGATGGTTTCAACGTCTTCGATGAAGCCCATACGCAGCATTTCGTCCGCTTCGTCAAGCACCAGGCCGCGCAGGTTAGAGAGATCTAACGTGCCGCGTTTCAGGTGGTCAAGCAGACGGCCAGGCGTACCCACAACAACCTGTGGTCCCTGACGCAGTGCGCGCAGCTGCACGTCATAACGCTGGCCGCCGTACAGGGCAACCACGTTCAGGCCGCGCATATGTTTGGAGAATTCAGTCACTGCTTCAGCTACCTGTACCGCCAGTTCGCGGGTCGGTGCCAGCACCAGGATCTGAGGTGCTTTAACAGCAGGGTCGATGTTGTTTAACAGCGGCAGAGAGAACGCCGCAGTTTTACCACTCCCGGTCTGCGCCATGCCTAACACGTCACGGCCCGCCAGCAGGTGAGGAATACACTCAGCCTGGATTGGGGATGGCTTAACGTAGCCCATGCCATTCAGTGATTCAAGGATGTCGGCGTTCAGGCCAAGGTCAGCAAAAGTGGTTTGAATATCAGTCATGTAGTACACGTGCCTCTTAGATTTCGGCGGCCAGTCTACATAACTCGTCGTGAAAACTTTCAGTCATTTTCATCAAAAAGTGTGAACCGGCTCAAATTAGAAGTTTTGACGAACAGAAAAGCCCTCATCCTTTAAGATGATGACTTAACAGGTTTTACAGGCAAATTAAGTTCGTCAGCTATTGCTGGTCAGATTCTGATAAATCGTCTTGTGCCTGGCCGAGTTGCGCCAGTTCCAACAATGCGTATCGGTGTTCAACAAAGTTATTGACGTTGTTGGCCACCGCCAGTTTGAACAACGCTTTCGCGTCGTCCTTCTCCCCCAGACTTAGGTAATACTTACCTAAATAGAAGTTGGTTTCACTGAGATGTTCAGCGAGCGAGGTGTTATCCGTTGCGTCCGCCTTGAGACTTTCCATCAACGCTTTTTCGTTGATATCTCCAAGGTAGAACTCGACAATATTCCATCCCCATTGGTCTCTGACCGCTTTGTCGTGACGCTGTTGAAGCGCGACTTTTGCCTTATCAGCATCCATCTCACGTTCAACGAGATAGAGCCACAGACTGCGGAAAGGATCGTTAGGATCGTCTTGATAAAACGCCAGCAGATCATCTTGCGCTAACTTGTATCGACCGCCGTAATAGAGGGCGATACCACGATTTAAATGCGCATAGTTGTAAGTTGGTTCAAGCTCAAGTACAGAATCAAACGCTTCATAGGCGGCATCAAAGTTGCCCGCCTGCGTTAAGTATATGCCTAAGTAGTTAAACACTTCGGGCATATCTGGTCTTATAGACAGCGCTTGCGAAAAATCGTTCCGCGCTAATGCCCGCAGACCTAAACTATCATACAACACTCCGCGCTCATATAACAGCTGTGCGCGTTCATCATCGGTGAGAGCGCGACTGGCAAGAATTTGTTCCATGCGCGCCAGTATCACTTCCTGCTGCAGTGTGGGCTGTAAAGGCACTGCAAGAACTTCGTTCTTACGCCAATTGGAGTTGCTGCATCCTGCCAGCGTCAGAGCTGTCGCAACAAAACACCAGCGCAGAAAAGGCTTCATTTCCCACTCCCGAATACAAACATTGGGATAACCATCCTGTCATCCGCCTGCCCTGCACAAGGATTCCCGCCCTCGCGATGATACAAACGCCCCTCTCTGCCAGGCAAAGAGGGGCAAATCAGCAACGATTTATTCCGCGTCAGGCGTTGTCACCGCTGCAGCTTCTTCAGTCTGCGGCTTAGATTCTGTCGCTTCTTTGATGCTCAGACGTACACGGCCCTGACGGTCAACTTCCATCACCTTAACCGGTACTTCCTGACCCATCTGCAGGTAGTCAGTCACTTTCTCAACGCGCTTATCTGCGATTTGTGAAATGTGAACCAGACCTTCTTTACCGCCACCGATGGCCACGAAGGCACCGAAGTCAACGATACGGGTCACTTTACCGCTGTAGATGCGGCCAACTTCGATCTCAGCCGTAATCTCTTCAATACGACGAATCGCTTCTTTCGCTTTCAGACCGTCGGTCGCAGCGATTTTCACGGTGCCGTCATCTTCGATTTCGATCGTTGTGCCGGTCTCTTCGGTCAGCGCACGAATCACTGAGCCGCCTTTACCGATCACATCTTTGATCTTGTCTGAGCTGATTTTGATGGTGTAAATGCGTGGCGCAAATTCAGAAATCTCAGTGCGTGGTGTGCTGATAGCCTGTTCCATCACGCCCAGAATGTGCAGACGCGCACCCTTGGCCTGGTTCAGCGCTTCCTGCATGATTTCACGCGTAATGCCTTCGATTTTGATGTCCATCTGCAGCGCGGTGATACCTTCACGGCTACCGGCTACTTTGAAGTCCATGTCGCCCAGGTGATCTTCGTCACCCAGAATGTCTGACAGAACAACAAACTTCTCATCTTCTTTCACCAGGCCCATTGCGATACCCGCAACGGCGGCTTTGATCGGCACACCTGCATCCATCAGCGCCAGAGAGGCACCGCAGACAGAAGCCATTGAAGAGGAGCCGTTCGACTCGGTAATTTCAGAAACCACACGCACGGTGTAAGGGAAATCTTCCGCTTTTGGCATTACCGCTAACACACCGCGCTTCGCCAGACGACCGTGACCAATCTCACGACGCTTCGGCGAACCTACCATGCCGGTTTCACCGACAGAGTATGGAGGGAAGTTGTAATGGAACAGGAAGCTGTCGGTACGTTCGCCCATCAGCTCATCCAGGTTCTGCGCATCGCGGGTTGTACCCAGCGTTGCGGTAACCAGTGCCTGGGTTTCACCACGGGTGAACAGTGATGAACCGTGGGTACGTGGCAGAACGCCAGTGCGCACGTCCAGACCGCGGATCATATCTTTTTCGCGGCCATCGATACGTGGCTCGCCGTTCAGGATACGGGTACGAACGACGTTCTTCTCAAGGCTGTGAACGATATCGCTGATTTCAGCGCTATCCAGCGTTTCGTCTTCAGCCAGCAGCGCAGCAATGGTTTCGTCTTTGATGACGCCAACCTGGGTGTAACGCTCCTGCTTATCCGTGATGCGGTAAGCGTCGCTGATGCGCGCTTCGGCCAGGGCAGCAACGCGCGAGATCAGTGGCGTGTTGGCGGCTTCTGGCTGCCAGTCCCAGCGCGGTTTACCCGCTTCTGCAACCAGAGCATTGATGTTTTCGATAACAACCTGCTGCTGCTCGTGACCAAATACCACGGCGCCCAGCATCTGCTCTTCTGACAGGATCTCAGCTTCAGATTCCACCATCAGAACGGCATTCTGTGTACCGGCAACAACCAGATCCAGACGAGACTGTTTCAGCTCATCGGCAGTCGGGTTCAGGACGTACTGGTCATTGATATAACCGACGCGTGCAGAACCAATTGGGCCGTTGAAGGGCAGACCAGACAGAGACAGCGCAGCTGAAGCACCGATCATCGCAACGATGTCCGGATGAACCTGTGGGTTCACCGACACAACGGTGGCAATAACCTGCACTTCATTGATGAAACCTTCCGGGAACAGCGGGCGAATCGGGCGGTCAATCAGACGCGCAATCAGGGTTTCGCCTTCGCTTGGACGGCCTTCACGACGGAAGAAGCTGCCCGGGATACGACCAGCAGCGTAGGTGCGCTCCTGATAGTTTACGGTCAGCGGGAAGAAATCCTGACCTGGTTTGGTTTTTTTCTGGCCGACTACGGTGACGAACACGGCAGTATCGTCCATGCTCACCATCACAGCGGCAGTCGCCTGGCGAGCCATCATGCCGGTTTCCAGCGTGACGGTATGTTGACCATATTGGAATTTGCGTACGATCGGATTCAGCAAAATCAAAGTCCTTAACTTCGGGGCAGGGCTATCTGTAGCCCGCCATTGATTACCAATCTTCAGTTGCATCCTCGCGACTAATGACAACCCTCGACCGCCCCTGCGGTAAAGCCTCTCATTAGCCGCGCGAAATTCTGCAAACTCAAGATCACACTAAGCAACAATACATCAGTTTGGCCCGGATTGCTGCCGCTTGCTCGAAAAAAGGGGCCATAAAGGCCCCCTCTTCACGAAACTCGCACAAATCTGATCGTAAGCTGCACACCGTGCAAATGCCCGCATAACGCCCCGACGATCAGATTTTTCAGACTTAGCGACGCAGACCGAGGCTCTCGATCAGGCTGCTGTAGCGTGCAACGTCTTTACGCTTCAGGTAGTCCAGCAGCTTACGACGCTGAGATACCATGCGCAGCAGACCGCGGCGGCTGTGGTGGTCTTTTTTGTGCTCAGAGAAGTGACCCTGCAGATGGGTGATCTGCGCGGTCAGCAGGGCAACCTGAACTTCGGTTGAACCGCTGTCGTTAGCACCACGACCATATTTAGCAACGATCTCTGCTTTAGCTTCTACGCTTAGAGACATAATAAACTCCAGTAATAAATGAATGTATGGGTGCCGATCTCTAATTCAGCATCCCGCTTTAAAGCCGCGCTATTCTACTCTGCGCCTGATAGCAACGCAAATGCCCCATCAGCGAAAAGTGAAGGCGCCGCTTAATCCTGATATTCGACCACTAAACGGCGTGGTGCCAGCCGGCCATCGGCCGCAATTTCTGCCATACCGATAAACCTGCGCGCTTCGCCTTCTGATACTCTGACCAGCCCCTGCGCAGGCGCATTAGTGGCCTGCACCGGCTGCCCCTGACGAAAGAAGTCTGCCACCGCCGAAGGGATGTTCACTTCAGGAAAATCAGAAGCGGGACTGTCCATCGGCAGCAGCAGCGGATCGAGCTGCGTCTCCAGCGGGATACCGGCTTCGGTTGCTTCTGTCAGCAGCCTATTGAGCTGCTCCAGCGTCACCATCCGTTCAAAGGGATAACGCGCGACCTGAACGCGACGCAGCATAATGACATGCGCGCCACATCCCAGCTTTTCGCCCAGATCATCGATGATGGTACGGATATAGGTGCCTTTGGAGCAGTGAATCTCCAGCTCCAGCTCGTTATCCTGCCAGCGAATAAACTGCAATTCATAGACCGTGATCGGACGTGGCTCGCGGGTAATCTCAATGCCCTGACGTGCATACTCATACAGCGGACGCCCCTGATGCTTCAGCGCTGAAAACATGGAAGGCACCTGCAGCGTATCGCCGCGGAAGCTCTCCAGCGCGTTGTCCAGTTCGGCCTGCGTGAAGCTGACCGGACGCGTCTGCACAATGTTGCCATCGGCATCAGAGGTATCGGTCCGCTCACCCAGCCGGGCGATCACGCGGTAGCGTTTGTCGGAGTCGAGCAGATACTGCGAAAACTTGGTCGCTTCACCCAGGCAGATCGGCAGCATGCCGGTCGCGAGCGGATCCAGCGCGCCGGTGTGTCCTGCGCGATTCGCATTGAAGATACGCTTCACTTTCTGCAGGACATCATTCGACGAGACGCCTTGTGGCTTATCCAGCAACAACACGCCATGGACGTCGCGGCCGCGACGACGCGGACGACTCATTACGCCTCCTCGTCATCGCCAGTGGCGTCCGGGCCACGGCGCTCTTCATCGTTCTTCACGACGCTGGTCACGAGATTGGACATGCGCATCCCTTCAACCAGTGAGTTGTCGTAGAAGAAGGTCAGCTCAGGCACGATACGCAGACGCATCGCTTTGCCCAGCAGAATACGGATATAGCCGGACGCCTCTTTCAGGGCTTTCAGACCCTGCTTAACCGCGTCTTCATCCTGATCGTTGAGGAAAGTGACAAACACTTTTGCATAGGCGAGATCGCGCGACACTTCTACGCCTGACACGGTGACCATCATGCCCAGGCGGGGATCTTTGATCTCACGCTGCAGGATCATCGCAATCTCTTTCTGCAGCTCTTGTGACACGCGCTGCGGGCGACCAAATTCTTTCGCCATCATTATTTCTCCCAAATAATTCGGGAGGCCAGAGGCCTCCCAAATTGCAACACATCAGCAGTCTATTACTCGATGGTGCGTTTAATTTCGATGATTTCAAACACTTCGATCATATCGCCAACGCGAACGTCGTTGTAGTTCTTCACGCCGATACCGCACTCCATGCCGTTACGCACTTCGTTGACGTCATCTTTAAAGCGACGCAGAGATTCCAGCTCGCCTTCGTAAATCACCACGTTGTCACGCAGAACGCGGATTGGATTGTGACGTTTGATGTTACCTTCCGTCACCATACAACCGGCAATCGCGCCAAACTTCGGTGATTTGAACACGTCACGCACCGCAGCCAGACCGATGATCTGCTGTTTGTACTCTGGTGCCAGCATACCGCTCATTGCCGCTTTCACTTCGTCAATCAGGTTATAGATGACGGAGTAGTAGCGCAGATCCAGGCTTTCTGAGTCGATGACGCGACGCGCAGAGGCATCGGCACGCACGTTGAAGCCAATCAGGATGGCGTTGGATGCTGCAGCCAGGGTTGCGTCGGTTTCGGTGATACCGCCCACGCCTGAACCGACAATCTTCACCTTCACTTCGTCGGTGGAGAGTTTCTGCAGGGAGTCAGAGATCGCTTCCACAGAACCCTGAACATCCGCTTTCAGAACGATGTTCAGTTCAGACACTTCGCCTTCGGTCATGTTAGCAAACATGTTCTCAAGCTTAGATTTCTGCTGGCGAGCCAGTTTCACTTCACGGAATTTGCCCTGACGATAGAGCGCCACTTCACGGGCTTTCTTCTCGTCACGCACCACGGTTGCTTCATCACCCGCAGCCGGCACACCGGACAGGCCCAGAATCTCAACCGGGATGGAAGGACCCGCTTCCATGACTTCACGGCCCAGCTCGTCGCGCATTGCACGAACGCGGCCATATTCGAAGCCACAAAGAACGATGTCGCCCTTGTTCAGCGTACCTTCGCGTACCAGCACGGTTGCAACCGGACCACGACCTTTGTCGAGGAACGATTCGATAACCACGCCGCTCGCCATACCTGCACGGATAGCGGTCAGCTCCAGGACTTCTGCCTGCAGCAGGATAGCGTTTAACAGGTCATCAATGCCGGTACCTGCTTTCGCAGAGACGCTGACGAACATGTTTTCGCCGCCCCACTCTTCCGGAATGATACCGTACTGAGTCAGTTCGTTTTTAACACGATCCGGATCCGCTTCTGGCTTGTCACACTTGTTCACTGCAACCACAACCGGCACTTTCGCCGCTTTGGCATGCTGAATAGCTTCGATGGTCTGTGGCATCACGCCATCATCCGCCGCAACCACCAGGATAACGATATCCGTCGCCTGTGCACCACGCGCACGCATCGCGGTAAACGCGGCGTGGCCCGGGGTATCCAGGAAGGTGATCATACCGTTGTCGGTTTCAACGTGGTAAGCACCGATGTGCTGTGTAATCCCGCCCGCTTCGCCCGAGGCGATTTTGGTGGAGCGGATATAATCCAGCAGAGAAGTTTTACCGTGGTCGACGTGGCCCATGATAGTCACAACCGGCGCGCGGGATTCCTGCGCAGCGTCGGTGTCACGATCGTCCATTACCGCCTCTTCCAGCTCGTTTTCACGACGCAGGGTCACTTTGTGGCCCATCTCTTCGGCGACGAGCTGTGCAGTTTCCTGATCGATGACCTGGTTGATAGTCGCCATTGCGCCCATCTTCATCATCGCTTTGATGACCAGAGACCCTTTCACGGCCATTTTGTTTGCCAGTTCAGCAACAGTGATGGTTTCACCAATCACCACATCGCGGTTAACGGCCTGCGCGGGCTTGTTAAAGCCCTGCTGCAGTGCGCTTGGTTTGCGATGCTTGCCGCCTTTACCGCCACGAACCTGCGCACGCGCTTCTTCACGGTCAGTTTTGGCTTCAGAATGCTTGTTACCTTTTTTCGCCGGACGAGTAGCTTTGGCGGAGGTACGCGCACGCGCACGACCGGCTTCAACCTGACGATCGTTTTCGTCTTCTGCCTGACGGGCGTGGGTCGAAGTGGTGACGTGATAGTCGCCTTTATCCTCTTCTTCCGGTTTTTCCCACTCAGCTGATTTCTCTTCAGCCAGACGGCGGGCTTCTTCTGCCACAAGGCGGGCAGCCTCTTCGAGCTTACGGCGGGCTTCTTCTTCAGCTTTACGCTTCAGTTCAGCGGCTTCAGCTTCGCGACGGGCTTTGTCTGACTGCGCAGCCCTGGTCACTTCGTCGGTAGGTTGATTTGTCACTTTGTCATTTTCCGCTGCTGCACGTTTGGCCTTATCAGCGGCTTCGCGCCTGGCTTTGTCTTCGGCTTCACGTTGCGCTTTCTGTTCAGCTTCGCGACGGGCTTTTTCTTCAGCCTCGCGTTGCGCCTGCTCTTCCGCTTCACGCTGCGCCTCGGCTTCAGCTTCTGCCTGAGCTTGCTCAGCCTCTGCATCACCCTTCACATAGGTACGCTTTTTGCGGACTTCAATTTGCACCGACTTACTTTTACCCCCGGTGCCTGGAATATTCAAGGTGCTGCGCGTTTTACGCTGCAGCGTCAGCTTAGCTGAACCGACCTGACCGTGTTCACGGTTCAGGTGAGATAGTAAGGTTTCTTTCTCTTGCTGGGTCACGGCGTCATTTTCAGACTTCGGGATCCCCGCATCAGCAAATTGCTGTACCAGGCGATCGACCGGAGTCTGAATTTCTGCGGCCAGCGATTTTACGGTTACATCTGTCATGCTGTTCCTTCCTGTTATTACGCGTCATCGCCGAACCAGCAGATATTACGTGCGGCCATAATCAGCGCGCCGGCTTGTTCATCAGACAGGCCTTCAATATCCGTCAGATCGTCAACACCTTGCTCAGCGAGATCTTCCAGCGTGCAGACGCCTTTCGACGCCAGGCGGAACGCCAGCGCACGATCGAGGCCTTCAAGATTCAGAAGATCCGGAGCGGGCTCCTGATTTCCAAAGCTCTCTTCTTTCGCCAGTGCCAGGGTGGTTAACGCATTTTTTGCTCGTTCACGCAGGGCTTCAATGGTCTCTTCGTCGAGGCCGTCGACTTCCAGCAGCTCGTTGATTGGCACGTATGCCAGCTCTTCCAGCGAGGAGAAGCCCTCTTCCACCAGTACGGTGGCGAACTCTTCGTCGATGTCGAGATGTTTAGTGAACATATCGATCGCCGCATGCGCTTCAGCCTGATGCTTAGCCTGCAGATCATCGACGGTCATCACGTTCAGCTCCCAGCCGCTGAGCTGCGAAGCGAGACGCACGTTTTGGCCGTTACGGCCGATCGCCTGAGCCAGATTGCCAGCTTCTACGGCGATATCCATCGTGTGGTTATCTTCATCAACCACGATTGACGCCACATCAGCCGGCGCCATGGCGTTAATAACAAACTGCGCCGGGTTATCGTCCCACAGCACGATATCGATACGCTCGCCGCCCAGTTCGCTGGAAACAGCCTGAACACGCGCGCCGCGCATGCCCACACAGGCACCGACCGGATCGATACGTTTGTCGTTGGTTTTGACTGCAATCTTAGCGCGCGAGCCCGGATCACGAGCGGCGGCTTTAATTTCAATCAGTTCTTCACCGATTTCCGGCACCTCAATGCGGAACAGTTCAACCAGCATTTCGGGTTTGGAACGCGTCACAAACAGCTGCGCGCCACGGGCTTCCGGGCGGACAGAGTAGAGAACGCCGCGGATACGGTCGCCCGGGCGGAAGTTTTCGCGCGGCAGCATATCTTCGCGCAGAATCACCGCTTCAGCGTTGTTGCCTAAGTCGAGAGAAATGTTGTCGCGGTTAACTTTCTTCACCACGCCCGTGATAATTTCGCCTTCCTGCTCACGGAACTGATCAACCACCATCGCGCGCTCGGCTTCACGCACTTTCTGCACGATAACCTGTTTCGCGGTCTGAGTGGTGATACGGTCAAAGGTGACCGATTCAATCTGATCTTCAACGAAATCGCCCAGATTGAGTGCTTCATCTTCGTAACGGGCCGCATCCAGCGTGATCTCGCGCGTCGGCTGAGTTACCTCTTCAACGATTTCCCAGCGGCGGAAAGTATCGAAGTCGCCACTGCGGCGATCAATGCTGACGCGTACCTCAATTTCCTGCTCATACTTTTTCTTGGTCGCAGTCGCCAGCGCGCTCTCCAGCGCTTCGAAGATTTTCTCACGCGGCAGGGCTTTTTCGTTAGAAACGGCTTCTACAACAGCTAAGATCTCTTTGTTCATCCTGGTTAGCCTCAATCCGGACTTTTAAAAGTGGGGGACCAGGTTCGCTTTCTGAATATTACTCAGCGCGAACACTTCATCGTTACCCTCTACGTGCACCGTGATCATCTCGCCATCAACTGACTTGATGATTCCCTGCCATTTGCGGCGGTTCTGAACGGCCATACGCAACACCAGACTCACTTCTTCTCCCATGAAACGGGTGTAGTGTTCTGCGGTGAACAGAGGACGATCGAGTCCCGGTGAAGAGACTTCAAGGTTGTAAGGCACGGTAATAGGATCTTCTACATCCATTACGGCGCTTACCTGGTGGCTGACATCGGCGCAATCATCGACATTGATGCCATCTTCACTATCAATATAGATGCGCAGGATAGATGTGCGACTACGAACGAATTCAATTCCAACCAGTTCGTAACCCAGCGCTTCTACGGGAGCCGATACCAACTCTGTCAATTTTTGCTCTAATGTGGACAAGCCCACCCCCAAGACATAAAAAAAGGGCCTATAGCCCAGTATTACGATTCGCTAATAACAAAAAACCCCGAATAGTCGGGGCTTTTAATCACTGGACCCTGTATGCCGCTAAGCGGCCCGGACTCCATCCAAAGAATTTTCTTTCAAAAAATAGCCGTGAATGCGTCCGTCGATGCATACAGTATATTTGAAAAAGAACTCAAAGGGAAAGTGGTTGCGGGGGCCGGATTTGAACCGACGACCTTCGGGTTATGAGCCCGACGAGCTACCAGGCTGCTCCACCCCGCGTCCGAAAACGTGGCGAATAATACGCCAGACCTGCATAAAATGCAAGGGATACTACGATTTGGTACCGAGGACGGGACTTGAACCCGTAAGCCCAATCGGGCACTACCACCTCAAGGTAGCGTGTCTACCAATTCCACCACCACGGCACTACACTGACCACAACGATGCGTTGTGCTGACGACCTTACTTAGGAATATCGCTGCCCGGCGTAACCGGTTGAGCTGGCTTTTCAGTCTGTTGAGAAGACTGCGCCGGCGCAGAAAGATTTTCCCACTCGCTTCCTTTCGAAGACTTATTGCTGTTCAGGTTACCGAGAACCAGGCTGATGATGAAGAACAGTGCCGCTAAAATGCCGGTTGTACGTGTCAGGAAGTTACCTGAACCCGAAGAACCAAACACTGTACCGGATGCGCCTGCACCGAATGAGGCTCCCATATCAGCGCCTTTGCCTTGCTGCAGCATGATCATGGCCACGAGGGCGATCGCTACAATAAGGAAAACAACTAAAAGAGCTTCGTACATATTCAACCTGTTCCTTGCACGATAATCGTACAGTTAAAGCTTCAGCCAGTATTGATGGGGAGTCTCGTCATCACCCATCAGAAGCGGGTGTGAATACTAACCAAAGGCGCATATCTCTGCAAGTGCAATTTTCACTGCCTGTACTGATTGCAGAAAAAAGCGCCATCCCGGTGATTTTACAGGCAGTTCTGCACGCAGCGAACTGCCCGTTAGCGCATTAAACCGCTTTGACCTGATCGGCGATGCGATTGGCCAGTTCGGTCACCTGCGCCTCATTTTCGCCCTCAACCATCACGCGAATCAACGGCTCCGTGCCCGATTTGCGCAGCAGCACACGTCCGCGTCCCGCCAGCGCTTTTTCGACCTCGGCCGTGACACTTTTTACGGCATCACTCTGCAGGGGATCGTGTTCACCCGCAAAGCGCACGTTGACCAGTACCTGAGGCAGCATCTTCATGCCGCTGCAGAGATCGTGCAGGCTCATGTGGTTACGAACCATGGCAGTGAGTACCTGCAGACTTGCGACGATGCCGTCGCCCGTGGTGGTTTTATCCAGCAGGATGACATGACCGGAGTTCTCCGCGCCAAGGCGCCAGCCCTTCTCCTGCATCTTCTCCAGCACATAGCGGTCGCCCACTTTGGCGCGGGTGAACGGAATGCCGAGCTGTTTCAGCGCAAGCTCCAGACCCATATTGCTCATCAGCGTTCCGACTACCCCGCCCCGCAGCTGCCCCTGGCGCAGTGCTTCGCGTGCAATGATGTAGAGGATCTGGTCGCCATCCACTTTGTCGCCCAGATGATCAATCATCATGATGCGGTCGCCGTCGCCGTCATAGGCCAGACCGATATCGGCCTTCTCAGCCAGAACACGCTGCTGCAGCAGTTCCAGATCGGTGGCACCGCACGCCTTGTTGATGTTCATGCCATCCGGCTGAACGCCGATAGCAATCACGGTCGCGCCCAGTTCACGCAGGACATTCGGGGCGATGTGGTAGGTGGCACCATTGGCGCAGTCCACCACTATCTTCAGCCCATTCAGGCTCAGTTCGCTGGGAAAGGTGCCTTTACAGAATTCGATATAGCGTCCCGCAGCATCCACGATGCGGCTGGCACGACCGAGCTGCGCGGATTCAACGCAGGTAATCGGCTTCTCCATCTCCAGCTCAATCGCTTCCTCAACATCATCAGGCAGTTTGGTGCCCTCGGATGAGAAGAACTTAATGCCGTTGTCATCGAATGGGTTGTGTGAGGCTGAGATAACAATTCCCGCCTCTGCACGGAAGGTGCGGGTCAGATAAGCGATGGCAGGCGTCGGCATCGGGCCGGTAAACGCGGCGGTCAGGCCTGCGGCGGCAAGGCCCGCTTCCAGCGCAGACTCCAGCATATAGCCAGAGATACGTGTATCTTTGCCGATGATGATCTTTTTCGAACCGTGACGCGCCAGCACTTTACCTGCGGCCCAGCCCAGTTTCAGGACGAAGTCGGGCGTGATAGGGGCTTCACCGACTTTGCCGCGAATACCGTCTGTACCAAAATATTTACGATTACTCATGATTATCCTTTTGCTCTTCGGGTCGCTTCGACCACGCGCATCGCTTCGGCCGTCTCTTTAACATCATGCGCGCGAATAATCTGTGCGCCCTGCATGGCAGCAATCACCGCGCAACTCAGGCTGCCGGTTAAACGCTGCGACGGACCGACATTTAACAGCTGGCCAATCATCGATTTTCGCGACATTCCTACCAGAAGTGGCAGGCCAAAGTGATGAAAATCGCCGAGATGCGCCAGCAGCTCATAGTTGTGGCTGAGATTTTTACCGAAACCGAAGCCCGGGTCGAGTATCAGTCGCGCTTTTTTGATCCCTGCCGCCTCGCAGCGCGCGATCTGCTGAGCGAAGTAAGTGTCCACTTCGGTCAGGATATTTTCATAATGCGGAGCCTGCTGCATGGTGCGCGGTTCGCCCTGCATGTGCATCAGACAGACGGGTAGGTCGGTTGCGGCCGCGGCTTCCAGTGCACCCGGCTCAGAGAGTGACCGGACGTCGTTAATAATGTGAGCGCCCACTCGCGCCGCTTCCCGGATCACCGCCGCCTTGGAGGTATCGACTGAAATCCAGACTTCAAAACGCTGGGCAATGGCGTCGATCACCGGGATGACCCGCTCCAGCTCCTCTTCCTCGCTCACCTCATCCGCGCCAGGACGGGTCGATTCACCGCCCACGTCGATGATGGTGGCACCGGCATTAATCATCTCGTTGGTGTGCGTCAGCGCATCGACCAGCGCGTTATGCCTCCCGCCATCTGAGAAGGAGTCCGGCGTGACATTCAGAATGCCCATCACATGCGGAAACGATAGATCGAGATGGGAATCACGGGCGAACAACTTCATGGCGAAAACTCCTTTGGGTCACTATCCGGATGTAAAAAACCCCGGACCAGCCGGGGTTTTGTCTGACGATGTTGCGTCTTATTTGTTGTACTGCTCAGACATGGTGTTGCCTGGGTTCGGCGTACGCGGTTCATCGACCGGACGTGGCGCCTTTGGCGTGCCGTTGTTGTCTGAGTTGCTGCCTGGGTCTTCCCAGCCTGCTGGCGGACGCACTTCGCGACGGGCCATCAGGTCATCGATCTGCGGAGCATCGATGGTTTCATACTTCATCAGCGCGTCTTTCATCGCGTGAAGGATGTCCATGTTCTCACCCAGAATGCGACGTGCGCGCTGGTAGTTGCTGTCGATCAGGTGTTTGACTTCCTGGTCGATGATGCGGGCCGTTTCATCAGACATATGTTTCGCTTTCGCGACAGAACGGCCGAGGAAGACTTCACCCTCTTCTTCTGCATAGAGCAACGGACCCAGTTTTTCAGAGAAGCCCCACTGCGTCACCATGTTACGTGCCAGGTTGGTCGCGACTTTGATGTCGTTCGACGCGCCGGTAGAAACATGTTCAGCACCGTAGATGATCTCTTCCGCCAGACGACCGCCGTAGAGGGTAGAGATCTGGCTTTCCAGTTTCTGACGGCTGGCGCTGATCGCGTCGCCTTCAGGCAGGAAGAAGGTCACACCCAGCGCACGACCGCGCGGAATAATGGTCACTTTATGCACCGGATCATGCTCAGGAACCAGACGACCGATAATGGCGTGGCCTGCTTCATGATAGGCGGTGGACTCTTTCTGCGCTTCCGTCATCACCATGGAGCGACGTTCCGCACCCATCATGATTTTGTCTTTCGCTTTCTCGAACTCCACCATAGAAACCACACGCTTGTTCGAGCGGGCGGCGAACAGTGCAGCTTCGTTGACCAGGTTAGCCAGGTCTGCACCAGAGAAGCCCGGCGTACCGCGCGCAATGATTGCAGCATCGATATCGGTGGCCAGTGGTACACGGCGCATATGGACTTTCAGGATCTGCTCACGACCGCGAACATCTGGCAGGCCGACCACGACCTGACGGTCAAAGCGGCCCGGACGCAGCAGCGCAGGGTCCAGTACGTCAGGACGGTTGGTGGCGGCGATAACGATAATGCCTTCGTTGCCTTCGAAACCGTCCATCTCAACCAGCATCTGGTTCAGGGTCTGCTCACGCTCATCGTGACCACCGCCTAAACCGGCACCACGCTGACGACCGACGGCGTCGATCTCATCGATAAAGATGATGCAGGGCGCGGCTTTTTTCGCCTGTTCGAACATGTCACGCACACGGGATGCGCCGACACCCACAAACATTTCCACGAAGTCAGAACCGGAGATGGTAAAGAACGGCACCTTTGCTTCACCGGCAATCGCTTTTGCCAGCAGGGTTTTACCGGTACCCGGCGGCCCCACCATCAGCACGCCTTTTGGAATCTTGCCGCCCAGCTTCTGGAAACGGCTCGGCTCACGCAGATATTCAACCAGCTCGCCGACTTCTTCTTTCGCTTCGTCACAGCCAGCTACGTCAGCAAAGGTGGTTTTGATCTGATCTTCCGTCAGCATGCGGGCTTTGCTTTTGCCGAAGGACATCGCGCCCTTGCCGCCGCCGCCCTGCATCTGACGCATAAAGAAGATCCACACGCCAATCAGCAGCAGCATCGGGAACCACGAAATGAAGATGGAGGCCAGCAGGCTTGGTTCTTCAGGCGGTTCGCCCACCACTTTGACGTTTTTGGTCAAGAGGTTATCGAGCAACTTAGGATCGTTGACAGGAATGTAGGTGGTGTATTTATTGCTGTCTTTTTTAATAACGTTAATTTCACGCCCGTTAATACGTGCCTCGCGGACCTGATCCTGGTTCACTTCCGACAGGAAGGTTGAATAATCAACCCGACGGCCATTCGACTCGCTGGGCCCAAAGCTCTGGAATACTGACATCAGCACGACCGCGATGACTAACCAGAGAATCAGGTTTTTCGCCATGTCACTCAAGGGATTAACCTCATATTACAACGGTGTTAACAGATAGCGTAGGGTACTATAGATCCTGCATACATGGAATCGCAGCAACGCTGCGGACCTCTCCAGCAATTTGGTTATAGTTTGCGCCCAGTCGCCACAATGTACACTTCACGTGAACGTGAACGTGAAGCGTCCGGCTTACGAATTTTCACTTTCGTAAACAGGGAGCGAATTTCCCGCAGGTATTCATCGAAGCCATCTCCCTGAAACACTTTCACTACAAAACTACCGCCGGGTGCCAGAATATCCCGACACATATCCAGCGCCAGTTCGACCAAATACATCGACCGGGGAATATCTACGGCAGGTGTACCACTCATATTCGGTGCCATGTCAGACATGACAACCTGAACCTGTTGATCACCAACACGCTCAAGCAGCGCATTGATCACCGATTCTTCACGAAAATCGCCCTGAAGGAAATCGACACCGACAATCGGATCCATTGGCAGGATATCACAGGCAATGACGCGCCCTTTGTTCCCGATTTGCTGTACCACATATTGCGACCAGCCACCGGGCGCAGCACCCAGATCTACCACGGTCATACCGGGTTTGAAAAGCTTGTCACCCTGTTGTATTTCATCAAGTTTAAACCAGGCGCGCGAACGCAACCCTTTTTTCTGCGCCTGAAGCACATATTTATCGCTAAAGTGTTCCTGAAGCCAGCGGCTGGAGCTGGCCGAACGCTTTTTACCCGTCATAATATTTCCAACTAAATCGTCATCGTAGCGATAAACCTGCACGCAATGGGTTGCGTCGATTTGGTGATATACCCGAGATGGCGGTAGAATGAACCGTTTTCAATCCCTGAGTAAGTAAAAAACTACGATGAATCTAAGTACCAAACAAAAACAGCACCTCAAGGGCCTCGCCCATCCGCTCAAACCTGTCGTTATGCTGGGCGGTAATGGCCTGACTGAAGGCGTGCTGGCCGAAATCGAGCAGGCTCTGTCACATCACGAACTGATCAAGGTAAAAATCGCCTCAGAAGATCGTGAAACGAAGCAGCTGATCGTTGAGGCTATCGTGCGTGAGACCGGTGCCAGCAACGTACAGGTGATCGGCAAAACGCTGGTGCTGTATCGCCCGTCTAAAGAGAGCAAGATTTCTCTGCCACGCTAGGCGGGCAAAGAAAGTGACATGCTCTTACCTCAGATAAAAGGCCGCAATGCGGCCTTTTTCCTTTCTTTACATTGTGCTTTAACGCTTTTCAAAGCGTAGCAACATCTTAAAGGTATTCCACCTTCAGGATCTCATACTCCACGTCGCCGCCCGGGGTTTTCACGACGGTCACATCGTCAACTTCTTTACCCACCAGGCCACGCGCCATTGGCGAATTGACCGAAATCAGATTTTGCTTAAAGTCCGCTTCGTCGTCGCCCACAATACGATAGGTCGCCTCTTCGTCGGTTTCGACGTTCAGCACCGTGACCGTGGCACCGAAGATCACCCGGCCGGTTTTCGGCATCTGCGTCACGTCAATGACCTGCGCATTGGAGAGTTTGGCTTCGATCTCCTGAATACGGCCTTCACAAAAGCCCTGTTCTTCGCGTGCTGCGTGATATTCCGCATTCTCTTTCAAATCGCCATGTTCGCGTGCTTCAGCGATAGAGGCGATAATGCGCGGGCGCTTCACGGTTTTCAGCTCGTTCAGCTCTTCGCGCAATCTTTCAGCGCCTCTTAACGTCATCGGAATCTGATTCATTTAAGCTCCTCGCCATCTTTCCTGTTTTACGATGTCATCCTGACCGGTGACTGCAGAAAAGCCTTCTGCAGCGCATTAGCCCGTTTTGCAAATAAAAGAAACCTGACCCGGAGATGCTTCCAGGCCAGAAAAGAGTTTTGCAATTTGATACGTATTTTACCCCAGAGTTCCCTGCGGGTCATCGTTTACTTTGACCCGTCCGGCAACGTAGTATTGACGCCCTCACCTGCCAGTTACCGCGAGATTATGCGATTTTCACGACTTGTTACCGGATTAAGCTGCGCATTTATGCTGCAGGCGCACGCAGCGCCAGTTGATGAATACATGCAGTACCTGCCAGACGGCGCCAATCTGGCGTTGATGGTGCAGAAAGTGGGGGCTTCCACACCGATCATTGATTATCACGGCAAACAGATGGCCCTGCCCGCCAGTACGATGAAAGTGGTCACGGCGCTGGCGGCGCTGCTGGAACTGGGTGGCGACTACCGTTTTCAGACCACGTTTGAGACCCGCGGTGCGATTATTGATGGCACTCTGAATGGCGATTTAGTGGCGCGCTTTGGCGGCGATCCCACCCTGAGCCGTCAGGATCTGCGCAATATGGTGGCAGCACTTAAAAAGCAGGGCATCAACCATATCAAAGGCAATCTGGTTGTTGATACCTCGGTCTTTGCCAGTCACGACATGGCACCAGGCTGGCCGTGGAATGATATGACCCAGTGCTTCAGCGCCCCACCGGGCGCAGCTATCGTGGATAAAAACTGCTTTTCGGTGTCGCTCTACAGCGCGAATACCCCGGGCGAAAATGCCTTTGTGCGCATCGCCTCCTATTATCCGGCCCACATGTACAGCCAGGTGCGCACTATCGGGCGCAACAGTGGTGAAGGGCAATATTGTGAGCTGGATGTGGTACCAGGCGAACTGAACCGCTACACCCTGACCGGCTGTATGCGCCAGCGTGCCGAACCACTGCCGCTGGCCTTTGCCGTGCAGGATGGCGCCGCCTGGGCGGGCGAGATACTCAAAGCAGAACTGCGCTCGTCTGAGATCGACTACAGCGGCCATCTGGTCCGCCAGACCCAGGTGACCGAACCGGGCACCGTACTGGCCTCGACGCAGTCTGCGCCGCTGCATGCGCTGCTGCATACCATGCTGAAGAAGTCAGACAACATGATTGCCGATACCGTGTTTCGCACTATCGGCCATCACTACTTCAACGTGCCAGGTACGTTCCGCGCCGGGCAGGATGCCGTTCGTCGCATCCTGAAAACCAAAGCCAATATCGACATGGGCAACAGCATTCAGGTGGATGGATCCGGTCTGTCGCGCCACGATCTGATTTCGCCGCAGACGATGATGCAGGTTTTGCAGTTTATTGCGAAGAATGACAATACGCTGGATTACATTTCGATGCTGCCGCTGGCGGGCTATAACGGCACGCTGCAGTACCGTGGCGGACTGCACGAGGCGGGACTGGATGGCAAAGTCTCGGCAAAAACCGGTTCGCTGCAGGGCGTCTATAACCTGGCAGGCTTTATCACGACCTCCAGTGGTGCCCGGGTCGCCTTTGTCCAGTTCCTCTCCGGCTATGCGGTTCCACCGGAAGATCAACGGACCCGTCGCATTCCGCTGGTACGATTCGAGAGCCGGCTCTATCGCGATATCAATCAGAACAACTGATCGCGCTGACCTACGCAGCGGGCGAGTGCCCTGCTGCGTTTTAAGCGCGCTCCTGTAGCAGCGCACGCCGGTCAGCCGGAAACCTCTTCTCTGCGCGCTGATGAGCGACCCCGGAAACAATGAAGCCCCCTTTCAGGCTGAAAGGGGGCTTCGGATATCACGTTATCACCGCGGTCAGATTAACGCTGATAGATAATTTCAACGCCTTCGTCGTCTTCATCATCCCAGTCGTCATCCCACTCTTCGTCTTCAGCTTCCACCGCGTTTTCAAGGGTCTCCTTGTGGTAATCATCCCACATGAATTCCACTTTCTCCGGCTGCTTCTCTTCAAGCTCCGCTTCTTTCGGGTTAGCGTTGATAAAGCTCATCACGTCCCAGCAGAGTTCGTTGACACCGGTGCGGCTTGCGGCAGAGATCAGGTAATACTTATCTTCCCAGCCCAGCGATTCAGCCACCGCTTTCGCCCGTGCCTGCGCCTCTTCTTCACCGATCAGGTCTACTTTATTGAAGACCAGCCAGCGTGGTTTGTTGAACAACTTCTCGCTGTACTTTTCCAGCTCACCAAGAATGATGCGGGCATTTTCAACCGGATCGCTCTCATCGACAGGATCGATATCGATCAGGTGCAGTAACACGCGGCAGCGTTCCAGATGTTTCAGGAAGCGAATGCCCAAGCCAGCGCCCTCTGCAGCGCCTTCGATCAGGCCGGGGATATCGGCCACGACAAAGCTCTGCTCGCTGTCCATACGCACCACGCCGAGGCTTGGCACCAGCGTCGTAAAGGGATAGTCCGCCACTTTGGGTTTGGCGGCCGAAACGGCACGGATAAAGGTCGATTTACCGGCATTCGGCAGACCCAGCATACCGACATCCGCCAGCAGCATCAGCTCCAGCTGCAGATCGCGCTTCTCACCCGGCGTACCCATCGTTTTCTGACGCGGGCTGCGGTTTACTGACGATTTAAAACGGGTGTTGCCCAGGCCATGCCAGCCGCCTTTGCCGACCATCAGTTTCTGGCCGTGGCGGGTCATGTCGCCCAGTGTTTCGCCGGTTCCCTGATCGATAACACGGGTGCCGACCGGCACTTTAACTTCGATATCTTTACCGCGTTTGCCGGTACAGTCACGGCTCTGGCCGTTCTGCCCACGCTCGGCGCGGAAAGATTTTTCGAAACGATAATCGATAAGGGTATTGAGGTTTTCGTCGGCGACCAGATAAACGTCACCGCCGTCACCACCATCACCCCCGTCAGGGCCGCCTTTCGGGATATATTTCTCGCGGCGGAAGCTGACGCAACCATTACCGCCATCGCCGGCGACGACCAGAATTGTCGCTTCATCAACAAACTTCATTTTAACTCTCCGTCACACAATCGCCTGCAGCACTCTGCAGACGGGTCCGCCAGGGTCTTCTGCGCTGACCAGCGGCGGATAAATCAGAACTGGCTTTCGCCACTGCGTACACAAAGTGTACAGCAATCTTTTGTGATGCGTTGCGTAACCGCAACAGAGCGCAGAATGTAAAAAGCCCCGCAGGAGCTGCGGGGCCTTCAATTCGTGCGTTCAGACGTTAAACGTCTGCGTCACGACAACCTTACTCAGCAACGATGCTGATGTATTTACGGTTGTTCGGACCTTTAACTTCGAATTTTACTTTACCGTCGATGGTAGCAAACAGAGTGTGGTCGCGACCACAGCCTACGTTGTTACCTGCGTGGAATTTGGTGCCACGCTGACGAACGATGATGCTACCTGCCAGGACAGATTCACCACCGAAACGCTTCACACCCAGACGTTTTGCATTGGAGTCACGACCATTTCGAGTCGAACCACCAGCCTTTTTATGTGCCATTTGTCAGATCTCCTCTTAAGCCGTGATGCCAGTGATTTTCACATCAGTGAACCACTGGCGATGGCCAGCCTGCTTACGGTAGTGCTTACGACGACGAAACTTAACGATCTTAATTTTCTCGCCACGACCGTGAGCAACAACTTCTGCCTTGATCATACCGCCTGAAACCAGTGGCGCGCCGATTTTCACGTCTTCGCCATTAGCAATCATCAGAACCTGGTCGAACTCGATGGTTTCACCGGTTGCGATGTCCAGCTTTTCCAGGCGAACGGTCTGACCTTCGCTTACTCGGTGTTGTTTACCACCACTTTGGAAAACCGCGTACATATAAAACTCCGCTTCTGCGCTTGCCTTTTTTAGTTCATCAGGCGGCGCGCTAAATATTCACAATAGGGCGCGAATTCTACGCAAAACTCCAGAAGAAGACAAGAGCACTTTGCACACTCTTGCAGAAAAAAAACACAGGGTAAATGCAACCGTTTCTCAGCCTCAAAATTCAAGTACAATCAGTAACAGATTACCTGAACGCTGGCTGGGTAAACCACTTACCATGGCAGAGATAACGAGTCATAGCTGAAAAGACGAATGAACTTAGAACAGATTAATGAATTAACCGCACAGGATATGGCTGCCGTTAACCAGACCATCCTCGACCAGCTGAATTCAGATGTCTCGCTCATCAACCAGTTGGGCTACTACATCATCAGTGGTGGAGGCAAGCGTATCCGTCCCATGATTGCCGTGCTATCTGCACGCGCCATGGGCTACAAGGGCGATCTGCACGTAACCAATGCGGCGCTGATCGAATTTATCCACACCGCCACGCTGCTGCATGACGATGTCGTGGATGAATCCGATATGCGTCGTGGCAAAGCGACCGCGAACGCGGCGTTTGGCAATGCGGCAAGCGTGCTGGTCGGTGACTTTATTTACACCCGCGCCTTCCAGATGATGACCAGCATGGGTTCGCTGCGTATCCTGGCGCTGATGTCAGAAGCGGTGAATGTGATCGCTGAGGGCGAAGTTCTGCAACTAATGAACGTGAACGACCCCGATATCACCGAAGAGAGCTACATGCGCGTCATCTACAGCAAGACGGCGCGTCTGTTTGAAGCGGCCTCTCAGGCCTCTGCGATCCTGGCTGATGCCACTCCGGAAGAGGAGAAGGCGCTGCAGGATTATGGGCGCTATCTGGGTACGGCTTTCCAGTTAATCGACGATTTACTGGATTACAGCGCAGACGGTGAGACGCTCGGTAAAAACACCGGCGACGACCTGAGCGAAGGTAAACCGACGCTGCCTTTGCTGCACGCGATGCAGCACGGTACGCCTGAGCAGGCGAAGATGATTCGTGAGGCCATCGAACAGGGGAATGGTCGTCATCTGCTGGAGCCGGTACTGGAAGCGATGCATCAGTGCGGTTCGCTGGAGTGGACCCGCAGCCGCGCGGAACAGGAGGCGGATAAAGCGATTGCGGCGTTGCGCATCCTGCCTGAGTCGCCCTGGCGCAGTGCGCTGGAGTCGCTGGCGCACATGTCCGTTCAGCGCGACTTTTAATCCTCTACGGAGCCGCCCGGCTCCGTTTTTACATCCCTTCTCTCACTTTTTTCTGTCGCCCTTCTGCGGTTGCACGTCTTTTGCGTACGGTCATACAGACCGGACAACAGAGGCAAATATTACTGGAAACAACCGGAAACTATCTGCTATATAAATGTCATCTTTCCAGATAACAGGAAAAGGTTATCCTGCGCGTTGCGGGATAACGTCATAACAGGGAAAAGGAGAACAGGTTATGCAAAAAAGGAAGGAAGACTGGCATTCGGCAGACGTTATCGCGGCACTGCATAAGCGGGGAATGACGCTGGCGGCGCTGTCACGCTCAGCGGGTCTGAGTTCATCCACGCTGGCTAATGCGCTCACGCGCCCCTGGCCCAAGGGGGAATGGTTGATCGCCGACGCCCTCAACGTCCATCCCGGCGAGATCTGGCCCAGCCGCTATTACGATCCCGTGACCCACTGCCTGCTGGATCGCAAAAAGCGTATCCGGGCCCCTGTCGATCGTGCCGACAACGCCTGAGATCGCAGGCGATCCTCAGACGAAAAAAAACCAGCCCGAAGGCTGGCTCTTGCGCGTTTCGGCGGAGTTACTCTTCGCTGACGCGCTCGATGTTCGCACCCATCGCTTTCAGTTTATCTTCGATGTGCTCATAGCCGCGATCGATATGATAAATGCGGTCAACAAACGTCGTGCCTTCTGCAATACAGCCCGCCAGGACCAGGCTGGCTGATGCACGCAGATCGGTCGCCATCACCTGCGCACCCGACAGCGTTTCAACGCCGTGGCAGATCGCCGTGTTGCTCTCGATCTCAGCATGTCCGCCCATACGAATCAGTTCCGGGATATGCATGAAACGGTTTTCGAAGATGGTTTCAGTGATGACACCTGTGCCTTCCGCCACCATGTTCAGCAGGGTGAACTGCGCCTGCATGTCGGTCGGGAAACCTGGATGCGGCGCAGTGCGCACGTTGACCGCTTTTGGCCGCTTACCGTGCATATCCAGACTGATCCAGTCTTCACCGGTTTCAATGTCGGCACCGGCATCACGCAGCTTAGCCAGCACTGCATCCAGCGTATCCGGCTGGGTCTTGTGACACACTACTTTGCCGCCTGAGATGGCCGCCGCAATCAGGAAGGTGCCGGTTTCGATACGATCGGGCAGTACGCGATAGACCCCGCCGCCCAGACGCTCTACCCCTTCGATGGTGATTTTGTCGCTGCCTGCGCCACTAATTTTCGCACCCAGGGTATTCAGGAAATTCGCCGTATCAACAATTTCCGGCTCGCGTGCCGCATTCTCAATCACGGTCGTGCCGGTCGCCAGTGTTGCCGCACTCATGATAGTGACGGTGGCGCCAACGCTGATCTTATCCATGACGATCAGCGCGCCCTTCAGGCGACCATTGACGGAAGCTTTAACGTAGCCCTCTTCCAGCTTGATCTCTGCACCCAGTTGTTCAAGACCGGTAATGTGCAGGTCAACCGGACGCGCGCCAATAGCACAGCCCCCCGGCAGGGAAACCTGACCCTGACCAAAACGTGCCACCAGCGGCCCCAGCGCCCAGATAGAGGCACGCATTGTTTTAACCAGATCGTACGGCGCACAGAAAACATCTACCGCGCTGGCGTCAACGTGCACAGAACCGTTGCGTTCCACCTTTGCACCCAGCTGGCTCAGCAGCTTCATGGTGGTATCGATGTCGCGCAGTTTTGGTACATTCTGAATCTCTACCGGCTCTTCGGCCAGCAGGGCAGCAAACAGAATAGGAAGCGCGGCGTTCTTCGCCCCGGAAATGGTTACTTCACCACTTAAGCGGGTGGGGCCTTGCACACGAAATTTGTCCATTAACACGGCTCTCAATTAACTAGCTAAAGATTAGACTCGCTCACCGCGAGTTCACCACGCCGGGGATCAGAAACCGTTAAGTTTACGGTCACGCGCCCATTCAGCGGGAGTATAGGTTTTGATAGAGACAGCATGCATGCGGTTATCTGCGATGAATTCCATCAGCGGCGCATAGATAGCCTGCTGCTTTTTCACGCGGCTCAGCTCGCCAAACAGTTCGCCAACGGCGATGACCTGAAAGTGGCTGCCGTCATTGCTCATCACATGCACTTCGTCTAAAGGCAGTGCTGCCATCAGCACGGCCTGAATTTCACTGTTTTCCATTGGTCTTAACTTCGCTTAATAATAATAAGGCTGACATAGTAGAGGAAAGCGGCTGACTCTTAAATACGCAAAAGCCCCTGTCAAAAACAGGGGCTTAGCATAACAGGCGGAAATCAGGCGCTTTTATCCGCAGAAACAATAATCTGTTGCAGATTGTAAAGCGTAATCAGCGACTGCAGTTTGTCGCTGATGCCCGTAAAGCTCGGGGTCATTCCCTGTGCACGCGCAATTTCCCGCAGGTGCACCAGCAGAGCCAGCCCGGAAGAGTCAACACGCTCCAGCGCCGCAACGTCAATGGTATCGACATCCCTGATTAACGTCTCACGCTGCTGCCAGAGGCTCATCAGCGTGTCGCGATCCAGTTCGCCTTTCAGCAATAGCGTGCTGGCTTGCCGCTCCCAGCGTAACGATTCGTGCATTATTGTTGTTTATCCAGCGTAATGTGCTGAGCGGCGGAGGATTTCAGCTGCGCCGTCAGACCATCGATACCTTTGGTGCGTAACAGGTCGCTCCACTCATTCTGCTTGGTGGTGATCATGCTGACACCTTCGGCGATCATGTCATAAGCCTGCCAGTTGCCGCTCTGGCTGTTTTTACGCCACTGGAAGTCGAGACGAACCGGTGGACGGCCATTAGGATCGATGATGGAGACGCGGATAGCGACAATGTTAGCATCGCCCAGCGGCTGTTCAGGCTGCACCTGGTAGCTCTGACCGTTATAAAGAGCCAGGGCCTGGCCATAAGCCTGTGCCAGATAATCAGCAAAGGCGCTGAAGTAGGCTTCGCGCTGAGCCGGCGTCGAATCGCGATAGTAGCGACCCAGCACTAACGCGCCGGCATATTTGATCTGCACATAAGGCAGCAGTTCCTGACGCACAATCTCACGCAGATAGTCAGGATTCTGCTTAATCTTTGGCTGCTCGTTTTTCAGGCGGGTAAACGTCTTCTCCGCCGCCTGGTTCATCAGTTTGTAAGGATTGCTCTGGTCGGCGGCGGTTGCCGTCAGCGGCACGGCCACCACCAGCATGGCAATCATCAGTAAACGTTTAAACATGGTATACCCTCTTCTTTAAGGTTGGGCGGGTGCCGCAGGTGCAGCACTGCTGCCTTCCTGCGCATCCTTGTTATCGCTGTTTTGCTTGTTATCGCCGCTCTTATAAAGGAACTGGCCGATCAAATCTTCAAGCACCATGGCTGATTTCGTATCGCGCAGCGTATCGCCATCTTTCAGCATCGCCGAACCCAGCTCAGGATCGTCAAATCCTAAGTTGAGCGACAGGAACTGCTCACCCAGCAGGCCCTGAGTACGGATCGCCAGCGAGCTGGTGTCGGAAATTTTATTGGCATACTGATCGCTGATGTCCATCGTGACCCGTGGCAGCAGCGTTTTCGGCTCCAGTTCGATCTCTGTCACCCGGCCAATCACGACGCCACCAATTTTAACCGGCGAACTGACTTTCAGGCCGCCGATGTTGTCGAAGGTGGCGTAGAGTTTCCATGTCGGCTCGGTGCCCATCGACTTCAGATCGGCAACGCGCAGACATAGAAACAATGCGGCGATCAACGCCATGATCATAAAAATGCCAACCCAGATTTCGCTTTTTTTGCTTTGCATTGCATCAATTCCCAAACATCAGTGCTGTCAGCACAAAATCCAATCCGAGCACCGCCAGTGAAGCATGTACTACGGTACGCGTCGTCGCGCGACTGATCCCTTCAGAAGTGGGAATCGCGTCATAGCCATTAAAGAGGGCAATCCAGGTCACCGTAACGGCAAATACGGCACTTTTGATAAGACAGTTCACCACATCAGCCCGGAAATCGACCGCGTTCTGCATGGCAGACCAGAAGAAGCCAGGATCGATCCCCTTCCAGCTCACGCCAACCAGCGCCCCACCGGCGATGCCGACTGCAGTAAAGATCAGTGCCAGCAGCGGCATGCTGATAAATCCCGCCCAGAAGCGTGGCGAAACGACGCGGCGCAACGGATCGACCGCCATCATCTCCATACTGGAGAGCTGCTCGGTCGCTTTCATCAGGCCGATTTCGGCCGTCAGCGCCGATCCTGCCCGTCCGGCAAACAGCAGCGCGGTCACCACCGGCCCCAGCTCGCGCAGCAGCGACAGCGCCACCAGCATACCCAGACTGGTTTCGGCCCCGTAAGTGGTCAGTACCAGATACCCCTGCAGTCCCAGCACCATGCCAATAAACAGGCCCGACACGACAATAATCAGTAATGACAATACACCCACGCTATAGAGCTGCTTAACCAGCAGCGGCGCATGTTTGCGAAATGCTGGTTTGCCGACCAGCGCGTGAAACAGCATTAAGCCTGCGCGTCCAAAACTGGCGCACGTTTCAATTCCCTGACGACCAAATGACGCCAGCGCCTTCAAGACCATCGGTTTAATTACTCCCTGAGCCGGTTAAATCTGCGAGATAGTCGCCGGCAGGAAAACGGAAAGGAACCGGACCATCCGCATCGCCATCGATAAACTGGCGAACACGCGGGTCGTTATTCTCTCGCAGTGCGGGGGTGGTGCCCTGTGCGATAATTTTTTGTCCGGCCACGATATAGGCGTAGTCCGCGATACTCAGTACTTCCGGTACGTCGTGCGAGACCACAATACAGGTCAGGCCCAGGGCATGGTTCAGTTCGTCAATAAGCTTAACCAGCACCCCCATGGTGATCGGATCCTGGCCGACGAAAGGCTCGTCAAACATGATCAGTTCGGGTTCAAGCGCGATAGCGCGCGCCAGAGCCACGCGACGCGCCATCCCGCCCGACAGCTCAGCCGGTTTCAGCTGCGCGGCGCCACGCAGGCCCACCGCCTCCAGCTTCATCAGCACGGTGCTGTGCAGCAGCGGCGCAGGCAGCTGCGTATGCTCCCGCAGTGGCCAGGCCACATTTTCATAGACCGTTAAGTCAGTGAACAGCGCGCCAGACTGGAACAGCATGCTCATTTTTTTACGCGCTTCGTACAATTTAGCGCGGGATAATGACGGAATGTTTTCGCCGCGAAACAGGATTTCACCCTGGGTCGGCTGAAGCTGCCCCCCAATCAAGCGTAGCAGAGTGGTTTTTCCTATCCCCGACGGTCCCATTATCGCCGTCACTTTGCCTTTTGGCACGGTCAGCGAAATGTCATCGAAGATTGTGCGATCTCCGCGCGAAAAACTCACGCCACGAACCTCAACCAGATTCGTTTGCTGCTGGATCATTGTCACCTCTTGTCAGGATCGGGCGTAAACATGGGGTACGATGGTAGCCTGTTCGGTCATGATTCACGATAGCTTTACAGAAACTTACCGCTAAGATTTGCCGAAAATGGTCATTAAATTTACTTTTGCCGTTCAGACGGTCAAAATCAGCGCCTGTCTCGCCAAACAGAACCGTAAACCGGTCGGGAAAGGCATAGCCGCCCGGGTTTTTATGCAAGGATTTTTCATGTTCGTAGCTTCTGCACTGCTGATTATCGGTTTGCTTTTACTGGCTTATGGTGCCGATCGTCTGGTGTTTAGCGCCTCTATATTGTGTCGATCATTTGGCATTCCGCCACTGATTATCGGCATGACCGTTGTCAGCATCGGCACCTCGCTGCCAGAGATGATCCTCTCCTTTTCTGCGGCGCAGCATGGCCAGATGGATCTGGCTGTGGGCACCGCCCTGGGCTCGAACATTACCAACATTCTACTGATTCTGGGTGCCGCTGCGCTAATACATCCGTTAACTGTTCACTCCAATCTGATTCGGCGTGAGCTCCCGTTGATGTTACTGGTCACCCTGCTCAGCGGTTTCATGCTGTTTGATAATCAGCTTAGCCGACTTGATGGCATTGGCCTGATTGCCATTGCCGCTATTTATCTGATGGTGGTGATTCGCATCGCGCGTAAGGCGGAACAGGACAACAATGACACCCTGACCCGCGAGCAGCTGGCTGAACTGCCGCGTGAAGAGAGTGGAAATACGGTGGCCTTTCTCTGGCTGGCTGTCGCGCTGATTATTCTGCCGATGTCGACACGGATGGTGATCGACAATGCCACCGCCTTTGCCGACTACTTTGGCGTCAGCGAACTGGTGATGGGTCTGACCCTGATCGCCGTTGGCACCAGCCTGCCCGAGCTGGCAACGGTGCTTGCCGGGGCACTGAAAGGCGAAGATGATATTGCGATCGGCAATCTCATCGGCGCCAACATTTATAATATTGCCATCGTGCTGGGACTTCCGGCACTGATTCATCCGGGCAGCGTCGATTATCATGCCTTTGCCCGTGATTACTGGGTCATGCTGGGCGTCAGCGCCCTGTTTGCCCTGCTCTGCCTGCTTCGTCGCCGACGTGTTGGCCGTACGGCGGGCCTGATTTTACTCTGTGGTTTCTTCGTCTGGGTGACGCTGCTGTGGTTACAGCCGGCATTCATGAACGGTTAACAAGGACAGACTCACTATGTCATATCAGCAACCAACTGCCTTTGATTTTCAGCAAGCGGGCAAGACCGTGCTCCGCATTGAGCGTGAAGGACTGGAACAGCTCGATCAATATATCAATGACGATTTCGCCCGCGCCTGCGCCCTGATCTACGGCTGCCAGGGTAAAGTGGTGGTGATGGGCATGGGGAAGTCTGGCCATATCGGTAAAAAAATGGCGGCGACCTTCGCCAGCACCGGCACGCCCGCCTTCTTTGTCCATCCTGCCGAAGCCAGCCACGGCGATCTGGGCATGGTGAGCAGAAATGATGTGGTGATCGCCATCTCCAACAGCGGAGAGTCGAACGAGATCCTCGCGCTGATCCCGGTCTTAAAGCGTCAGCACATCGCGCTGATCTGCATAACCGGACGGCCCGAAAGCGCCATGGGCCGCGTGGCGGATGTGCATCTTTGCGTGCACGTACCCCAGGAAGCCTGTCCGCTGGGTCTGGCCCCGACCACCAGCACCACGGCGACCCTGGTGATGGGCGACGCGCTGGCCGTGTCGCTGCTGGAAGCGCGCGGATTCACGGCAGAAGATTTTGCCCTCTCCCACCCCGGCGGCGCGCTGGGCCGCAAGCTGCTGCTGCATGTGGCGGATATCATGCACAGCGGCGATGAACTGCCGCACGTCACCCGTGACGCCTCCCTGCGCGATGCGCTGCTGGAGATCACCCGCAAGAATCTGGGTCTGACGGTTATCGTCGACGACCTGATGAAAATTGAGGGGATCTTTACCGATGGTGACCTGCGCCGCATCTTTGACATGGGCATCGACTTTCAGCGCGCCACAATCGGCGAAGTGATGACGCCAGGCGGCATCCGCGTCCGGCCGAACATGCTGGCGGTTGAAGCCCTGAATCTGATGCAGACGAAAAACATCACTTCGATTCTGGTGGCCGATGACGACCATCTGCTCGGCGTGGTACATATGCATGACATGCTGCGCGCTGGCGTAGTCTGAACAGGAAGAGAAAATGCAACTGGCAACTCCCCCGATAGAGACCTGCTATGGCCCGGTCAGCGCCGACGTGATGGCGCGCGCCAGCCGGATCCGTCTGCTGATCTGCGACGTCGATGGCGTGATGTCCGACGGCGTGATCTACATGGGGAACAATGGCGAAGAGCTGAAGGCATTCAACGTGCGGGATGGTTACGGCGTCCGCTGCCTGCTGACCTCCGATGTGGAAGTGGCTATTATTACCGGCCGCAATGCCCGACTGATGGAAGATCGCTGTAAAACGCTCGGCATTCGCCATCTTTATCAGGGACAATCGGATAAGCTTTTGGCCTATCGTGAACTTCTGGATAAACTGTCCCTTTCCGACGACCAGGTCGCCTACATAGGTGACGATCTGATTGACTGGCCGGTTATGGCGAAAGTGGGATTAAGCGTGGCAGTCGCGGATGCTCATCCGATTCTGCTGCCGCGCGCGCACTATGTCACGCGGATCGCTGGCGGACGCGGCGCGGTGCGTGAAGTATGTGATCTGATCTTAATGGCGCAGAACAAATTTGAGGATGCCAAAGGGCAATCAGTATGAGTAAAAGCAGGCGTTGGATAACGCTGATTCTGACCTTGATTGCACTGGTTTTGATCGGCTGGAATCTTACTAACCAGGATGACGATGGCACGTCTGTCGGCAATGGCACACAGTCGCCGACCTATACCAGTGCCGATTCGCACACTGTGGTTTATAACCCGCAGGGCGCGCTCTCCTATAAACTGACCTCGGACAAAGTGACCTATTTTTCGGACGACGAACTGAGCTGGTTCGAGAACCCGGTGATGACCACCTTTGATGAGAACAAAATTCCGACCTGGTCGCTACGGGCAGATAAAGCAAAGCTCACCAAAGATCGTATGCTTTATCTTTATGGCCATGTTGAGCTGAATACCCTGACGCAGGACTCTCAGCTTGAGCGCATCAAAACCGATAATGCGCAGATCAATCTTGTCACTCAGGATGTTACCTCTGATGATCAGGTGACATTGTATGGCCGCAGCTTTAACTCCACTGGCATGAAAATGCGCGGCAATTTACGGACGAAAAACGCCGAGTTAATCGAGAAGGTCAAAACCTCTTATGAAATTCAAAATGAACAAAAATAGTTTGAAGCTCCTGCTGGCCTCGGTACTGCTGGCAACCAGCGTGCCGGCGCTGGCCCTGACCGGTGACTCGGACAAGCCCGTAAACATTGACTCGCAGAATCAGGCGCTGGATTTGCAGGGCAACGTTGCGACCTTTACCGGCAATGTCATCGTGACCCAGGGATCAATCAAAATCACGGCTGATAAAGTCGTGGTGACCCGTCCGGGCGGCGACAGCAAGAAAACCATCGTTGACGCCTACGGCAACCCCGCCACCTTTTATCAGATGCAGGACAGCGGCAAGCCGGTGCAGGGCCACGCCGCTAAACTGCACTACGAACTGGCGAACGATTTCGTTGAACTGACCGGCAATGCGTTTATCGAGCAGCAGGACAGCAACATCAAAGGCGACCGTATTACCTACCTGGTGAAAGAGCAGAAAATGCAGGCTTACAGCCAGGGCCAGAACAAGCGCGTGACCACCGTTCTGGTGCCGTCGCAGCTTCAGGATAAAGGTTCGTCCACCAGCGGAAAGAAGAGTAACTGATAGCTATGGCCACATTAATTGCAGAAAACCTGGCGAAGGCATATAAGGGCCGTCGCGTGGTAGAAGATGTCAGTCTGCAGGTCAAGTCCGGCGAGATTGTCGGCCTGCTGGGCCCGAACGGTGCCGGTAAGACCACCACTTTTTACATGGTGGTGGGGATCGTGCCCCGCGACGCGGGTCGCATTGTCATTGATGATGAAGATATCAGCATCCTGCCACTGCATGCCCGCGCACGTCGCGGCATCGGCTATCTGCCGCAGGAAGCCTCTATTTTCCGTCGCCTCAGCGTCTACGATAACCTGATGGCCGTCCTGCAGATCCGCGACGATCTGACGGAAGAGCAGCGTCAGGATCGCGCCCGCGAACTGATGGAAGAGTTCCACATCGAACACCTGCGCGACAGCATGGGTCAGGCACTGTCGGGCGGTGAACGCCGTCGTGTCGAGATCGCGCGTGCGCTGGCGGCCAATCCTAAGTTTATCCTGCTGGATGAGCCTTTTGCCGGTGTTGACCCGATCTCCGTTATCGACATCAAAAAGATCATCGAGCATCTGCGTGACAGTGGCCTGGGCGTGCTGATCACCGACCACAACGTGCGTGAAACCTTAGCGGTCTGTGAGCGGGCTTACATCGTCAGCCAGGGTCACCTGATTGCGCACGGCACGCCGAACGAGATCCTGGCCGATGAGCAGGTGAAGCGGGTTTATTTGGGTGAAGAGTTCAGACTCTGATAAGGTGTCGTTAATTGTGATGTTTACCTGGGAACTATCATCCTGTCTATGAAGCAAGGTTTACAACTCAGGTTCAGCCAACAGCTGGCAATGACGCCACAACTGCAGCAGGCCATTCGTCTGCTGCAGCTCTCTACGCTTGAACTCCAGCAGGAGTTACAGCTTGCACTGGAAAGCAACCCGCTGCTTGAGCAGACCGAACTGCACGAAGAGATCGACGCCCGGGAATCGTCTGAGGCCGAGGCGCTGGACACCCGCGAAGCCCTTGAGCAGAAAGAGATGCCCGATGAGCTGCCGCTGGATGCCACCTGGGATGAGATCTACACGGCTGGCACGCCGTCTGGTACCGGCACCGATTATCAGGATGATGAGTTACCGGTTTATCAGGGCGAAACCACTCAGTCTCTGCAGGATTATCTGATGTGGCAGGTCGGACTGACGCCATTCAGTGACACCGATCGCGCGATTGCGACCTCTATCGTCGACGCTATCGATGACACCGGGTATCTTACCGTTTCGCTTGAGGAGATCCTCGACGGCATCGGTAACGACGAACTGGAAGTGGACGAAGTAGAAGCGGTGCTGAAACGCATCCAGCGCTTCGATCCGATCGGCGTCGGCGCGCGCGACCTGCGTGACTGCCTGCTGGTACAGCTTTCGCAGTATGCGCCCGAAACCCCGATGCTGGCAGAGGCGCGTCTGATCGTCAGCGAACATCTCGACCTGCTGGCTAATCACGATTTCCGCAGCCTGATGCGGGTCACGCGCCTTAAAGAAGAGGTGCTGAAAGAGGCGATGCTGCTGATTCAGTCGCTGGACCCGCGCCCGGGCCAGTCGATCAATACCGGCGAACCGGAATATGTGATTCCCGATGTACTGGTGCGCAAGGTCGGCAGCCGCTGGACGGTTGAACTTAACGCCGACAGTGTGCCGCGCCTCAGGATCAACCAGCACTACGCCGCAATGGGCGGCACCACGCGCAATGAGAGCGACAGCCAGTTTATTCGCAGTAATCTGCAGGAGGCGCGCTGGCTGATTAAGAGTCTGGAAAGCCGTAACGATACGCTGCTGAAAGTGACGCGCTGTATTGTTGAACAGCAGCAGGCGTTTTTCGAGCAGGGTGAAGAGTTTATGCGTCCGATGGTACTGGCCGATATCGCCCAGGCTGTTGAGATGCACGAGTCGACCATTTCCCGCGTGACAACGCAGAAGTATCTGCACAGCCCGCGGGGCATTTTCGAACTGAAGTACTTTTTCTCCAGCCATGTGAATACCGAGGGTGGCGGTGAAGCCTCTTCGACGGCGATCCGCGCGCTGGTGAAAAAATTAATTTCGGCGGAAAATCCAGCCAAACCCTTGAGCGACAGTAAACTGACCTCCATGTTATCTGATCAGGGGATTATGGTGGCACGGCGAACCGTCGCCAAATATCGTGAGTCTTTATCCATCCCGCCATCGAACCAGCGTAAACAGCTGGTTTGAAAGACATGAGAAGGAAGACCTATGCAGCTGAACCTGACCGGGCAACACGTTGAAATCACTCCGCCTCTGCGTGAGTTTGTCAGCGGTAAATTTGCCAAACTGGAACACTATTTTGAACATATCAATCAGGTCTATATTGTCCTGAAAGTTGAGAAAGTCACTCAGGTGGCTGACGCAACACTTCACGTAAATGGTGGCGAGCTGCACGCCACTTCGGAAGCAGAAGATATGTATGCGGCCATTGACGGGCTTATCGATAAGCTCGCCCGTCAGCTGACCAAACACAAAGATAAACTGAAAAAACACTAACCTTCACGCCAGCTACGCGCGCCTGCCGCGCAGAGCCGACAGGATGGGGCGGATAATCCGCCCCGTTTTGTCATCTGAGCAGAGGCGCCGTTTGTCTCCCGCGTCAGGACGCGCTGGCGGTGAATGGCCTGGTGAACTCGCAAGTGAAACGCTAATGAACAACGATCTTACACTGGAATTGAGCACGGTGCTTTCGCCAGACTGCACCCGCAGCGGCGTACACTGCCAGAGCAAAAAACGTGCGCTGGAAATCATCAGCGAACTGGCCGCTAAGCAGCTCAACCTGCCGCACCAGACGCTTTTCGAAGCGATCCTGACCCGTGAACGCATGGGCAGTACCGGTATCGGCAACGGCATCGCTATTCCTCACGGCAAGCTGGAAGAGGATACGCTGCGCGCGGTCGGGGTCTTTATCAGCCTCGAACAGCCGATTGCGTTTGATGCTGTCGATAACCAGCCGGTCGATCTGCTGTTTGCCCTGCTGGTGCCGGCTGACCAGTGCAAAACGCATCTGCACACCCTTTCACTGGTGGCAAAACGTCTGGCAGATAAAACGGTCTGCCGCCGTCTGCGCGCGGCGCAGAGTGATGAAGAGCTCTATGCCATTATTACGGAAATCCAGACAGAGCAGTAACGCGTCTTTACCGGCCGGTTGCCGGTTTTAAAACGGGAGAGAAGGTCATGGTGCTGATGATCGTTAGCGGTCGTTCAGGCTCGGGGAAGTCAGTGGCGCTCCGTGCGCTGGAAGATATGGGATTCTACTGCGTCGATAACCTGCCGGTCGTGCTGCTGCCGGAGTTAGCGAACTCGCTGGCCGATCGCAATATTTCGGCGGCGGTCAGTATCGATGTCCGCAACATGCCTGAATCCCCTGAAATTTTCGAAACCGCGCTGAATAATCTGCCTGACTCCTTTTCACCGCAGCTGTTGTTTCTCGACGCCGATCGCAATACCCTGATTCGTCGTTACAGCGATACACGCCGTCTGCACCCGCTCTCCAGCAAGAACCTGTCGCTGGAGAGCGCGATTGACGAAGAGAGCGATCTGCTGGAGCCGCTGCGTTCCCGGGCTGATCTGATTATCGACACCTCTGAGATGTCGGTGCATGAGCTGGCCGAGATGCTGCGTACCCGTCTGCTGGGCAAGCGTGAACGTGAGCTGACCATGGTGTTCGAATCCTTTGGCTTCAAACATGGCATCCCTATTGATGCGGACTACGTGTTTGACGTGCGCTTTCTGCCCAATCCCCACTGGGATCCCAAGCTGCGGCCGATGACGGGCCTCGACCGTCCGGTGGCGGCCTTCCTCGATCGCCATACCGAAGTGCACAATTTTATCTACCAGACGCGCAGCTATTTAGAACTTTGGCTGCCGATGCTGGAAACCAATAACCGTAGCTATCTTACCGTGGCGATTGGCTGTACCGGCGGCAAACATCGCTCCGTCTATATCGCCGAGCAGCTGGCCGATTACTTCCGTTCACGCGGTAAGAATGTACAGTCACGCCATCGCACGCTGGAAAAGCGCAAATCATGACCGTCAGACAAACTGTAGAAATCAAAAATAAGCTGGGTATGCACGCCCGTCCGGCAATGAAGCTCTTTGAGCTGGTGCAGAGCTTTGACGCCGAAGTCCTGCTGCGCAACGAAGCGGGCACCGAAGCCGAAGCCAGCAGCGTGATCGCGCTGCTGATGCTCGATTCAGCAAAAGGCGGGCACATTGAGATCGAAGCCAGCGGCCCGGAAGAGGTTCCGGCGCTGGCGGCGGTCATCGAACTGTTCGAAGCGGGCTTCGATGAAGATTAAGGCTCAGTTGAGCTGATTACGCTGTAAAAAGCCCTCTCCGCCCAGCTGGCGCATCTGGCGCAGGATCCACTGCTGGCGCTCTCTGATATAGCCGGAGGGGGCCGCCGCACGATAGCGAATCGGATTAGGCAACACCGCCGCCAGTAACGCTGCGTCTGCTGCAGTCAGCCGGCTGGCTGGCTTGTGGAAGTAGCGCTGCGCCGCCGCCTCAACGCCAAAAATTCCTGGCCCGAACTCGGCAATGTTGAGATAGACGGTCAGAATGCGCCGTTTCGTCCAGACCGTTTCCAGCCCCACCGTCAGACCCGCTTCCAGACCTTTTCGTATCCAGCTGCGTCCATCCCACAGGAAGAGGTTTTTCGCCGTCTGTTGTGACAGCGTGGAGGCACCGCGCATCTGGCTCTCCTTCTTATCCAGCACCGACTCAATCGCTGCCACATCAAAACCCCAGTGAGTGGGGAACTTCTGATCTTCAGAGGCGATGACGGCCAGCCCCATCCAGGGCGAGATCTCATCATGGCCGACCCAGTCTGAATGAGCGACATAGCTAAAATCACCGCGCAGCCAGGCCCCGATCTGCCGTTCCGCCATCACTGCGGAGAACGGAACCGGCAGGAAGGCAAAGAGTAATATTCCCGCCAGCCAGAGCCCCAGCCAGACCAGCGCAATTCGGCCCGCGATCCGCCTGATACGCTGCCCGACGCTTCCTTTATGCTTCTTCATGCAATCTTCCCATACCTGTTTCAGACGTTAATCAATCACACATGTAATCACTACCCCGGAGACGGGCTTTTTACGAATTTTGTTGGAATTCAGCCGACAGTTTCCAGACTTTATTCAGTCATTTTGCATCAAAATGCTGCAACAGTTCGAAATAGTTCAAGGACTTCCGGCAAAAAGGAATCGGTTCCATTCATCCTGACCCGGCACCAGCTTTCCAGATAAACAGTTAATAATGGGTAATAAGCGCCGGTTAAAATCATTCAATCCTCTTAACTTTTATTTTTTTCCGATTCCATCACGGTCTATATATTAATCAGAATTATCGTTATAACGTTTAAATAAACAGCGCTAAACGGAAGGAGTCATCTTTGCGCTGGCCCTGGTTTCGCTCAGTAATTGTACTTAAGCCATGCGGATAAAAAGAGAAAGCGGCAGATTCATATTTACCATTCCGGATTGTTTTGGATTATTCGTGTCATTTCAGGGTGCTTGCTTGCAATATCAGCGTCTTAGCCGTACCGGTGGCATCGTTATTAACGGCGACGTCACCGGCAGCATCCGCGCCCCACTCCCCTCTCACAGGCGCGTTAAAACTACCCGAAAAAGGGCAAAAATGGCTATTTTTTCAGCAATGCAGCACGTAAATTGATTCCTTACTTGACTGTGTTGCCAAATTAATGTTTTCTGTATTTAAACGCTGCTCAATATCACAATTTTTAATGAATCTTGTCGCATGTGAAGAGGGATTTGCTAAGGTGATGACAGTGTTAACCAATACCCTGCGGCTGCATTAATTATTCAGATCATAGCGGCCGCAATGATTTCCCTGGTGTTGGCGCAGTATTCGCGCACCCCGGCCTCGGCTGGGGTCATTTTTTTCTGGCGTATCAGCGTTCCTGTTCTGCCACCCAGTCGCGCAATACCTGCACATCGTGTCGCCACTCGTGCTTCAGCTCATCAATCCACTCCGTCACGTTGTCCCACCACGCCGGCAGCTCCGGACTCTGAATCTGTTTCGCCAGCATCTGTAAACGCTGCAGCCCGACTGAACCCGCCGCGCCTTTGATTTTATGCCCCTCTTCAGCAATCCCTTTCTGATCCCGCGCCATCAGGTTGGATTCCAGCACGGCCAGGTAATCCGGCATCATTTTTTCGAACATCGTCAGGCTCTGGGTGATCAGGCCAGGGCCAACCAGCTCGATATACTGTTCAAGCATCGCGACATCCAGCAGCATCAGGGTTTTATCATCGCGCCCGGCAGAGGTCTCCTCTTCCGGTTCAGACTGATAATCCCAGTACTTTTTGATCATCGCCGTCAGTGCCGGAACCGCCAGAGGCTTGCTGAGCACATCATCCATGCCCGCGTCGAAATACTCTTTTTTGTCTTTGAGGACGTTTGCGGTGAGCGCCACCAGCGGAGGCAGATGGGTTCCCTGATACTGCTGGCGAATGGCCCGCGAGACATCCAGCCCGGTCATATCCGGCAGCTGAATGTCCAGCAGCACCAGATCAAACTCCAGCGGGTCAAACATCGCCAGCGCCGCCTGGCCGGTCATGGCGACCTCGACGCTGCAGCCCAGCTTCTCCAGAACCGAACGTGCCACAATCACATTCAGCTCAATATCTTCAACCAGCAGGACGTGCAGGGCCGGTAGCGGCAGGCTGTCCTCCACGCCTTCGTTTTCCACCTCTTCCGCAATGCGCGGCGCGTGGATCTCGACGGTAAAGCAGGAGCCCTGCCCTGGCGCGCTGTGAACACGGATATCGCCGCCCATCGCCTGCGCCAGACGGCGGGACACCGCCAGCCCGATGCCGGTGCCGGTCGCCGGTTTACCGCCATGCTGATCTTTAACCTGATAGTACATTGCAAAGATCTTGTCCTGCTCATCCTGCGGGATCCCCATGCCGGAGTCCTGAACCTCGAAGCGCAGCGTCTCATCCTGCTCATAGGTGACCCGCACAAGGATCTCCCCCTGCTGGGTAAACTTCACCGCGTTGCCAATCAGGTTCCACAGAATCTGACGAAGACGGGTGCCGTCGGTAGCGATCATGTGTGGCAGCGGCAGCTGCGGCGCGAGCACAAACTTCAGCCCTTTAGGCTGTGCCAGCAGGCCGGAGAGATTCTCTAAATCGGCGAGGAAGCCGGTAAAATCGAGCGGCTGATTATCCAGCTGCACCTTACGCCGTTCGATCTTGTCCACCTCAATCACATCGTTGAAGATGTTGCCCAGCGTGATGGCCGAGACATGGATGGTTTTCAGGTATTTCAGCTGCTCCTGATTCAGATCGGTGTCCAGCAGAATCCGGCTCAGGCCGACAATGCCATTAAGCGGCGTACGAAGCTCGTGGCTGATCGTTGAGATAAAGGTGGTCTTTTCCCGGCTGGCGTTCTCTAACGCGTCCTGATAGCGCTTACGCTCGGTTATATCGCGACCAAAGCCCATCAGCCCGCTGCGCTTACCGACGCGGTCATAATAGGGCACTTTACGGATCTCAAAACAGGCTTTGCGGCCGTCGGGATATTGCAGCCACTGTTCATAGGTCAGCGAGACGTTGTGGCGGAACACTTTCTCATCCGTCTCCAGGACCTTGGTCGCCGCTTCATCATCGTAGATGTCACGCGGCGTCAGGCCAATCAGCTGTTTTTCGCTTTTGCCGGTCAGCAGCTCCATCGCCCGGTTACAGCCGGAGAACTGTTTATCGATGTTGCGATAGAACACCAGGTCTGGCGAGGCATCCAGGAAGGAGCGCAGAAAAGAGGATTGCTGTTCCAGCTCGATCTGCGCCTGTTCACGGCGCGTCACCTCCTCACGCAGCTTATCCATCACCTGTTCGCGCGCCAGCTCCGCTTTTTTACGGTCGCTGATCTCCTGATTCAGCTGCGTGATGGTCTCTTTCATCTGCTGGTTGAGTTCCAGATCGCGGGTACGCATCTCCTCCAGCTTATCCACCAGCCGGGCCAGCCGCTGCCGCGACTCCTCCAGCTGGTCGACCACCACTGACAGGAAATAGACCGCCCAGGGCGTGATCAGCAGCCCGAAGAAGACCGAACGCACCACGTCGATGCTCTCAACATGACCCCGCAGTACCATCGTGACCGCCATCTGGACAATCATCGCCAGCACCACCAGCGCCGACGCCAGCAGCAGCGAGAACCGCACCAGTCCCAGCTTGACCATCAAATCAACGTAGTACTGCGCCAACAGACGAATTTGCTTCATACCCACTCCCTGAAAGAGAAACCGCCTCACTATAACGCAGATGGCCCGACAACGTCGCAGCCCGTCACGCGAAGATCCGGACGCAGATGCGCCATTATGGTGCATCCGCACGACCGTTCGGCGACGTTAAGGACAAAACGGTTAAAACCCTTGACTGATTGTGCCAAATGAATAATCTGTAAAGCCGCCAGCGAATCTCAGATTTCTCTGTACGGCCTTTTTTCAATATCCTGGCAACGTTCTGTTGCGCAGGCCCATCCCGTTTATATGAATACCCATTCATCTTTAGTGATGTTTTAAGCACATCTATGCTGATTAATTTTTCTTATAACCCGGCGCAGTTTCATTCAAAAAGGCGGACATAAGAAAAACAGATACATTCTATGTATCATCTGTGCTGAACAGCATTTAATGCTGTTTATCCCACTCTCACCAGCATTGTGCAGAGATCTGATGCCTGCCCTACAGTGAGTCAGTTCACATTTATCGGCCGATCGCCGGGTGCCAGAGTGACACATTTTAAACCTTAAAAATCATATTATTCATTAACTTAAACCCATAAAACGTCTGATTAGCCCGCCTGACCGCCCTATTTGACCTGATTACGCTTTCCCGATAAGTTGGAAATCCGCTGAAAGCTTTCCAGACGGGTCATTGTCTCGGCATATCTATGCAACAAGAAGACTCCCGCGTGGTTTAAGTCATCTCCTTTACGAGACCGGAAATCAGAGCAGCTCATTAAAAGACGTTTTACCGATGTCTGGAGAGAAATGCTCAGGGCTATGACGCGTGCTCGACAGATCATGGCGAGAAAAAAGAAGCTGCGCCCTGGTTGCGCTCAGACCCTGAAACAGTGCAGGTAATGTCAAAGCAGTTTAAGGAGACCCTCAATGTCCACTAAAAAACCTCAATCCTATGGCTTGTATGATCCGACAGCAGGCAGTGACAGCTGTGGTGTAGGTTTCATTACGCGTAAGGACGGCGAGCAGACCCACGAGATCCTGCAGATGGCGCACAGCGCCCTGTGTACGGTGCCTCACCGCGGCGGAATGTCAGCAGAAGGCGTGGGTGACGGCGCGGGGGTCAACGTCGACCTGTCGCTGCATTTCTTCCGCAAAATTACCGGAGAGCCGCTGGAAGCGGGTCGCTTTGGCGTCGGCAACTTCTTTGTGCCGAAAGATGCAGAGCTGCGGGCAAATGCCGAGCGCCTGGTAGATGAGACGCTGAGCAGCTTTGGCCTGCCGGTCATCATGAAGCGTGATATGCCGCTGGACAGCAGCGTGACGCGCCCGGCCGCCGTGCAGTTCCAGTTACCGATTCTGCAGTGGATCTTCACTGCCCCGCAGGACGTGGTCGATCAGAATGACTTCGAACAACGCATCTATCGCGCCCTGTTAACGATTGAGGCCCGTGCATTTACCGAAAGCGAATTTGGCGGACTCTACCCGCTGTCGCTCTCCTCACGCACGCAGGTGTTTAAGGCGCGTCTGAATTCCAATGAAGTCATCCCTTACTTCAAAGATCTGACCGATCCCGATCATCAGGTGCGCGGACTGTTTTTCCATACCCGCTTCTCCACCAACACCGACCCCCACACCACGATGGCACAGCCCTTCCGTCTGATGGCGCACAACGGCGAGCTGAACACGGACCGTAAAAACCGCATCGCGGAAGCCGCGCTGGCGCTGGCCCGTGGTAAAAAAATCGTGCGACCAAAAGGCCAGTCCGACAGCTCACGGCTGGATCAGAGCATCCACAGCCGCCTGATGGAGGACAACCTCGATCTGATCACCGCCGTGGTCTCCATGATGCCGCCCGCCTGGGAGAATGACAGCGAGCTGTCGCCGGAAGTGCGCGCCATGCTGGAGTATTTCTCTCTGTACGAAGAGAAGAACGACGGCCCTGCTGCATTAATCTTCGGCAACGGCGAAGTGATTGGCGCACGCCTTGACCGCCTGGGTCTGCGTCCTCTGCGTTCCGTCGAAACGGCTGAGTATATTGGTGCGATGTCGGAAGCGGGCCAGATCGCCTTTCCACCGGAAAGCGTACTGCGTCGTGGCCGTATTGAAGCGGGCGGGATGCTCTATTTCGATCATCGTGAAAAACGCAGCTACACCACGCTGCAGGCGCTGGAAAAACTGGCTGCGGAAAAAGATTATCTGGCGCTGCTGCGTGAAGCCCGCGTCGGGCTGGATGACCTGCCCGAGATCCCGGCGGAGCAGCAGGGCTCACCGCTGCGCTATCGTGGCGATCTGAAAACCTATCAGCGTTTTGTGGCCTATTACTACAACCAGGAAAGCTTCAAGTTCATGATGGACCCGATGCTGAATACCGGTGCAGAGAAGATCTCTGCAATGGGTTACGGCAACGCCATCAATGGCTTATCCGACCACGAAGGCGGCATGGCGCACTACTTCTCGCAGCGTTTTGCACAGGTCACCAACCCGCCGCTGGACTCCATCCGCGAAGCGGATGGCATGACGCTGCGGGTCGCGCTGGGCGCAAAACCGCATCTGGGTCGCAGCAAAGGCCGTCAGATCGTGGTGCCTACCCCGATCCTCAGCCATCTGGATATGCTGCGCTTACGCGAGCAGACCATTGCGCCTTATGCCCGTTTTGAGATGCTTTACGAGCCGGTCGTCGGCAAAGATCTGCTGAGCATGACGGCGAACGCCAACGCGCTGGAAAAAGCGATCGATGACCTGGCGCAGCAGGTGGTGGATTTTGCCCGCTCCCAGGGCGGCATCGCCGTACTGACCGACCGCCACATCTCCTCGAAACAGGCCGCCATTCCGATGCTGCTGGTGGTCTCTGCCATCAACCAGCGTCTGGTACAGGAAGGGCTGCGTCTGGATGTCTCGCTGGTAGTAGAAAGCGGTCAGAGCATCTCCTCGCACCATATCGCCGCGACCCTTGGCTTCGGTGCCTCCGCGATCTATCCGCTGGGCGTTCAGATGCGCGCAGAGGAGAAATATGGTGAAGGCGAGGAAGGCAACAAAGCCTTTAAACGCTATGCCAAAGCCGCCGAAAAAGCGCTGATGAAAACCATGGGCAAAGTGGGGCTCTGCACCGTGGAGAGCTACAGCTGCGGCGAATTCTTTGAGCCTAACTTCCTCAACACCGACGATCCGGTGCTGAAAAAGTATTTCCCGAACATTAAAACCCCGGTGGGCGGCGCAGGTTTCGCTACCATCGCCCAGATGGCGGTTGACTGGCATCAGAGCGCACTCAGAATTCAGGGTGAATCAGATGTGCCGCTGCTGGGCCTGTTTAAAGAGCGCGCGGAGGGAGCCGGTCACTCATACGGCACCATCGCCGTGCGGACCTTTATCGACATGACCGAAGAGCCGATTCGCTTTGCCGACAAAGCCCGCGAAGAGGATAACTTCATCCGTCTGATGACGCTGGCCAAACTCGATAACGCATTTGGCATCAAGCCAGAGACGTTTAAAGACAGCAGCTTCGAGCGCATCCCGGATGAGGTCATCAACAATTTTGCCATCACGGCCGATTACCGTCAGTTCTCAAGCCTGATGTATGAAGAGCGTAAACGTCGCCCGGCGGCGCTGCGCGACATCCTGACCTTCCCGGCTGACCTGACCCATATCGACAGCGAAGCGGAGTTCCGCCGCAAGCTGGGTCGCTACTCACTGACGAATAATGGCTTTGCCATTCGTGGCATGGAGTGTGAGGCGGTGGATGGCAGCCTGAACCACTTTATGCTGCGTCTGACCGACGCCATTGAGGGGCTGAAACCTGAAAGCGAACGTCTGCAGAATCTCTCCCGCGCCCTGAAATCGCGCTTCGGCGACGACATCGAGAGCAGCGAGGTGGTCAGCGGCGGTCTGAAAGTCACCGCCTATGGCAAAGCAGCAGATTATCTGTCCCGTATTTTCACGACCCTGCCCTCACTGCCGCTGAGCGAAGTGCAGCCAGCCTGTGAAATTACCCGTACCTTTGCTTCCGGGGCAATGAGCCACGGCGCGCTGGTCGCACCGGCGCATGAAGCAGTCGCCCACGGCACCAACATGGTTGGTGGCATGAGTAACTGCGGTGAAGGGGGTGAACACTACTCGCGTCACGGCACCATCCGCGCCTCACGCATCAAGCAGCTGGCGTCGGGCCGTTTCGGCGTCTGGGCCGCCTATCTGGCCGATCCGATGCTGGAAGAGCTGGAGATCAAAATCGGTCAGGGCGCGAAGCCTGGCGAAGGCGGCCAGTTACCGGCCGCCAAAGTCACCGTCGAGATTGCAGCGGCGCGTGGCGGCACGCCTGGCGTCGAGCTGGTCTCGCCGCCGCCGCATCACGATACCTATTCGATCGAAGATCTGGCGCAGCTGATCCACGACTGCAAGGCCGCGCGGGTGCGCGTGATCGTGAAGCTGGTTTCGTCAGAAGGGATCGGCACCATCGCGGTCGGCGTGGCGAAAGCGGGCGCTGACGTAATCAACGTCGCGGGTAACACCGGCGGCACCGGCGCTGCCTCGGTGACCAGCCTGAAATATACCGGACGTGTGGCGGAAATCGGCATCGCCGAAGTCCACCAGGCGCTATGTGCAAACGGGCTGCGCGAGAAAGTACAGCTGCGCTGCTCAGGCGCGCAACAGACCGGCAGCGACGTAGTGAAATCGGCGCTGCTGGGCGGCGACAGCTTCGAGTTCGGCACCACCGCGCTGATGATGCTGAAATGCGTGATGGCAAAAAACTGCAACGTGAAATGCCCGGCCGGGTTAACCACCAATGCCGAAGCCTTTGATGGCGATCCCCGTCAGCTGGCGCAATATTTCCTCAACGTGGCGCATGAAGTGCGTGAGATCCTGGCGCGCATGGGCCTGCGTTCGCTGCGTGAAGCACGCGGCCGCGCCGACCTGCTGCACCTGATGGATCACCCGCTGGAGGTGGGTAAACTCGACCTGCGCGCCATGCTCACTGTGGTACCAGAGCTGAAAATCGACAAGCCGGTCTACCTGGAAAAAGATTTTGAGCTGGATGATGGCTGGATTGAGCAGCTGAAGCTGTCGCTGGTGGAACAGGGTAATCCTGACGTCGCCCTGGGTGACAACATCGTGCTGAATAACCGTAACAAAAGCGTGGGTGGTCAGCTGGCGATCGATATCGAACGCATGCTGAATCATCAGCTGACACCGGCGCAGTTGCAGGCGATGCCTGCCGTTCTCACCGACGATCGCGGCCGCCGCTATCTGGCGCCTGAGAGCGTGAAAATCGCGACCACCGGATCTGCCGGTCAGTCATTTGGCGCCTTCTGCAACGATGGCATGCAGATGACGCATTATGGCACCTGTAACGATGGTGTCGGCAAAGGACAGTGTGGCGGTGAGCTGATCGTGATGTCACCTGGCGGCGGCGCACAGGATAGCGATGGCAACGTGCTGATCGGTAACTTTGCGCTGTTCGGCGCGACCGGCGGACGTCTGTTCGTGCAGGGCCAGGCGGGAGACCGTTTCGCGGTGCGTAACTCTGGTGCCACGGCGGTTGTTGAAGGCGTCGGTGACTTCTGCTGCGAATATATGACCAACGGTGCCATCCTCAACCTGGGAACCTTCGGTAAAGGATTTGGTAACGGCATGAGCGGTGGCTTTGCCTACCAGTACGATCCCTACGGCACGCTGGCCAGCCATGCAGCCGGTGATTCCGTGCAGTTCGGCTCAATTGCCGATCAGGACGAGATGGCCCAGGTACACAAGCAGGCGGTGCTGACCATGCTGAACTGGCATCTGGCGGCTACCGGCTCACCACGGGCCGCCTGGCTGCTGGAAAACTGGGAAACCGAATGTCACCACTTTGTTTACGTGATGCCGCGCTCACTGCTGCTCTACCAGGATGGCGGCGAGATCCTGAAGGCCAAAAGCCGCAAAGACCTGCTCGAAGAGCTGTCAACGGCGCTGGCGGCTCATCAGGTTGCGAAATTCAAAGCGGCCTGGCGTCAGGGTAAAACCATCGCTAACGGCGCCGTGCCAGCCTATGGCGCGACCGACACGCTGGAGATGTTTGTCCTGCTGAATAACTATACCGTGCTGAGCTTTGCCCAGCAGCTGGCCCTGGCGAAGCTGCCAAAAGGCACGCCGGTTGAAGATCCCGCGGTCGAAAAGGCGGTGCGCAATCTGCTGATGACTGAAGACTTTGCGCTGGTCAGCAAGCTGCAGCGTCATGCCCGTTCCGCCATCGAAAGTTACAGCGATGATGAACTGGCCAGCCTGATCGGCTCCAAGCGTATGTCAGATTACAAAGCAGCCCTGACACAGCGTAACATCCGTTCGATGGACAGCCTGGCGACCTATGGCTGGATCATGTATCAGGATGCCTGTAACCGGGAGGTGCTGGGCCACCTGCCGGACTTTGAAGAGCTGTTTGCGCGTGCGGCACTGCCGGAAATCGCAGCGGCAGTGGGTAAACTCTCCTGACCCTGACAGGGTTCAGGCGGAACTGAATATTATTAATGGTCATTGCCCGGGTTAATCGTTGTACCGGACAGAAGCAGAACCGCTCTCCCCTGCTGTAAATGCTGCAGCGCGGGAAAGCGGAACCGCTTTCACACCGGATAACGCCACTGATAACGGGCGAGAACGGGATTGAGTAAAAGTACCCATGAAAATTCCTTATATTCCAGAAGATGCACCTTTCAATGGCGATCAGAAGTACTGGCTGGCTGGCTTTCTTGCCGGCCTTCACTCCCGTCTGCTGGTGTTAGAAGACAAACAGCAACCTGCCGCAGGAACGGGCGCCGCTGCTACCACGCAACTGCATATCCTTTACGGTTCACAGACCGGTAACGCTGAGGCGCTGGCGCAGACCGCAGCGAAATCTGCTCGCGCGAAAGGTCTGGTGCCGGTGGTTCAGGCGCTGGGCGATGTCGACCTCGACGTGTTCGCCACCATGCGTCACGTCCTGATCGTTACCTCAACCTATGGCGAGGGCGAAATGCCGGACAACGCGCAGCTGTTCTGGGACGCGATCTCGGCCAGTACCGCACCGCGTCTGGAGCAGATGCACTTCGCCGTGCTGGCGATTGGTGACACCGGCTACGACGGCTTCTGCCAGGCGGGTAAGTTTATCGATATGCGCCTGGAGCAGCTGGGCGCGAAACGCGTGGTCGATCGTATCGACTGCGACATCGACTACGAAGAGCCTTCCAGCGAGTGGCTGAACAGCTCCATGCCACAGTTCGCCGCCAGCGCGGGCAGCAGCGGCACCGTGCTGGAAAGCGCGCCGGAAGCGCCGGTGATCCCGGGCAGTAACAAATCGAATCCGTATGCCGCGGCGCTGATCACCAATAAACGCCTGTCAGGTGAGCAGTCGGCCAAAGATATCCGTCATTTCGAGTTTGACCTCGCTGGCAGCGGCCTGAAATATGAAGCGGGCGATGCGCTGGGTGTCATCCCGGTCAACGAGCCGTCGCTGGTCAGCCTGCTGCTGACGCAGCTTAACGCTGACTACCAGACGCCGGTGCCGGGCTTTGACCGCAGTCTCGGTGACCTGCTGACCTATCAGTTCGAGATCTCCGAACCGTCGCGCAAGCTAATCGAATGGGTCGGTCAGAACACCACAAACCAGGAGCTGCGCCATGTGTTGCAGCATGATGATAAAGATGCGCTGGGCGTCTGGCTGTGGGGCAAAGATACCCTGGATCTGCTGCAGCTGGAGCTGACACGCACGCTGTCGGTGCCTGAGTTTGTGGCCCTGCTGCGTCCGCTGCAGCATCGCGCCTATTCAATCTCCTCCAGCTCGAAAGCGCATCCTGATCAGGTTCACCTGACGGTGGCCTCGGTGCGTTATCACAGCGGTGGCCGTAATCGCGGTGGCGTCTGCTCGACCTATCTGGCCGAGCGCGTGCGTCGCGGCGAGAAGCCTGCCATCTTTATCTCTCCCAACAAAGCCTTCCGCGTGCCGGCTAACAACAGTGCGCCGCTGATCATGGTGGGACCGGGTACCGGCATCGCGCCATTCCGCGCCTTCCTGCAGGAGCGCCAGGCCACCGGCGCGCAGGGTAAAAACTGGCTGTTCTTTGGCGATCAGCATCAGGAACATGACTTTATCTATCAGGATGAGTTACTGGCCTGGCGCGACAGCGGCCTGCTGACCCGCCTGGACCTGGCGTTCTCACGCGATCAGGAGAAGAAGATCTACGTGCAGAGCCGGATGCTGGAGCAGGGTGCCGAGCTCTACGCCTGGCTGCAGGAAGGGGCATACTTCTATGTCTGTGGCGATGCCTCGCGCATGGCGAAGGATGTGGATAACGCACTGTATGAAGTGGTCCGGCAGTTTGGCGGGCTCTCTACCGAGCGTGCGGCGGACTATGTCGATCAGCTGAAAAAGGAAAAACGCTACCTGCGCGACGTCTATTAATCGTAGCGGTTTGTGGAGAAAATCCGGCTTGCGCAGGCAGCCGGATTTTTTTATGGCTGGCAGGCAAAAAAATACCCGCCGGTCAGCGGGTATTCACGATGCGAATATGACTATTTCACGACGCGCAGTGAAGGTCGTCCGCCACGCGGCGGTGGATCGTCATCAGGCGGTGTCTCGTCATCGCTGGCATCGTCAGGACGATCGCCATCAATCACGGACATCATGGTCTCTTCCTGCCCTTCTGACGTCTCCTGCGTACCCAGCTCGTAAGCCGGTTCCGGTTCAAACATCGTTCCGGCGCCGTTTTCACGCGCATAGATAGCCAGAATCGCCGCCATCGGCACATTAACCTGGCGCGGAACGCCGCCGAAGCGGGCGTTAAACGACACCTGATCGTTGGCCAGGTCGAGGTTGCCCACGGCGCGTGGCGCGATGTTCAGAACGATCTGTCCATCACGCGCATACTCCAGCGGCACCTGCACACCCGGCAGATTGATGTCGACCACCAGATGCGGCGTCAGCTGGTTGTCGAGCAGCCAGTCATAGAAGGCGCGCAGCAGATAGGGACGACGTGCAGTAAGTTGCGACATTTCCATACGTTAAGCCCGGGCTTGCAGGCGCATTTCACGTTCAGCTTCAGTCAGTGAAGCGAGGAAAGAGTCACGCTCAAATACGCGGTTCATGTAACCTTTCAGCTCTTTCGAACCGGAGCCGATCAGATCGATGCCCATCGAAGGCAGACGCCATAACAGCGGAGCCAGGTAGCAATCCACCAGGCTGAACTCTTCGCTCATGAAGTAAGGCGTACGACCAAACAGGGGCGCGATGGCCAGCAGCTCTTCACGCAGTTGCTTGCGTGCGGCTTCCGCTTCCTGACCGCTGCTGTTCTCAACTTTACGCATCAGGCTGTACCAGTCCTGCTCGATGCGGTGCATCATCAGGCGGCTGTCACCACGGGCAACCGGATAAACCGGCATCAGAGGTGGATGCGGAAAACGCTCGTCCAGATATTCCATGATGATGCGTGATTCATACAGCGTCAGCTCACGATCTACCAGCGTTGGTACCGTGCGATACGGATTGAGGTCAATCAGATCCTGCGGCAGGTTATCCATTTCGACCTGCTCGATCTCTACGCTGACACCCTTTTCCGCCAGGACGATACGAACCTGGTGGCTGAAAATGTCAGTAGGACCAGAAAACAGCGTCATTACCGAACGTTTGTTGGCAGCGACAGCCATGAAAACCTCCAAGTTTGTTCACAAAAAGATACTGCGAATAGCCAACCACACGGCGACTCACTTGCCCATCGAACTCGCACGCAACCTGGTTAGCTGCGCCACAGATACTGATGCCCCGACAGTGGGGAGGCGCATAACGCACCGGCCTGCGGGCGCAAAGTGACACAGAGTCTACCAGATTTTAGGCTGCTTGTGGGCGTGGAATGAATCTTTGCAGGTAAATTGAGCGTGGGGTTACGGTTTTTGCGGTAACGCAGGCGGAGAACAGAAAATAAAAAACCCGCCGAAGCGGGTTTTTTGTGCCAACTGATGCAGCCGGAGCTGCAAACAATTAACGCTTGGAGAACTGAGGACGACGACGTGCTTTACGCAGGCCGACTTTCTTACGTTCAACCTGACGCGCATCACGCGTTACGAAGCCAGCTTTACGCAGCTCTCCACGCAGTGATTCGTCGTATTCCATCAGAGCGCGGGTGATACCGTGACGGATCGCACCAGCCTGACCAGAAATACCGCCACCTTTAACAGTGACATACAGATCGAATTTACCAACCAGGTCCAGCAGCTCAAGCGGCTGACGAACTACCATGCGGGCAGTTTCGCGGCCGAAGTACTGTTCCAGAGAACGTTGGTTAATTACGATGTTACCGCTACCCGGCTTAATGAATACGCGAGCGGTAGAGCTTTTGCGGCGACCAGTGCCGTAGTTTTGAGTTTCAGCCATTGCCTTTAATCCCGATTAAATGTCAAGAACTTGCGGTTGCTGTGCCGCATGGTTGTGCTCGTTGCCTGCGTAAACTTTCAGTTTACGGTACATAGCACGACCCAGCGGGCCCTTCGGCAGCATGCCTTTAACCGCGATCTCAATCACACGCTCAGGACGGCGAGCAATCATCTCTTCAAAGGTCGCCTGTTTGATACCACCGATGTGGCCGGTGTGGTGATAGTAGATCTTGTCAGTACGCTTGTTGCCGGTAACAGCAACTTTGTCTGCGTTCAGGACGATGATGTAATCACCGGTATCAACATGCGGAGTGTACTCCGCTTTATGCTTACCACGCAGACGGCGCGCCAGTTCAGTCGCCAGGCGACCCAAAGTTTTGCCTGTTGCGTCAACTACAAACCAGTCACGTTGGACGGTTTCTGGTTTAGCTGTAAAAGTTTTCATCGAAAAGCTTACCCAAATTAAGTTACACGTTGGTGAAATCCCAAACGCTTAAGTAAACGAATGAGGCTCACACGACCATTTTGACCAGCAAGCCACCCCTTCGGATAGAGTTACTGGAACACAGAGGATTTGGGAAAAAAATCCTTTGCTGTAACGTGGGGTCGCAAGATTATAGAGAAGTCGATTACAAAAATCGAACCCTATTTCGGTATTTATCCTGATTATTCTCACGGCAGGTGCGGTAAACGCAGATACTCTTCGCTCTGCATCTCCTGAAGCCGGGACAGGCAGCGCTGGTACTCAAACTTCAGCCGCGTCCCCTGATAGATCTCGGTGAGGGAGGTCTCTGCCGCCACGACCAGCTTCACATGCCGCTCATAGAACTCATCGACCAGCGCCAGGAAGCGGCGCGCCTGATCCTCTGTTTTGTAAATCATCACCGGGACATCATAGAGCAGCACGCTGTGAAAACGGCGCGACAATGCGATGTAGTCATGCTGGCTGCGCCCTTCCCCGCACAACGTTGTGAATTTAATCGCCAGCACGCCGTCGCTGACGCCCAGGGTTGGCATCTGGCGGTGATTGATTTCCAGCACCGGTGCCGCCTCAGGCTCACTGCCGGACAGCGCGTTAAACATCCGGGTCATTTCGGCGTGGGTTTCACTGTTCAGCGGATAGTTCCAGAGATGCGCGGAGGTCAGCGTGCGCAGACGGTAGTCGATTCCGGCATCGACATTCATCACATCACAGTGCCGTTTGATCTGTTCAATCGCTGGCAGAAAGCGCGCGCGCTGCAGGCCATTGCGATAGAGATCGTCAGGCGGGATATTCGACGTCGCGACCAGGGCGATGCCACGTTCGAACAGGGCTTCCATCAGCGTGCCGAGCAGCATTGCATCGGTGATATCCGAGACAAAAAATTCATCAAAACAGAGGATGTCCGTTTCGGCTTTGAACCTGTCCGCGATGATCAGTAACGGGTCACTCTGCCCCTGAAGCTGGGTCAGCTCTTCATGCACCCGCAGCATAAAGCGGTGGAAGTGCAGGCGCAGTTTGCGATCGCCAGGAATAGACTGAAAAAAGAGATCCATGACCCAGGTTTTTCCGCGGCCGACACCGCCCCACATATAGAGTCCACGCACCGGCTCTGGCGTCTCGTTTTTCTCTTTGCCGATCAATTTTGACAGACGCCCCAGCAGACCGGAGGCGGCTGGCGCGGCAGATTGCTGTCGGGCGACCAGCGCCTGCTGCAGCGCGTCTAAACGGGTAATGGCTTCGCGTTGTACGTCATCGGGCCTGAATTCGCCCTGCGACAGCGCCTGCTCATAGCGTGCAAGCGGAGTTGAGGTTTGCATTGTTGTTTCAAAGTCCCTGAATGGTGTCTGGTTCATACTACGGTTGCTGAAAAAAAGGCCGTTCTACACTAAGCCATGCTGCTCCGGAGTTCCACAACCATAAGATTAACGGGTATAGTGACTATTATTGAAATGGTGCAACGCCCTACGGAACAATGGAAATAACACGGGAGTCATTATGACCTGGGAATACGGGCTAATTGGTTTAGTGGTAGGTATTATTGTCGGCGCAGTCGCCATGCGTTTTGGCAACAGAAAGCTGCGTGAGCAGCGCAGCATGCAGTACGAACTGGAAAAATCGAAGGCAGAGCTGGCCGATTATCGCGAAGAGCTGACCAACCACTTTGCGCAGAGCGCAGAGCTGCTGGATAACATGGCGCGTGACTATCGTCAGCTCTATCAGCACATGGCAAAAGGCTCAAATGACCTGCTGCCGAATCTGCCTGGCGAGAAAAATCCGTTTGCCTATCAGCTCACTGAGGCCGAGGCGGACAACGATCAGGCACCAGTGCAGATGCCGCGTGACTACTCTGAAGGCGCATCCGGTTTACTGCGTGGCGAACGTCCTGCCCGGGATTAATCTTTTTGGGGCGCAGCCTGTCTGCGCCCGCTCTGTTTGCGAACCCTGACCACAAACGACTGTCACACTCATTACTTCCTCCCACATTTTACAGCGAGAGCGTTGTAGCAATGAAAAAACAAGCACGCCTGTTTAGCGCATTAGCCTTGAGTATCGGGATGAGCCTTGCCGCCGCGCCGGGCGCGATGGCCACGCTGCCGGCACAGGTCGCGGATCAGCCGCTGCCGAGTCTGGCACCGATGCTGGAAAAAGTGTTACCTGCCGTGGTCAGCGTTCACGTTGAAGGCACCGATGCAGGTGCGCAGGCGCAGGATATTCCTGAGCCGCTGAAACGTTTCTTTGGTCAGATGCCTGGCGGCAACAGCCAGCCACAGCCTTTCGAGGGGCTGGGTTCTGGCGTGATCATTGATGCCGCCAAAGGCTATGTGCTGACCAATAACCATGTGGTGAATGGCGCAGATAAGATCAACGTCCAGTTGGGCGACGGCAGTGAATATGAAGCCAGACTCATCGGGCATGACGAGCAGACCGACATTGCACTGATCCAGATTCAGGGCGCGAAAAACCTCACGCAGGTGAAAGTCGCGGACTCTGACCAGCTGAAAGTCGGCGATTTCGCGGTGGCGATCGGCAACCCGTTTGGGCTGGGTCAGACGGCGACCTCCGGGATTATCTCGGCGCTGGGTCGCAGCGGCCTCAACCTGGAAGGCCTGGAAAACTTTATCCAGACCGATGCTGCGATTAACCGCGGTAACTCAGGCGGTGCGCTGGTGAACCTTAACGGCGAACTGATCGGCATCAACACGGCTATTCTCGCCTCCAGCGGCGGTAACATCGGCATCGGCTTTGCGATTCCGAGCGATATGGCGATGAACCTCGCGCAGCAGCTGATCAAATTTGGTGAAGTGAAGCGCGGTCAGCTGGGCATCAAAGGCACAGAAATGACGGCGGACATGGCCAAAGCGTTCAATGTCGATGCACAGCGCGGCGCGTTCGTCTCGGAAGTGTTGCCGCAGTCTGCCGCACAGAAAGCGGGCGTGAAGTCTGGCGATATCATTACCTCGATCAACGACAAGCCGATCACCAGCTTTGCGGAACTGCGCGTCAAAGTGGGCACTACGCCGCCAGGCGAACAGGTGAAGCTCGGCCTGCTGCGTGAAGGCAAACCCTTAACCGTGACCGTGACGCTGGAGCAGAGCGCGCAGACCACCGCCAGCGCACAGCTGATGTCACCGGCCCTTCAGGGCGCCACGCTGAGTGACGGACAGACCAAAACCGGCGATAAAGGCGTGAAGGTCGACACCATCGAAAAAGGCACGCCGGCGGAACAGGTTGGCCTGCAGAAAGATGATGTGATCATCGGCGTTAACCGCACCCGGGTGCAGACAATTGCTGAAATGCGCAAAATACTGGAAGGTAAACCACCGGTCCTGGCACTCAATGTAGTGCGCGGCGATGAAAGTATCTATCTGTTGTTGAGATAAACCTCGCATTACGGCGGACACAAGCGCGTGTGTGTCCGCCGCTCTCATGCTATTCTCCCCTGCGATCTCCCCTGGCGTGATTTAACACCATGTTTCTTAAACTTTTGCGTTCCGTGGTGCTGGGCCTGATTGTGGCGGGTATCTTACTCGCAGCACTGCCTGCACTGCGTATGGGCAGCGACGCCCTCTATAACCACGATAACATCAACGACGAAACACCCTTTAGCTTCAATCAGGGGGTGCGCCGCGCCGTGCCCGCCGTTGTCAACGTCTACAATCGCAGCGCGCACGGCAACAACAATCGTGGCATCACCACCCTGGGTTCCGGGGTGATCATGAATGCAAAAGGCTACATCCTGACCAATAAGCACGTCATCAATAATGCCGACCAGATTATCGTGGCGCTGCAGGATGGCCGTTTCTTTGAGGCGACGCTGGTCGGTTCCGATGGCATGACCGATCTGGCGGTGCTGAAAATTACCGCTTCCGGCCTGCCCGTGATTCCCATCAATCCAAACCGCCAGGCGCATATCGGGGATGTGGTGATGGCGATTGGCAACCCCTACAACCTCGGTCAGACGGTGACGCAGGGCATTATCAGTGCGACGGGCCGGGTGGGACTCAGTTCTTCAGGCCGGCAGAATTTCCTGCAGACGGATGCGTCAATCAATCAGGGTAACTCCGGCGGCGCGCTGATTAACTCGCTGGGCGAGCTGATGGGCATCAACACCCTGACCTTCGATAAAAGTAACGACGGCGAAACGCCGGAAGGGATAGGTTTCGCCATTCCTACCGTACTGGCCTCGAAAATCATGGATAAGCTGATCCGCGATGGCCGGGTGATCCGTGGCTATATCGGCATTACCGGACGCGAACTGCCGCCGCTGCATGGACAGGGCAGCAATCTGGACCGGGTTCAGGGCATTATTGTCAGTGGGGTGACGCCTGACGGGCCTGCGGACAAAGCCGGGATCCAGACCAACGATGTTCTGCTCAGCGTGAACGGCAAACCGGCCATCTCCGCACAGGAGACAATGGACCAGGTGGCAGAGATTCGCCCGGGTTCGGTGATTGATGTGCAGGTGCTGCGCAACGACCAGAAGCTGACGCTGCCGGTGACCATTCAGGAGTTTCCGGATAGCAGCAGCTAGCTGAACATCTGTGCCAGGTCAGGGATGACCCGGCCGGTCGCAAAGAAAGCCGCGATCCCTGGCGTTCGGCCTCGCCATCCTGGCTCGGATACTTTGCTCTTCAGCCGGGTCATCCCTTCCCCCGTCATCCGTCATCCCTTCCCCCGTCATCCGTCATCCGTCATCCGTCATCCGTCATCCGTCATCCGTCATCGTCTGCAGATAACGGATTAGCAGCGATCCACCGGAAACGCGATTACCTCACTCAATGACTCCGCTTTCAGCGCCAGCATAATCAGGCGGTCAACGCCCAGCGCCACGCCGGAACAGGCGGGCATCCCGTGCGCCAGCGCATCCAGCAGATAGGTATCGATAGGATGGACAGGCAGACCCCGCGCCGCACGGCGACGGTTATCCTGCTCAAAGCGCTGCCGCTGCTCGCGGCTATCGGTCAGTTCACGGAAACCGTTGGCCAGCTCGATGCCCTTGTAATAGACCTCAAATCGCTCGGCCACCCGATGATCCTCGGTGCTGATCTCGGCCAGAGCGGCCTGACTGGCCGGGAAATGGTAAACAAAGCACGGCTTATCCTGACCAATCTTCGGTTCGACGCCCAGCATAAACAGCAGCATCAGCAGCGTATCGCGATCCTCTTCTGTACGCGCCAGCTCACCTTCGCCCAGCTTCTCTGCTGCTTCACGCAGCTGCGCTTTATCCGCAGAGAGAGGATCCAGCTCCAGATGGCGGATAAACGCCTGCTGATAGGAGAGCGACTCTGCGCTGTCGCACTCCAGCACCTGCTGCATCAGGTCGTCGACTTCATTCATCAGACGATACATGTCGTAGTGCGGCCGATACCACTCCAGCATAGTGAATTCCGGATTGTGGTGACGTCCCGCCTCCTCATTACGGAAGCTGCGCCCCATCTGATAGATGGGGCCACTGCCCGCCGCCAGCAGTCGTTTCATATGGTATTCGGGGCTGGTCATCAGCCAGAGATCGCGCCCCTGCGCCGCGCCAGGCCCGACAAATCGTGTCTGAAAAGGCACCAGATGGATATCGGTAATGGTGGCCTGGCTCATCGCCGGCGTGTCCACTTCCAGCACGCCGCGATCGGCAAAGAAACGACGCACTTCTGCTAAAATAGCGGCGCGTTTTAACAAATTGGCGATGGATGCGCTTGGTTGCCAGCTTGCCGTTTCGCTCATGGTGATGACTCCTGATGCAAATGAGGGGAGGCAGTCTACCTGCAATGTCTGCGGCAAACAATCTCGTGCCTGCACAGCCAAAAACCGCGTTTCGGCTTCTATACTTAAGCGGTTAAATCACAAAGGAATCCTGCTATGTCTCCATGGAAAACCGTTGTTGCCAGCCTGAGTGCTTTTCTTTCTGTCGCCTGTAGCACCACACCCCCTAAGAACGTGACGGTGGTGGATAACTTTGACAGCCAGCGTTACCTCGGTCAGTGGTATGAGATTGCCCGCCTCAATCACCCTTTTGAGCGCGGCCTGGAACAGGTCACAGCAAACTACAGCCCGCGCGAGGATGGCGGTCTGAAAGTCATCAATCGCGGGTTTAACGTCAAAAAGCAGCGCTGGCAGGAGAGCGTGGGTAAAGCCTACTTTACCGGTGAGCCACAACGCGCCTCGCTGAAAGTCTCGTTCTTTGGCCCCTTCTACGGTGGCTATAACGTTATCGCCCTCGATCCCGACTATCGCTACGCGATGGTGTGCGGCCCGAACCGCCACTATCTCTGGATACTGTCTCGCACACCTCAGCTGGCACCGGGCGTCAAAGAGAAGCTGGTTGAACAGGCGCGTCGGGATGGCTTCCCGGTAGAAGAGCTGATCTGGGTAAAACAGAAAGAGTAAGCGAGCTGACAAGCCGGTACGAAAAGCCTTTCGTACCGGTTGGGATAACAGGTTACTTCGTGCTGTTCTGAATGGCCTGGCCGCCCGCTTCAACATCTTCACCAACGCCACGCGTGGTGTTACACGCCGTCAGCAGAGAAGAGAGCACCAGTACAGAGAAGATTGCGGCGATACTTTTCTTTAACATGACAATGTCCTTTTTGATGGATGTAAAGTACAGCGTTTTAAGCATAGCCGGATTTCCACCGGTTGCTGCCGTCAGAACACTAAAAAGGACAATCCGTTAAGGTCATTTTGCCGCGCGCGAAATGGCACCGCCCAGGTGGGAGACATCTTCGCCAAAACCGTGGAATGTGTTGCAGGCACTTAATGCAGAGGAGACCAGCAACGCGAACGCGATTAATTTTGCCAGCTTGAACATTTTTTTCTCTCAGACAAGAAAAAGGCGCACCCGAAGATGCGCCTGCGAAACTTATTTTACGCGTGACACGTATTCGCCAGAGCGGGTGTCAACTTTCACCACTTCGCCCTCTTGTACGAACAGTGGCACTTTCACGACCGCGCCGGTAGAGAGTTTAGCGGGCTTGCCGCCGGTACCAGCGGTATCACCTTTCAGGCCTGGATCGGTTTCAACCACTTCAGCTTCGATAAAGTTTGGCGGCTGAACGGCGATTGGACGACCGTTCCACAGCGTAACGATACACTCCGCGTTATCCTGCAGCCATTTTGCTGCATCGCTTACGGTCTTCTCTTCAACCGGGAACTGCTCAAAGCTCTCCGGGTGCATGAAGTGGTAGAACTCACCGTCGTTGTACAGGTAGTTCAGGTTGGTATCGACCACGTCTGCGCCTTCGGCGGAGTCGGTAGATTTAAAGGTTTTCTCAACGCGAGAACCCGTCAGCAGGCGACGCATTTTAACACGCGCAAATGCCTGGCCTTTACCCGGTTTAACGAACTCACTGGATTCGATGGCATAAGGTTCGCCTTCGAACATGATTTTAAGACCGGGACGGAAATCGTTGCTAGAATAAGTCGCCATGAAGGCCCTCTACGAAAATTGACACTGGTACTAAGCCAAAAAAATGGCACACATTGTAACCCTAAAAACACCTTCCAGAGAAGATTGGTTGCAGCAACTTGCGGATGTTGTCACCGAACCTGATGAATTACTGCGAATTTTAGCCCTCGATCAGCACACAGAGCTGGCTGAGGGCGCGGATGCGCGGCGGCTTTTCGCCCTGCGTGTTCCGCATGCCTTCATCCGCCGGATGAAAAAGGGCGATGCGCACGATCCGCTGCTGCTTCAGGTGTTAACCCGACGCCAGGAATTCATCGATGCGCCCGGTTATAGCACCGATCCGCTCGATGAACAAAGCAACGTTGTGCCTGGACTGCTACATAAATACCGGAACCGGGCTCTGTTGCTGGTCAAAGGCGGCTGCGCCGTCAACTGCCGCTACTGCTTCCGCCGCCATTTTCCCTATCAGGATAACCCCGGCAATAAGCGCAGCTGGCAGGCGGCGCTGGACTATATCGCCGCCCATCCTGAGCTGGATGAGATCATCTTTTCCGGCGGCGATCCGCTGATGGCGAAAGATCATGAGCTGGCCTGGCTTATCGCCGCGCTGGAGCAGATCCCGCATCTGAAACGCCTGCGTATTCACAGCCGCTTACCGGTGGTGATTCCGGCACGTATCACCGACCCGCTCTGTCAGATGCTGGGCGAGACGCGTCTTCAGGTCGTGATGGTGACGCACATCAACCATGCGCAGGAAATCGATGAAGAGTTGCGTGCGGCGATGCGCAGCCTGAAGCGGGCGGGTGTCACCCTGCTGAATCAGAGCGTGTTGCTGCGTGGCATTAATGATAATGCGCAGACGCTGGCCACGCTCAGTAACGCCTTATTTGATGCCGGCATTCTGCCCTACTATCTGCATGTGCTGGATAAGGTTCAGGGCGCCGCGCACTTCTTTGTCTCCGATGACGAGGCTCGCCAGCTGGTGCGGACCCTTCTGGCGCAGGTGTCCGGCTATCTGGTGCCGAAGCTGGCGCGTGAGATTGGCGGGGAGCCCAGCAAAACGCCGCTGGATTTGCAGTTGCGTCAGGAGTAAAAACGGCCAGCAACAGGCTGGCCGATGGGACAGGACGTCCGGTTCAGATTACGGGCACTTATAGACCTGGCCGCTCATTTTACTGTCGAGTGGCGCAAACGCGGACAGCAGATTCTGCGTCGGGCTGGTCGCGCCGTAAATCACGTTGCCACCCATTTCCGCTGCGCGATTGCGCAGGTCATTGGCCGCACCGCGCAGAGCGCTGGTTTCGCCGCCTGCACCGCTCAGCCAGTTGCTCTGTGAGCCAGTGATGTTACCCAGAAGCTGACAGGTGCTGGCAGGCTGCTGATCGGTAAAGGTCACGCGCTGTCCGGCTGAAGAGAGTTGCGTAGAGCTGCTGCAGCCTGCCAGCAATAACGCGCCAGCGATCAGTCCAGGCAAGAGGTTAATCCGCATTGTAATCCCCATTTATTATCATCAGAGTCGGGTGGCAGCGTAGCAAAAAAAGATCGTTTTTTTCTGCACATTCATTGCCTTAATCCCGTTATATCACCTTGATATCTCCTGCGGTGCTCAGTCTGGCAGGTTTGCGCATTCCGATGAACTTACCACAGCAGGTCATCTGGTGAGGCCGCAACAGCCAGCGTGCAGACAGCGGGAGATATCAAGAGAAAAGACGAGCGATTGCGCCACTACTTATACTATTTTCCTGCCCAAAAGAAAAACCCCCGACCGTTTCCGGTCGGGGGTTTTATCGTGACTAAGGCGTCAACGGCAATTACATCATGCCGCCCATACCGCCCATGCCACCCATACCGCCAGCGCCTGCGCCTAAATCAGGTGCATCGCCTTTTGGCAGGTCAGTGACCATACATTCGGTGGTGATCATCAGACCCGCAACAGAGGCCGCGTACTGCAGTGCAGAACGGGTCACTTTGGTTGGGTCCAGGATACCGAAGTCGATCATGTTGCCGTACTCTTCAGTCTGTGCGTTGTAACCGTAGTTACCGTCGCCCGCTTTCACGTTGTTAGCGACAACAGATGGCTCTTCACCGGCGTTAGAGACGATCTGACGCAGTGGTGCTTCCATTGCGCGCAGCGCAACTTTGATACCGACGTTCTGATCTTCGTTCTGACCACGCAGTTCGGACAGCTGAGCAGCAACGCGAACCAGCGCCACACCACCACCTGCAACCACACCTTCTTCGACGGCAGCACGGGTTGCGTGCAGCGCATCTTCAACGCGGGCTTTCTTCTCTTTCATTTCAACTTCAGTCGCTGCGCCCACTTTCAGAACGGCCACGCCGCCTGCCAGTTTCGCTACGCGCTCCTGCAGTTTTTCTTTGTCGTAGTCAGAGGTTGCTTCTTCGATCTGCTGACGAATCTGGGTCACACGGCCCTGAATGGTCGCCTCTTCACCCACACCGTCAATGATGGTGGTGGTGTCTTTGTTGATCACAACGCGTTTTGCCTGACCCAGATCTTCCAGCGCGGCTTTTTCCAGCTCCATACCGATCTCTTCAGAGATCACGGTACCGCCGGTCAGGATAGCGATATCCTGCAGCATCGCTTTACGACGGTCGCCGAAGCCTGGTGCTTTAACCGCAGCCACTTTAACGATGCCGCGCATGGTGTTGACCACCAGCGTCGCCAGCGCTTCGCCTTCCACATCTTCTGCGATGATCAGCAGTGGTTTGCCTGCTTTCGCAACGGCTTCCAGTACTGGCAGCATTTCGCGGATGTTAGAAATTTTCTTGTCAGCCAGCAGGATGAACGGAGATTCCAGTTCAACAGCGCCGGTTTCTGGCTTGTTGATGAAGTAAGGTGACAGGTAGCCGCGATCGAACTGCATACCTTCAACCACATCCAGCTCGTCCTGCAGGCCGGTGCCTTCTTCAACGGTGATCACGCCCTCTTTGCCCACTTTCTCCATCGCCTGAGCAATCAGCTGGCCCACGGTTTCGTCGGAGTTAGCGGAGATAGTACCTACCTGCGCGATCGCTTTAGAGTCTGAGCATGGCACAGACAGCGCTTTCAGTTTCTCAACGGCAGAGAGAACAGCCTGGTCGATACCGCGCTTCAGGTCCATCGGGTTCATGCCCGCTGCAACCGCTTTAAGGCCTTCGGTGATGATAGATTGTGCCAGGACAGTGGCAGTGGTGGTACCGTCGCCTGCTGCGTCATTCGCTTTAGAGGCTACTTCTTTAACCATCTGCGCGCCCATGTTCTCGAACTTGTCTTCCAGCTCGATTTCACGCGCGACTGAAACACCATCTTTAGTGATGGTCGGTGCACCAAAAGATTTATCCAGAACCACATTACGGCCTTTCGGGCCCAGGGTAACTTTTACTGCATCTGCCAGTACGTTCACGCCACGCAGCATTTTTACGCGAGCGTCATTACCGAATTTTACGTCTTTAGCTGCCATTTCAATTGTCCCTTAAATTCGTTTCGTTCAGTGAGTTACGCGAAAAAAATTACGCTTCAACAATCGCCAGAATGTCGCTTTCAGAGATGATCAGCACTTCTTCGTTGTCGATCTTTTCGGTTTTAGCACCATAACCTTCATTGAAGATCACGACGTCACCAACCTTCACGTCCAGCGGCTTAACGTCGCCACTCTCAAGGATGCGGCCATTGCCGACAGCCAGTACTTCACCACGAGTGGATTTACCAGCTGCGGAACCGGTCAGTACGATGCCGCCAGCTGATTTAGCTTCAACTTCTTTACGCTTGACGATAACGCGATCGTGCAATGGACGAATTTTCATTTGATAGCTCTCCTTTGAGAAGTCCAATCATTCAGTTTTGGGGTTGAACACCGGGCTGCATGGCTTCCGGCCTCGTGACCTGAGAGATAGGGCCACGCCCATCCACTTTCAAGGGGGCGAACAACAAATTTTTTATCCGGCCAGGACAACTGACGACTTTTTAAACAGGAGCAGGGGCAAATAAAAACGCAACCCGGAGGTTGCGCTTCAGAGGCAGGCATTGCGATTAACGATCCTGGTGATCGTCATGGTGCTCAAGGCGATCGCTGTTTTTGCGCTCGAACTCACCATCCACGGTGTAACCGCTGTCTGGCCCGGCTCCGGGCCCGCGCCAGACGCGCAGGTGAGGCATCAGTTTCAGCGTCAGATGCTTCTGAACGGGGGGGAGTAGCAGCAGCAGGCCGAGCAGGTCGGTAAAGAAGCCCGGCAGCAACAGCAGAAAGCCCGCGATGATTAGCGACACGCTTTTGATCATCTCGCTGGCCGGGCTTTCGTTACGCGCCAGCTTCTCCTGCATCAGCATAAAGTTTTTCATGCCCTGGTTTTTCACCAGCGAGACCCCGATGCAGGAGGTGAAGATCACCAGCAGCATGGTCAGCAGCACGCCCATGACGTGTGCAACCTGAATGAAGAGGGAAATCTCAATCCAGGCCAGAACAAAAAAGACTAATAACGGTATCCAGCGCACCGAACTCTCCTGTATTTAGGGGCTGAACGGCAGCGTGCCGCTCAGCAGAAAGCGTTCATCCTACAGATGATAAGAAAAGAGATGGGCACCCGCGCCGCCATTTTCAACCGATTCTGTCAAATTTATCCTGCGGGGTTAATTTTGTAACCTACTTCACATATCGTTAACCAGGCTGCAGCATTAAGTGATCTGCATGCATGATTTTCACTGGCATCAGAATATGATCGCACACGCCCCTGTGAAGACGGATAATATGTCGGCACGGGTACACCACGACAAAATAAACACATCCTTTGTGATGGTTAGCGGCAACAACAAGAAGGTTATCATGGCGAACAACATTCGTATCGAAGAAGACCTGTTAGGTATGCGCGAAGTTCCGGCGGATGCCTATTATGGCGTTCATACTCTGCGTGCGATTGAGAATTTCTATATCAGCAACAGTAAAATCAGCGACATACCTGAGTTTGTCCGCGGTATGGTGATGGTGAAAAAAGCGGCCGCGATGGCCAACAAAGAGCTGCAGACCATCCCGCGCAACATTGCCGATACCATCATTAAGGCCTGCGATGAAGTGCTGAACAAGGGCCGCTGTATGGACCAGTTCCCCGTGGATGTCTATCAGGGCGGTGCGGGAACCTCGGTCAACATGAACACCAATGAGGTGCTGGCGAACATCGGCCTGGAGCTGATGGGCCACCAGAAAGGGGAATATCAGTACCTCAATCCCAACGATCATGTGAATAAGTGCCAGTCCACCAATGATGCCTACCCGACCGGTTTCCGCATCGCGGTCTACAGCTCACTGCTGAAGCTGCTGGATGGCATCAGCCAGCTCTCTGAAGGGTTCCAGAACAAGGCCGATGAGTTTCAGACCATCCTGAAGATGGGCCGCACCCAGCTGCAGGATGCCGTGCCGATGACGCTCGGCCAGGAGTTTCACGCCTTCAGCGTGCTGCTGAATGAAGAGACGAAAAGCATTCTGCGCACCGCCGAACTGCTGTTGGAAGTGAACCTGGGGGCGACCGCCATCGGCACCCGCCTCAATACGCCGGAAGGCTACCAGCACCTGGCGGTTCAGCGTCTGGCGGAAGTGAGTAACCTGCCGGTGGTGCCAGCAGAAGATCTGATCGAAGCGACCTCTGACTGCGGTGCCTACGTGATGGTTCACTCCTCGCTGAAACGCCTGGCGGTGAAGCTCTCTAAAATCTGTAACGATCTGCGGCTGCTCTCCTCCGGTCCGCGCGCGGGTCTGAACGAAATCAACCTGCCAGAGCTGCAGGCGGGTTCCTCCATCATGCCCGCCAAGGTCAATCCGGTGGTGCCGGAGGTGGTCAACCAGGTCTGCTTTAAAGTTATTGGCAACGACATCACGGTCACCATGGCCTCTGAAGCCGGTCAGTTGCAGCTTAACGTGATGGAGCCGGTCATTGGCCAGGCGCTGTTTGAGTCGATCAGCATCCTGACCAACGCCTGCTACAACCTGCTGGAGAAGTGTGTCAACGGCATCACCGCTAACCGCGCAGTGTGCGAAGCCTACGTCTTCAACTCCATTGGTATCGTGACTTACCTCAACCCCTACATCGGCCATCACAACGGCGACATCGTCGGTAAAATCTGTGCCGAAACCGGCAAGAGCGTGCGCGAAGTGGTGCTGGAGCGTGGCCTGCTGACGGAGAGTGAGCTGGACGATATCTTCTCAGTGCAGAACCTGATGTATCCGGTCTATAAAGCGAAACGGTATACCGATGAAAACGAGCAGTAGGGTCTGACCTGCGCTGGTTAACAAAAGGCACACCGCGATCAACACGGTGTGCCTTTTTTTTTGATACACAGCGTCTCAGTAATGGCCGGTTTACTTTTCAGGAGTGATTCATGTTTGTGGTTGAGCTGCTGATCGTCTTCATGGCGATCTGGTTGGGTGCCCGCCTTGGCGGTATCGGGATCGGATTCGCAGGCGGAATGGGCGTGCTGATCCTGACGCTGGGATTTGGCATGGCACCTGGCGCGATCCCCTTTGACGTTATCGAAATCATCATGGCGGTGATCGCGGCGATAGCGGCCATGCAGGTGGCGGGCGGAATGGATTATCTGGTGAGCCTGGCGGAACGCCTGCTGCGTCGCCATCCGCGTCACGTCACCCTGCTGGCCCCGCTGGTGACCTACCTGATGACGCTGCTGGCCGGCACCGGACACACTGCATTTTCGACGCTGCCGGTGATTGCTGAAGTGGCAAAAGAGCAAGGCGTCCGCCCCTCCCGGCCGCTGTCGATTGCGGTCGTGGCATCACAGATTGCGATTACCGCCTCACCGATTTCTGCGGCAGTGGTCTTCTTCGCGACGCTGCTTGAACCGCGCGGCGTCAGCTACATCACCCTGCTGGCGATCACCATCCCCGCCACGATGGCAGGCCTGTTCCTGGCGGCGCTGGTAACGAACTTTCTTGGCAAAGAGTTAAAAGATGATGAGGTTTATCAGGCCCGTCTTGCCAAAGGGGAAACCACCCTGCGCGGTGCCACACACTACCAGGCAAAACCGGGCGCGAAAAGATCGGTGCTGCTGTTCCTGGCGGGGATTGTGGCCGTGGTGCTCTATGCCACCGCGACCAGCGCCAGCGTTGGCCTGATCGTCAATCCACCTCTGCCGCGCAATGAGGCTATCGTCGTGTTTATGCTGACCATTGCCACGCTGATCAGCCTGACCTGCAGACTCGACACCGGCGACATCCTCAGTGCCAGTACCTTTAAATCGGGTATGAGTGCCTGTATCTGCGTAATGGGCGTTGCCTGGCTGGGCGATACCTTTGTAAAAGCGCATCTGGCCGATATTCAGACCCTGGCTGGCGACACGCTGAAAACCTACCCGTGGATGCTGGCGCTGATTCTGTTTTTCGCCTCCATGCTGCTCTACTCGCAGGCTGCCACCACCAAAGCACTCATGCCCGCCGCGCTGCTGCTGGGTGTCAGCCCGCTGACGGCGATTGCCTCCTTCGCCGCCGTGTCGGCGCTGTTCGTCCTGCCCACCTACCCGACTCTGCTGGCCGCGGTGGAGATGGATGACACCGGCTCCACCCGGATTGGCAAGTTTGTCTTCAACCACGCCTTTATTATTCCAGGCGTGATCGCCATTGCGCTGTCGGTGCTGGCGGGCTTTCTCTTTGGCGGGCTGCTGCTGTAGCGCCCGCATCATCTTACCGGGGGAGCGTGCTATCATCGGCGCTCTTTTAAACAGGAGTGTCAGGATGAAGGCTGTTGTTATTCTCTGTACGGCGCCCGATCAGACTACAGCGCAGCAGCTCGCTGCCCTGGCGCTGGAAGCCAGACTGGCGGCCTGCGTGACTCTGCTGCCGGGGGCGACCTCCTGGTATCGCTGGCAGGGGAAAATCGAGCAGAGTAGCGAAGTGCAGATGCTGCTGAAGTGCGACAGCGATCGCCAGCAGGCGCTGTGTGACCTGCTCAAAGCGGCTCATCCTTACGACGTACCCGAACTGCTGGCTCTGCCGGTTCAATATGGAGACAGTGAATACTTGTCATGGCTGCACGCATCTCTCGCTTAATAACGATCCTGCTGGCGCTGTTTGTCTGCCTGCAGGCGCACGCATCCCTTTTCTCAGACCCATCGACCCGCCGCTTCGTGCCGGTCGACCAGGCGTTTACGTTTGACTTCGACCAGCAGGGCGCGCAACTCAACCTGCACTGGAAGGTGAAATCGGGTTATTACCTCTATCGCCAGCAGATCCACATCACGCCCCAGAACGCGACGATTGCGCCGCTGACGCTGCCTGCGGGTCAGCCGCATGAAGATGAGTTCTTTGGCAAAAGTGAGATCTATCCTGAAAATCTGACGCTGCCGGTGACGCTGCAGCAGGCCGCCCGCGGCGCCTCGCTCAGCGTCACCTATCAGGGCTGTGCCGCCGCCGGGTTCTGTTATCCGCCGGAAACCCGCACCGTTCCGCTGAACGCGGTGGCCGCCAGCAGTGCGTCCGCGCCCGCACAGGCGGCGACGGCCACAAACAGATCTGACGCTCAGCCTGCCCCCGCCAGCCCGCTGCCCTTTTCCCCGCTCTGGGCGCTGCTGATCGGCATCGGTGTGGCGTTTACGCCCTGCGTGCTGCCGATGTATCCGCTGATCTCCGGCATTATTCTTGGCGAACAGCGCCACTCTTCGCTGGGCCGGCTGTTTGCGCTGGCGATGGTCTATGTGCAGGGGATGGCGCTCACCTACACGCTGCTGGGGCTGATCGTCGCGGCCGCCGGTCTGCGTTTCCAGGCCGCGCTCCAGCACTCTTATGTGCTGGTGACGCTCTCCGTGCTGTTTATCGCGCTGGCCCTGTCGATGTTTGGCCTCTTTACGCTGCAGCTGCCCGCCAGCCTGCAAACCCGCCTGACCCTGTGGAGCAATCGCCAGCAGGGCGGATCGCTGCCTGGTGTCTTCCTGATGGGGGCACTGGCCGGATTAATCTGCTCGCCCTGCACCACTGCCCCGCTCAGCGCCATTCTGCTTTATATCGCGCAGAGCGGAAATCTGTGGGCTGGCGCGGGCACGCTGTGGCTTTATGCCGTCGGCATGGGATTACCTCTGATCGCCGTGACGCTTTTTGGGAATCGCCTGCTGCCGAAAAGCGGCCCGTGGATGCAGACCGTTAAAGAGGGCTTTGGGTTTGTCATTCTGGCGCTGCCGGTGTTTCTGCTGGAGCGGATAACCGGCGATCTCTGGGGATTACGCCTCTGGAGCCTGCTGGGTGTGGCCTTTTTCGGCTGGGCGTTCTGTGTCAGCCTGCATACCCGCAGCGGCGGGTGGCGGGTGGTGCAGATCGTCATGCTGGCCGCCGCGCTGATCAGCGCCCGCCCGTTGCAGGAGTGGGCTTTCGGGCATTCTGCCGAGCAGCAGGCCGTAGCCGCGCTGCCGTTTCAGCCTGTGCAGACGCCGCAACAGCTCGACAGCGCGCTGCAGAAGGCCGACGGCCGCATTACCCTGGTCGATCTCTATGCTGACTGGTGCGTGGCCTGCAAGGAGTTTGAAAAATACACCTTTAGCGATAGCACCGTGCGCGATAGCCTGAGTCGGGTTCAGTTGCTGCAGGCCAATGTCACGGCCAACAGCGCCAGCGACAATGCGCTGTTGCAACATCTTCGGGTGCTGGGATTACCGACCATATTGTTCTTTGATGCGCAGGGCCGCGAAATCCCCGGATCGCGTATCACCGGGTTTCTCAATGCCGCCGACTTCCGGGCGCATTTGCAGAAACTTACCCCATAAACAACACTGGAGTCAGATTGTTGCCCGGTAATCAGCCGGGCCTGAAGACCAGAGGAGAGTCACTTGCAGCGTGAACAGATACTCGAGCATGCCTTGAATGTGCTTGAACAGAACGGCCTCGCCGCCACCCTCTCACTGGAGACCCTGGCGGGTTCCGGATTACCCTCAGAACAGCTTCAGCTGTTCTGGCCCGACCGTGACGCCCTGCTCTACGATGCGCTGCGCTATCACGGGCAGCAGATTGAAACCTGGCGACGTCAGATCCTGCTCGATGAAACGCTGTCAGCGGCGCAGAAGCTGATGGCACGCTATGACGTCCTGGCTGAGCAGGTCAGTAAAGGCCGCTTCCCTGGCTGCCTGTTTATTGCCGCCTGCAGCTTCTATCCGCAGCCTGACCAGCCCATTCATCAACTGGCCGAGCAACAGAAACGTGGCTCCTGGCAGTTCACGCATGACATTCTGCTGGATCAGGCGCTGGATAACCCCTCCATGGTAGCCGATCAGATGGAGCTGATTCTGGAGGGCTGTCTCAGTAAGCTGCTGGTGAAACGTAATGTACAGGATGTCGCCACCGCCCAGCGCCTGGCGGAAGATGTTTACAGCATCGCGCTGTGCCGCAAACAGGGTGCCCTGGCCTGAGGTTTTATCGATCCTGACTGAAAATCAGGCAATCAGTCACGTTTTCAGGGGTTTTTTAGTGAAAGCCGTTGACGACCCGCGGCCTTTACGGTTTAATGCGCCCCGTTGCCCGAATAGCTCAGTCGGTAGAGCAGGGGATTGAAAATCCCCGTGTCCCTGGTTCGATTCCGGGTTCGGGCACCAAAATTTAAAGAACCCGCCTCTGGCGGGTTTTTGCGTTCTGAGCAAACCCGTTATCGACAGGTTCGATTCACTCGCCACGTCCTGTGGCTTGCCCTCTGGGTCGCGCACCAGAATTTGAAACCCTCGCTTCGGCGGGGGTTTTTGCCTTCTGGCAGTAGCCCGTTTCTGAAGGGTGATATCAAACGATATGTTTCATCCCGGACAATCGTGAAAACTTTCAATTTTATCCAGGCGATCCTGTCAGCACCTCGCTGTAAATGAGAGATTCCTGTCAAAAATAACTAAGCGGATCTCTCTACAGGTTTTCACGCGTGACGATATCGAACGGCACCGTGACCTGAGCAAAATGATCATGCTGATCTGCCGGGCTGCTGAGGCATGTTGCGATCGCAGCCGCGGCCAGCGCATCAATTCGGTTGCGCAGCATCAGCGTAATGGTGCCGTCAATCAGCGCCAGATCATCGCCCGGCAGCGGACCGTGGCACAGCAGATCAATCCGGGGGCGGCCACTCTCGCGCAGCGCCTGCACCACGCCTTCAATACCGCCGCAGGGCGCATAAATCATCACCAGATCCCTATGTGTCTCCAGCAACTGCCGGGCCGCCTGATAGCCCCCTTCTGCGGACTCATGCGTTTTCAGCGGCTCCAGCACCCGCTGGCTGACGCCCGCTTCACGCAGGCAGGATCGAAAACTGATTTCGCTGCGCTCCTGACAGGTAAAGCGATGATCGCCGAGCAGCACGCCGACCGATCCCGGCTGTCGGAGCAGATGCTGCGCCATCCAGGCCGCCGTCCGGCCCGCTTTCTGGTTATCGATGCCGATAAAACCGGCATGTTCACAGGGCGAGAAGTCGGAGAACAGCGCGTAGACCCGCACGCCCAGCCGCGACACGTCGCGGACAGCGTGCCGAATCAGCGGATGATCCAGTGCCACCAGCGCAATCACCTCGCTGCGTTGTGCCAGCTGACGTAACGATCGCGCCACTGCCTCCACCTCATGAATATCATGCCAGCAGAATTCGGGTTCATTGCCTGCGGGCTGCTGCATCTTAAGCTGCTGTTTCAGTGCCTCGCCCAGTTGCTGGTAACAGGAGTAACGGGCAGGCAGCAGGATGAAACTCACGCGAATCGGGGCCGCAGCGAACGATGCCATTGCCTGGCTATGCGCATCCGGCAGACGGTAGCCCAGCTCACGGGCCGCACTCAGCACCTTCTGCGTGGTCACGCTGCGCACCGGCGCACGACGGTTAAGCACCCGGTCTACGGTGGCTACGCCTACACCCGCCGCCTGTGCTATGGCGATCATCGTTACTTTTGCCATCCTGCCCCTCTTCTTTCGGATTGAAAACGACCTGTTCTGCGGGTTTTGCGCCTCTCACTCTAACGTGGCCCGGAAAATCCTCTCATTTTTTTGATAGAAAAAATGCGACAACCTTGACGCTCCTCTCAGAATGAAACATTCATTTCTATCTTCATTCCTTTTAAAACGTTCATTTGATAAAACAGGGGAAAATCCTGCTGCCGGCCCGATTCCAGAGCGTGTCCGGCGGCAGAAGCGGGCCGGCTTGCTGACCCGCTCCGTCCGCCGCGCCGTTAAGCTCGCAGCAGCCTGATGCGGTCGGCCATGAACAACAGCCCTTTAGTAACGCCGGAGCAGAAAGATGAAAATCGCTTTTGATGTGGATGTGATTAAAGATATGGGCATCACCCGAATGGTTCATCAGGTGGCGGAGTGGGGATACAAATATATCGAACAGTCACCGCATCCACAGATCAACCCCTTTTATAAGCACCCTAAAGCCAGCCGTGAAATCATCACTGAGTATAAAAATGCCCTGCGCGCCACCGGGCTGGCGATCTCTTCGTTTATCGTCGTCTATCGCTGGTCCGGCCCGGATGAGCTGCGCCGTCAGGCGGCGGTAAAAAACTGGAAGCGGATGATTGAGATCGCGGTTGAGATGGGGGTGCCAGTGATCAACACCGAACTCTCCGGCACGCCAAACGAGCCGGAAATCTGCGAAGAGATGTTCTATCGCTCGATGGAGGAGCTGCTGCCAATCATCGAACGTGAAGGCATCCGCGTCGAAATCCAGGCTCACCCCTGGGATTTTTGCGAAGAGAACAACGAAACGGTCGATATCGTCAAATCGTTCCGCAGCGACAACGTCAAATATGTTTACAGCACCCCCCACACCTTCTTTTATGACAAAGGTAAAGGCGATGTGAAGCCGATGCTGGAGTATGCCGGAGACGATCTCTCCCACGTACTGATCGCCGACACCATGAATCACACCAGACACTGTCGCTACATCGTTAACCCGCCGGGAGTGGATGCCACCATTCACCAGCACGTTGGCGTCGGTGAAGGCGAAGTGGACTTCGACACCCTGTTTAAAACGCTGCGCGACACCGGCTTTGCCACCCGGACACATAAAGTGGGCGGTGAATCGATTATCGCCACCTCTCTGTTTGGCTACCCGGAAAAAATGAAGGTTCAGGCTATCGAAACCCGCGAACGGATTGAGCGCGAACTGCTGTAAACCTGCCTGCCGTGCAGTGGTCGCCTGCTGCACGGTATAAACCACCAACGCCCCGCCTGACACACTTTTATGCACTTTTCTCCGACGCCGCAGCCCGCCTGACCTCCGCGCGGGGCAGCACACCTTTGCGCAGCCAGCAGAGTTAAACCGCCTTCGCAGCACCTGCTACACTCCTGACGAACATCACATCACAAGGCGAACGTTTATTATGTCGGAAAATGCATATCAGCCTGCAAAAGTCTGGACCTGGGATCCTGAAGCCAAAGGCAACGGTGCGAAGACGAACCGTCCATTTGCGGGTCCTACCCATGAAAAAGCGCTGCCGGTCGGCAAACACCCTCTGCAGCTCTACTCCCTGGGCACGCCTAACGGCCAGAAAGTGACCATCCTGCTGGAAGAGCTGCTTGCGCTGAACGTTCAGGATGCGGAATATGATGCCTGGCTGATTCGTATCGGCGACGGCGATCAGTTCTCCAGCGGATTTGTTGACGTGAATCCGAATTCGAAAATTCCGGCGCTGAGCGACCACTCGGCCACGCCGCCGATCCGGGTGTTTGAGTCGGGCAATATCCTGCTCTATCTGGCAGAAAAATATGGCTACTTCCTGCCAAAAGATATCGCCACCCGCACCGAAACCCTGAACTGGCTGTTCTGGCTGCAGGGCTCCGCGCCTTATCTGGGCGGCGGTTTCGGCCATTTCTATCACTATGCGCCGGAAAAAATTGAGTACGCCATCAACCGCTTCACGCTGGAAGCGAAGCGTCAGCTCGACGTGCTGGATCGCCAGCTGGCCGATAACCGCTATCTGGCCGGTGACGATTACACCATCGCCGACATCGCCACCTGGCCGTGGTACGGCAATATGGTGCTGAACGATCAGTATGGCGCAGCGGAATTCCTGGATGTGCAGTCCTATAAAAATGTGGTGCGCTGGGCGAAAGAGATCGCGCAGCGGCCGGCCGTGATTCGTGGTCGCAAGGTCAACCGCATAATGGGTGACCCGGCCGATCAGCTGCATGAGCGTCATGATGCCGCTGACTTCGATACCCAGACTCAGGATAAAAAAGCTTAAGGAGAAACCTGTGAGTGCATACGTTGTTTTTATTCGTGATAACACCCTGAATCAGGATGAAATGGCGATCTACGCCGAGAAAGCGGGCCAGGCACGCGGCGATCATCAGATCAACCCGCTCGCCTTTTATGGTGAGCTGGAAACGCTGGAAGGTCAGGAAGCGGAAGGAGTGGTAATTCTGGAGTTCGCGAGCCGCGAAGCCGCTCACGCCTGGTATGACAGCCCGGAATATCAGGCGGCCAAAGCGCACCGCCTGAAAGGTGCCAGCTACCGCGTAGTGCTGGTTGAGGGTGTCAGCAAATAAATCCCGGGGCGGCAGCCGTGCCGCCTTTTTTTACTGCAGATTGATGCGCGCCACGCCATCCTGCGACTGGCCGCTGCTATCCTCTTTGCTCCCCTGCTTCAGGGTGACAAACAGCGTCTGCCCATCCGGCGTTACCAGCAGATTTTCGGGATGCCCCCCAAATGACCAGCTGTTTTTAACGTCATAAGTCGTGCCATCCAGCTGCAGCACCTTCTTTGACTCGCGCTGGCTGAGGTAGATTTCATTACGCTTGCCATTGAATTTAATGCCCTGCGAATCGCCCGGCACCAGACTCTGGATCACCCGGCCGCTCCGCTCATCAAACACCCACGCCTGCCCCGTCCGGGAACGCGCCGTGACAAACAACCGACCCGTCGCCGGATCTTCCGCCATGTTCAGCAACGGATCGCTCTGTCCGTCTCCCGCGGTCAGACGCTGCTCGATCCTGTGATTACGCGGATTGATGACCAGGATCTCGCCACTGCCATTCGTTGCATAAATCCGATCGCTGACCGGTGAGAAAAGCAGGCCGCCGATCGCTTTTCCGGCTCCGGTCATCCGGGCTTTCAGCTTCAGGGTTTTCGCCTGCACGACCCAGATCACACCCGAATCACCGGCATCGCCCACATAGAGCAGGCCGTCATGCAGCAGGATTTCATGCGGATGAGCGGGCTGGCCACTCTGATCTTTCTCATTCAGGATCAGCCGTTTCAGCACCCTGCCGTTTTCCGGATCGATCTCAGTGATTGCACCATCGAAGGCGTTGGTAGCGTAGAGCGCGCTGCCGTCCGGCTCACCGATCAGACCCACGTTTTTCAGATCGAAATGCCCGGCCCCACGGCTCTGCAGCGTGCTGGCATCAAGCCGATAGATCATGCCGCCGCTTACCGTCTCTGCCGCCTGCGCACGGGCGATATAGAGCGTATTGGTTGCGGACAGATAGACCATCTGCTGCACGCCCCCTTCGAGCTCACGCTGGATCAGATTGTCCGGGCTGGAGGGCTGCATCACCACCGCCCCGCTGCCATCCACTTTCCTGGTTGTGGTCTGACACGCGGTCAGGCCGAAGGCGCTGACCATCGCCAGGGCAAGTGCCATTTTACGCGGGCTGAACAACGCTTTCATGCTTAACTCCCTTATCGATCTGCCGTTCCCGGCGGGCCGCGGCAGACCCGGCAGGCTGGGATAAAAAGAATGAGAATCATACGCATCAGTGAAAATAGTGTAAACGCAGCGGCTCGTTCAGCGGCGTAAATCAGCATTATACGGTATATAAAGTGTTCAGCCCCGTCAGAAGGGGCAGGAAAACAGATCAATAACAGATTAATCAATCGACTGAAGATGCTGCTGCAGAAACGCGACAAAGGCGGAAATTCGCGCCGGAAGCTGACGCTGCGCCTGCCAGACCGCAAAAATATCCCCATCGGGTGCCTGCCATTCAGGTAACACTGGCAGCAGTTCACCCGACGCCAGACTGTGCTGCGCGTCCCACCAGGAACGCAGCAGGATGCCATGCCCGTCCATCGCCAGGCGCATCGCCACTTCGCCATCATTGGTGATCAGGCTGCCGCGCACTTTCTGCGTGATGCTCTGTTCGCCACGGATCAGCCGCCACAGGGTAAAATCGCTGTCATGCTGGCGCAGTAAAATGCAGTTGTGCTGCGCCAGATCGCGCACGGTGGCAGGCAGACCATGCCGGGCAGCGTAGGCAGGCGAGCAGCAGAGAATACGCGGATTGGTGCGCAATTTGCGCGCCACCAGCCGCGAGTCAGGTGGTTCACCGACCCGAATATCGATATCCATATGCGCATCCGGAAAGTTGAGTGACTGGCTGCTGAGCTGCAGCGACAGCGAGAGCTGCGGATGCAGGGCAGCAAAGGCCGACACGCAGGGCGCGATATGGCGACGGCCAAAGCCGAATGAGGCGTTGATGTTCAGTGTGCCGCGTAGCTGAGCGGTTTCCCCGCTCACCGCCTCCTCCAGCGCCGCCAGCTGATCCAGCAGCGGTCGGGCACCCGCCAGATAGCGACGCCCTTCTGCCGTCAGCTCCAGCCGTCGGGTGGTGCGGCGCAGCAGCTGCACGCCGAGGCGCTGCTCAAGCTGGCTCAGACGTTTGCTGACCGCCGCCAGCGACAGGCCCAGTTCATGCGCCGCCGCCGTCAGACTCTCCAGCCCGGCCAGGCGAACAAAGAAAGCCAGGTCATCTGTGGATGTGCGGGATTCTCTACTTTTATTCAACACTGGATTGCGTTTCAGACTCATTATCTTCCCGGAACCGACAGTTATACTGCGTACACAATTCGAACATCAACCGGAAAGGTGCCCTGTGACTGATAAAATCCACCGTATTGCCGTCATCCCTGGCGACGGCATTGGCAAAGAGGTGATGCCGGAAGGCGTCCGCGTGATGAATGCTGCCGCAGAGAAATTCAACATTCCGCTGCGCTGGGAGTGGTTCGATTATGCCAGCGCCGACTACTGGCAGCAGCACGGCAAAATGCTGCCTGACGACTGGTTCCCGCAACTGAAAGCCTTTGATGCGATCTATTTTGGCGCGGTCGGCTGGCCTGAGGTGGTGCCCGACCATGTATCACTGTGGGGTTCGCTGCTGCAGTTCCGGCGTGAATTCGATCAGTATGTCAATCTGCGCCCGGTCCGGCTGATGCCCGGCGTGAAAGCGCCACTGGCGAATCGCCAGCCTGGCGATATCGACTTCTATGTAGTGCGCGAAAACACCGAGGGGGAATACTCCAGCGTCGGCGGCACGATGTTTCCTGGCACCGATCGCGAAGTGGTCATTCAGGAGACGGTGATGACGCGCACCGGCGTCGATCGCATCCTGAAGTTTGCTTATCAGCTGGCGCAGAGCCGGCCGAAAAAACATCTCACTTCCGCCACCAAATCCAACGGCATCGCCATCACCATGCCCTGGTGGGACAGCCGCGTTGAGGCGATGGCCAGCCAGTTCCCGGCGGTTCGCGTCGATAAGTATCACATCGATATTCTCACCGCCAACTTCGTACTGCACCCGGACTGGTTCGATGTGGTGGTCGCCAGCAACCTGTTTGGCGATATCCTTTCCGATCTCGGCCCGGCCTGCACCGGCACCATCGGCATTGCGCCTTCCGCTAACATCAACCCGGAAGGTCTGTTTCCCAGCCTGTTTGAACCGGTGCACGGCTCGGCGCCCGATATCGCCGGTAAAGGCATCGCCAATCCTGTCGGGCAGATCTGGTGTGGCGCGATGATGCTGGAGCACCTCGGCTACAAAGCGGCGGGCGATGCCGTGCTGAATGCGATCGAACGCACGCTGGCGGCGGGTCAGCATCTCACACGCGACCTCGGCGGCAGCGCCACCACGGAAGAGCTGGGGGCCGCCATCGCCGCCGCGCTGTAATTCACGCCGGTAGCTGCACCACCGGATCGGGATGCCAGCCTGCCGGTAACGGCGCTGGCCTGTTGATCGTCAGGTGGTGCAGTTGCAGATTCTCCACGCCACGCGCGAACAGGCCAGGCAACCCGCCGGGATAGGGTTCCACGCCAAAGGCTTCGCCGGTTGTCGGATCCAGTTTATAGGCGTTGTCCAGACCCATGCCGGTCGGGGCATCCGGGTTACAGGGCGGGCGAATGTCATACTGCCCCTGAGTCATCGGCGACACCGTCTGCCGCATCTGAAGCTGGCTAATCACCACATCGCGTATCCAGCCCGGTTGTGCCGCATGCAGGTTAATTGCACCTTCCGCGACGCCTGTCAGATTACTGAACTGCACCAGTTCGACGATGCCGGGCGGGATGGCGGGATCACGGCTGCGAACGGAGATATGCAGTGGGTCGGCTTTGCCCCAGTGACAGGGCGGCGCATGGTGACAGGCAAAGGTCAGATTGCTGAACAGCAGACGTCGCATCGCCCCGCCGTCGCGCGACAGAATGCCGATGCCACGGTTGGAATCAAACAGCGTACAGCCGGTCACGGTGACATCTTCGACATCGTCCCAGGTCTCCGTGCCGATTTTAAATGCACAGCTGTAGCTGCGCAGCAGGCAGTTGGTGATCATAATCTGCCGGGCCGGACGCCGCAGGGCTGCGGGTTTACAGGTGGTTTTAATGCAGATCGCGTCATCGGCGGCGCTGAAGTAGCTGTTACTCACAAACACTGCCTCGCAGCTATCGATATCCAGCGCATCGGTGTTGGGCATGGTCATGCTGTTGTCGATCGTGAGATGGTCGATATGCACATGGCGGCAGCTCACCAGATGCACCGTCCACATCGGCGCCTGCACGATGGTAAAAGCCGTCAGCGTCACCTGTTCGCAATCCTCAAACACGATCATTCGTGGCCGGTCAACGCGCGGCAGGCGATAGCCCTGCTCATCACGCTCAGCGGCGAACCAGGCTTCACCATCACCATCAATGCGTCCGGTGCCGCTGATGGTGATATTGCGCTGGCCCAGCGCATAGAGCAGCACGTTGTGGGACTTCTCCGCACAGCTTAGCGTCTGCACGGCCTGATAGTCCGACAGCCGGTGACTGGCGATCAGCTCTGCTCCGGCTTCCAGGTGCAGCTCAAAATCAGAGGGCAGCGTCAGGCAACCGGTGCGATAGCGACCGGCTGGCACGGTCAGACGCCCGCCACCCGCAGCAGCAATCTGATCCAGGGCGCGCTGCAGCACGTCGGTGTCGGCAGTTTCGCCATCGGCGGCCGGATGAAAATCAGCAAGGGAAAGGTGCATCATGCGTCTCCCGCAGGTTGAGGAGGAGAAATTGCAGCACACAGCGGCGCAGCAAACCTTTGTCTGGCCGCCAGTGCGCCGTTTTGTGCGGGCTGTCACAGATTACTTCACGGCACCTTCGGTGACGCCGCTGATAAATTTGCGCTGGAAAATCAGGAACACCGCGATCAGCGGCATAATCACAATCATCGCGCCCGCCATCAGCACCGGAATGTCGATGGTGTTTTTGTTCTGGAAAAACATCATGCCAATCGGCAGCGTGCGCAGCTCATCTTTATTGACCAGAATCAGCGGGATCAGGAACTCGTTCCAGGTCCAGATAAACAGCAGCAGTCCCAGGGTCGACAGGGTCGGCCAGATTGCAGGCACCAGAATGCCCCACAGGATTTTGACCCGCGATGCCCCATCCATGACCGCCGCTTCCACCAGCTCTTTGGGCACCTGCTGAAACGCACTGGCGATCATCAGCGTGGTAAAGGGCAGCGACAGCGCAATCTGCGGCAGGATCAGCGCCAGATAGGTGTTGGTCAGCCCCATCCAGCGCAGTTCGTGATAGAGCGGAATGATAAAGGCTTCACTCGGCAGCACCATCCCCAGCGCCAGCATCGCAGCAATCACTTTTTTCCCCGGGATCTTCAGCCAGGCAAAACCGAATCCGGCCAGGATCCCCAGCAGCACGCTGAACAGCACCACCGGGATCACCACCAGCACCGAGTTGAGGAAGTAGACGTTAAAATGTCCCTGCTGCCACGCGGTCAGATAGTTTTTAAAATTCAGCGAGGCGGGCAGCGTGAAGACCCCCTGAAACAGCTCCATCTGGGTTTTAAACGAGGTCATCAGCGCCATCAGAAACGGCAGAATCGTCATCAGCGCCACAATCCAGATCAGCGCGCGTGAAATGATCGGCGTGCTTCGCATCAGTAACGCTCCTTTAAGGCCAGATGGATCAGATAGTTAATGCCTAAAACAATGACCATGCTGAACACCGCCACCGACGAGGCGTAGCCAAAGTAGTGCAGGTCAAAACCCTGCTTATACATAAAGATATTGGTCACCATGGTCGAGGTGCCCGGCCCACCCTGCGTCATCACATAGACCAGGTCGAAGGCTTTCAGGCTGGCGATCACCGTCAGCAGCAGCGCAATCCGCAGTTCAGGCCGCAGGCCGGGCAGCGTAATCCGCATAAACTTCTGGCGACGCGATGAGCCATCCAGGTCGGCGGCTTCCAGCAGCGAGGGATCCATGCGCTGCAGGCCCGCCATAAACAGCACCAGACAGAAGCCGAAGAAGTACCAGGTCGCGACCAGCCCCACCGCAGGCAGCGCCCAGGTAAAATCGCCCAGCCAGGAGAGCGCCAGCTGCGGCAATCCTATTGCGCGGAGGATCTGATCGATCGGCCCGAACGCGGGGTTATAAAGCCAGCGCCACACCACGCCCAGCACCGCCATCGGCATGATATAGGGCAGGAAAAAGAGAATGCGCAGCACGCTGCGTTCGCTGTTGTTGCGCGTCTCATACAGAAAGCTGCAGAGCAGCAGGCCGACGCCAATCGGCAGCAGGGTGTAGAACAGCATCAGGAGGGCGTTGTTACCCAGCGCGATCCAGAACACCGGATCGCTGAACATCCGCAGATAGTTGCTGAGGCCGCTGAATACCGGCAGCGAGGTGCCATCCCATTCAGTAAAACTGATGCCCAGCGAGGCCAGCAGCGGGAACAGCAGAAACACCGCATACACCAGCACCGCAGGCAGAACATAGAGAAAATTACGCCAGCCGCTTAAATTCAACATAACCTTACCCGTGGTTCGGAACGATGCTCAGGCCCGGCGGTCTGCCGGGCCTCCGGCTTAATGCTTCAGGGTTTTCAGGTAACGCTGATAGTTGTTATCAAAGTTGACGACCATCTGATCGGCGGTCAGACGGCCTGCCAGCAGCAGCTGGACATTCTGGTTCAGTTCGGCGTTCATGGTCGGTGTCGCCCAGTCTACATAGTGGCCTAAACCGTCGTAGTCGTTCAGCGTCAGCCAGACCTGATACGCCTCCGCCAGCAGCGGATTATCCGCAGGCATTCTGGCCGCTTTGTTGGTGCTGGCGGGCAGGAAACCGACCTTCAGCCAGCGATCCGCCATCGCATCGGAAACCATATAGTTGATGAACTTCGCCGCGCCATCCTGCTGATCCCTGCTTTTGGCGGTGCTGGTAATAGAGAACGCCAGATCGGTTCCGCCCACCATCAGCGGTTGTTTCACACCCTCACCGGCAGGCATCGCGGCGAAGTGAATATCTTTGTTGTCTTTAAACTGGCCAAGATACCAGGTGCCGCTGACCAGGAAGGCCGCCTGGCCGTTCTGGAACAGGGTTGCCGCATCGTCGTGGCCGATGCCCTGGAAGCCCGGGAAGAAGTAGCCTTTGTCGGTCCAGCTCTTCATCATGGTGGCGGCATTCACCAGTTTGCTCTCTTTGAAGGTGCCACCCACATCGTAAATCAGGTTGTCCAGCGTCTTGCGGTCGCGGCTCTCAATCTGCGCCTGCCACAGCGTACTGAGCAGCTGCTGGCCCATATTGCCATCGAGCAGGCCCAGCATCATCGGGGCGGTGCCCTGCTGTTTCAGCTTCGCCATGGCGCTCTCCAGCTCGGCCAGCGTTTTCGGCACCGCGATACCCGCCTTGTCCAGCAATGCTTTGTTGTAATAGAGCCCCACCATTTCGCCCAGGCTGGCGATGCCGTAAAGCTTACCGCTGCCAAACTCGCCGCTGTCTGACCAGCGGTTACGCTTCAGAATCGAGTCCGGGAAACGGCGGGTCCAGCCGTTGCTGGTGGCGTAACTGTCCAGCGGCAGCAGCAGCTTATCTTTCACCAGCGAGCCCATATCGCCACCGCCCTGGTTAACCTGAGCGATCTGCGGGCCATCACCGGCGGTCAGCGCCAGTTTGAGCGGAATACGGGTATCTTCGAAAGAGTGAACCGAGCGATTAATCACGATGCCAGGATTCTGCTGCGAAAATTCCTTAATCCCTTCATCCACTGCGGCCGTCTGCTGCGGATAGTTATAGATATCCCACTCATTCAGGGTTACGGCGGCGTGGGCGACATGCGAGACGCTGCCCGCCAGCAGGCTCGCTGCCAGCAGCCGACCCACATTGCGAATTCGGAACGAACGAACGGAGGAAACAGACATTATGCTCACCTTCTTCAGACCAGGATCGGCATCCCTTCATCTCACCGCCTGACATCCTGCAGGCTGCAGCCGCACACAAACGCACTCACTCATACTTACTTTAATAAAAAAATAAAGTCAAACAGCCCGCGCGGGGAATTGCAACGCTGTGAGCACGCGCAAATAAACAACAAAAGAGCAGAAAATTCAGCACGCCGCGCTGCGTCTGCGCGCATCAGCCGGTGCGGTATTCCGCCACCTGCCGCTTATCCCACAGAAGATGCCTGTGCGATAATCGCAAAATAACATCCTGATAAAACATATGAAAATCCTATCACGCTCACACTTTTCTCTTTTCGCTGGCTGTGAAACGGCTGCCAGACGCCCTGTTACGGGCGTGCTGGCGATCACAGTTGTGCATCCTGATGCCGGTAAATATTGCCGAACCGGCCGGGTTAGTGCGATAAGGTAATTATTCTATCTTGAAAACTAAGTCCGCTTTTATTAACGTAACTTTCACCTGCGAAGCGGTTCACGCTCTGACCGGTTCACTCACTCACGAGAATTCACCATGGCGAATCAAGGTGTCATCCGTCCGGCCACACCGGCGGACTTTCCGGCGCTCTACCGCATCTGCCTGGAAACAGCCGATGCGGGCGGCGATGCCCGTGCGCTCTACTCCGATCCCGACTACCCCGGCCAGCGTTTTGCCGTGCCCTACGCACGATTTGCGCCGGACTTTGCCTTTGTGCTGGAGCGGGAGGGTGAGGTGCAGGGTTATGTGGTCGCGGTGCCCGATACCCGCGCGTTTGAAGCCCGGCTGGCGGCCGAATGGTGGCCGGCGCTGCAGGCGAAATATCGCGACCGCCACGCCAGCGCCCCGCTCGACGGCAAAATTCTTGACGCCATCCGCCATCCCGACCAGGCCGCAGACAATCTGGTGACGCAGTGGCCGGCTCATCTGCATATCAACCTGCTGCCCGCGGCCCAGAAAGGGGGATGGGGGCGACGGATGATTGAGCATGAACTGGCGGCGCTGCGTGCCGCCGGTGTGACCGGCGTTCATCTGGGGGTCAGCCTGCAGAATGAGCAGGTCTGTGCCTTTTATCAGCGCATGGGGTTCACCCCGATTCTGCGCAGCAATGCCATCTACATGGGCCAGTTACTCTGAGTGAGGTAGCCGATGACCAGCCTGCGCCTGCAGAATGTGAAGAAGTCCTATGAACATGTGAATGTCATTCATGGCATCGATCTGACGATTAACAGCGGCGAATTTGTGGTGTTTGTCGGGCCATCCGGCTGTGGCAAATCCACGCTGCTGCGGATGATCGCCGGGCTGGAGGAGATCAGCAGCGGGCAGTTGCTGATTGATGAACAGGATATGACGCAGCAGCCCGCCACCGAACGTGGCATCGCCATGGTGTTCCAGTCCTATGCGCTCTACCCCAACATGACGGTGCGCGGCAACCTGGCCTATCCGCTGGAGGTGATGAAGAAGCCGAAAGCGGAGATCAACCGCGCGATTGAGCAGACCGCCGCCCGCCTGCACCTTACCGAACTGCTCGATCGCCTGCCGCGCGCGCTGTCAGGCGGACAGCGACAGCGTGTGGCGATTGGCCGGGCGATCATCCGTCACCCCCGGATTTTCCTGTTCGATGAGCCGCTCTCTAACCTGGATGCCGAACTGCGTCTGCAGATGCGGATTGAGATCGCCCGCCTGCACGCCTCGCTCGGCAACACCATGATCTATGTGACGCACGATCAGCTGGAGGCGATGACGCTGGCTGACCGCATCGTGGTGCTGCGCCAGGGCCGCATCGAGCAGGTTGGCGCGCCGCTGGCGCTCTATCACGACCCGGATAACCTGTTTGTCGCCGGTTTTATCGGCTCGCCTAAGATGAACTTCCTGCGGGCAGAGATCAGCGCCACGGGCGCGGGTAAGGTGCAGCTGCGGGTGCCGGCGCTGAAAATTGAGGCGCTGACCCTGAACATCGCCGCCGCTTGCCACGAAGGGCAGACCGTGACGCTGGGCATTCGTCCCGAGCACTTCCAGCCTGCCGCCCGCACGCCGGATGCCGTGCACTTCTGCGGTGAGCTGGCCTATGGCGAGATGCTGGGCCACACCAACTATCTCTATCTGGATATCGGACGTGAGCAGATGCTGGTGGTGGAGGAGCGCGAGGCGACAGCGCGCGATCTGGGCACTCAGGTTGAACTGGGCTTTTCCGCCGCGCACTGCCTGCTGTTTGATGAGCAGGGAATGCGCCTGCGTTAAGGACAACGCGGAAACAAAAACGGGCGCCGCGGCGCCCGTTTTTATTGGGAGGGGGATTCAGGTGACGGGTTCTTCATCGGCCTGCGCCGCCAGCAGATCCAGCAGCCGGTTAACGGCAAAGCCTGCCGCGCCCAGCGCCCACATCCGGTTCGATTCTGTCAGGAACTGCAACGGCGTCATGTGCGGCGTCAGTTTCAGCCGGTAGGCCTGGAAACTCTGGGTGATGTGGTCGAGCAGGATACGCGACGCCATGTGCGGCTCCATCGCCAGATAAACCACATCCGGATCGTAGGCCACAGAGAGGTTCGCCAGCGAAATCCCCAGCTCGCGCCCGGCCTCTTCCAGCGCCGCCAGCACTGCGGGTGTGGGCCGCTGGTCCAGCGCCTGTAGCGTGACGCCCTCATCCGGCTCCTGCTCCGCAAGGCGTTGCAGAATAGCCCGCGACGAGGCGACATCCTCCAGCAGCCGCAGCGAACCGTCCGCCACCAGCCCGTTGCCAATCTCCCCCGCCTTGCCGTGACGCCCGCGATAGAGCTGACGGTTAAGAATGATCCCTGCCCCGATACCTTTGCCGTAGGTGGCGATCACCGCCGACTGCGCGTTGCCGAGCTGACCAAAGACCATCGCCGCCATCGCCATCGCGTTGGCATCATTTTCGATAAAGACCGGCAGAGAGAAGCGCGCTTCCAGCAGGCGCGCAATCGGCACGTTGTCCCAGCCGAGCACCTTGGAACGGATGCAGTAGCCATTGTCGGCGTCGACCAGGCCCGACAGGGCGAGGCCGATTGCACCAACCCGCTTCTCCTCCACACCGCGCAGAAACTTTGCCAGTGCATCGCCAAGCTGACGTGGCGTCAGCGTTCCTTTTGGCATCTGCTGCTCGCCCAGCAGGTTGCCGCTGAGGTCGGTCATCACGATCAGGTTACGTTCGGCATTGAGCTGAATACCAATCACGCTGGCGCGATCGGCATTGAGCCCCAGCAGCGTCTTTGGCCGTCCCATCGAGACGCGGCGTAACCCCAGCTCCTGCACAATCTCCTGCGCCAGCAGGCGATTCGTCGCCTGAGACACGGTTGACATGCTCAGTCCGCTGCGAACTTTCAGGTCCGACTGGCTGATCGGCGCATTTTCAACAATCAACCGCAGAATGCGCGCGGTTACGTTGGGAGCGGTCATAAATTCCTCGGGTTAGCGGGCTGAACGGAGTAAGCCAGCGTCAGATCGTTAATCGGGCAGGTGTCAGCTGCCGGGCCAGGATCAGCGCGCCGCTCAGGGCATCACCCTGAGGCGTCACCAGCCGGGCCTGAACGGCCTCATCCAGCCAGGGCTGGATCGGGGTGGCGAGCCCGCCCATCAGGGCCACTGGTCCGCTGCTCAGGGCGGTCAGACGGCGAACCATCAGGCCGATATCGGCGGCGGTCTGCTGCAGCAGCTCCTGGGCATGGCGATCGCCCGCGTCGGCGGCCGCAAAGATCTGCGGCACCACGCGCGCCCAGTCCGCAGGCGTGGCGGAGCGCGTCCAGAGCAGCATGGTTTCCGGGCTGTGGTCAAACTGCGCCATCAGCTGCCGGGTCAGTGCGCCAGGCGGAACAATGGACTCGTGGGCCAGCAGCGCCAGACGCAGCGCACGACGGCCCAGCTCCGCGCCCGACCCCTGATCCGACAGGGCAAAGCCCCAGCCGCCAAGCAGCGTAAAGCGTTCGCCATCCCAGGCGGCCCCCTGGCTGCCGGTGCCGATGATAAAGACGGCGCCAGGCGCGCCCGCGTGGGCGCCTGCACAGGCGATCTCCACATCGCTGACAACCTGTAACGCCGCGCAGGCGGGCTGCCAGCTGGCAAGCCGTGCCTGCACCGAGGCGACGTTGGCTCCGGCTAAGCCGGCGACCAGCGCGGTCTGCGCCAGCGCCTCTGCGGTTAATCCCGCCTGTAAGAAAACGAGGTCGATCAGCTGATCAACGCAGCTCAGCGCCGCGTCATAGGCTGACCAGACGTTGGCAGGACCGCCCGTGGCTTCGGCCAGCAGACGCCCCTGCCGATCGGTTAACCGCGCGCGACACTGTGTACCGCCGCCATCAATGCCAAGAAGATAGTGTGGTTGCACGCGATTCCTTCCCGGAGTAAGGGTTATAGCCATAGTGAGCGAACGATAGGATAAAAAAACTTAAATCGCAATCACAAATAAATATGGCAAAAAGATATTGTCAATTTTCCCTTATTTTACATCGCTATAACAAAAACCCCTCTCGCAAAACGCGCAGCGCGTTATTGACATTACTTTTTCTGTCGTAATAAGTTGATGGTCAGATTATCAACAGCCACGCCGCTTACCGGCAGGCCAGACATCATCCGATTTCAGAAGCAGGGGTTTATCATGAAAGTAGGCATTATCGGTCTTGGCTTTCGTCTGTCCCACGTAATCAAAGAGTTCAGCAGGGCCGACGACGCCTTCTCGGTGGTGGGGTATTACGATCCGGCTCCCGCCGGACTGCCTAATCTGCACAGTTTTGGTATCGCGCCCGGTCAGGCCTTTGACTCCATTGATGCCCTGCTAAAACAGGGTGGAATGGATGTGGTGCTGGTAGGTTCACCCAACTTTCTGCATCTGGAGCATGTGGGTCAGGCGCTGGCGGCGGGTTATACGGTCTTTACCGAAAAGCCGGTGGTGATCAATGAAGAGCAGACGATGGCGATGGCGAAGCTGGTGCGCGAGTATGGCGAGGCTCGCATCCTGGTCGGTCTGGTGCTGCGCTATTCACCGCTCTATCACGACCTGCTGGCGGCGCGCGACGCCGGACAACTGGGCGAGATCACCTCTATTGAGGCGACAGAGCACATCAAACCTTATCACGGTGCCTTCTTCCAGCGCGACTGGCGGCGCCTGGAGAAGTATGCCGGCCCCTATATTCTGGAAAAGTGCTGCCACGACATCGATCTCTATCAGGGCCTGCTGCAGCAGCGTCCGACCCGCGTCGCCAGCTTTGGCGGTCGCAAATCTTTTACGCCCGCTCATGCTCCGCAGGGCGCTGTCACGCCTGATTCCGCCATCTATCATGAGAAGCCCAGCGGCTGGTCCAGTACCGATGCGGTGTTCGACAGCGATGCCGACATTGTGGATTACCAGACCGCCCTGATCGAATACGAAGGCGGTGCGACGCTTGCCTTCCACGCCAACCTGAACGTGCCGGATGAGTTCCGCCGTTTTTGTGTGATGGGCACCAGCGGCATGGCGGAGGGCGACTTTGTCCGCAACTACTTCCGCGTACACAATGCCCGCACCGGCGCAAAAGAGGTGGATACCGCCTACAGCGGCAACGCCTATGATGGCCATTACGGCGCGGATGCGCTGATGGCCGCAGAAATTGTCAAACATATTAAACAGGGAACACCGCTGAAAGTGTCAGTCGTGGACGCGCTTGAAGCGGGCCTCACTGCCATCAAAATCGATGAGGCACGCAAAACCCGCAGCGTTGTGGACATGCGTGAAAGCTGGCAAACATTTGACGCCAACCTGGGAAAAACCGGGGCCTGACGGCCTCCCGCCTGCGGGTCAGACTCCCCCTCTGCCCCCGGCCTGAACTGGCAGTGTGACTGGTCCCCCTACTGAACTGGCCTTCGGGCCAGTTATCTCTTTTTTCTCCCCCGGAAACTGAGCCTGCCGGGTCAATACCCGTACCGCCGCCCTAAACCAGACCCGCCTCATTCTCCAGCCTCTGACGCCGCCGCAGATGCGGGAACAGCTTCATCCAGAGCGCCACCACAATCAGCGTTCCGATGCCGCCCAGCGCCGCCGCCGGGGCCGCACCCATCCAGGCCGCCAGCAGGCCTGACTCGAACTCGCCCAGCTGATTCGACGTGTTGATAAAGATGGCGTTAACCGCATTCACCCGCCCGCGCATCGTGTCCGGCGTATCAAGCTGCACCAGCGCGCCCCGGATCACCATACTCACCATATCAAAACCGCCCAGCGCACAGAGCGCCAGCAGCGAAAGCCACAACTGCGTGGAGAGCGCGAACACCAGCGTGGCAAGGCCAAACCCCGCCACCGATCCGAACATGATCATCCCGACATGCTTTTCCAGCTTGTGGCGGCTCAGCCAGATGCCGACCAGCAGCGCACCCACCGATGGCGCGCCGCGTAACATCCCCAGCCCCCAGGGTCCGGTATGCAGAATATCTTTGGCAAAAATCGGCAGCAGCGCCGTTGCGCCACCCAGCAACACCGCAAACAGATCGAGCGAAATCACGCCCAGTACATCTTTGCGCTCACGGATGAAATGAATTCCGGCGAACAGATTTTTCATATTCATCGGCAGGCGGCTCTGCGCCGGGCGCTCGTAACGCAGCAGGCTCACCAGAATCAGCGAAATCAGATAAAACAGCCCGGAAACGCCATACACCACCTGCGGTCCCGCGACATAGAGCAGACCGCCGATCGTCGGCCCGACAATAACCGCCGCCTGCCCGCCTACGGAGTTCATCGCCATCGCCCGCGTCAGAATCGAAGGCGGCACCAGCGACGGCAGCATTGAAGACATCGCAGGCCACTCCAGCGCCTTCGCCACCGCGATCATAAATACCAGCCCCCATAATTCGCTGCGGTCAGCCGTCTGGAATAAGGTAAGCACCACTAATGCCACCAGCGCAGCAAATTCCACCAGCTGTCCCAGCAGGACGATACGCCGCCGGTCATACTGGTCCGCCAGGTGGCCCGCAGGAAGCGCCAGCAACACCGACGGCAGAAACTGCATTAAACCAATCATCCCCAGCGCCATGGCGCTGTTGGTCAGCGCATAGATCTGCCAGCTAATCGCGACCGAAAACATCTGGAATCCAAAAGAGGAGCAGGTCCGCGCTGTCCAGAAAGCGACAAATGCCCGATGTTGCCACAGCGACGCTTCCGCCGCCGATGCCTTAAATTTCATCTCTTATCCCAAATCAGGTGAGGAAAGCCGCCTCTTAGCGCGGTGTTATTGGTGTGAGGATGGAGGTGTTAATACGCGCGGCGGCCAGACGGTCTGCCACGACGGCATGAGCCCGCTGCGCCGCTAACGGCCCCGTTCCCGGGCAGCACCAGGCGGTCCACCGCTGATTATTACCAGCCTACTGGTCCCGACTTATGAATATATTCCAGTACATCATCAGATGCCAAAGGAATTATCCTCGCCCTATTAATGGATTAATTTACTTTTTCACGCAACAAAGAGGTGATTTAGATTAAGGAGTTGATCTATATTTATTCACGCATTCAGAAAAATGCGACTTTTTATATGCCTGATTATCAACACCTTCTTTTTTATTACATTTATAGAGATAATGAGAAACAGTCTATATAACCCTTATGTTACTGAACCTATTCACCATGTTAAGCGTAATGTTACCGGCATTTGCTATAGCGTGCCTTATCTTCAGCAAAACCAGGACAGCCGCAATATACTTAATACAAACAACATTATTTCACTTCACAACCAAATTGCTACTGAAGCAGCCTTAATGATTATTCCGGTTGAAGATCTTCGGCTGCGGGGAATTATTGCGGTGCCGGACGCCTGGTCACATTTACAGAATGGACGCGTCCGGATAGGCATCAATTATTCCAGCCTGGCCGCACATAGTGCGTCACTGCTTGAATTAACGGATAAATTTGATTTCTGGCTTTATGATTTTGCGCCACCGGGCGCAGACTGGCGACTGCTGGAATCCTTTCCTTTTTCAGGGATTGTTTTAACCGAAGCGTTCTTTAAAGACAATTATGAAAAATTTACCTTTCCCTTTTTTATGGCGACATTCCGGGATAAAGGGGCAGAGGTCATCGTGCGGAGTCAGACTCCCCCATTAACCGCTGAGCAGTTTGCTGAGATAAATATCAGCGGCTGGCAACAGCAACGTTCGGACGGCGATCTTATTAGCAGCTGATTCACAAATCCTGCCTTCCGGCGTTAAGGGCACACGGCGGTGCGCTTAACGTCCTCCAATCCCTCATAAAATGTCGTACTACTCTATTTGTTAAGCGTTTTGAGCTAAAAAAATCAAACCTCGATCTAATTTTGCTATAACATTTAACACAAAAGGATCAGCTGTCTTATCGGAAGAGATACTCAAGAACACCCTTAATCATTTGTACTTGATAACTGGAAACAGCCTATCTGGTTGTTTTCGCGTGTTTTATGGCAACAAAACGAGGTCGATATTATGGGGAAAAACTCCTCATCTTTTGGCGTAGTTCGTTTCCTGACCGTGCTGTTCGCAGTGCTGACGGGTGCGTTTATGCTGATTGGCGGTGGCTGGTTAGCCGCCATTGGTGGTTCCTGGTATTACGTTTTCGGCGGTGTGGTTATGCTTATCACCGCTTATCTGCTTTCCCGTCGTAAAAGCACCGCACTGGTTCTCTACGCGCTGCTGCTGATCGGTACCCTGATCTGGGGCGTCTGGGAAGTGGGCACTGACTTCTGGGCACTGGCACCGCGCACCGATGTGCTGGTGATTTTCGGTGTCTGGCTGATCCTGCCGTTTGTTTATCGCAGCTTCAACGCAGGCAGCAAAGCTGCGCTGGGCACCATGGCCGTTGCGCTGATTGCCAGCGCCATCGTTCTGGCCTATGCCGTCTTCAACGACCCGCAGGTTATCAACGGTTCAGTGCCGGAAACGGCCGATAACGCCCCACAGGCTACGCCACTGAGCACCATCCCGGATGCTGACTGGCCCGCTTACGCGCGCGACCAGCAGGGAACCCGTTTCTCTCCGCTGAAGCAGATTAACCACGAGAACGTGAAAGAGTTGCAGGTTGCCTGGCAGTTCCAGACCGGCGACATGAAAACGCCTAACGATCCGGGTGAAATCACCGACGAAGTGACGCCGATTAAAATCCGCGACACGCTCTACCTCTGCTCGCCACACCAGATCCTGTTTGCACTGGACGCGGCAACCGGTAAGCAGAAGTGGAAATTTGATCCGGGCATGAAGGTGAACCCCACCTTCCAGCATGTGACCTGCCGTGGTGTCTCTTATCACGAAGTGCCGGCTGCTGATGCCGCAAACAGCCAGCCTGCGCTCTGCTCACGTCGTATCTACCTGCCTGTCAACGATGGCCGTCTGTTTGCCCTGGACGCTGAAACCGGCGAACGCTGCCCGGCATTCGGTATTAATGGCGAGCTGGATCTGCAGCACAAACAGCCTGTGACCACCGCAGGTATGTATGAGCCGACCTCACCGCCCGTCATCACCAACACGACTATCGTGATGGCAGGCGCAGTGACCGATAACTACTCCACACGCGAGCCGTCAGGCGTCATTCGTGGCTTTGATGTCAACACCGGTAAACTGCTGTGGGTGTTCGATCCAGGCGCGAAAGATCCCAACGCGATTCCGGCGGATGAACACACCTTCACCATGAACTCACCGAACTCATGGGCTCCGGCGGTGTACGATCCGAAACTGGATACCGTTTACCTGCCAATGGGTGTGACCACGCCAGATATCTGGGGCGGTAACCGCACACCAGAGCAGGAGCGTTACGCGAGCAGCGTGCTGGCACTGAACGCTACCACCGGTAAGCTGGTCTGGTCTTATCAGACCGTCCATCACGACCTGTGGGATATGGACCTGCCGTCGCAGCCGACGCTGGCCGATATCACGGACAAAGATGGCAACACCGTGCCGGTGGTTTATGCACCAGCGAAAACCGGTAACATCTTCGTGCTGGACCGTCGCACCGGTAAGCCCGTCGTCCCGGCACCAGAAACACCCGTGCCGCAGGGTGCGGCGAAAGGCGATCATGTTGCCGCCACTCAGCCCTACTCTGAGCTGACCTTCCGTCCGAAGCAGAATCTGACGGACAAGGACATGTGGGGCGCGACGATGTTTGACCAGCTGGTGTGCCGCGTGATCTTCAAGCGCCTGCGCTATGAAGGTCCGTTCACCCCGCCATCTGAGCAGGGCACCCTGGTCTTCCCGGGCAACCTTGGTATGTTCGAATGGGGCGGCATTGCTGTCGATCCTCACCGTCAGATCGCGATTGCTAACCCAATGGCGCTGCCGTTTGTCTCTAAACTGGTTCCACGCGGTCCGGGCAACCCAATTGAGCCGCCGAAAGGCGCTGAAGGCGGTTCAGGCACCGAAACCGGTATTCAGCCGCAGTATGGCGTGCCTTATGGCGTCGAGCTGAATCCGTTCCTGTCACCGTTTGGTCTGCCATGTAAACAGCCTTCGTGGGGTTACATCTCTGCGGTGGATCTGAAGACCAACGACGTGGTGTGGAAACAGCGTATCGGTACCGTTCGCGACAGCGCACCGGTTCCGCTGCCGTTCAAAATGGGGATGCCAATGCTGGGTGGTCCTATTACCACGGCCGGTAAGGTCTTCTTCATCGGCGCGACCGCAGACAACTACCTGCGTGCGTTCAGCACCGATACCGGCGAACTGTTATGGCAGGCACGTCTGCCAGCGGGCGGCCAGGCGACACCGATGACCTATGAAGCGAATGGCAAGCAGTACGTTGTCATCGCGGCAGGCGGTCACGGCTCGTTTGGTACCAAACTGGGCGACTATGTGATTGCCTACGCGCTGCCAGACCAGAAGTAACTCATCAGACGGTGAATAAATTCAGGCGGACTCCGGTCCGCCTTTTTTGATCGCGCTAGTGACGCATTGCGCGCCAGTTGAGCCAGCCACAGAACAGCATCACCACGCAGGTGGCCAGAAACACCGGTCGCATCCCGAACGCCCCACCCACCAGCCCGCCGAACAGCGGACCGCTGACCTGGCCGATATACTGCGCCGATGTGGAGTAGCCCAGCATCCGTCCGACCTGAGAACCCGGTACATTGTGACGAATGATCGCGGTGATACAGGGCATCAGCCCGCCCAGCGCCATCCCCATCAGAAAACGCAGCAGCACCAGTTGCCAGGCCGCGCTAATAAACGCCTGCGGGATCAGCAGCAATCCGCTCACCAGCAGTCCGCCGGTCAGCACCCGCCAGTGGCCCACCCGGTCTGCCAGCCTTCCCAGCCGGGGAGCCGCCAGGACTGTCCCCAGCGCCGCCGCGGACATCACCAGTCCGGCGGTCAGCGTAATCTGATGGTCACCCTGTACAAATTCCCCTACGTAGAGCGTAATAATTGGCTCAATCGACATGCTGGCGAAAATCAGCAGCATGCCGGAGAGCCACATCAGCCGGACCAGGCGACGATTTACCGGCCGCTCATCAGGCGATGCTGGCTGACCGGCGCGCGCCGCCGCCGCAGACCGCGGCTGCTCTTTCAGTAAAAAGGTGGTGGCGAGGAAGGCCAGAAAAATCACCGCGCCGGTCAGCCAGAACGTCTGACGGATACCGATAAACGGCGGTAACACGCCGCCCAGCAGCGGCCCGGCCACGTTACCGGCCATGATGCCGGACGCGAGCATACCCAGCGCCCAGCCGGTGTGCGCTTTCGGCGTCTGAGCCGCCACCAGAATGGTCGATCCCGAGGCATAACCGCCCAGTAATCCTGCCAGCAGGCGCAGCGCCACCAGCTGCCACGGCGCCGTCGCCATGCCTGTCAGCGACATGGCAATCGCCATCCCGAGACTGGCCCGGATCAGCATCAGCTTACGACCATACCGATCGGCCAGCCTGCCCCACAGCGGCGCGGTCAGGGCCGCGCTGAAAAACGTCGCGCCATAGGCAAGACCGGACCAGCGAGCGATAGCGGCAGGCTGCTCTACCCCCAGTTGCTGCACATAGAGCGGCAGAAAAGGCAGCAGCAGCGTCATCGCCACAATGGTGGTAAACGAGCCAACGACGCAGACCGCGAGGTTACGTCTCCAGTGCTCAGACTCTGCCGCTTCGGGTGACGGGTGCATAATAATGTCCATTGAGTGATCAGGAAGACAGGCTAACCAGGCGCAACGGATAACAACAGTCATAGCGGGATAGTTACTCTGTGGCGCTGATTGTTGTCAGCAGGCAACAATCAGCGCGGATTCAGCGCCGCGATCAGAGCATCGCACAGCAGCGTGACCGGCGACGCCGTTTCACAGGCATCGTGCAGCAGCAGATAACTCTGCAGCCGGTCCATCTGCCACGCCGGCAGCAGTTGCTGGATCTCGCCGCGCGCGACCGCCTCCTGCGCCATGTAGGAAGGCAGATAAGCAATGCCGCTGCCCGCCAGCGCCGCATTCAGCAGTGCCATGCTGTTGTTGGCCCGAAACCGGCTGCGTACATCCAGCGCCAGCCGCTGCTTATCGCGGCGGAACGGCAACGCCGCAGTGTGCGCCGGGCCATGAAACAGCAGCAGGTCGTGGCGAGGCAGCATCTCCGGGTGCGTGATGGCGGGTCGCTGCGACAGGTAAGCGGGCGCGGCATAGAGTCCCCACTCGATCTCGCTCAGCACCCGGAAATGGCCCTGCTGTGGCGATCGGGATCGGATCACAATCGCCAGATCGGTCTGATCGTCGAGCCGATCGTGATTGCGATCGGTCAGATCGAGATCGACGTTGATATGCAGATGGCGGCGCAGAAAGCGATTAAGCACCGGCACCACACACTGGCAGCCGAAGGTCACGGGTGCCTGCAGCCGGAGATGACCCGCGGGCTGCTGATGCAGCTGCTGGACAAAGGTTTCGGCGCGCTGAACTTCGGCCAGCATCCGCACACAGTAGGGATAGTACGCCTGACCCAGCTCGGTCAGCGCCAGCCGCCGGGTCGTACGCTGCAGCAGCCGGATACCGAGCCGCAGTTCCAGCCGGGCAATCTCCCGGCTGACATGGGATTTGGACCAGCCCAGCGCGCGAGCAGCCTCACTGAAGCTCTGTAATTCCACAACACGAGCAAAAACCAGCATGGCGGTTAAATTCGCGCCGTTTTCCATATTTCCTGACTCCAGTCGGAATGAGATACTGGCAACAAGCTATCACGTCCGTATGGCGTCACGGCGGCTGAAGGGTAAAAAAGGCGGGAGGCAGCGAAAGGCGTGGAGAAGGCGGGCCGGCCTTCCCGTCTGAAGAGGGTGACGGGAAGGTCTGATGGGCCTCAACTGGCCATCGCCAGAGGAAACAGCAGCCGATCAGGCTCAACGCGACGCTGACGACGCAACTGACCCGGCGTCATCATAAAGTAGTTTTTAAAAGTGCGGGTGTAGGCCTGCTGGGTATCGAAGCCGTAGTTCATCGCCACCTGCAGTATCGCTTCGTTGCTGCTCAGCAGCGTAAGTGCAGACTCGGTCAGACGGCGCTGACGGATATATTCTGCCAGTGAAAAGCCGGTATGCTGGCGGAACAGGCGTTGCAGATGCCAGCGCGAATAGCCTGAGCGGCGCGCCACCTCATCCAGATGCAGATCGTGTCCTAAGTTGTTTTCAATCCAGTCCAGCAGACTCCGAATAAACTCGCGCTGATTCATGGTTCCTCCCGTTGATGCTGATGTGCAGTGGAACCACTCTACCCGCTAAAATTTATCCCTTAATTAGCAGAAAATTAGCGCAGAATTAGCAACGGCAGAAGCGCACAGGAAAAGGGGCAGCAGGAGGATGAGCCTCCCGTACATCACCGTCTGGCCGGTGACGCAAGCGGCCAGCGTTATCGATCAGATAACGGCTGAATCCGGGAATGCGTTGATAGCACAAAGGATGTCGACGGCGGATAATTCTGACCTAACAATTGATGAGTACACTCTCTTCCATCTTTGCAGAGGAGATCAGCCATGCGCGTATTACTGGTTGAAGATGATGAAATGATCGGCGCGAACCTTCAGCAGGCACTGGAGGGCGCAGGCTGGTCGGTGGACTGGGTGCGTGATGGCGTCTACGCCCAGAATGCGTGGAGCGAAGGCGGCTACAGCTGTGTGCTGCTGGATCTCGGCTTACCCCGCGATGATGGCCTGCAGGTGCTGCGCCGGGCGCGCGGACGCGGCGATGCCACGCCGGTGCTGATCCTGACCGCACGCGACACGGTGGCGCAGCGGATACAGGGGCTCGACAGCGGCGCTGATGACTACCTGCTCAAACCCTTCGATTTACAGGAAGTGATGGCCCGGATGCGTGCCATTACCCGACGCAGCCACGGCGCTGCGGACTCGGTACTGGGCAGCGGCGATGTCCAGCTGGATATGATGACCCGCGAGGTGCTCTACAAAGGCCAGCGCGAACAGCTTACCGCGCGGGAATATGCCCTGCTCTACGCACTGCTGGAACGGCCGGGCGCGATCCTGTCGCGAGAGCAGCTGGAAAACCGCATCTACGGCTGGGGCGATGAGGTCAGCAGCAACGCCGTGGATGTGCTGATTCACGGCATGCGGCGCAAGCTCGACAATGATGTGATCCGCAACGTGCGCGGGCTGGGCTGGCGGGTACCGGCAATATGAAACCCTTCGCGTTTATGCGCTCTCTGCGCAATAAATTACTCTCTACGCTGCTGATGATTCATCTGCTGATGATCGGCGGCGTGACCTGGTATTTCTTCAGCTGCTACGGCGATATGGTCGGCACCATGAAGGACGATCAGCTGGCGAAAATCGCCGATGCCTGGTCCACCAATAAACAGATGCCCGCCCTGATGCCGATGCTTATCGCGCCGGATAAGGCGAAAAGCGCCTTTGTCGTCCAGTTGTGGGACGATCGGGGCCAGCTGCGGGCCAGCTCATGGCCGGAACTGGCGGCGCCGCTGCAGAATCAGCGCGGCTATCGCGATGTCTATGTGGGCCATTGCGACGACTGCGAATGGCGCATCTACACCCGGCCGGGGATGCCAGGCAGTGAGATCAGGACCATTCAGGTTATGCACAACCTCAGCTACATGAAGGCCTCGATGGTTAAGCGCGCGCTGTCGGCGATCGTGCCGATGATCCTGATGATGCCGCTTTCGCTGCTGGTGATCTGGCTGGTAGTCAGGAAGATCACGCGGGATCTGCAGGTCGCGTCGCGGCAGATCGCGGCACAGGAGACCCATCATCCGCATATCGTCTCACCGGAAGGCTTACCGGATGAGATCCTGCCGCTGGTGGCAGCCTATAACTCGCTGCTGAGCAAGCTGCGCGACGCCTGGTCGTCCCAGCGTCAGTTTCTGGAGGATGCCGCCCATGAGCTGCGCACGCCGGTGACCGCCGTGACGCTGCAGCTGGAGAACCTGCGCCAGCATATTCAGCCCGGCGAGGCGAGCCGGCAGTTCAGTCAGCTGGAAGCGGGCGTTACGCGCACCCGTCATCTGGTTACGCAGTTGCTTAACGTCTCCCGCCAGGATGACCAGAGTGTCATCGCCAGCGTTGAACATATCGAACTGGACGAACTGCTGAAGGAGAGCATCGAGCAGCTGATGGTGGTGGCGGATAAACGTGGCATCGATATTGGCTTTAACGGCTCCACACAGTATCGCCTGCAGGCCAGCCGCTCCGAGCTGCGCAGCCTGTTCGACAACCTGATTGGCAACGCCATGCTGCATACCCCGGAAGGCAGCCTGGTGGATGTTCTGCTGCATCGGGTCGCGGGCAGAACGGTGGTCGATATCGTCGATAACGGCATGGGGATGCCGGACGCTTTCATCGACCGCGCATTCGATCGTTTTACCCGTTCGCCTGACGTTAAAGCGCAGGGCAGCGGTCTGGGATTATCGATCGTGCGCAACGTCGCGCAGAAGTACCAGATGCAGGTCGCCCTTTCCAACTGCCTGTCGCCACAGGGTACCGTTTGTGGTTTGCAGGTTCGCGTCACCCTTCCCTGATCCCGCCCGTTTGATCACGAACCAGACAACGTAAACGGTTGCCTGGTTCCGTTCGATCCTGGTCATTATTGTGAAGCAAATCACAATTTAGCTGAATTGTAATGCAACACTTTTTGACAAACGTGAGCAAAATCTATTTTCTATCGAACTGTTACAGGCACGCTACGCGGGCTGAAAACGGCTGTTTTTGCTGAACCTCTTATTCCCCTCCAGGGGACCGATATCTCTCTGACTGCCTCTGCTGGGCGGCGGTCAAAAGCATGTGGCTGATGATAATGAAATTTAAAACGTTGATAGCGGGTGCCGCGCTGGCATGTTCACTGACCGGTGCTGCGCAGGCCGCTGAAAGCGATCCGCAGTATGTTTCAGACTGGTGGCATCAGAGCGTTAACGTGGTAGGCAGTTACCACACCCGCTTCGGACCGCAGTTCAATAACGACGTTTATCTGGAATATGAAGCGTTTGCGAAGAAAGAGTGGTTCGATTTTTACGGCTACCTCGACGTGCCTAACTTCTTTGGCGTGGGCAACAGCAACGCCAACGGCGTGTTCGACCACGGTTCACCGATGTTTATGGAAATCGAACCGCGCTTCTCTATCGATAAGCTGACCGGCACCAGCCTGGCCTTTGGCCCGTTCAAAGAGTGGTACTTCGCGAACAACTACATCTACGACATGGGCCGCAACAGCGATAATCGCCAGAATACCTGGTACATGGGCCTGGGCACCGATATTGATACGCACAGCGATGTCGGCCTGTCGCTGAACGTTTACGCGAAATACCAGTGGGAAAACTACGGTGCGGCGAACGAAAACAGCTGGGATGGCTATCGCTTCAAGGTGAAATACTTCGTGCCTATCACCACGCTGTGGGGCGGTAACCTGGGCTATGTCGGCTTCACCAACTTCGACTGGGGCTCTGATCTGAATGAGAAAGGGGGTGCATCACGTACCAGCAACTCCATCGCCTCCAGCCACATTCTGTCACTGGGTTACGATCACTGGCATATCTCTGCGGTGGCTCGTTATTTCCACAACGGCGGCCAGTGGGCTGATGGTCAGGAGCTGAACTTCGGCAAGGGCCCGTTTGAAGTGAAATCAACCGGCTGGGGTTACTACCTGGTGGCGGGTTACAACTTCTGATAAGCGCGGGCGGCGCAGTGTGCCGTCCGACATACCGACGCGCTGGCCGGGAATTGAGCTTCCCGGTCAGCGCGTCTGTTTTCAGGCCTTGCAGATAAGCGCCACCCGTTTACGGCAATCAGTCCTGCGACTTCTCGACGTTGATACGCCAGGGAATGTTGAACTTGTCGATAAACATGGCGAAGCCGTCTGACCAGAAGGTCTCCTGCCACGGCGTCGTTACTTTGCCGCCTGCTGACAGTTTTTCAAACCAGGCTTTACCCTCTTCGACATCATCGGTGGAAAGGCTGACCGCATAACCGGCATGTTCAGACGCGGGCGGCTTCGCGGTGTCGCCATCGCTCAGCATCAGCTCACCATCACCAATGCGCAGCTGCGCATGCATGATCTTTTCTGGCGGCTGTGGCGCGGCAGACTGGTCACCGACCTGCTCACCCTGGTCCGGCATATCTCCGAACGTCATTTTGCCGAGCAGCTCACCCCCGGTTGCCTGCAGGTAAAAGTCGATAGCCTCTTCGCAACGGCCATAGAGAAACAGATAAGGACTGACTTGCATCTTCACCTCTATTTATCGGTTGGATTTTTACAGTACCTTAAGAGTGTAGACGATCGCCTTTACCCGCTGATTTTACTGACAATACCGGCGGAAGAGTTGCGCCATGTAACTGCTCATCGGGGTCAGCGTCGTCTCTTTCCGCTGAATCAGATAGAAGATCGCTTTCGGCAGGGGATCGTCGAGCGTCAGCGCCACCAGTGACTGGCCCAGAATCGGATCGTCAATGACGTCAACTGAGAGGATGCTGATGAAATCGCTTTGCGCGACCAGGCTGGTGCAGGCCATAAAGGTTTCACAGGTCACCACGATTTTGGGCGCCATGCCGCGCTCGCCAAACAGATCGTGCAGCAGGCGGTAATAACTGCCTTTCGGCGTGGGCATCGTCCAGTCCGCCTGCTGCAACGCCGCCAGCGAACGGGCCTTTTCCAGCGGATGGCCCTTGCGAACCACCACTCTGTATTCACGTTCCATGAGCCGCTCATACATCAGCTCCTGATCGAGATGGCTCTGATCGTAGGTATTGATCGTGAAATCAAGCGCGCCCTGACGCAGCTCATGCACCATCGACACCAGCTGGCCTTCGACGATGCGCACCTTCACCAGCGGATATTCACGATGAAACTGGTTTATCACCTGCGGCATGATGGTGCGCGCCACGCTGCCGCCCACCCCGATGTTCACCTGGCCGCCACCCAGCCCCAGACGCTGCTGGATATCCTCTTCCGCGACCCGCAGCTCTGCCAGCACCAGGCTGGCATGACGAAAAAAGTTATCACCGATATCGGTTAACACGACGCCCTGCTGACGGCGGTTAAACAGCTTTGCCCCCAGCTCTCGCTCCAGCTCCTGAATGGCTTTGGTTAACGCCGGCTGCGACAGCCCGGACAGACGGCTCGCGGCCCGGATACTGCCCTGTCGCGCCACGTCAACGAAAGCGCGCAGCTGATGAAGTTTGATGTTGGCAGACATAGTTCCCCGATAACCATTGTTTATCATTCGCAAGATATTCGCATCTTATGCCCGCCAGCACCATTGTGTAGATTCGACACAGTGCATAAAAAATCAACAACGAGGAAAAGCCGATGAAAATCCTTTCAGAGCACGTCAGCGCCCTGCTGCCAACGCTGCAACAGTGGCGACGCGACTTCCATCACTATGCCGAATCGGGCTGGCTGGAGTTCCGTACTGCCACCTTCGTGGCGGAAGCGCTGCACAGGCTCGGTTATCAGCTGAAGCTGGGTCGTGACGTCATCGACGCCGATGCGCGGATGGGCTTGCCGGACGACGCGACGCTGAAGCAGCAGGAGGCGCGGGCGTTGCAGCAGGGCGCACTGCCGCAGTGGATCAGCCACTTTTCCGGCGGATTCTGCGGCATTGTGGCAACGCTGGAAACCGGGCGTCCCGGCCCGGTGATGGGCTTTCGCGTCGATATGGATGCACTGGATCTCAACGAAAGCCAGGCCGACGATCACCTGCCGCAGCGCGAAGGGTTCGCCTCCTGCAACCCTGGCATGATGCACGCCTGCGCGCATGATGGTCACACCACCATCGGGCTGGGTCTCGCGACGGTGCTGATGGCGATGAAAGATCAGCTCAGCGGCACCATTAAACTGATCTTCCAGCCCGCCGAAGAGGGGGTGCGCGGGGCGAAAGCGATGGTCACCCGGGGCGTGGTCGATGATGTTGAGCGCTTCACCGCGATTCACATCGGCACCGGCGTTCCGGCAGGTGAAGTGGTGTGCGGCAGCGACAGCTTCCTTGCCACCACCAAGCTGGATGTCCGCTTCACCGGCGTCGGTGCCCATGCGGGCGGCCGCCCTGAAGAGGGTCGCAATGCCCTGCTGGCCGCAGCTCAGGCGACGCTGGCGCTGCATGGTTTGACCCAGCACAGCGGCGGCGTGGCACGGGTTAACGTCGGCGTGCTGCAGGCGGGAACCGGTCGTAACGTGGTGGCCGACTGCGCCCTGCTGAAAGTCGAAACCCGCGGTGTGACCAATGAGGTCAACGACGATATTTATCAGCAGGCGCTGCGGGTGATTGCGGGCGCAGCGGCGATGTATGGCGTTGAGCAGGAGGTTTCGCTGATGGGCGCGGCACGCAGCTGTACCCCGACGCAGCCGTGGGTCGACTTCATCCACCAGCAGGCGGACGCCCTCGGCCTCTTCAGCTCGGTGGTCGATCGTAAAGCGCAGGCGGCAGGTTCGGAAGATGCAACCTGCATGATGGAGCGCGTCATCGCGCGTGGCGGTCAGGCCTCCTACGTTATTTTCGGCTGTGCGCTGGCAGCGGGTCATCACAATGCGAAATTCGACTTTGACGAGCGGGTGATGCCGGATGCCATCACGCTGCTGGCCACCCTCGCCCTGAATCAGGCAGCGTTCGGGGGCGCAGGATGATGGAAGCCTTTATTGCCGATTATATCGATCGCCATCAGCTCCGCTTCAGCACGCTGAGCGACGCGATCTGGGACACACCCGAAACCCGCTTCGCCGAAACCCGCTCTTCCGCCCTGCTGGCCGATGCGCTGGAACAGGAGGGGTTTGTTGTGGAGCGGGGCGTGGGCGGTATCGACACAGCATTTATCGCCAGCGCGGGCAGCGGCAAGCCGGTGATTGCCATTCTCGGTGAGTTCGATGCGCTGGCCGGACTGAGCCAGCAGTCGGGCTGCGCCCGGCCACAGCCGCTGGAGGCCAACGGAAACGGACATGGCTGCGGGCATAACCTGCTCGGCACGGCGGGCGTCGCGGCGGCCTGCGCCGTGAAAGCCTGGATGGCGCAGCATCACACCGGCGGCACGGTACGCTTCTATGGCTGCCCCGGCGAAGAGGGGGGATCGGGCAAAACCTTTATGGTGCGTGAAGGGCTGTTTGATGACGTGGATGCCGCCGTCACCTGGCACCCCGAAGGTTTCAGCGGCATGTTCAATCTGCGCACGCTGGCCAATATTCAGGCGGCGTTCAGCTTCAAAGGCGTTGCCGCCCATGCCGCCAACTCTCCCCATCTGGGCCGCAGCGCGCTGGATGCCGTCACGCTGATGAATACCGGTGCCAACTTTCTGCGCGAGCACATCGTCCAGGAGGCGCGCGTGCACTACGCCATCACCAACAGCGGCGGCGTTTCACCGAATGTGGTGCAGGCCGACGCGGAGGTGCTCTACCTGATCCGCGCCCCGGAACTGCCGCAGGCCCAGGCGATTTATGAACGGGTGATTAACATCGCCAGGGGTGCCGCACTGATGACTGACACGACCCTGACGGTGCGTTTTGACAAAGCCTGCTCAGACTACGTGCCTAATCGTGCGCTGGAAGCGGTCATGGAGCGCAATTTGCATCAGTTTGGTCTGCCCGACTACAGCGACGAAGAGCGCGCGTTGGCGGCCGAACTCCGTGCCACTCTGACCGATGACGATCTGCGCAATGCCCGGCTGAATGCGGCCCGTATCGGTGGCGAAGCCGGTTATGCCTGGGCTGAGCGGCTGGGCGATAAGCTCTTTATGGACGAGGTTGCGCCCTATGCCGTCACGCGTGAACTGCTTTATGGCTCCACCGATGTCGGCGATGTCAGCTGGGTGACACCCACCGCACAGTGCTTTGCGCCCTGTTTTACGTTTGGCACGCCGCTGCACACCTGGCAACTGGTGGCGCAGGGCCGCACCAGCATCGGGCATAAAGGGATGTTTCTGGCAGGCAAAGTGATGGCAGCCACGGTGTTAACCCTGTTGACGGATCCGCAGACGCTGGCTGACTGTCGGGCCGAGTTTGAACATACACGCGCCGCGCAGCCTTATCAGTGTCCGATCCCGGCAGGGATCACCCCAACAAAACTGGCCGGATGAGCCAATGGCCGTGTCTCTGACGCGGCCCCTTATAAAAATGATTGCAAACACTTCCCTGACTCAGCGGAGCCGTTTCTGAACTCACCGCCTGTCGCCTTCCCGGACCGGCGTCAGACCGGGCCTCCGCCGATAAAGGGAACCCAAGACGAGAATCAATACCATGGAAGCAACATCCGCGAACCGCACTCCTGGCCGGCTCTTCTGTTGGATAGAGCGTATAGGCAACAAAGTCCCCAACCCGTTTTTACTGTTTGTTTATCTGATCGTGGTGCTGATGGTAGCTACCGCCATTATCAGCGCGCTGGATCTGGCGGTGACCAACCCCAGTAACGGCGAAGTTGTACGGGTAAACAACCTGCTGAGCGTCGCAGGCCTGCAGTGGATCCTGCCCAATATCATCAAAAACTTCAGCAGCTTTACCCCGCTGGGATCGATTCTGGCACTGGTGATTGGGGCCGGACTGGCCGAAAAAGTGGGCCTGCTGCAGTCGCTGATGGTGAAAATGGCGTCACGCGTCAGCCGTCGTTACGCCAGCTATATGGTGCTGTTTATCGCCTTTTTCAGCCATATCTCCTCGGATGCCGCGCTGGTCGTCATGCCGCCGCTGGGCGCGCTGATTTTTCTGGCGGTGGGACGACATCCGGTCGCAGGTTTGCTGGCCGCGATCGCTGGCGTCGCCTCAGGCTTTACCGCTAACCTGCTGATCGTCACCACCGATGTGCTGCTCTCCGGCATCAGTACCGAAGCGGCCAAAGCGGTCAGCGACACGGTACACGTCAGCGTCATCGACAACTGGTTTTTTATGGCTACGTCGGTAATTGTACTGACGATTGCGGGTGCGCTGCTGACCGACAAATTTGTTGAGCCGCGCCTGCCAGCGTGGCAGGGCAACGGTGAGAAGCTGGCGGCACTGACGCCGCTGGAGAACCGCGGTCTGCGCGCCGCCGGCATCGCCGCCCTGCTGTTTATTGCGCTGATGGCGCTGCTGGTCGTGCCGGAACAGGCGCCGCTTCGCCATCCCACCACCGGCGCCATCATTCCCTCACCCTTTATTCAGGGTATTGTGCCAATCATCATCCTGTTCTTCTTTGTGGTCGCGATTGCTTACGGCGTGGTGACCCGGCAGATCCGCCGTCCGGATGATATTCCGCAGCTGCTGGTTGATCCGATGAAAGGCATGGCGGGTTTTATCGTGATGGTGTTTCCGCTGTCGCAGTTCGTGGCGTTCTTTAACTGGAGCAATATGGGCAAATTCATGGCGATCGGGCTGACCGACGTACTGGAGAGCGCAGGCGTCAGTGGCGCACCCGCCTTTCTCGGCCTGATGTTCCTGTCCGCGTTTCTCTGCATGTTTATCGCCAGCGGATCTGCGATCTGGTCGATTCTGGCCCCGGTCTTTGTCCCCATGTTTATGCTGCTCGGCTTTCATCCCGCCTTTGCCCAGATGATTTTTCGCATCGCCGACTCTGCCGTCCTGCCCCTGGCTCCGATGTCGCCTTTCCTGCCGCTCTTCCTGGCCTTTTTACAGCGTTACCAGAAGGATGCGCAGCTCGGCACCTATTACGTGCTGATCTTCCCCTATCCGCTGGTGTTCTTTATCAGCTGGATAGCTCTGCTGCTGGTGTGGTATCTGCTGGGCCTGCCGATTGGACCGGGCGTCTGGCCGCATCTGCCATAATGCACGGTGCCTGCCACGGATGGCAGAACCTGCAATGTGCGTTGCTGAATCGTCAGCAACGCCCCTCCCGGCAACCGCGGATGAATTGCCTGTTCTGCTTATTCTCTGCTTGCTAACGGTTAACGCGTTTACGAAGCCGCTGACCGGCTGCACGTCGCCCCTGAACTGCCTGAGGTTCACGCTGAAATGACCACGCTCGCCACCAGGCTCGCCTGGGGACACTTCACCCGCGATCTGCAACCGCTTAGCCGCGCGTATTGATGCGCTGCCCTCCGCCGCCGGATTGTGGCGAATCATTACCCTGCTGGCGCCGGGTAGTTTTTTTGAGCTTTATGATCTGCTGGAGACCGGCTACATCAGCAGCGGGCTGCTGTCGGCGGGGATTAACGGGCCGAAGACGCGGGGACGCGATCCGGAAAACATCTGAAAAAAAGGCCGTCACCCTGAGGGTGACGGCCGCGTTGATTGCCGTTTACCTGCCTTCCAGTACCCGGATATCGGCACTGCCCAGCCGATCTTTCTCATCTTTCCGCAGCGCGGCGACCTGCTTCGCGCTGACCGGCTCCGACGCCGTATTGCCCCAGCTGTTGCGCACGAAGTTCACCACGTCCGCGACCTGCTGGTCGTTAAGACGCCAGCCAAATGCCGGCATGGTAATGGTTGAGGGTGCGCCATTGACGCCAGGCAACTGACCGCCCACCAGCACGATGTGGATCAGTGAGGTCGGATCGTCCGCCAGCACCACCGGATTGCCGCGCAGCGCCGGATAGAAGCGTTTGTAGCCGCTGCCATCGGTTTTGTGGCAGGCGGCACAGCTATCGACATAGGTTGCCGCCCCTGTCTGGCTGTCGTCGCCCTTCCACAGTGCTTTTGCGGTCGCATCATCCACGCTGAATGCCGCCTGATGCGGATCTTTTGCACCCAGGGATTTCAGGTAGCGCGCAATGGCTGTGATATCGGCCTCGCTCAGGTGTTGCAGGCTGTGTTCCACCACATCGGTCATGCCACCGAACGCGGCGGTCTGATCGTTGCGGCCATAACGCAGGAACTGACGCAGATCCTCTTCGCTCCAGCGTCCCAGTCCATCCCGGTTGTCGCCACGCAGATTGCTGGCGGTCCAGCCATCAACCGGTGCGCTGCTGCCTGCCAGATAGTCACTTCCCTCTTCGTTGGTCAGCGCCTTCTCCTGCATGGTGATGCTGCGAGGCGTGTGGCAGGCGCCGCAGTGGCCGAGGCCCTCAACCAGATAGCGACCGCGCGCCAGCACCGGATCTTCCTGCGGGGCGGGCTGGAAGGCTTTCACATCGGGCGCAAAAATTCCGCGCCAGATCGCCAGCGGCCAGCGCATCGACAGCGGCCACGGAATATCGCTCTCCCGATTCGCCTGCTTAACCGGGGCGACACCCTGCATGAACCAGGCGTAGAGCGCCTTCATATCCTCGTCGCTGACCACCGCGTAAGAGGGATAAGGCATCGCCGGATAGAGCGTATCGCCATTTTTTGCCACGCCGTGACGCACCGCTTTCTGGAAGTCGTCATAGCTGTAGTCACCAATACCGGTCTCAGGATCGGGCGTGATGTTGGTGGAGTAGAGGGTGCCAATCGGTGTTGCCATCGGCAGCCCGCCGGCAAAGGGTGCGCCGCCTTTGCTGGTGTGGCAGGCCACGCAGTCACCGGCGCGCGCCAGATACTCACCCCGTTTAAGCAGATCGTCCTGACCGCTTTCCGCCAGTGCAGAGAACGACAGCGCGCCCAGAATCAGAGCCAGAATGCCATTTTTCATCGCCATCTCCTTATGCCTGTACCAGCGGGCCGGGGTTTTTCAGGTAGTGTTCGCGAATCGCTTTGGCTGACCAGTAGGTCAGCGCCGCTACCATGCCGGTCGGGTTATAGCCCAGACCCTGCGGGAAGGCGGACGCGCCCGGTACAAACACATTCGGGACATCCCAGCTCTGCAGATAACGGTTAACCGCACTGGTTTTGGGATCGTCGCCCATGATCGCGCCGCCACTGATGTGGGTGGTCTGATAGACCGTAGAGTCAAAATGCGTGCCCGGCTTTTTCGCACCGCCGATGATCATCTTCGGATTCATCGCTTCCGCGATTTTGTGCATCTTACCGACCATGAACTGCGCCATTTTGATGTCGTTCTCCTGCCAGTCAAAAGTCATACGCAGCAGAGGCTGTCCGTAGGCATCTTTATAGTTGGGGTCGAGATCGAGATAGTTAGCGCGATAGGACTGATGCGCACCGTGCGCGTCCATCGACAGATGATGGGTGTAGGTATCCGCCACCGCCGCCTTCCATTTGCTGCCCCAGTTTGGCGTACCCGCTGGCACCGGCAGGCCGGAGATCGGTTTGGTGCCCGCCTGGTTGACCCAGAATGGTGAGCCGCCGACAAAGCCCAGCGGCCCGTGGTCGAAGTTATCCGCGTTGAAATCATCCACGCCAACACCCGCGCCCCCCGCGCCGATAAACGGGTTAGTGGTGGTGTTTTTGTCGAACAGCGCCTTCAGCGTCGAGAGGTTCTGATAGGCGAAGTTACGTCCCACCGTGCCTTCATTGGTGATGGGGTTGTAAGGCTTACCGATGCCGGAGAGCAGCATCAGATGCACGTTGTGGAACTGGAAGGCGGAGAGGATCACCAGATCGGCGGGCTGAACCTGCTCGCGTCCCTGACCATCCACATAGGTTACGCCGGTAGCGCGTTTTTTGTCGTCGCTGAGATTCACCCGCAATACATAGGCGTTGTTACGCAGCTCAAACTTCGGTTCCTGACGCAGGGCGGGCAGGATGTTGACGTTTGGCGACGCCTTGGAATACATGTAGCAGGCGTAGCCGCTGCAGAAACCACAGAAGTTACACGGCCCCATCTGCGCGCCATAGGTATTGGTGTAGGGACCGGAGGTATTGGCAGACGGCAGATCGTAAGGGTGATAGCCGACCGATTCGGCAGCCTGGGCGAACAGCTGCGCCGAGTAGGTGCGCTTCTGCGCGGGCAGCGGGAAGTTATCTGAACGATCGGGCGCGAACGGGTTGCCGCCCTTCTCTTTGCCAACCACCTTGCCCCTGATGCTCCAGGCGCTGCCGGAGGTGCCAAAAACTTTTTCCGCTTTGTCGAAAAAGGGCTCCAGCTCATCATAGGTGACGCCAAAGTCCTGAATCGTCATGCCTTCCGGGATGAAGTGCTTGCCGTAACGCTCTTCGTAGTGGCTGCGCATCCGCAGCTCAATCGGATCGACACGGAAATGGACGCCGGACCAGTGCAGACCCGCGCCGCCGGTGCCGGTGCCGGGTAAGAAGGCGGCCAGCTGACGATAAGGCACCGCCGTCTGTGACGCGTCGTGACGAATGGTGACGGTGCTTTTGGAGAGATCCTGGAACAGCTTTTTGCGGACGTTATAGGTCAGTTCGTCAATCGACTGCGGATAGGCCCCATCGGGATAGGTATCGCGATGCGGTCCGCGCTCCAGCGCCACGACGTTCAGGCCCGCTTCGGTCAGCTCTTTCGCCATAATGGCGCCCGCCCAGCCAAAACCGACAATGACCGCATCCACTTTTTTCATTTCGTTTGCCATGCTTAACTTCTCTCTCCGCGAATCGACACTGACGGGAACGGATACCGTTCGCCGCGCTCTACCCAGTCCATAAAGTCGGCGCGTGCGCCAGGGAAGTTGATCAGCCGCCAGCCCACCATGCCCTGATTCCCGCCGTGGATAGGATCGCTGAAGAAGCCTTCGCGGGTGTTCTGCAGCAGAAAACTAAAGAAGACTTTTGCCGGCAGCTGGCTGAATTCGGCGCTGCCGCTCTCCATCGCCTGCAGCAGGGCATCCTGCTGATCGCCGCTGAGCTGCGCGAAGACCTTGCCGTGCTGCTGTTTGCTGTAGCGATCGGCATCGGCCAGTCCCAGACGATAGATCTGCTGCGGCACCAGCGGAAGCTGGTAGCCCAGCTCTTTTGGCAGGTCAGGATTAAATGGCCCCTGCATATACCAGTTCGATCCCGTGGCGTAGGGGGTATTCATCTGACGGTCGATAAACTCCGGCACGCCCGCTTCCAGCGCGCCCGGGCCACGTTCGTCGCTGGGAATGAGCCGTGCGACGGCGGCGGTGATAAAGGCATACTCTTCCGGTGTAAACCAGGCGGGCTGGTAATCGCGCGCCTGTTGTGGTGCCGCAGGCGTCTCAGCCGCCTGCGCGGCCTGCGTCAGGGAGAGCGCGCCCATCGCAGTGGACCCTACCGCCATTGCTGGCGCCAGGGTAATTGTCTTCAGCAAAAAATCCCTGCGTGAATGACCCTTTTTTTGTTCTGACATGACATTGCCTCATTCCCGCGCTGACTGGCGGTATGAAAAAAGTGGTGGTTGCGTTGTAATGGTTTTAATCCGCAGATACCGGCCCGGAGCCGGTTTGTTACCGGTAACAAACCTCCATATTGTAACACTGCCATTCACAAAGATTTAGTTCCAGGAAACAAAATCGCACAATTTCATTAACATCTCTCCTCGTCCTGTCACGAGCAGAAACAACAGACTACAGACAGCGACAGGTCAAAAACGTTATAACAGGCAACACACAACAGCGGAGTCCCTATGTTTAAGTCTTTTTTTCCACGGCCAGCGCTGTTTTTCAGCTCTGCGGCTGTCTGGAGCTTAATTGCGATTTTTGCCTGGTTTGGCTTTGCCAGCGATTTGCCCGGCAACTGGCCCACATTTGAAGCCGCGATCAAAACGCCGCTGCCGACCACGGCCGCACGTTTTATCGCCGCCAGCCAGCTCTGGTTCTATCTCTACTACTGGATTATGGTCACGCTATTCGCCGTGGCCTGGCGGATTATCGATCCGCACCCGTGGCAGCGCTGGTCAGTATGGGGTTCCGCGCTGATTATCTTTGTCACCTGGTTTGGTGTGCAGGTCGGGGTGGCGATTAATGCCTGGTATGGCCCATTCTATGATCTGATTCAGAAAGCATTGACCAAAGCGGGCTCGGTTAATATTTCTGATTTTTATCGTGAGGTTATCGCGTTTCTTGGTATCGCATTAATCGCCGTGGTGATTGGCGTACTCAACTCTTTCTTTATCAGTCACTGGGTTTTCCGCTGGCGTACCGCCATGAATAACTACTATATGCACAACTGGCAGCGCCTGCGTCATGTCGAAGGGGCCGCACAGCGTGTGCAGGAAGACACCATGCGGTTTGCCACTACGCTGGAAGACTGGGGCGTCAGGTTTATTCAGGCGATAATGACACTGGTAGCGTTTTTACCGGTGCTGGTGGCACTCTCTCGTCACGTCAAAGATATCCCGATTCTGGGCAATATTCCTTATGCGCTGGTGATCGCTGCGGTGCTCTGGTCGGTATTTGGCACCGGGCTACTGGCGCTGGTGGGGATCAAACTGCCGGGGCTGGAGTTCCGCAATCAGCGGGTGGAAGCGGCTTACCGTAAAGAGCTGGTCTACGGCGAAGATCATGCCGATCGCGCCAGACCACCGACGGTGCAGGCGCTGTTCAGCCGCGTGCGGGTAAACTACTTCCGCCTCTACTTCCACTATCTCTATTTTAATATCACCCGCATTCTCTATCTGCAGGTTGATAACGTGTTTGGTCTGTTCCTGCTGTTTCCGTCGATTGTCGCAGGCACTATCACGCTGGGCTTGCTCAACCAGATCACTAACGTCTTCGATCAGGTGCGCGGCTCATTCCAGTATCTGATCACCTCCTGGTCAACGCTGATTGAGCTGATGTCGATCTATAAACGTCTGCGCAGCTTTGAGCAGATCCTGGATGATGTACCGCATGATGAGATGATGCGCGAAGCGTCGGAAGAGCTGTAGAAGGGTGTGAAAAAAGAAGCCACGTTAGCGTGGCTTTTTTTTCGTCAGTGATCAGGCAACACGTAAATAGCCCAGCGTTCCATATGATGGCGGCATAGGCGATCGCTGCCGCGTAAGCCTCAGTCAACTGCGGATACAGCGTCAGATGCGGTCATCGTTTATCCGCAGCCTGACACAAAATTTCTGAGAAATGCGTTTATCGTGGGAAAAGGAGGCGGGGCGCGCTGCAGAACAACGCAGCCAGGACGCCCGAAGGCGTCCTGTCAGCATAGAGGGTAAAGCTCAACTTATTTCAGCAGCTCAGCGGTCATGTGAACGCCGTTGTTGGTGTAAGCTTCGGTGATTTTATATGAAGCACCAGCATCCTGAGCCTGGGCAGCGATTTTCGCTTCAGCACCATCCAGTGTAGAGTCGACGGCGGTCACAGATTGCGCGAAGCTGGCGAATGGCAGGACAGAGAGCGCGATAACAGCTGCAAAAGTTTTGATAGATTTCATGGTCAATTCCTCGGTTAATTTTTATCAGGTAAGGCGTGCTGCCTTGTTGATAGATATAATAGTCCCGAAGTCAGTCAGTAAAAAGCGGAGTGATTTGCTTAACTCATTCAGTAAAACTGAACATAAAAAGCACGTTTCGCACAGTTTTCGCTCAGAAGGTTAATAATCCAGGTACAATAAAAAAGGCAGCATTTCCCGCTGCCTTTATGGCGTCAGCCGTGGTGTCTGACGCGGGTGAAGATGGTCAGCGCGGCCAGCAGCATCAGCACCCCGCTGGCGACAAAGACGCCCCCTGCGCCGCGCAGGTCGAACATCCAGCCGCCCGCCGCCGCGCCGGCGGTAATCGCCAGCTGAATAGTCGCGACCAGTAATCCGCCACCCGATTCCGCATCGTCCGGCACCGCGCGCGAAATCCAGGTTGACCAGCCGGTTGGCATCGAACCAAACGCCATTCCCCAGAGTGCCACGCCCGCACCGACCATCCAGCTGACCTCGCCAGACGTGACCAGCAGCAGCGCGGTGACGCTCATCAGCAGCGCCATCCCGCTCAGCGTCAGCGACACGCTGCGGGTGACCAGGAAACCGGCCAGCGAGGTGCCAAAGAAGTTCGCCACACCAAAGGCCAGCAGCGCCAGTGACAGCTGATTGAGGTTGAACTGCGCCACGCCTTCAAGGAATGGACGCAGGTAGGTAAAGAAGGCGAAGTGGCCGGTAAACATCATAATGACCGCAAGCATCCCCCAGCGCATGACGCCCATCCGCAGCAGCGCCAGCACCCCGCCGTTGCGATCTTTGTTCTCCGCAGGCATGTCGGGCAGCGTAAAGAACTGCCACAGCAGCGCCACGCTGCCCAGTCCGGCGGTCAGCATAAAGATGTTGCGCCAGCCCACCAGCCCGCCCAGATAGCTGCCCAGCGGGGTGGCGATAATCGTCGCCAGCGAGATACCGCTGAAGACGATCGAGAGCGCACGCGGCACCTGGTCGCCGGGCACCAGACGCATGGTGATGGCGGTAGAGAGCGTCCAGAATCCCCCGATGGCCATCCCGAGCAGCACCCGCGCCAGCAGGATCACGGTCAGGTCAGCCGCAAAGGCCACCATCAGCGCCGAGGCGATCAGCAGCAGCGAAAAAACCAGCATTACGATGCGGCGATCGATACGCCGCGTGACGCTGCCGATGACCAGACTGGTAAAGAGCGCCACCAGCGCAGTCACGGTCACGGTCTGCCCCGCCTGCCCTTCTGAGACGCCCAGGCTATGGGCCATCGGCGTCAGCAGGCTGACGGGTAAAAATTCGGCGGTAATCAGGCTGAACACCCCAAACGCCATAGCAAAGACCGCGCCCCACGCGGGACGGGCGGGCGAGGAAACCTCATCAGCCACTTCGGTTGTCAGACTCATGCTGCTTCTCCGGAAAATAAAAAAGTGAGTGTGAGCATAGAGTGTCGGACCAGGACGATCTATGATGCTTACACCTTCATTTTTGATAATTCGTCTGGAATACTATGAGCCACTATGGAGATCTGACCAGCGAGCTGCTGATGGGCATGCGCCTGTATGGCGTCAACTACCAGCGTATCGCGGTAAGTGCGCCTTTCGGTTTGCATTACGACTACGCACCGGGCCGGGCGCAGTTTCACTTTGTCGGACGCGGTTCGCTGCTGGTGCGCAGTGCCTCTGGCGAGCTGATTCAGCTCAACAGTGGCGATGCGCTGCTGGTGCCGCACGGTAAGCCGCACAGCCTGATCTCCAGCGAAGAGGCAACCTGCCAGTGTATTAAGAACATGGCGAGCAAGCCGCTCTGCGACAGCGTCTGCACGATCGCCGCGCCGGAAGGGGCCTGCGATGACGAGCACAGCGTACTGCTGTTCAGCGCCTGCATGGCATTTGAACTGGGCGGGATGCAGCCGCTGATCAACACCATGCCGGATGTGATGCTGGTGAGCACCCTGCTGTCACAGTACCCGGAAATTCAGCCGATTCTGGCGGCAATGGAGCGGGAATCCCGCACCCGTCAGGCCGGATTCGCCGGTATTCTGTCGCGTCTGGCCGATGTGGTCGCCGCCCTGATCGTGCGCGGCTGGGTGGAGAACGGCTGTGGAGAATCCACCGGGCTGGTGCAGGCGATGCGCGATCCCCGCCTCAGCCAGGCGATAGCCGCCATGCATCGCGATCCCGGCGAAAACTGGACGGTCGCGCGGCTGGCCAGCGTGGCGGGCTGTTCGCGTTCGGTGTTTGCCGGGCGGTTTCTCAACGCCACCGGCATGACACCGTTGCGTTATCTGACGGAACTGCGGATGCGGCTGGCGGTCCAGCGGATTGTGAATAACGGTGAAGCCGTGGAGGCCGTCGCGTTTCATCTCGGCTACGGCTCGATTGCGGCGTTCAGCCGCGCCTTTAAGCGGATTGTTGGCCAGTCGCCGGGGGCGCTGCGGGCCGGGCGTGAAGGCCCGCAGGCGCTGGCGTCTTAACCAGGCAGCTTACGCTTCGCAGCTAACGGAAGACGCTGATCGCTTCCACCAGACGGTTAGCCTGATGGGTCATGCGATCTGACGCCTCGGCGCTTTCAGCGACGCGGGCTGCGTTCTGATGCGTGATGTCATCCAGATCTTCTACTGCGGTGCTGACCTCGCTGAGCGCCGTCGCCTGTTCCGCCGTCGCGGCGCTGATCTGGGCAATCAGCGCGGTCACATTCTGCACCTGCGAGACAATATCCTGCATCGTCATACCCGCCGTGCTGGCGTGGTTATTACCTGACTGAACGCGGCTGGCGCTGGTTTCCACCAGCGTTTTAATTTCGCTGGCGGCTTTGGCACTGCGCTGTGCAAGGCTGCGCACTTCACCCGCCACCACCGCAAACCCTTTGCCCTGCTCGCCTGCCCGGGCGGCTTCGACAGCGGCATTCAGCGCCAGAATGTTGGTCTGGAAAGCGATGCCGTCGATCACGCTGGTAATGTTGGCGATCCGCTTTGAACTGTCCGCGATTTCGCCCATGATGCCCATCATCTCGTTCATCACGCTGCCGCCTTTGATGGCGGCATTGCTGGTATCAGCCGAGAGCATATTCACTTCGTTGGCCGTTTCGGTGTTGCTCTTCACCGTGGCGGTCATTTCGTTCATGGTGGCTGCCGTCTGCTGCACATTGGCAGCGGCCTGCTCGGTCCGGCGGCTCAGCTCGCTGTTGCTGCGGGCGATGGCGTCGCTGGCGCTTAATACTGTGATCGCCTGACCGCTGACATCATCCACCAGCCAGCGGAACATCAGACCGAGCTGGCCGATAGCGCGCAGCGTCACACCGATCTCATCCACCCGATCCATCTGTTCTACTTTGTGATTCGCCCCGGTCGCAACGCTCAGCGCCTGCTGACACATCCGTTCGACAGGGCGCGAAATCTGCTGTTCCAGCCACAGGCTACTGAGCAGAAGCAGACCCGCCATGCCCGCGCTAAAGCCAGCCAGCGCCCCAGAGGAGACACTCAGCGCCCAGACGCCGGCGATGGAGAGCGGGAGTATCATCAGCAGGGTGCTGCGGATCCGCCAGCGCAGGGGCAGCGTCTTCAGAAGCGAGAAGGGACGACGCCAGCCGCTGTGAACCAGCAGACCCTTGTAAAAACGTCGTCCTCTGGCACGCCCCTCGCGGAAATCCTGATAGAGCGCTTCGCTCTGCCGCACCTCTTCTGCCGTCGGTTTGGTCCGCACTGACATGTAGCCCTGCACTTTGCCGTCACGCACCACCGGAATGGCGTTCGCTCTTACCCAGTAGTGATCGCCATTTTTACGGCGGTTTTTGACCAGCGCGGTCCAGGGTTCGCCCTGTTTTAACGTCGCCCACATGTCGGCAAAGGCTTCTGGCGGCATATCGGGATGACGGACGAGGTTATGCGGCTGGCCATTGATCTCGTCGGCAGTGAATCCACTCACGTCGATAAAGGCATCATTTGCGTAGGTGATATAGCTATTGAGATCGGTGGTCGACATCAGGGTCGCATGATCGTCGAACAGATATTCATGCTGAGAGACAGGTTGATTGTTACGCATTACGGGTCCTTAAAAACCCGGCGTTTGCACGCGACAGCCGGAGAGCCTGCGTGTAAACGGCGGGCTGAGAGATAACGATTACCATTTTTTATGTTTTCGGCATCATTTGAGACTCTCTTTAGTGTTTTTGTTAAATTTCCGCCGCGAAAAAAGCCGCTTTGCAGCGGCTTTCACACTTTTACTGACAGGTTATCGGTTAGCCCGGCTGGAGGGTTCGGGCCGTCAGTCAGCTCAGATCGACACCCCGGCTGCCAAACCACCAGGTCAGCAGGAATCCGCCGGTCCACGCCACGATCAGCCCGGCCAGGTAAACCGCCATACCGGCGAAGATCCCCTGGCTGGAGGTCATCAGCGGCAGCGTCACCAGCCCGGACGGCCCGAAGACGGTGTTCATCCCGACCGGCAGGCCCAGCCACGCCACCAGGCCGATGAAGAAACCGCCCAGTGCCCCGCCGCCACAGGCGGTGATAAAGGGCTTAAGGCGCGGCAGCGTCACCCCATAAATCAGCGGTTCACCGACGCCCAGCAGACCCGGCACAATCGCCCCTTTAATCTGCGCCCGCAGCAGCGCCCCCTTTTCGGCTTTGCACCACAGGGCCAGCGAGGCGCCGACCTGCCCTGCACCGGCCATCGCCAGAATCGGGAACAGTGAGTTGAAGCCCTGCGTCTCCATCAGCGCAAAGTAGACCGGAATAAAGCCCTGATGGATGCCGAACATCACCGCGATCAGGAACAGCCCGGCCAGCACCGCACAGCCAAAGGGGTTGCTGTTGAGATGGATAAACAGCCACGACATCCCTTTAAACAGTTCGCCACCCAGCGGCATGATCAGCAGATAGGTGATGGCACCCGTGATCAGCAGGGTAAACAGCGAGGTGAGGATCATATCGAGGTTGTCGGGAATGATTCTGCGCAGCTGTTTCTCAATCCACGCACCGATAATCGCCGCCATCAGCACGCCGATAATGTTGCCGCGCGGGTCGATGGTCAGGCCGAAAAAGCTTTCCATGCCGCTGTAGTAGCCGGTCGTGGGGGTTGGTACATAGCCGAGCACAAACAGCGAGGCGATAATGGCGCCATTCACACCGCTGCCGCCAAACGCCTTCTGTGCGTTGTAGCCAATCAGGATGCTGAGAAAGGTGAACAGCCCTTTGCCAAAGACCTTCATGTAGGCCACGGTGTGCAGCAGCCAGGGCGCATGATCGCCGGGCGCATTAAGATGGAGACTCTGTTCAATCAGCGTGGCAAAACCCAGCAGCAGTCCGGCACCAATAAAGCCGGGGATCAGCGGCGTGAAGATGGTCGCAAAACGTGACAGAAACTGATGCACGCCGCGGGTCTGCTTCGCCTTCATCTGCTGCTTTTTCTGCGCCGCCAGCTGGCTGAGTTCCATCGCATCATCCTGCGGTGGCCGGGCGGTGTCATCCTGCGCCAGCAGACTCTGCATTCCCTCAGCGGCGGTCTGCGCCTTACCGGGGCCGACAACGATCTGTAACTGGGCATCGCTGTCGATAACGCCCAGCACGCCGGGCAGGCTTTTTAACCACTTCACATCCGCCTGCTCCGGCTGGTTAAGCGTGAGCCGGAGCCGCGTCATGCAGTGACCACAGGCCGCGATATTCTGCGCGCCACCGACCGCCTGCAGGATCTCACGCAACAGTGCTTCGGTGATTGTGGCCATCAGTGTGCTCCCGCCGCCTGCAGCGCCTGACGGATAAAGCCCTGATGCTGGCTCAGCAGCGTTTTCGCGGTATCGGCATCCAGATCGGCCAGCACCATCAGAATGGCGGTTTTGCAGTGACCGCCGCAGGCGGAGAGCGCGGTGCGGGCGGTGGCGTCATCGCAGTCTGTCGCCTGCATGACGATATTGACCTGGCGCTGCACCAGCTTCTGGTTAGTCGCCTCCACATCTACCATCAGGTTGCCATACACTTTTCCGCTGCGGATCATCGATCCGGTGGTGAGCATGTTGAGCACCAGTTTCTGCGCCGTGCCCGCTTTCATGCGTGACGAGCCGGTGACCACTTCCGGGCCGACGACCGGCGTAAGCGCAATCGCGGCAACCTGTGACATCGCGCTGCCCGGATTGCAGGTGAGCGCCACGGTGGTGGCACCGAGTTCGTTCGCCCAGGCCAGCGCCCCCAGCACGTAAGGGGTACGGCCGCTGGCGGCGATCCCCACCAGCACATCGTCGCGGCTGAAGTGAATATCTTTCAGGTCCTGTGCGCCCTGCTCCCGGTTATCCTCGGCGTTTTCGACCGCCTGCAGGATGGCAGTGTGCCCTCCCGCAATCAGGCCGATCACCTGTTCGCGCGGGGTGCCAAAAGTGGGCGGGCATTCGCTTGCATCCAGTATGCCCAGTCGCCCGGAGGTGCCCGCGCCAGCGTAGATCAGGCGTCCACCGGCCTGAAACGCCGCGCAGATGGCGTCAACGGCTGCCGCGATCTGCGGCACAATGGCCTCAACCGCCAGTGCCACCTTTTTGTCCTCGTCATTAATGACGCGCAGCATCGCTTCCGTAGAGAGTTCATCAATGTTCTGGCTGGCCGGATTGCGGCCTTCGGTGATCATCTGGCTGAGGTCGAGTTTCATGGCGGGCTCCGCTAAGGAATAAATTATTCGATATAAAAGCTATCATAGCGAATTATTAATTCATTGGGTGAGATCTTTTTTTAATGGATGCGGGGTAAGTCATGTTGCAGAGGCCGGGCTGACCCGCGGTGCGTTTACGCAGGCTGCCCGACACGCGGGACTGGAGGCTGTGATTTGCCGGGCAGTGGCGTGGCCGGACATTCGGAACCGGTCAGAAACGGTTCACCCGATCGTCAGGCTGAATACGTCATCCATGATGCCAGGCCTGCGTGGGACGCTTTCCTTTTCAGATGGCCCTTCTCTGGCTGCAGGTTGCTCTGTGGCTGCTGACAGGGTCTCTGGCAGGGATGACCCAGGCGCCCGCAAAAGCCCGCAAAACAAAAGGGCCCAACTTTCGTTGAGCCCTTGTCTGTGTCAGAACCCTGATCAGTCTGCGGTCTGTGTCCGCAACTGCAGCTCATACTGTTTCGCCTGTTCAGCGTCGAACTGGTTTTCCCAGCGGGCAATCACCAGCACCGCCAGCGCGTTACCGACCACGTTCAGCGCGGTACGCGCCATATCCATGATACGGTCAACACCGGCGATAAACGCCAGACCTTCCAGCGGAATGCCGACGCTGCCCAGCGTCGCCAGCAGCACCACGAACGAGACGCCCGGCACGCCAGCGATCCCTTTTGAGGTCACCATCAGCGTCAGTACCAGCACGATCTCGTCGGTCAGCGACAGGTCGATGCCATAGAGCTGCGCAATAAAGATCGCCGCGATACTCTGATAGAGCGTCGATCCATCCAGGTTAAACGAGTAACCGGTCGGCACCACGAAGCTGGTAATCGCTTTCGGCGCGCCGTAGGCTTCCATCTTCTCCATGATACGCGGTAACACGGTTTCTGAACTGGAGGTCGAGTAAGAGAGGATCAGCTCATCTTTCAGGATACGCATCAGCGTGGTGATCCGCAGCTTACAGAAGCGCGCAACGCCGCCCAGCACCACAAAGGCGAAGAAGAGGATCGCCGCGTAAACCAGCAGCACCAGCTTCGCCAGTGGCCACAGCGAGGCGAAGCCAAAGTTCGCGATAGTCACCGCAATCAGCGCAAACACCCCTACCGGCGCATAACGCATGATCATGTGGGTCACTTTAAACATCGCTTCAGAAACGCCACGGAACAGGTTCACCAGCGGATCGCGCTGCGCTGACGGCAGTGACGACAGGCCTAAGCCAAACAGCACCGAGAAAAAGATAATCGGCAGCATGTCGCCCTTCGCCATGGAAGCGAAGATGTTCTGCGGGATCAGCGACAGAATCGTGGTCACCAGGCTGTGCGGGCCACCCTGGACTTCTGCCGTTGTCGCTTCATATTTAGAGATGTCCACCGTTGCCAGCGTTGACATATCGATGCCGGTGCCGGGTTGAAATACGTTGGCCAGCGTAATACCGACCACAATGGCAATGGTGGTGATCACTTCAAAGTAGAGAATCGTTTTGACGCCGATGCGTCCCAGCTTCTTTGCATCACCGACGCCAGCGATGCCGACAATCAGGGATGAGATCACAATCGGTACCACAATCATCTTGATAAGATGAATAAAAATATCGCCCGCAGGACTGAGAATGTTGGTGACTAACCATTCACGATTGTCTGGCTGATTATGCAACACAGCACCCACGATGATGCCAAGCACCAGGGCTGTCAGAATCTGCCAGGCCAGGCTGATTTTAAAACCTTTCATAACGCGTAATTTCCTCAGTCAAAACCCGTTTTTCTCTACTGCGAAGGTGCAGAAGACAATACACACAGGGAGTGAGCAAAAAGCCCGGTAAATTAGAGGGTGTCTTGAAACAGCGCCCCGTATGAAAATCTGATGATTCTCATACCCATATTCAGACGCTGTCTGAGTTGATACCTGCAGAACAGGGGCGAGATAAGTACCATTTTCACTGTGGTAAATGCAACCCCTGGCGGATCCGATTAAAAGTTAGCCACCTAAGTAGCATAAAGTGCTGCCAGAAGTAAAAATCCCTAACCTGCTGTTATGAAAAGTAATACTTAGATGAATTTCCGCATAGCTATGCAGAGTGGGTTAAAAACGCGGCTGGCGCGTTTGCTTGCTTTTTATCCAGTGCATTCCCGTCTGACACCCTTTCTTAATTCCCTATCGCCGCCAGAGAGTTAACCGGAAATATCAGAATGGCTTCACACTTCCTGGCAGGCGGTTTATCCCGTGATCTGTGGCGCAAAAAAGAAACAAAGCTTATGGGCGGGCTTTAATTAACCATTGATTGACATATCATTAACATCTTCAAGGAGATCCGCCATGAGCCAAATACACAAACATCCCGTTCCAGAGAATATTGCAGCAAACACCCTGATTACCGCAGAGCAGTATCAGGCGATGTATCAGCAATCTGTCGATGATCCAGACAGTTTCTGGGGTGAACAGGGCAAAATCCTCGACTGGATTAAGCCTTACAGCAAGGTGAAAAATTGCTCGTTTGCGCCAGGTAACATTGATATTCGCTGGTACGAAGATGGCACGCTCAACCTGGCGGCAAACTGCCTTGACCGTCATCTCGCCACACGCGGCGATCATCCCGCCATTATCTGGGAAGGTGACGACGCCAGCGAAAGCAAAACTCTGACCTTCCGCCAGCTACACGCCGAAGTCTGTCGCTTCGCCAATGTGCTGGAGCTGCTGGAGGTGAAAAAAGGCGATGTGGTGGCGATCTATATGCCGATGGTGCCCGAAGCGGCTGTCGCCATGCTCGCCTGTGCGCGTATCGGTGCCGTTCATTCGGTCATCTTCGGCGGCTTTTCACCGGAGGCGGTTGCCGGGCGTATCGTCGACTCCAGTGCGTCGCTGGTCATCACCGCCGACGAAGGGATCCGCGCCGGACGCAGCATTCCACTGAAGAAAAATGTCGATGACGCCTTAAAGAATCCTCACGTTACCAGCGTGAAAAACGTCGTGGTGTTCCAGCGCACCGGTAAAGATATCGGCTGGGTGGAAGGCCGCGATCGCTGGTGGCACGACCTGATGCAGAACGCCAGCACCAACCATTCTGCCGCCGAAGTCGGCGCGGAAGATCCTCTCTTTATCCTTTATACGTCAGGCTCCACCGGCAAGCCCAAAGGGGTGCTGCACACCACGGGCGGCTATCTGGTCTACGCCGCGACCACCTTCAAGTTCGTCTTTGACTACCATCAGGATGATATCTACTGGTGCACCGCCGATGTAGGCTGGGTCACGGGCCACAGCTATCTGGTCTATGGCCCGCTGGCCTGCGGGGCGACCACGCTGATGTTTGAAGGGGTGCCGAACTGGCCAGCGCCAAGCCGCATGGCCGAGGTGGTCGACAAGCATAAAGTTACCCTGCTCTACACTGCGCCGACGGCAATCCGTGCGCTGATGGCCGAGGGTGACAAGGCGATTGAAGGCACCGACCGCAGCAGCCTGCGCATTATGGGATCGGTCGGCGAGCCGATTAACCCGGAAGCCTGGGAGTGGTACTACAAGAAAATCGGCAACAGCCGCTGCCCGATCGTGGATACGTGGTGGCAGACCGAAACCGGCGGTTTCATGATCACGCCGCTGCCAGGGGCAACCGAGCTGAAAGCCGGTTCCGCTACCCGTCCTTTCTTTGGCGTGCAACCGGCACTGGTGGACAACGAAGGCCAGCCGCAGGAGGGTGCCTGCGAGGGCAATCTGGTGATCACGGACTCCTGGCCCGGCCAGGCGCGTACGCTCTATGGCGATCACGACCGCTTCGAGCAGACCTACTTCTCCACCTTTAAAAACGTCTACTTCAGTGGTGACGGCGCCCGTCGCGATGAAGATGGCTACTACTGGATCACCGGACGCGTCGATGACGTACTCAACGTCTCGGGTCACCGGCTTGGCACCGCCGAGATCGAGTCGGCGCTGGTTTCCCATCCGAAAATTGCCGAAGCGGCGGTCGTCGGGATCCCGCACAGCATCAAAGGCCAGGCGATTTATGCCTACATTACCCTGAACCACGGTGAAGAGCCGTCGCCGGAGCTCTACAGCGACGTGCGGCAGTGGGTGCGCAAAGAGATCGGCCCCATCGCCACACCGGACGTGCTGCACTGGACCGACTCTCTGCCGAAGACCCGCTCGGGCAAAATCATGCGCCGTATTCTGCGCAAGATCGCCACCGGCGACACCAGTAATCTGGGTGATACCTCGACCCTCGCCGACCCTGGCGTGGTGGAGAAACTGCTTGAGGAGAAGCAGTCGATTAAAATGCCTTAAGCGCACGCAATCCGGCGGGAAGATCGCTTCCCGCCACCCCCGCCCCACGCAGTCTGTTTCGCGAGTCACAACTACTATAACCAGCTGAATCCGCGCCCTGCGCGAGGTTCCTGCCTGCAAGCCCTCTGGAGAAAATGTGATGAATGACGCCCTTTCGAATCAGGATGCCATCAATCAGCAGATTGAACGCAATCCCCGTTTTCATGAGTTAGTCCGTAAACGTCAGGCGTTCGCCACGCTGCTGTCGCTGATTATGCTGGTACTGTATGTCGGCTTTATCCTGCTGATTGCCTTTGCACCCGGCTGGCTGGGTACGCCACTGCACGCCGGCACCAGCGTCACGCGCGGTATCCCGATTGGTGTCGGGCTGATCGTGATGTCGTTTGTCCTGACCGGCGTCTATGTCTGGCGCGCCAACGGTGAGTTTGACCGTTTAACCAAAGCGATCCTCAGCGAGGTGAAATCATGACCCGTCTCACCTTATGGCTGCTGGCCATGCTGCTGCCGTTTTCTGCCCTGGCGGCCGATGCGATCACCGGCGCGGTGCAGCGTCAGGCGACCAACTATCAGGCGATCATCATGTTTATGGTTTTCGTCGGTGCCACGCTGGGCATTACCTACTGGGCCTCCCGGCGCACCCGATCGCGTAACGACTACTACACCGCCGGCGGCAATATCACCGGCTTTCAGAATGGCCTGGCGATGGCGGGTGACTTTATGTCCGCCGCCTCGTTCCTGGGCATTTCGGCGCTGGTCTACACCTCCGGCTATGACGGCCTCATCTACTCGCTCGGCTTCCTGGTCGGCTGGCCGATGATTCTGTTTTTAATCGCCGAGCGGCTGCGCAACCTGGGTCGCTATACCTTTGCCGACGTCGCCTCCTACCGCCTGAAGCAGATGCCGATCCGTATCCTGTCGGCCTGCGGATCGCTGGTGGTGGTGGCGCTCTACCTGATTGCGCAGATGGTGGGCGCCGGTAAGCTCATCCAGCTGCTGTTTGGCCTTAACTACCATGTGGCGGTGGTGCTGGTCGGCATTCTGATGGTGATGTATGTCCTGTTTGGCGGCATGCTCGCCACCACCTGGGTGCAGATCATCAAGGCGGTGCTGCTGCTGTTTGGTGCCACCTTTATGGCGGTGATGGTAATGAAGGCGACCGGTTTCAGCTTCAATACGCTGTTCACCGAGGCGATGGCGGTTCATCCCAAAGGCAGCGCCATTATGCAGCCGGGCGGACTGGTGAAAGATCCGATTTCGGCGCTGTCGCTGGGGCTGGGGCTGATGTTCGGTACGGCCGGATTACCGCATATCCTGATGCGTTTCTTCACCGTGGCGGATGCCAAAGAGGCGCGTAAAAGCGTCTTCTGGGCCACCGGCTTTATGGGGTATTTCTACTTCCTCACCTTTATCATCGGCTTTGGTGCCATTCTGCTGGTCGGCGCGAATCCGATCTTTAAAGATGCCAGCGGCGCGCTGATTGGCGGCACCAACATGGCGGCGGTCCACCTGGCGAACGCCGTTGGGGGCAGCACCTTCCTGGGCTTTATCTCTGCGGTTGCCTTCGCCACGATCCTGGCGGTGGTGGCGGGCCTGACCCTGGCGGGCGCCTCGGCGGTGTCACACGACCTCTACGCCAGCGTCTACCGTAAAGGCCAGGCCAGCGAGAAAGATGAGCTGCGGGTCTCCAAAATCACCGTGCTGGCGCTGGGTGTGGTGGCGATTGCGCTGGGCATCCTGTTCGAGAAGCAGAACATCGCCTTTATGGTCGGGCTGGCCTTCTCGATTGCGGCCAGCTGTAACTTCCCGATCATTCTGCTGTCGATGTACTGGTCGAAACTCACCACGCGCGGTGCGATGGTGGGCGGCTGGCTGGGCCTGCTGACTGCCGTGATCCTGATGATCCTTGGCCCGACCGTATGGGTGCAGGTACTGGGTAACGCCACGCCGGTTTTCCCGTATGAGTATCCGGCGCTCTTCTCCATGGCCGTGGCATTTATCGGCATCTGGATCTTCTCTGTTACCGACCATACGCCGCAGGGCGCAGAGGAGCGTTCCCGTTTCCGGGCGCAGTTTATTCGTTCACAGACCGGCACCGGCATTCAGCAGGGTAAAGCCCACTGATTTTGTGGTGGCACAAAAAAAGGGCGGCTGATAACAGTCGCCCTTTTCTTTTCATGCCACGGGATCAGAAGCGCAGTGAGGCACCCACGTACGGGCCATCGACCAGCACGTTATCTTTGCGTCCGCCTTTGTTGTTCAGTTCGATGTACTGATAACCCACGCGCAGGTTCAGCAGAGAAACCGGCGTAAAGCTCAGGCCGCCAGCGGCTTCCTGATAGCTGTCGAGGTGATCGGTAAGCGACTCCGGTGCGTAATAATATTCGCCATACACGCCCCACATGCTGTTGAAGCTGTAGTTCGCAGCGCCACCCAGCGCCACCGCAAATCCATCTTTTCCATCTTCAGGATGGGTGAAGATCGCTTTTGCGGTCGGCGCCAGACGCAGAGGTCCGAAGTCAACGTTGTAGCCCAGACCGGCGCCGTAGGTGCTGCCATCATGGTCGCTGCGCAGCCAGTTACCCTTCAGAAACAGGCCAGGGGTCGTGGTGCCCAGACCCAGATTCAGATTGGTGTTGTGTTCGCTGACGTCCACACTGCCTTCAATCGCCTGAGCTGCACCGCTCAGTAAAACCAGCCCGAAGGCGCTCCCGGCAACAAATTGCTTAAACATGATTCCACTCCATGACAATTAATTCGGCCGCAAGGTTAACAGCCTGAAATGGGGTGACAACAAAATAGCGAAAACTTTACGTAAAAAACCGTGTCCCTTTCTGCCTGCATGTCATCACCCGCGCAACGGAGTGTAGACTATATTGCCCACATCAGGTGGCCAATCAGGGGTGCCATCACCACGGTGAATACGCCCGACAGCATCATCACCAGGCTGGCGACGACGCCCTCCTGCTGGCCCAGCTGCCAGGCGCGTGCGGTTCCGGCTCCGTGCGACGCCGCGCCGAATCCGGCGCCTTTCGCGACCCCCTGTTTAATCGCGATCCGCAGAAACAGCACATCCCCCACCGCCATACCAAACACGCCGGTGATCACCACAAACAGCGCCACCAGATCGGGCTGACCGCCAATCGGGCCTGCCGCCGCCAGCGCAAAGGGGGTGGTAATAGAGCGCACGGCCAGACTGCGCTGGATCGACTCCGGCAGGGTGAGCAGCCGCGCCAGCCAGACGGAACTGCAGACGGCGACCAGCGTGGCGGTGATGACCCCCGCGCTCAGCGACAGCCAGTGGCGTCGGATGATCGCCACGTTCTCATAGACCGGCACCGCAAAGGCCAGCGTGGCCGGGCCGAGCAGCCAGAGCAGCCAGTGGTTTTCTGCGATGTAATCCTGCCAGCTGATGTGCGTCAGCAGCAGCAGCGCCACCAGCACCAGGGGCGTCATCACCAGCGGCATCAGCAGCATTGTCCGCCAGCGTCGATAGAGCCGTTTATTCAGCGCATAAACCAGCAGCGTGACCGCCACACACAGCAGGCTGAGCAGGAGATCACGCATCGGGTGCCTGCTTACGCGCGGCACGCGCGACTTCATACTGATAAAGCCTCTCCACGACCCAGGCCGTCGAGGCCAGCACCAGCAGCGTACTGACACCAATTACCACGCAGATGCGCCAGCCATCCACCCGCAGCAGATCGCCATAGTTGACCACGGCCACCACCGCCGGAACAAAGAACAGCAGCATCTCTGCCAGCAGCCAGCGCGATCCCGCTTTTACCCAGTTCAGCGGCACAATCCGCGTTACGATTAACGCCAGCATCAGCAGCATCCCGACAATGTTGGCGGGCAGCGGCAGATGCAGCCAGCTTACCAGCCGGTCGCAGGCGATATAGAGGCCGATATAGAACCCCAGCTGCAGCGGCAGACTGAACCACTGCGCTGCGCGGTGACTGCGTGAAACCAGCACGGACGCCATCTTCCTCTCTCCCCGAATAAATTGACTGCACCAGTATAAAACGCCCACAGAAGGTGAAAAAAATGAATTAAAATTATCGCAATCATGCCTGAAAGGAATAGTTATGGATGTCCGCGCCCTGCGTTACTTTACTGAGGTCGTCCGCCAGCAGAGCTTTACCCGGGCGGCGCAGAAACTGTTCGTGACCCAGCCGACCATCAGCAAGATGCTGCGTCAGCTGGAGGAGGAGCTGGGCTGCACGCTGATCCTGCGCGATGGCCGCCGTCTGCACCTCACCGACAGCGGCGAGGCGGTCTATCAGCGTGGTCTGGCGATCCTGCAGGAGTTTCATCAGCTGGAGGCGGAGATCGGTGACATCAACCAGCTCAAAACCGGCGAGCTGCGGCTCGGTATTCCGCCGATGGTCGGTATGCAGATAGCCGGTTCGATATCCGCCTTTCGCCGCCGCTATCCCGGCGTGAAGCTGAAGATCTCTGAGTTTGGCGGTCTGACGGTACAGCAGGCAGTGCTGGCGGGCAGCCTCGATATCGCCCTGACCGCCCTGCCGGTGGACGCCGGGCTGCCGCTGAACACCCTGCCGCTGATGCATCATCCGCTCTGTGCGCTGCTGCCGCGCCATCCCGGGTGGCTCGGCCGTCAGCAGATGAGTCTGACCGAACTCGCACAGCATCCGCTGCTGATTTTCAACGAAGAGTTCTCGCTGAACCGTCAGCTGATGCAGGCCTTTCAGCGGCTCAGCCTGACGCCGACGGTGGCGGTGCGCAGCGGACAGTGGGATTTTCTGGCGGCGATGGTGCAGGCCGGGATGGGGCTGGCGATTCTGCCGGAGCCGATCTGTCAGCGCCTGGACAAACAGTCTCTGCTGTGGCTGCCGCTGGAATCGGAACTGAAGTGGAGCCTGGGATTGATCTGGCGGGAGGGGAGCTATCTGTCGCGCAGTGCGCAGGCGTGGATTGCCTGCTGCCGCGAGCACTGGCCGGATGAACCGCCGCGCCTGTCGGTGTAAAAGGCTGGCACGCTGCCTCCGCGCAGGCGTGCCAGCCTGACCTTACTCCTCTTTTTCGATCAGCAGGATTTCCAGCAGATCCAGATCGTGCAGTAACTTCTGCATAGTCTCGTTGGAGATCTGCTGGGTGGCGCGCAGATGGTAGACCTCGGCACGCTCGGCGCGCAGTCCGGTCAGGCGGAAGCGGCGCTCCAGGTTCTCGGCGTAGAGCGCATGTTCGAGATCATTCTTCCCTTCGGCGCGGCGACGCAGGTTACCAATCACCCGCAGGCTCACCTCTTTCAGCAGCTCTGGATCGATGTTCTCCTCCGACTCATTTTCCAGCCGCTCTTCCATCTTGTGCAGGCTCTCAATCGCCGCCCCGGCCATCACCGCGCGGGCGCTCTGCAGTTCGCGACGATGTGCGCCTTTGTCGATGCTGTCGATGCCGCGCAGCAGCACCGGCAGGATCACAACACCCACCAGCAGCGAGAAGAGAATCACGCCGGTGGCGATGAAGACCAGCTCATAGCGCGCCGGGAAGGGATCCCCGTTGCTCAGGAACAGGGGAATCGACAGCACACCCGCCAGGGTAATCGCACCGCGCACGCCGGCAAAGGAGGCGATCAGCAGTTCACGCAGCGAGTAGTTAGAGAACTCCAGCGGCTTCTTCTTCAGCAGGCGTTTGCTGAAGCGCTGCATAATCCACAGCCAGCCGAAACGCACCACCATCAGCGCCAGATAGACCAGCCCGATGTCGGCAAACAGCATCCAGAGTTCGACATTAGGATCGGCCTGCGCCTGATCGACAGAAGTCTGCAGGATGTCCGGCAGCTGCAGGCCCAGCATCAGGAAGACCATGCCGTTAAACACGAACTCCAGCATCTGCCAGACGCTGTTGGCACGCAGACGCATCGCCAGTGGCGCCTGACGGATAATGCCGGAGCGGGTGATGGTCATCCCGGCCGCCACGGCCGCCAGAATGCCTGACACGCCCAGATGTTCGGCAATCAGGTAAGAGGCAAACGGCAGCAGCAGCAGCAGGACGGTCTGCGTCGCCGGATCGTCACCGCTCCAGCGGCTGAGCAGGCGCAGCGATTTCCCGTAGAGCCAGCAGACGGCCACACCGGCAATCAGCCCGCCAATCGCCACTTTGAGAAACTCAATGCTGGCACCGCTCCAGGTAAACACCATGGTGCCCATCGCGACGGCGACGGCAAACTTCAGGGAGACCAGGCCCGATGCGTCATTCATCAGGGCTTCACCCTGAACAATCGACATGATCTTCTTGGGAATGCGGCCTTCCCCGACGATGCCGGAGAGCGCCACGGCATCGGTCGGCGAGAGTACCGCAGCCAGCGCAAAGGCCGGGATCAGCGGAATGCCGGGTACCATCCAGTAGATCAGATAGCCAATACCGATCACGGTAATCAGCACCAGCGCCAGGGCTAAGCCGATGATCTCACGGCCATGATGCAGGAACTCGCTGATCGGCGTTTTCCAGCCATCCGCGAACAGCAGCGGCGGGATAAACAGCACCAGAAACAGCTCCGGATCGAAGTCCACATGCAGACCAAATGTGGGCCAGGCCAGCAGCGCACCGGCGGCGATCTGGACCAGCGGCAACGGGATCTGAAAAGGGAGGATACGGGCCGCGACGCCAGAGAGCGACACGACCAGCGTCATGATGAGAATAGTAAAAAAGATTTCCATGCTTTCCTTAGGCGTCGTTTCTTTCAATCATTGGTTAAGCGCTAAAGTGTAAAACAAAGTGCGGTGAAGGTTGTCAGCTACGCGTGCGACGGGCGGGAAAACAGTGAAAAATCCCGGACGCGCAGCCGCACGTCCGGTTGTACAGTCAGATCGCCCAGCCTCCGGCGTAAAAGGCCACCAGCGCCACAGCGATGACGACGGTGCCGATGTTGAGCTTACGCCACTCACCGGCGAAGAGACGGCCGACCACCAGACTGGCGAAGCCGATCATGATGCCGGTCACGATGTTACAGGTCAGAACGATGATTACCGCCGTGAGCAGGCCCGACATCGCATCGACAAAATCATTGAAGTCGATCTTCGACACGTTGCTGAGCATCAGCAGGCCGACATACATCAGGGCCGGGGCGGTAGCGTAAGCAGGCACCAGATACGCCAGCGGTGACATAAACAGGATCACAAGGAACAGCAGACCGACCACAATCGCGGTCAGGCCGGTTTTGCCCCCCGCCGCCGTACCGGCCGCCGACTCAATGTAGACCGCCGCCGGAGACGCCCCCACCAGACCGGCAAACAGGCTGCTGACGGAATCGGTGGTCAGCGCGCGGCCACCGTTAATGATCTGCCCCTGTTTATCCAGCAGACCGGCCTGGCCCGCCACCGCGCGGATGGTGCCGGTAGCATCAAACACAGCCGTCATCACCAGCGCCAGGACGCTGGGCAGCACCACAGGCTGCATTGCGCCCATAATGTCCAGGCTGAACAGCAGCGACTGACCACTGGCGTCGCGCAGTGCGGGCAGCGCAAACAGCCCCTGATAGCTGACCGCCGGGTCAAATATCAGCCCCAGCAGCGAAATGGCGACGATCGTCAGCAGAATGCCACCCGGCACCCGACGCTTCTCCAGGCCGATAATCGCGGACAGCCCCAGCAGCGTCATCATCACTGGAAAGGTGGTGAAGTGGCCCAGGGTCACCGGCAGGCCCGGTCCCGGATTTTTCATGACCAGACCCACGCCGTCAGCCGCAATCAGCAGCAGAAACAGGCCGATCCCGATGCCGGTGCCGTGCGCGACGCCCATCGGCAGGTTACGCAGGATCCAGGCGCGAATGCCGGTCGCCGAGATCAGGGTAAACAGCAGGCCCATCAGGAAGACAGCGCCCAGCGCGACCGGCACGCTGATGTGCTGCCCCAGCACCAGGCTGAAGGCGGTGAAGGCGGTTAAGGAGATGGCGCAGCCCACCACCATCGGCATATTGGCCCACAGCCCCATGACGATGGAGCCAAAGCTGGCGACCAGGCAGGTGGCAACGAAGACCGCAGAGGGAGAAAAACCGGCTTTTCCCAGCATCCCCGGCACCACAATCACGGAGTAGACCATCGCCAGGAAGGTGGTGAGTCCGGCCAGAATTTCCTGACGCACGCTGCTGCCGCGCGCCGAGATCGAGAACCAGGCGTCCAGTTTTCCACTGGCCGGGCGTGATTCAGTTGACATAGTTGAGCCTCAAAAATTTTTGTTGTGTGGATCGCTCTGCGACCATCGCTGTCCCTGGAATAAGCGGGTAGACGGCGTCACTGCCCGGCGTAACCCGGCAGGCAAACGTTTACCTTGCCGCAGATAGTGGCCCGTCAGACGCGGCCAGATAAAAAAGGCAGGCGATTATCCGGCGTTTAGCCGTCCATTTTCAACTGTCAGAGGGAGATTCTTCAGGATCAGGAGCGCATGGCCGGGCTGAGAGAGGGCGACGGAAACGCCGCCGTTAACGGGATTTCAGGGCGTTATGAGTCGCCTGTCCGGGGCCGGACCCGGCCAGGCGGCCTGGACGCCCGGTCAGCCGGGCAGTGAAAGTTCGCCGCCCTGCGCAATCGCCCGCTGCCAGGCGGAACGCTGCTGCACGGTGTTCAGCCATTTCTGCGTGGCGGGCATCTGATCAAGTCCGGCGCGCTGCGCCAGGGCGAGCAGCGGGAAGCTCATCTGGATATCCGCAATCGTGAGATGCGGGCCGGCAAACCAGTCGTGGGCGGTCAGATGCTGTTCAATCATCGCCATGTGCGGCTTAAGCTGTTTATCCAGAAACGCCTTCTGCACCCCTTTACCAAAGGCTGCGCCTACCGGCCTTAGCAGCCAGGGCACCGGCTTTTTCCCCATCTGCCCGAAGATTAATTTCATTACCAGCAGCGGCATCAGGGAGCCTTCGGCATAGTGCAGCCAGTAGCGGCACTGCAACCGCGACGCCTCATCATTCACCTTCAGCCTGAACGTCTGGTCATATTTCTCTTCAAGGTACTCAAGAATGGCCCCGGATTCAGCGACCACCTGGTTGCCGTCGGTGATGACCGGCGATTTCCCCAGCGGATGCACTTTTTTCAGCGCCGCCGGGGCCAGCATGGTCGGCTCGCGCTGATAGCGTTTGATCTGATAAGGCACTTCCAGCTCTTCCAGCAGCCACAGCACCCGATGCGAGCGCGATTTCTCAAGATGGTGAACGGTGATCATCGTGGTTCCCTGTGTGTTGACCTCCCCTCAGTATAGACGTCACTCACCTTCCGCATGTCTGTCATCCTGTTCGGGATCAAGCAGCACGGCTCCGGAACCCTGCTGACCCAGCCGATCGCCAGGGTTGCGCAGCGGACAGTCGCGCATCGACAGACAGCCGCAGCCGATGCAGCCATCCAGGTCATTGCGCAGGCGGGTCAGCGTTTCGATCCGCTTGTCCAGCTCTTCGCGCCAGTGCTGCGTCAGCGCATCCCACTCCGGCGTCGACATGCGCTTGTTGGCCGGAATGTGGTCCAGACTCTCGCTGACCGTCGCCAGCGGAATACCGATGCGCTGTGCAATCTTGATAATCGCGACGCGGCGCAGGACGTCACGGCTGTATCGCCGCTGATTGCCACTGTTACGGGTACTGAAGATCAATCCTTTCGATTCGTAGAAGTGCAGCGCAGAGACCGCGACGCCGCTGCGGCGCGCCACTTCACCCGGCGTTAAGACCGGTTTTGGATAGTTACGTTCTTTTTTCATCTCAGCCTTTACCTCAAGTTAACTTGAGGAATTATACTTCTTCTCCATCGGAACGACTAAACTCCTGTTACCTCTTTATTACACACCAGAAGGATGAGGCCATCATGCAAGAAGAGATCATTCATTCCCTGACGCACTGGATTGACCAGAACCTTGATAAGAGCCTGTCGATTGACGAAGTGGCCGCAAAGTCGGGCTATTCGAAATGGCACCTGCAGCGTATGTTCCGTTCGGTGACGAAACAGACGCTGGGTGGTTATATTCGTGAACGCCGTCTGACGCTGGCGGCAGAAGCGCTGTCGCAGACGCAGCGCCCGGTTTTCGATATCGCGATGCAGTATGGTTATGACTCGCAGCAGACCTTCTCCCGGGTGTTTCGTCGTCAGTTTTCACAGACGCCGACGGCTTATCGTCACACCATGCGTCGTCAGGCCATCCAGCGCCCTCGCCTCCTGAGTTTTGGCTGCAACGACACGCTGAACAGCTTTACCCAGCGCACCACAGGCGAGTGCTGCCCGGTTCGCTGATTGACCGATGCGCCTGCCCGGGCGCATCCCTCTGATTTCCCGCCGTTTATTCCGCCGCTGTTCATTTCATGCCCGCACCATGAGTCAGATTTTGTTCAAAATTTAAAATCGGGTGATATAATGTGACCCACGTCACACTTTGAACCTGATTTGACGGCGCAAAAGTCTTTCCTGACACGCTTTTCCGCCGCCGGTGATGTCCGCAGATTGTCAGGGATACTTACTGATATTGAGGTCCGGCCGATGGCTACGTTAACCGCCAGTTTTCTTGTTATGCGTTGGGAGTTGCTGAGCGCAGTAATGATGTTTTTTGCCAGCACCCTGAAAACTAAACTTCGTCAGGATAGCCGTCACGTCATGGCTTTTATGTGTGGCGGGATCGGTTTAGGCATGACCTGCTGGTTTGTGACCGGGCTGATGGGCATTACCCTGAGCATGGACAACGTGCATAACTTCCTGGCTATCTCAAAGCATGCCTTTATTGAGGCGATGAGCCAGGCGCCTGCTGACTGGCCGATGCCCTGATTTCTGCGCATAAAAAACCCCGCGAAGCGGGGTTTTTTATATTGCTGTGTGTGCTTAAATTTTCTTCAACATGGCAGGGATATTCACATCCTGCACTGTCACGCCCGGGCTCTGCGTTCCGCGACGGTCCTGAATCCACATATCTCCCATCATCTGATTTAAACCGCGATCCAATCCGGTTACCAGCCCTGCACCTGGGGTGAAGGTCAGTTCGCCAAAGTAGATCTGTTCGTCATGGATATACCAGTCCACACGCACATAGTCGAAATCACTGGCCAGCTTCTTGCTCAGTTCCAGCGCATGCTCCAGCGAAGGCAGGATCGGCGAGACATCCAGACCGGTGTCGCGAATCTTGTGATAGGCCTCGCTGAGGTTGTTCACATAGAAATTCATCGACAGCAGCGGCTGGCAGCGGTTGTAGATCACCTGCAACACATATTCGAACTTGCCATCACGCTTGTTGAACATATGGAACTTGTAATCGATCGGCGCGCTTTTGCCATCACCAATGTACTTCTCTACCAGAATGCGTGGTTTGATGTAGCGGTAGTGGATCTCACGCGCTTCGTTGGCGAAGTCGGTCTTCAGCCAGCGATAGCAGTCGTGAATGATCTGCTGCTTGCGCAGCGCATCCGGCTCTTCCAGCAGAATCTCCACCATGTTGGAGGCGTGGTTCGGCTTGATCACCGTGCCTTTCCAGCAGGGTAAGCTGTTCAGCGTGGTCGGGTCAGTGGTTTCGTGAACCAGCGGGATCAGGTACTCATTACCGATTTTCTCAGCAATAAATTCGCGCACCGAGTATTTATCTGACAGGCGACCATAGTTCTGGTAATCGCCGAAGATAAACTTACGGTACAACACCTTCTCGTTGAACACTTTTGGCTGACGCAGATTGGGCAGCTTTCTGAACTTATGGAAGTAGTAGATGCGGTCCTGATAAGCCCAGGGCATCTTCTTGATAAAGTACTGCACACTTCTTCTGAGTTCTTCTTTCAACTTGAGCATATCTGACCTCATTTGTAGGTTTTGTAGTTGAGTGAGGAAACCTGAATCTTTTGAATGACGCCGTTTTTAAAGAAGTAATTCATTACGGTCAGGGACAAGAGCTCTGAAAGGAAAACGCTCCACGCGGCTCCCATGATGCCGTGCCCCTGAATCAACCACCAGGAGAGCGGCAGACTGATGACCATCAGGCAGATGATTTTCCGCAGCAGGTAGTTGAATCCTCCCTCTTTAACCATGTAGCGATACGCTACCGTCCCCATTGCCGAAAAGCTGGTCGCTATCGACAGCAACGTAATGAGACTTCCTGACTGTGTGTATTCCGGCCCGTACAACGCAATGATGATCCGCTCGCCGTAAAGCGAAATAACCAGCAACATCAACAGGGAGACAGCCATAACATAGCCATTGAGCCGGGCAGCCAGCTTAATGGCTACCTCGCCGCGCTCTCTGAAAATTTCAGTGAAGCAGGAGGTGATAAGCGCCACCGGGATAAAAATCCAGGAGGCGGAAATGGTGTTAGCCGCCGCAAACAGGCCAAGATCGCGCGCGGGCGCGGTGCCCGCCAGAAACATCTGTGCGGCTTTAACCTGCACAGAGATAAAGATGCTGGAGATCGCCAGCGGCAGACCGGCATACATCAGATAACGCAGATAGGCGGTGCGCTTCTCGCGCGGCGGCATCTGATCCTGATGCTCCTGATAGAAATTGCGGCGTTTAATCAGGTAAGGCACCAGCGTCACGGCCACGATCGACAGCGTCAGCCAGAGCGGATTCAGACGCAGCCAGGCGATGGTGAAGCTGATGGCGAAACTCAGCAGCATTCCCACCGCGTTGGCGATCGTGTTCAGCCGCGAGGCAAGCCGGGCGTTGTTATAGACGCTGAAGGTGTCCTGAGTGACAAACACCGAAGCCACAAATGAGGCCAGTGCAAATGCCAGGAAGTTTTCCTGCATGTTGTACCAGACCCAGATTAAGACTGGCACCGATGTCGCCAGCAGCAGCACCATCCGCAGCGTGCGGGCGATCGTCATCAGACGCAGCCCTTTGGCCGCATTTTTGCTGACGCGCTTGAACAGAATGGTTTCGGTGCCAAAGATTGCAACGGTCTGCACCATTGCAAACAGTGAAGTAGAAAACGCCATCTGGCCGAACACCGTCGGACCAAAGGATTTCGCCACGTAAGACGTCACAAAAATGACGCCAAAAACGGAGATGATCTTTTCAGACATCATCCAGGCGGCATTCGACATTACGCTCAATTTCATCGACTCTTCCTTAGTATTACTCAACTACAACCGCTTCGGTACAACATCCCTGTAACGAATTAATAAGCGCTCAGTGGGCCTGGCGGAAATGTAAGACTTCAGACCAAACTGGTCCGAAAAGTGAGAAGTAAATCATATTCCGGAGAGTGAATTCAGGATAATTCTTATTATAAATGGCGCGAATCACTTCAAATGGAAACGATTTCAGGCTGAAAATAAAACAACCTTAAAGCGCCTTATCGGCAAATTAATCAGGTCGATAAGGCTAAATATCCAATGTACGTAGAATTTTTTCGTAATTTGGATGCGATGAATTTATAACAAAAACCCGCCTCCAGGAAGGCACGCCTGGCCGATAAGAATAAAATAAGATTTATCCCATGATGATATTTATTCCAAATATCTTAATTTAGGCTTCGCAATTCAACTCGCGCACTTTAATACTGCCTTAATAGAATCTTACAGTGCCAGAAATTATTAAAGTCATTCTCATCCATTAATCGATAAGAAAGGTAAGAGCATTTATGAGAAAGTCACGATACAGCGAAGATCAAATCACAAATGCCATTAAAGCTTCTGAATCGGGCGTGAAAGTCAGGGAAATCTGTGAAGAGTTAGGCATCTCTGAAGCCACGTTCTACAGCTGGAAGAAGAAGTTTTCTGGGTTGTCTTCGGAAGAAGGCAGAAAAATCAAGGATCTGGAAGAAAAACTGCAGAACATCACACGCGAACTGCAGATCCTCAACTCTGACAAAGAGATGCTGCAGAGCGTGCTGAAGCACTTCTTTACGACGAATGAAAAACGTCAGGCTGTGGATTTTCTGCAGAGTACTTTTGACATCGGCACCCGCCGCAGCTGCCGCTTATTGGATATCAGCCGCAGCGTCTACCACTATCCGTCAGGCACGGAGAACCGCTGAACCTAATGCTACCGCGCTTTTTAGACTTAACGCTGAGATTTGTTCTTACCAGAAGAGATGAAGATCATTTAACAGGACAATTGCGGCACCCTTTTCCGCTCCATTTATAACTAATGAATGGCTTCACGGCTAAGCTTCTTTTTTTGCGGTAAAATTGATTCACAACAGCAAAAGTCTCGCATTCCACGCCTTTTCTCCTCCTCCCGGCCCCGTTAACAGCGGGGCCGGGCCCTCTCGTTATCTGATAAGCCCTGCTAATCCCCGGAACTAAACACGCTGAATATGATTAAGCCGCTTTAAACATCGGCCAAAAAATCGTCACGTCTTTTTTAAGTTAACAATGGTCCTGACGAAAATCTTTCGGCTTCGCTTTAATTGTCGTGCAGTGCGTTAATTGCCTCTGCCGGGACCAGGAATAATCCAGGATAAATAGTTTATTGCTCCTTAACACTAACGTTATCTGTCTTACGCCTGCTTCTCTTCATTGCGCATCATTGATGCCAGAGATTAATATTTATTTATTAACGCAGCGGCGGAATTGTCTTACTCCTTTATCACTGAGTGAAGTTAATCGTGGTTTTTAACCCGCTTTTCTCAGGGCCAGACCACAATAAAAAGCCGTGGATAAAAGCGTAACGTCCATAATGTTGTCCCTTTTTCCCTGATTAATGACCGATATCTGAACAGTGAATCCCTTTTCGGTGCGAAAAGATCGGGGGAGAGACGGGTGTAAGAGGCTTTTTTTCACGGGTTAAGGGGGGATAACCAGGGGAAGCACGGGGAATCGCCTGGGTGCAGCGCCCTATGAAAACGATTTCGCGGCATAAATCTGCCGGAGAGCGCGCAAATCGGCATAGGGCTTAATCTTAAAAAGCCGCGCAGCGTCGTCTCTGCGCGGCAATCACCTGCTGTTTCGCGTGGGGGGTTAGTCGTTCACCGACACCACCCGCGGCTGAGGTTTGATACGCATGGCCCAGATTACGCCCGCCATCAGACAGAGAATCCCCGTGACGGTGAGCTGCGGCGGCCAGCGTTGATACCAGAGAAAAGTCCATAACAGGCCGAACAGGATCTCAAAAACGATCAGCGGCCCCATCAGCACGGTAGGCAGACGCTGGCTGGCTGCGTTCCAGCACAGGGTGCCGAGCCAGGAACAGAGCAGGCCAATCGTCAGCATCAGAGTGACAAACACGGCGGGTCGTGGCCCGAACGGCAGTGAAAATGCGGGCTGCTGCCAGGCGATCTGCACGCTGACCAGCAGATACATCACCAGCGCCATCGGCAGTGTCACCAGCCCCTGCGCGGTGGCCCAGGTCGAGGGCCGCAGTCCGGGATGCGTCCGCAGCCAGCGGGCGTTGCGCAGCGGATACCAGGTCCAGCAGATCACGGCCAGCAGCGCCAGCACAAGCCCGGTCAGGTAACGGCCAGGATCCAGCATCGCGCCCTGATTCTGCAGCTCCGCCGCGTTGACGCAGAGCAGCCCGGCGGCCATCATGATCAGCGCCGGAAACAGCCGCCGCCACGACAGCCGCCCTTCGAGATGGCCGTAACAGAGATTGGCCGTCACGGCGATCACGACCGGCAGCGTGCCGATAATCATGGTCGAAACCGGTCCGCCGGTCCGCTGAATGGCGTTCGCCAGAAAAGCATAATAGAAGAGGTTTCCCACCAGCGAGAGCTTAATAGCTTCGCGCCAGTCTGCTCGCACCAGATGACGCAGACGGCGACGATCGTGCCAGGCCAGCGGCAGGGCGATCACGCCAAAGGCGACATAACGCCCCGCCGATTGCAGCGCGCCGGGGTAATCGGGCACCAGCAGCGGCCCGACAAAGATCAGCCCCCACATCAGCCCGGCAGTGATGGCAAAGATGACGCCAGCAAACATGATTTTTTCCCGTATGACGTTTTCGGGCAGTGTGGCGGATTCGGGCGGGCAATGCTTGTAGCAGATTGCGATCGCGTCAGGGCTGGCGCACCTGTTTCTGATAGCGTCCCGGCGTGATGCCATACCGGTGGGCAAAGGCGCGGGTCAGATGAGCCTGATCGGTTAAGCCCACCGCCGCCGCGACGCTGGCGGCCGGTTCACCCCGCGCCAGCCGCTGTTTCGCCTCGTAAAGCCGGAAGGCCATCAGCATCTGATGTGGCGTGACGTGATAGTGCTGACGAAAGGCGCGTAAGAAGTGCCACGGCGACAGCGAAGCCAGCGCCGCCAGCTCATCCAGCCGTACCGGCTCGGCCAGGTTCGCACGCAGATAATCACGCACCAGGTCAAAACGATGACCGGTTTCGATCCGGCCCGGCGAGGCCATGCGTGCCAGCGGCCGGATCTGCAGCAGCAGTTCCGCGAGCAGGCCATGACGTGCCAGCTCAGACTCCGCCTGCCAGAGCCCGGCCAGCGTGCGGGAAAGCGGCTGTGCCACGCGCGGATCGGTCAGCAGCGCCTCGTTAAACCACCAGCCGCGGTCGCCGGTCAGCTCCTCCATCCGCTGCGGCTGGATATAGATCATCTGATAGCGCCACCCCTCCTCGCACGCCGACTCGCCGGTGTGCAGCTCATCCGGGTTCATCGTGACCAGCGAGTTGACCGGTGCCGTATACTGGGTGCCGCGATAGCGGAAACGCTGCGCGCCCGCTTCGATAGTGCCAATCCCAAAGGCTTCATGGGTGTGGGGCTCAAAGGCGTAACGGGAGATGTGGGCCTGATAGAGTTCCACACCGGGCAGTCCGGCAGGTTGCCGGAAACAGGCGCGATCTTTCTCATACGGGAAACTCGCCGGAACACCTTCCACGATTGACTCCTCTTCTGAACCGATGTGACCTTCAGAATGCCTGCGACCAGGGGCAAAATGCAAAAAATTGCGATTCACTGTGTGCACGACGGCACAGCAGACGTATTCATGGTATGAGGTGTGCTCGCCGTTGCGTCTATCCGGCGACGTGCCGCGCAAGAACGCGACACCGGCAGCGCGATCGGCGCGGGAACATGGACACAGCGCATAAAAAAAGCCCGCATCGCGGGCTTTTCGGCACTCTTTCTGCCAGTGGAATCAGAACGGAATATCGTCGTCGAAATCCATTGGCGGTTCGTTGTTGTTGCTGGCAGGTGCGCTCTGTGGCTGCTGCTGCGGACGGGACTGCGCGCCGCCGCTGAACTGGTTGTTGTTGCCCTGCGGCTGCTGCGGCTGACCCCAGCCGTTGTTGTTGCCACCGCCCTGCGCACCGGCGTTACCGCCCTGCTGACGGCCACCCAGCATCTGCATGGTGCCACCGACGTTCACGACCACCTCTGTGGTGTAACGCTCCTGGCCACCCTGATCCTGCCATTTACGGGTACGCAGCTGGCCTTCGATGTAGACCTGCGATCCTTTTTTCAGGTATTCGCCCGCGACTTCAGCCAGTTTGCCAAACAGCACCACGCGGTGCCACTCGGTGATCTCTTTGTTTTCACCGGTCTGCTTGTCACGCCAGCTCTCAGACGTCGCCAGCGTAATGTTCGCAACCGCGCCGCCATTGGGCATATAACGTACTTCCGGATCCTGACCCAGATTCCCGACAAGAATCACTTTGTTAACGCCACGACTGGCCATGTTGCTGTCTCCCGATGAGTTAATGCATACAGTCTAATCCATCAATTCTAACACGTCCTGCGCACTGTTTCCCACTTTAGAGCGGGGTTCCAGTTTTAATCTGCCCGCCGCCCGGACCACAGAGTACTGGATATTTATTCAGTCTATTTTTTGTGCCATAATGACACGTTTATTCTGGCCGTGTCGGCAAGGCGCGGTGAGTGCTGCTAACCGGGAAAGGTGAATGGATAAGATCGAAGTTCGTGGTGCCCGCACCCATAATTTGAAAAACATTAACCTGACCATCCCACGCGACAAACTCATTGTGGTGACCGGCCTGTCAGGCTCCGGTAAATCCTCACTGGCGTTTGATACGCTGTATGCGGAAGGTCAGCGCCGCTATGTAGAGTCGCTCTCTGCGTATGCGCGCCAGTTTCTTTCGTTAATGGAGAAGCCAGACGTCGATCACATCGAAGGTTTGTCGCCCGCCATCTCTATCGAACAGAAATCCACGTCGCACAACCCGCGTTCTACGGTGGGAACCATCACCGAGATCCATGATTATCTGCGCCTGCTGTTTGCCCGCGTGGGCGAACCGCGCTGCCCGGATCATGATGTGCCGCTGGCGGCGCAGACCGTCAGCCAGATGGTTGATCAGGTGCTGTCGCAGCCGGAAGGCCGTCGCCTGATGCTGCTGGCGCCGGTGATTAAAGATCGCAAGGGCGAACACACGAAGACGCTGGAGAACCTGGCGGCGCAGGGCTATATCCGCGCACGCATCGATGGCGAAGTGTGTGACCTCTCCGATCCGCCTAAGCTGGAACTGCAGAAGAAACACACCATCGAAGTGGTAATTGACCGCTTTAAAGTGCGCGATGACCTGTCGACCCGCCTGGCGGAATCGTTTGAAACCACGCTGGAGCTTTCGGGCGGCACGGCAATTGTTGCGGATATGGATGATGCCGACGCCGAAGAGCTGCTCTTCTCGGCTAACTTCGCCTGTCCGGTCTGTGGTTACAGCATGAGCGAACTGGAGCCGCGCCTCTTCTCGTTCAACAACCCGGCCGGTGCCTGTCCGACCTGCGACGGCCTCGGCGTGCAGCAATATTTCGACCCCGATCGCGTGGTACAGAATCCGGAGCTCTCGCTGGCGGGCGGCGCTATCCGCGGCTGGGATCGCCGCAACTTCTACTACTTCCAGATGCTGCGTTCGCTGGCGGATCACCTCAGCTTCGACATTGAAGCCGCATTCGGCAGCCTGCCCGACAACGTACAGAAGGTAATTCTGTATGGATCCGGCAAAGAGAATATCGAATTTAAGTACATTAACGATCGCGGTGACACTTCGGTACGCCGTCATCCGTTCGAGGGCGTGCTCAATAACATGGAGCGTCGCTACAAAGAGACCGAATCCTCTGCGGTGCGCGAAGAGCTGGCAAAATTTATCAGCAACCGCGCCTGTGCCAGCTGTGAAGGTACCCGTCTGCGTCGCGAAGCACGTCACGTTTATGTCGAGAACACCACGCTGCCGACCATCTCGGAGATGAGCATCGGTCATGCGATGTCCTTCTTTGAAAACCTGAAACTCAGCGGCCAGCGTGCGCAGATCGCCGAGAAGGTTCTGAAAGAGATTGGCGATCGCCTGAGCTTCCTGGTGAACGTCGGCCTGAACTATCTCTCAATGTCGCGTTCTGCCGAGACCCTTTCCGGCGGTGAAGCGCAGCGTATCCGTCTGGCCAGCCAGATCGGTGCCGGGCTGGTCGGCGTGATGTATGTGCTGGATGAGCCCTCTATCGGCCTGCACCAGCGCGACAACGAGCGTCTGCTCGGCACCCTGATTCACCTGCGCGATCTCGGTAACACGGTGATCGTGGTTGAACACGACGAAGATGCGATCCGTGCCGCTGACCATGTGATCGACATCGGCCCGGGTGCCGGTGTGCATGGGGGCCAGGTCGTCGCAGAAGGCACCGTGGATGAGATCATGGCGCAGGAGGCGTCGCTGACCGGCCAGTTCCTGAGCGGCAAGCGTGAGATTAAGGTGCCGGAAGCCCGTGTCAAAGGCGATCCGGCGAAGGTGCTGAAGATTACCGGCGCGCGCGGCAACAACCTCAAGGATGTTACGCTGACGCTGCCGGTCGGACTCTTCACCTGCATCACCGGCGTCTCCGGCTCGGGTAAATCGACGCTGATCAACGATACGCTGTTCCCGATTGCACAGCGGGCGCTGAACGGGGCGACCATCGCCGAACCGGCCCCCTACCGCGATGTGGCGGGTCTGGAGCACTTCGACAAGGTGATCGATATCGATCAGAGCCCGATTGGTCGTACTCCGCGTTCTAACCCGGCGACCTACACCGGCATCTTCACCCCGGTACGTGAACTCTTTGCCGGCGTGCCGGAAGCGCGTTCGCGTGGTTATAACCCGGGCCGTTTCAGCTTTAACGTGCGCGGCGGACGCTGTGAAGCCTGTCAGGGCGATGGCGTGCTGAAAGTCGAGATGCACTTCCTGCCGGACATCTACGTGCCGTGCGACCAGTGCAAAGGCAAACGCTATAACCGCGAAACGCTGGAAGTGAAGTACAAAGGCAAGAGCATTCATGAAGTGCTGGAGATGACCATCGAAGAAGCCCGTGAGTTCTTCGATGCGGTGCCGGCACTGGCGCGTAAGCTGCAGACGCTGATGGATGTGGGTCTCTCCTACATCCGCCTCGGTCAGTCTGCGACGACGCTCTCCGGCGGTGAAGCGCAGCGCGTGAAACTGGCGCGTGAGCTTTCCAAACGCGGCACCGGCCAGACGCTCTACATTCTGGATGAGCCGACCACCGGCCTGCACTTTGCCGATATCCAGCAACTGCTGGAAGTACTGCATCAGCTGCGCGATCAGGGCAATACCATCGTGGTGATTGAGCACAACCTCGACGTGGTGAAAACCGCCGACTGGATTGTCGATCTCGGCCCGGAAGGGGGCAGTGGCGGCGGTGAAATCCTGGTGGCGGGCACGCCAGAAACCGTGGCGGAGTGTGAGAAATCCCACACGGCGCGCTTCCTGAAGCCGCTGTTACAGAAGTAATTCCCTCAGGCCCGCCGCGTGCGGGCCTTTTTTATTGCCCCTGCCGATTCAGCCAGAAAAATGCAGGATCAGGCAAGATTCAGACATGTATAGGCATATACGCTTTTCACCACGCTGACTATCCTTAAGCGGTTCCTCTTTGGCACGCCCTGCGTCGCCCTGTTTTTGCAGCCCGTTCAGACGGCTGCACTTCATCAGAAAAACTCACGACACATCGAAACTGGAGACACCATGAATATTACGCATGCGTATGCTGCTCAGGATGCAAAATCCAAACTGGCACCGTTCGATTTCAAGCCGCGTGAGCTGCGCGCCCATGACGTCCAGCTTGAAGTGCTGTTCTGCGGCGTTTGCCATTCCGATCTGCATCAGGCCCGTAATGAGTGGAAAAACACGATTTTCCCTGTTGTGCCGGGTCATGAAATTGTCGGTCGCGTAACCGCCGTTGGGCCGCAGACGCAGAAATATAAAGTCGGCGATCTGGTTGGCGTGGGCTGCATGGTCGACTCCTGCCGCAGCTGTCCGAGCTGTCAGCAGGGTCTGGAGCAGTACTGCGAAAACGGGTTTGTCGGCACCTACAACGGTGAAGATCGCGAAACCGGCGCGATTACCTACGGCGGCTACTCCACATCAATGGTGGTGGATGAGAGCTTTGTGCTGCGCATTCCCGAAAACCTGGAGCTGGCGGGCGTGGCACCGCTGCTGTGCGCCGGGATTACCACCTACTCCCCGCTGCGTCACTGGAATGTCGGCCCGGGTAAAAAAGTGGGCATCGTCGGTTTAGGCGGTCTGGGCCACATGGGTGTGAAGATCGCCCACGCGATGGGTGCGCATGTGGTGCTGTTCACCACCTCGGCCTCTAAGATCGAAGATGGCAAGCGTCTGGGCGCCGATGAGGTGGTTATCTCTAAAGATCCGGCGCAGATGGCGCAGCACGCAAACAGCTTCGACTTTATCCTCAACACCGTGGCGGCGCAGCACGATCTCAACCCGTTCATTACTCTGCTGAAGCTCGATGGCAACATGACGCTGGTCGGTGCGCCGGAGCACGATCACCCGGCACCTCAGGTGTTTAACCTGATCTTTAAGCGCCGCAGCATCGCCGGTTCACTGATCGGCGGTATCGCGGAAACGCAGGAGATGCTCGATTTCTGTGGCAAGCACAACATCACCTCAGACATTGAACTGATCGCGATGGACCAGATTAACGACGCCTATGAACGTATGCTGAAAAGCGACGTGAAGTACCGCTTTGTTATCGACATCAACACGCTGCGCGAGCAGTCTGCCGCGTAACCGTCCTGCGCTTAACCCTCTTGCTCAGGTAAGAGGGTTTTTTGCTGTCTGCCGCCCCGCCGCCACCTGCTGCCAGGAGGCGTCGATCAGATAGTAGATCTGCGAATCTTTGAGCGAACCGTCGAGAAACAGTGTGCTCCAGTGGGACTTATTCAGATGTTCGCTGGGAATAATGTCGCTATGCTCTTCGCGCAGTAACTCAGCCAGCGCGGGCGTCGATTTCAGCGATATCGCGGGCCGCCCTTTGGCCTCGTGCACCATCGCAAACAGCACGCCATTGCTCTTAATCTGCGTGGCTTTCCAGTCACTGTGGACGCTCTGCTCCGCGCCCGGCTTGCTCATACAATAGGTCAGTAAGTCTGAGTTATTCATTACGCTTCCCCCTGTAACGTCGCGACAATTCGCCTGGCACCGCCATCAATGCGATGCTCGCCCAGCCAGATACCCTGCCAGGTGCCCAGCACCAGACGTCCGCGCTGAACCGGTAAAAGTAACGACACGCCTAAGATCGATGATTTGATGTGTGCGGGCATATCATCGCGTCCTTCGTAGTCGTGCTGATAAGGTGCATTTTCCGGCACATGCCGCATGAAATGCTGCTCCATATCGCTGCGCACCGTCGGATCACAGTTCTCATTTAAGGTTAACGACGCCGACGTATGCTGTAACAGCAGATGCAGCAGGCCGGTTTTGATATCCCGCAGGCCGGAGAGCGATCCGACAATCTCATCGGTCACCAGATGAAAGCCGCGCGACTTCGCGCTCAGCGTGAGGGTCTGTTGATGCCACATAACGGTTTCCTTGAACGGTTGTCCCGTTTAAGTGTGCAGCATGTCGCCCAAAGGTAAACCCTGACCCATAAAAAAACCGCCGGATCGAACCCGGCGGTTTTTTCACAGCGTGGCAACCGTTACATCACGGCGGCAAAGGCTTCAGCCACCTGATGCACGTTTTTGCTGTTCAGACCGGCGACGCACATACGGCCACTGCCCACCAGGTAGATGCCAAACTCGTTGCGCAGACGATCGACCTGCTGCGCGCTCAGTCCGGTATAGCTGAACATGCCGCGCTGTTTCAGCAGGTAGTCAAAGTTTTTGCCCGGCAGCGCGGTGCGCAACACTTCGACTAATGACTCACGCATCGCGAGGATACGCAGACGCATCGCCTCCACTTCTGCCAGCCAGCTCGCTTTCAGCGCCTCATCGTTGAGGACCCGCGCCACGACCTGCGCACCAAAGTTCGGCGGGCTGGAGTAGTTACGACGAACGGTCGCTTTAAGCTGGCCCAGCACGCGCGCTGACTCTTCGGCGCTGTCGCAGACGATAGAGAGCCCCCCCACGCGCTCACCGTAGAGCGAGAAGATTTTGGAGAAGGAGTTGCTCACCAGCGCGGGCAGACCGGCGGCTGCGACGGCGCGCAGCGCATAAGCATCCTGCTGCATACCGGCACCAAAGCCCTGATAGGCGATATCCAGGAAAGGAATCAGCTGCTGCGCTTTCAGCACCTCAATGGTTTCATCCCACTGCGCGTCCGTCAGGTCGGCACCGGTCGGGTTATGGCAGCAGGGGTGCAGCAGAACGATGCTCCGGGCCGGCAGGGTTTTCAGAGTGCTGATAAAGGCATCAAAGCGCACACCGTGAGTGTCTGCGTCATACCAGGGGTAAGTGTTCACCTCAAAACCGGCACCGTTGAAGATCGCGATATGGTTTTCCCAGGTCGGATCGCTGACCCAGACAGCGGACTGCGGGAAATAGCGTTTCAGGAAATCGGCGCCCACTTTCAGCGCGCCCGAGCCGCCCAGCGTCTGAATCGAAGCGATACGGCCCGCCTGCAACATCGGATGATCTGCCCCGAACAGCAGCGGTGCAATCGCACTCCGGTAGCTGTTCAGCCCTTCCATTGGCAGATAGAGCGATGCCTGATGCGGCTCAGCATAGATCTGCTCTTCGGCAGCCGCCACGGCCTTCAGCTGTGGGATGATGTTCTGTTCGTCATAATAGAGCCCGATACTCAGGTTAACTTTGTGTTCGCGCGGGTCTTGTTTGAAGGCTTCCATCAACGACAGAATCGGATCGCCAGCATAGGCATCAACGTTTTGAAACACGGTATAGGTCTCCAAGATTGGTCCAGAGGTAAAAAACGGGTTAAACCCGGTAGCGTCCCGGACGGTGGTTCATTGCAATAATCAGATTCAGGATCACCGCCCCCGCAATCGAAGCGAGCAGGATCGGGCCACTCACCACAAACAGGGAGGCCAGCACGACGCAGGTGTCCACCGCCATTTGCAGTTTTCCTGCGCGGATCCCAAAGCGATCCTGAAGCCACAGCGCCAGAATGTTGATGCCGCCCAGGCTCGCTTTATGACGAAACAACACTATAAACCCGATTCCCATGATGACGTTACCGAACAGTGTCGCATAGAAGGGGTTGAGATCGGAAAAGTGGACGAACAGCGGATGCAGCTGGGTAAACAGCGACACCAGACCGACGGCGCAGAAGGTTTTCAGGGTAAATTCCCAGCCCATGCGTTTTACCGCCAGCCAGTAAAAGGGAATGTTGATCAGGAAGAAGGCGCCGCCAAACGACAGCGGCGAGAGGTAACTGATCAGAAAGGCGATACCGGCGGTGCTGCCGGTCAGGGCACCTGCCTGTTTCAGCATGATGACGCCGAACGAGACCATCAGGGTGCCCAGCACCATCGCCAGCGCATCTTCAATGCGCGAATGGGGGACGCGGGCGGGTTCTGCGATGTTATCCATGGGGGGGTTTCTCAGTGCAAAGGATGCGGTTCAAATGCAAAAAACGCACCATCGTCACCGCGCTCACCGGCGGCTGCACGGAAGCGCGCGATATCTCATTGATATCCCTAATACTTCAGGACAGAAATTTTTGCATGAATGACGCCTGCTTCCGTCATATCTTGCGTAAAACCCCGTTACGATGCGCATTGTTTGCATGCTTTACCGCCAGTGTGCACCAAAAGCGCACAGCGCGCACCTTTTTAGCGCGTTCTGCTCTCAGGCATCATCATCAGCCCGTTCTCTTTCATGCGGCCCAGCACTACTGACGTTTTCACATGAGATACGCTCTGATGACCGGCCACTAACTGACTGATTAAGGCACTCAGGGCGTTGAGATCGGCCACAGCCACTTTAAGCAGATAGTCTGCATCCCCGGTGGTTTTGTAAGCATCGACGATTGCCTGCTCCTGCTCCACCATGCGGTGAAAACTCTCGACATACTCTGCAGTATGGTTAATCAGGCGCACCTCTATCAGTCCTACCATGCCCAGCCCAATCGCATCGGGTGAGAGCCGGGCGTGATAGCCCAGGATCAGATTCGCCTGTTCCAGATTAATACGGCGGCGGGAGCATTGTGAGGCCGAAAGCCCGACCAGATCGCTCAGTTCCTGATTGGTCAGACGGCCGTTGGATTGTAATAAAGTCAGGATTTTAAGGTCGTAATCGTCTACGTGAGTCATTCCGTTTCCACAGCGTAATGGTCGTCGCTTTGTTACAGATAACCCGATAACCCGAGAGGTTGTCCAACACTATTTTCTGATGATGGGAGCTGTCATGCACAGATCGTGCATGACAGCCCGGTGCGGAGATTATTCGTCGTCGTACTGCGGGCCTGCATAGTTATCAAAGCGCGACCACTGGCCGTTAAAGGTCAGCCGCACCGTGCCGATCGGGCCGTTACGCTGTTTACCCAGGATAATCTCGGCGATCCCTTTAAGATCGCTGTTTTCGTGATAAACCTCATCGCGATAGATAAACATGATCAAATCCGCATCCTGTTCGATCGAGCCCGATTCACGCAGATCCGAGTTGACCGGACGCTTGTCGGCTCGCTGCTCAAGGGAGCGGTTAAGCTGCGACAGCGCCACAACCGGCACGTTCAGCTCTTTCGCCAGCGCCTTCAGCGAGCGGGAGATCTCCGCAATTTCCAGCGTTCGGTTGTCCGACAGCGAAGGCACGCGCATCAGCTGCAGGTAGTCGATCATGATCAGGCTTAAACCGCCGTTTTCACGGTAGATGCGCCGGGCACGGGAGCGCACTTCGGTAGGCGTCAGGCCGGAAGAGTCGTCGATATACATATTCTTCTTCTCCAGCAGGATGCCCATGGTGCCGGAGATACGTGCCCAGTCCTCGTCATCGAGCTGGCCGGTTCGGATGCGGGTCTGATCGACGCGGGAGAGTGACGCCAGCATACGCATCATGATCTGTTCGCTGGGCATCTCCAGGCTGAAGATCAGCACCGGCTTATCCTGCAGCATGGCGGCGTTTTCGCACAGGTTCATCGCAAAGGTGGTTTTGCCCATCGACGGACGGGCAGCGATAATAATCAGGTCAGAACCCTGCAGGCCCGCCGTCTTTTTATTCAGATCCTGATAACCCGTATCGACACCGGTGACGCCGTCGTGCGGCGTCTGATAAAGCGATTCGATTCGGGTAACGGTTGATTCCAGAATCTGCTCGATATTTTTCGGGCCCGCGTCTTTATCTGCGCGCGCTTCCGCAATCTTAAAGACGTTCGACTCCGCAAAGTCGAGCAGCTCCTCACTGTTGCGTCCCTGTGGATCGTAACCGGCATCGGCGATCTGATTGGCAACGGAGATCATCTCGCGCACCACCGCACGTTCGCGCACGATATCGGCATAGGCGCCAATGTTGGCTGCGCTCGGCGTATTTTTAGCCAGTTCAGCCAGATAGGCGAAGCCGCCCGCCATCTCCAGTTCGCCACGGGTTTCCAGCGATTCAGAGAGTGTAATCAGGTCAATGGGTTTGCTGTTTTCCAGCAGCCGCTGCATCTCTGAAAAAATCAGCCGATGCGAACGGTTGAAAAAATCATTCGCGACGACGCGCTCAGAGACGTTGTCCCAGCGCTCGTTATCCAGCATCAACCCACCCAGCACAGACTGCTCCGCTTCCAGCGAATGCGGGGGCATTTTCACGCCTGCGAGCTGGCGATCCTGCGTTTCGTTCGATTTGTTGGTGGGTTTATTTCCTGCCATAGTGAATGCATTACCGATCTTCTGTGGGGACGCGCAAGTATACCTTAGTTGAGGGGCGTGCCTCACCCTCATGATGAAACAATCACAGGAGTCAGAATGGCAAAGCGTATTCAGTTCAGTGCGCACGGCGGACCGGACGTTTTAGAGTGGACAGATTTTGAACCTGCTGAGCCTGCGGAACAGGAAGTTCAGGTAGAGCATCGCGCTATCGGCATCAACTACATCGATACCTATGTGCGCAGCGGCCTCTATCCGGTGGCCGCCTTTCCTTCTGGCCTGGGGACGGAAGCCGCGGGCGTGGTTTCCCGGGTCGGCCGGGGCGTTACGCTGTTTAAGCCCGGCGACCGCGTGGTCTACTGCCTGGCATCCCTGGGCGCCTACAGCGAAGTACACAATGTGGCAGAAGATCGCCTGATGCATCTCCCGGAGGCGATCAGCTTTGAACAGGGCGCAGCCAGCTATCTGAAAGGGCTGACCACGCAATATCTGCTGCGCCAGACCCATAAAATCAGCGCCGGAGAAACCTTTCTGTTTCACGCTGCGGCAGGCGGCGTCGGACTGATCGCCTGCCAGTGGGCCAAAGCACTGGGCGCGCACCTGATCGGCACGGTGGGTTCTGCGGAGAAAGCCGCACTGGCGAAACAGGCCGGTGCCTGGGCGACCATTAACTACCGCGAAGAGGACATTGCGCAGCGCGTCAGCGAACTGACAGAGGGAAAAAAAGTGGCGGTGGTCTATGACTCCGTCGGTAAAGATACATGGGAAGCGTCGCTGGACTCGCTGCGTCGTCATGGCCTGCTGGTCAGCTTTGGTAACGCCTCCGGGCCCGTGACCGGCATTGATCTTGGCATCCTGAATAAGAAAGGATCGCTGTTTGTGACCCGTCCTTCGCTGTTTGGCTACATCACCAACCGTCAGGAGCTGGAAACCGCCAGCGCCGAGCTGTTCTCGCTGTTGGCCAGCGGCGCGATTCAGGTGGACGTTCCCGCGCAGCAGAAGTTTGCGCTTAAAGAGGCCAGCAGGGCGCATCAGATGCTGGAGAGCCGTGCCACGCAGGGCTCCTGCCTGTTAATTCCGTAAGCGTCAGCAACAAAAAGGGCTTCCCGCAGGAAGCCCTTTTCTTTTATTCTTTTTAGTTCGCGCTGGTGTAGGGACAGCGGCGATGAATTCGTGTCGGGTCGATGGCACATCGAACTGACGACAGCATCCTGCCAGAAAACATAAGTAAAAAATATGTTTAATTGCAGATCCGCGCTAATCAATCTTTCACTCTGTGATCTTTACCGCATTTAGCGCCAGCTTTTTCGGTCTAACCTGTTGATCTTGCGCCGCAGGTTGCGACGCGCTCGTGCATCGCTGTCGCCAAAAAAAGTCCGATGCAGCCAGACGGCTATCACCGCCAGCATCAGCCACGGTAACACTTTAATAACAAGTGCGAGCAGTCCACCGACAAACATTACGATGGTCGCTACCCCCAGTGCCGCCAGCACGCCCACCAGCGAAACGCCGGTCAGCAACAGCATCAGGAAAAAACCCAATACGAATAAAATTTCCACGTCAGCACTCCTTTTTGATATTCATTGTTATAGATATTACAAAAAGCGTGCCAACAGATAACCTGCTGTTTTTACAACATTAAACGGCCGGTTCGTGCCTGTGACCTGGTGAGAAAAACCAGATTATGGCGTAAAAAAAACCAGCCTCACGGCTGGTTTTTAACGTTAAAAAAGAAAATCAGGCTTCCTGCGAGATTTTATCAGCGACCAGCGACAGCGCCGCATCCAGCACACGCACGTCCGCGCCCGGCTTATGGGCATTTTCGCTCAGATGGCGACGCCACTGGCGCGCGCCCGGAATGCCCTGGAACAGGCCCAGCATATGGCGCGTAATGTGGCCGAGATAGGTGCCCTTCGCCAGCTCCGCTTCAATATAAGGGTACATGGCACGCACCACCTCAACCGGATTTACCGCCGGCTGCTGACGACCAAATAAGGTCCGATCGACCTGCGCCAGAATACCGGGGTTCTGATAGGCTTCGCGGCCCATCATTACGCCGTCGAGGTGCTGCAGATGGTTCTGCGCCTCTTCCAGCGTTTTCACGCCGCCATTCAGGGCGATGGTCAGATGCGGGAAATCGCGTTTCAGCTGCCAGACGCGCGGATAATCCAGCGGCGGGATCTCGCGGTTCTCTTTGGGGCTGAGACCGGAGAGCCAGGCTTTACGCGCATGAATAATAAAGGTGTCGCACTCGCCGCGCCCCGCGACCGTGCCGATGAAATCGGTCAGGAACGCATAACTGTCCAGCTCATCAATACCAATGCGGGTTTTGACGGTGACCGGAATCGATACTACGTCGCGCATTGCTTTGACCGCATCGGCGACCAGATTTGCCTCGGCCATCAGACAGGCACCGAAACGGCCATTCTGTACCCGATCAGAGGGACAACCGACATTCAGGTTCACTTCATCGTAGCCGCGCTGTTCTGCCAGCTTCGCACAGTGCGCCAGCGCCGCCGGATCGCTGCCGCCCAGCTGCAACGCAACCGGATGTTCGGCCTCGCTGTAAGCCAGGTAATCCCCTTTACCATGAATGATGGCGCCGGTGGTCACCATTTCGGTGTAGAGCAGCGTATCAGCCGTCAGCTGACGATGGAAATAGCGACAGTGGCGATCGGTCCAGTCGAGCATCGGCGCGACAGAGAAGCGTTGCGAAGAAAATTCAGGCATGAAGTACAGGCAATCCGGTAATTAAGGTGATGGAATTCTGTGCAAGGATAACACAAGGCGGGGCGATAGTGCATCGCCCCGCCCCGGACCGCCTGAATAACGCGCTTAGAAGTTGAAGCCCAGCTGTACCATTGCGCCCCAGGTGTTGTTCGCGCCCACCGATCCGGCCAGATCCAGATGGACGGCTTTGTTAAACGGCGAGAGACCAAAACCGGCGGTAGCGACATTCTCATCGTTGGACCGCATATCCGCACGATAACCGGCACGCAGCTGCAGCCAGTCGAGAACGCGGTACTCCGCACCCACAGCCGCATACTGGCTGCTGCCCTGGCTTTTAAAGCGTTTCGTCTCCGTCAGATCCACATCGCCCGTCACGGTAAACGGCCCCTTATCCCAGGCCAGGCCGGTAGTGACCAGCGGGCGAATCTGATAGGTGTCGCGATAACCGTTGACCTCGCGGGTCTGCAGATCGCGCGACACCAGGTTCTGACCGGTGACGCCCAGCGTCCAGTTCTCCGCAAAGGTCGTCGCCAGACCGGCATCGACGTTAAACCCGGTATCCGTGCTGCGATACTGGCTGTTGTTGATGTCGTTCTTGTCGTAGTTATAGATGCTGGCGGTGTAGTTATAGAGCCAGGTTTTCTGGACTTTCGGCGTAACGCCCACCGACACCGGCTGACCGGCGATGGTGAACTCATGCGCGACCGCCACACCATAATCGGTGACGAGGGCCGCTAAACCATTGGCGCTGGAGCGAAGGTTGTTCTGGTCGCCCTGACGCGGCAGTATCGTGCCGTTAGCCACGCCGCGCAGATAGTCGATATCACCCTGCTCGACATTAGCGCGAACGTGCGCCGTACCGTAGGCTTTGGTGATAAACGCGAAAGGCAGCGTCTCATTCGGCACCGTCACGGCGACGGCAACACCCGCCGAGCCATTGGCTTTATCACCGCGCAAATCGCTCAGCCTGTTGGCCACATCACCAGAGGCAGCACGCAGTTCAGGATAGCCACGGAAATAGTCTGCCGGCGTAAAGTTACCCAGCACTGAGCGGTAACGATCCACGGTCGCGGTAATATCATCGACCTTGTTAATCAGGTCATCTTTGTCAGTGACCTGAACACCGGCTGACGGAAAAATAATGCTGACGTTATCGTCGGTTTTAGCACGCGTCATCAATGCCGGGTTTGCCAGCACCGCAGATCCATACAGAGAAGAAGCGACGCCGGTGCCACCCATGGCGTCATTACGTGCATCGTACCAGGTCCCTGCCGCCATGGCGGAAGAAGAAAGGAAAAGCGCGGTCGCCGCAGCGGAGTACTTCAGCGCCGGACGTTGAGCGGATTTTTTCACCATTTGCCTGCCATCACCTGAAATTGTCATTAACACATTCAATGACTGAATAATTTGTTAGCCGTATTGTGAATGCTGGCTAACGCGTCGTTGCTGTGAATTCAAAGGAAACAGTGCCTTAATTCAAGTGATTGGACGTTTTCCAACCAAAAATTTGTTGTGATTGTTCAGACCGAGCCGGGGAATTACCAAAAATACCAGCCGTTGCTTAAGTCTTTCTGAACATTACTTCTTAACTCCGTGAGATGCAAAGCAAATTGCCCCTGAAATCCTCTGACGGTCGATTCGGAATGGATCTGATTTGTCCTCACTAAGGTTAAAAAAGCGGGCTGAAACGCTGAACATGCTGTTTTAACAGGCAATTAATGCTGTTTTTTTAAGCCAGAAGCCACTTCAGCACCCCGCCGCCAATTGTGATAAAATAACATCACTCATCCAGCGGAGAATTTTCATGACAACCATGACGTCGCAGCAAATTTTGACCCAGGCCGAAAAAATGTGCCTGCAACGCGGTGTGCGTCTGACGTCGCAGCGCGCTGAAGTGCTGCGCCTGATGGCCGAACAGCCTGGCTCTATCAGCGCCTACGATCTGCTGGACCAGTTGCGGGTCAGTGAACCTCAGGCCAAACCGCCCACGGTCTATCGGGCGCTCGATTTCCTGCTGGAGCAGGGCTTCATCCATCGGGTGGAGTCCAACAATAGCTATGTTATGTGCCACCATTTTGAAGCACCGGCGCATACCTCGGTGATGCTGGTCTGCGATCGCTGTGCTGCCGTCTCGGAAAAACAGGCGCAGGGCGTGGAGACCATAATTGCGACGCTGGCGGGCGAAGCGCAGTTTGCTCTGCGCCATAGCGTGATCGAGGCGCATGGGTTATGTGAAAACTGTGCGGAAGTGGCGGCCTGTACGCATCATGATAGCTGCGAACATGATCATCAGGAGGAGGGAAAAAAACGGGGAAAACGGGGATAGGCTGTAACGCCTGAAAGCGGTTCCGGTGAAGGCTCACCGGAACAGGGGCTCGATTACCAGCGATGATCTTTGTTGTGGGTTTCCCAGTCTGTTACTTCGCGCTCTGCTTCATCTTTCGCATAGCCGTAACGCTCCTGAATTTTGCCCACCAGCTGGTCGCGTTTGCCTTCGATCACCTGCATATCGTCGTCGGTCAGCTTGCCCCATTTCTCTTTCATCTTGCCTTTGAACTGCTTCCAGTTGCCGCTCGCTTCGTCTTTATTCATGGCATACCTCCAATCCTCGGGGTTTAATTATCTGGCTACTCGCCATAACTTCGATACAAATCGCTGCTTAACAGCGCCGTATAGAGTTAATTGTAGTCGCCATATTCAAGGATGAAGAATAATACAGAATAATCTGTACCCTTCTGCCAGCCTGGCTGAATCAGGCTTCAAACCAGCTGTTCTGACGCCAGTGCCTGCGCCAGATGAGCCAGAGCGTCAGGCCACGCAGCGCCAGAAAAACGGTTACCGCCAGCCACAGTCCATGATTACCCAGCAGCGGAACGCTCAGCAGCGTCAGGAAGTAGCCTGCGGCGGCCATTACCATGCTGTTACGCATCTCGCGACCGCGTGTGGCACCGATAAACATGCCATCCAGCAGGTAACACCAGACGCCCGCCAGCGGCATGATGACCTGCCAGACCAGGTAGCGATCGGCGGTCTGTTGCAGCGACGTCAGCGAGGTCAACAGCGTCACGATCTGCGGACCGGCGATCGCATAGACCAGCGAGAAGAACAGCGCGACGGCCACCGCCTGACGACAGGCGGAGTGCCAGACACGCAGCAGTTTACGGCCATCTTTAGCGCCATGCGCCTCTCCCGCAAATGCCTCTACCGCATAGGCGAAGCCATCGAGTGCGTAGGCGGTGAAGGTAATGAACATCAGTAAGACGGCGTTAACAGCGACCACATCAGGGCCGAGCCGTGCGCCCAGTACGGTCAGCGAGGCGAAACAGAGCTGCAGCATCAGGGATCGCAGCATGATATCCCGGTTGAGGCGCAGCAGCCGGGCAGTGTCACCGCGCCAGCTCTGTTTCAGCAGGGCTGGCGTGATGCCGTGCAGTTTCAGCACCCGCCAGACCATGATGCTGCCAACGCCCAGCGTGATGTACTCAGCCAGCGCCGTGGCGGTGGCCGCCCCCGCGACACCCCAGTGCAGACCCATGACCAGCCAGAGATCGAGCACGATATTCACCAGATTTCCCACCACCAGCAGGATCACCGGCGCACGCGCATACTGTACGCCCAGCAGCCAGCCCAGGATCACCAGATTTGCCAGCGTGGCAGGTGCGCTGAGCCAGCGGATTTGGATAAACCGCGCAGCCTGCGCCAGGACCTCGGGACTGCCACCGATCAGCTGCGTTGCCAGCTGAATAATCGGATAGCGTAAGACGATAAACAGCACACCGGCCAGCAGCGCAATGATCAGCGGCTGGACCAGCGCCCGCGCCAGCGCCGTTTTGTCGCCCGCACCCAGCGCCTGCGCCGTGAGACCGGTGGTACTCATCCGCAAAAAAAGCAGCAGCATAAAGAGGAAACTGGTGACGGTGGTCCCGACCGCGACCCCGCCAAGATAGACAGGGCTGTCGAGATGACCAATAACTGCGGTATCGACCACGCCCAGCAGGGGCACGGTGATATTTGAAAGGATCATCGGCAGCGCAAGCCGCCAGAGATTTTTATCGGTTGCCGTGATAAAGCGCATTCGCCGTTCCGTGCTCAGTGTCGCTGCGCAGACAGGGCAGCGACAGAATTAGGGCAGACAGAATAGCATCAGAGCGGGCGAATGCACGCGGGCAGAAAAATCAGAGCCATTCGCCGTTGCGAACCACGCCCACGGCCAGACCTTCAATAGTCAGCGACTGCGCACGGGTATCAACCACGATCGGGTCAAATTCACTGTTTTCAGGCAGCAGATGCACGATAGCGCCCTGCTTTTTCCAGCGCTTCACCGTGACTTCATCATCAATGCGCGCCACGACGACCTGACCATTACGCACATCCTGGGTCTTATGCACCGCGAGCAGATCGCCATCCATAATCCCGATATCTTTCATCGACATTCCGCTGACGCGCAGCAGGAAGTCAGCCGACGGCTTAAACAGGCCCGGATCCACCTTGTAGTGGGTTTCGATATGTTCCTGCGCCATGATAGGTTCACCGGCAGCAACCCGGCCAATCAGCGGTAAGCCTTCTGAGGCTTCTTCTTCCATCAACAGACGGATGCCGCGCGAGGCACCGGACACGATCTCGATGACGCCTTTACGCGCCAGCGCTTTCAGATGCTCTTCTGCCGCATTCGGCGAACGGAATCCCAGCTGCGCGGCAATCTCGGCACGCGTAGGCGGCATGCCCGTTGAAGTAATATGGTCGCGAATCAGGTCATAGACCTGCTGCTGCCTGCTGGTTAATGCTTTCATCCCGCCCCCTGGTTGTTTATACAGTCGCTGTGAGTATATACAGGTATTGGTGAAATGGAAACCGATTGTCCCGCAAAACGCGGCTTCCGACGCGATATGGAACGCTTATCGCAAATGTGTCCAGAGCAGCGCGATCCAGACAAACAGAGCCAGTAGAATGCTGATCAGCACCGCGGCCGATCCCATATCTTTTGCCCGACCAGCCAGCGGATGATGCTCCTGACCGATGCGATCGACTACCGCTTCAATGGCACTGTTAAGGATTTCGACAATGACCACCAGCACCACGGACCCAATCATGAGGATACGTGAGACTACATCCACATCCAGCCAGCAGGCGATAATAATGGCAACCAGCGCGGCCAGCGCCTCCTGGCGAAATGCCGCTTCATGCTGCCAGGCGGCACGCAGCCCCTGCCATGAGTAACCTGCGGCTTTAACTATTCTGATAAGTCCGGTGGCGTTATTTGCCATGATGGGGGAACCCTTTCATCGTATTGACGTCAATGTCTGGGCTGCGTGCAATTCGCACCACCACAGATCTTCGCTGCACTTTCTGGTATGCTTGCGGCGCTTTGCTAACAAGAGGCTTCATGTTGTCTATGTCAGGTTGGCGTAAACTCTATTACAAACTGCTTAACTTACCACTGTCGTTTTTGGTAAAAAGTAAGGCCATTCCGGCCGATCCCGTGTCAGAACATGGTCTGGATCCGACCCGGCCTATTATGTATGTTTTGCCTTACGATTCGAAGGCCGACTTACTGACTTTGCGCGCCCAGTGTCTGCGGCATCATCTGCCCGATCCGCTCTCTCCGCTGGAGATTGACGGCGCGCTGCTGCCGCGTCACGTCTTTATTCACGATGGTCCGCGCGTTTTCCCCTATTTTGTGCCCAGCGTCGAATCCGTGAAAATCTTTCACGACTACCTCGATCTGCATCGAAACAATCCCACGCTGGATATTCAGATGCTGCCAGTCACCGTGATGTTTGGCCGCGCACCGGGACGTGAAGTTCAGGGCGAGCCAACGCCCCATCTGCGGGTCCTGAACGGGGTACAGAAATTCTTTGCCGTCATCTGGCACGGACGCGACAGTTTTGTCCGCTTCTCGCCGACCGTTTCGCTGCGCCGTATGGCAACCGAACACGGAACGGACAAGTCGATCGCCCAGAAGCTGGCCCGCGTGGCCCGTATTCATTTTGCCCGTCAGCGGCTGGCCGCGATTGGCCCGCGTTTACCGGCGCGTCAGGATCTCTTTAATCGTCTGCTGCAATCCAAAGCGATTGAAAAAGCGGTAGAAGATGAAGCACGCAGCAAAAAGATCTCCCACGAGAAAGCGCAGCAGAATGCCATCGAGATGATGGAAGAGATTGCGGCCAACTTCTCCTATGAAGCAATTCGTGTCACTGACCGTGTCATGGGCTGGCTCTGGAGCCGTCTCTATCAGGGCATCAACGTCAACGGCGGCGAAAAAGTGCGTCAGCTGGCGCAGGATGGCCATGAGATCGTCTATGTGCCCTGCCATCGCAGCCACATGGATTATCTGCTGCTCTCCTATGTGCTCTACCATCAGGGTCTGGTGCCGCCGCATATCGCAGCCGGTATCAACCTCAACTTCTGGCCGGCTGGCCCGATTTTCCGTCGTCTGGGCGCGTTCTTTATCCGTCGTACCTTTAAGGGTAATAAGCTCTATGCCACGGTGTTCCGCGAATACCTCGGCGAGCTGTTTACCCGTGGCTATTCGGTTGAGTACTTTGTCGAAGGGGGCCGTTCACGCACCGGTCGCCTGCTGGACCCGAAAACCGGCACCCTGGCAATGACGCTACAGGCGATGCTGCGCGGCGGAAATCGCCCGATCACGCTGGTGCCGATCTACATCGGCTATGAGCATGTGATGGAAGTGGGGACTTACGCCAAAGAGCTGCGCGGCGCGGCGAAAGAGAAAGAGGGCTTCATGCAGATGGTACGGGGCTTACGCAAGCTGCGTAATCTCGGCCAGGGCTACGTTAACTTTGGCGAGCCGATGCCGCTGGTTAACTATCTCAACAAGCGCGTGCCGGAATGGCGCGACGACATCGATCCGATCGAGCCGCAGCGTCCGAGCTGGTTAACGCCGACCGTCAACGATATCGCTGCCAGCCTGATGGTGCGGATCAATGAAGCGGGCGCAGCCAATGCCATGAACCTCTGTGTCACCGCCCTGCTGGCGTCACGTCAGCGCTCACTAACGCGCGAACAGCTGATTGAGCAGCTGGCGTGCTACACCCAGCTTCTGCGCAATGTGCCTTACTCACCCAACGCGACGGTGCCCGATCTCTCAGCGGAAGCACTGCTGGATCACGCCATGGGCATGAACAAGTTTGAGAGTGAAAAGGACAGTATCGGTGACATCATCATTCTGCCGCGCGAGCAGGCGGTGCTGATGACCTACTATCGCAACAACATTCATCACATGCTGGTGATGCCGTCGCTGATTGCCGCCATTGTTCAGCAGCATCAGACGCTGAGCGAAGCCGAACTGCTGCGTCAGGTGAGCCTGATCTACCCGATGCTGAAGAGTGAGCTGTTCCTGCGCTGGCAGACCGATGAACTGCCGCAACTGCTGGCTGACCTGTGTCAGGAGCTGGCGCGTCAGGGCCTGATCACGCGCGAAGCCGGTGAGCTGCGCTTCACTGCGGCGCGCTACCGCACGCTGCAACTGCTGGCCGCCGGGGTGCGTGAAACGCTGCAGCGTTACGCTATTACCTTCTCCATTCTCAGTGCCAAGCCAACGATTAACCGTGGCACGCTGGAAAAAGAGAGCCGGACGCTGGCACAGCGACTGTCGGTACTGCACGGCATCAACGCACCGGAGTTCTTCGACAAAGCCGTCTTCACCTCGCTGGTACTGACGCTGCGCGACGAAGGGTATATCAGTGATCGCGGCGATGCTGATGTCGCGCAGACCCAGGCCACCTGGCACATTCTGGCAGACCTGGTGACCAATGACGTTCGCCTGACGATTGAAACCGCCGTGGCGCACGACTGACATCTGCCTGCAGATAAAAAGGCGACCTCATGAGGTCGCCTTTTTTATGCCTGAAATTCAGCCCGGAAGGCGCACGGCAGCAATGAACCGGCCTTTTATACCCGGAACGCTGTCAGAATAGCTGGCTGAACGGCGGCGTATTCATCAGCACGCCAAGGAACAGCACCATCCCGACATAGTTATTATTCAGGAACGCCTGAAAACAGGGCTGCCGTTCGCGCCCGGCGATCAGCTTCTGCTGATAAACAAACAGCGCCGCCGCCAGCAGCAGCGTCCAGTAGAAGGCACCATTCAGATGCAGCATCATCCCCACCAGCGCCATCAGCACCAGGGTCGCCAGCTGCAGCAGACCGATGATCAGCTTGTCAAAACGGCCAAACAGAATCGCGGTCGACTTCACGCCAATCTTCAGATCGTCATCCCTGTCCACCATCGCATACTGCGTATCATAGGCGACCGTCCAGCAGATATTGGCGATGAACACCAGCCAGCAGACGAGAGGTAAGGACTCACTAACTGCTGACCACGCCATGGGAATTGCCCAGCCAAAGGCAGCACCCAGCACCACCTGCGGCAGATGGGTATAACGCTTCATAAAGGGGTAAACCCAGGCCAGCGCCAGCCCGACGACGGAGAGCAGAATTGTCATCAGGTTCATGGTCAGCACCAGCGCAAAAGCCACCAGCGCCAGGATGACAAACAGCAGCTTCGCCTCTCTGGCGCTCACCGCCCCGCTGGCCAGAGGCCGATGCTTTGTGCGCTCAACGTGCCCATCCACCTTACGGTCGGCATAGTCGTTGATCACGCAACCGGCCGCACGCATTACGAACACACCGGCGACAAAAACCGCCAGCACCGGCAGCGACGGCACGGCCATATCCGCCAGCCACAACGCCCAGAGCGTTGGCCACATCAGCAGCAGCGTCCCGATCGGTTTGTCGATACGCATCAGGCGGGCGTAAGCCCGCCATTTCATGGTCATACTATTTTGCACTACAGAGCCCTCAGTCCCGATCGCGATAGAATGGCGATGCGGGTAAAAATAGTTCAGTCAGCAACAGCGGTTTGCCGGAGAGACGCAGGCGCGAACGCCGCCCCCACAATCCCTCCACCTGCCCCGGCTCTATAAAATCGCGGGTCAGCGTCGATGAGGAGAAAAGATAGCGGCCCAGAGGACGGGTGCCGAGCTGTTGCAGCATCGCCTCCGGCCCGTTGAGGGTGCTTTCCGGCACCAGCGTGCGGCCCGCCAGCCAGGGCTGATCGTCGCCGAACAGCAGCACTTCACGCAGCCAGAAGCGTTCATCATCTGGCAACAGCGCCCTCTCCTCAGCCAGTTCGCTGGCGTTGATAAAGCCTTCTCGCAGCGGCTGAACCGTGACCCGCTGACAATGCTGTTCAAAACGGCGCGTCATCGAATCCTCCTCCATCAGCCAGTCGAGCAAAGATGGCGCAGGGGCAGCCTGCGACGGCGAAAGCCAGTTGAGCGCACGTAATAAGCTGAGTGCGTCTTGCGACATAGCACCACTCCCGGTAATTTTCAGGTCGCTAGTTTAGCGCAGAGCGGCGATGCGAACACCTGCCGTCGTGTCAGACGGCAGAGAGATCACTCGCGTTTCAGCCGGTTACTGTTTGCCAGCCACAGCGTGATTACCAGAATCAGTATCGCGGCCGAGTAGCAGAGCGTATCGAAGGGATTTTTATGGTCGACGATGATCAGCCGGATAATGGCCGTGATGCCGATATAGACAAAGTAGCGCAGCGGAAAGTGATAGCCTGACTGAAAGTACTTCACAATCAGCGCAATAAACTCGAAATAGAGGAAATAGATGACGATTCCCTCAATCAGCAGGTAGGAAGAGGCCTGCTCGCCGGTATTAAACAGCACGTTTGCCAGGTGGATCGTCTCTTTGCCCAGGAAGACGATAAGGATAATCGCCAGACTCAGCAGGCCCAGATTCAGCACCCACTGCAGCAGCGTGGCAAGGTGGCGGGCAAACGGATTTTTGTCACTCATGTTGCGCCTTAAAAAAGAGGTTATCAGCGCGCGCTATCATGCGCGAGTGTGACGCAAATCACAATATTGACTCAGGCTTCCACATCCACGCAGAGCGCATCGTAACGCCAGTATTCGCAGTCGCAGTCAATCACTTCCCGATGCTGGTTGCGATTGATGCGGGTGATCAGCAGTCCGGGACTGCCGGATGCCACATTCAGCGTCGGTGCGGCGATCTCCGGTAACGGACCGGGCAGGATGGTGAAGCGCGCCCCGCCGTAACGGATGCCGTAACGCTGGTCGTAGAGATCGGTCAGTGAACGCGTCAGGTCTTCGCCGAGCAAATCCGGGAAAAAACGGGGATTGAGGTAGTGTTCGACATAGAGCACCGCGCGTCCATCGATACGCCGCAGGCGGCGGATGCAGTAAACCGCCGAACCCGGCGTCAGCTGCAACGCGGTCGCCACGCTCTCGTGCGCCGCGACCTCTTCAGCGGCGATCACTTCGGTGGTCGCCTGCCGTCCCTGCGCGAGCGCCATGGCATGAAAATGGCTGTGATGCAGCGGGTTATAGATCAGCCGCGGCGGTGCAATAAACCAGCCGCGCCGCAGTTCCCGGTAGATCACCCCCTGCGCTTCCAGCTTGCCCAGTGCTTCCCGCAGAGTGATGCGGGTAGTGCTGAACGCCTCGCTCAGGGCACGCTCGGCGGGCAGCCGTCCGCCGCTGAACTCGCCAGAGTGGATGCGCGTCAGCAGGGCGCTGGCGATCGCGTCCGCCGATTTGAGTGCTGGTGACTCCACAACAGTAGCCTCATTTTAGTGCGACCCCGCACACTTACTGTTCAGGTAAACATGCCATCGACCGGCTGACCGGCCGCCGCTTTCTCTCCCCATTCCCCGCCCCGCGCCGCCTTGTCATAAATCGTTCATATACAGGGGCTACATTGGCTCGGTTCTTGCTGGACTAGACCAGTCAGGCCCATCAACTTACACCCGGAGCAACTGAGATGAAAGCGTTTATCGCCTCTGTAGTAGCCAGTGCTGTTGTGCTTACCCTGCCCGTTGCGCAGGCCGCCGATAACGACCCTGCCGCGCTGGAAAAAGCCGCACGCAGTGAAGGTCAGGTCAACAGCGTCGGGATGCCGGACAGCTGGGCCAACTGGAAAGAGACCTGGCAGGACATCAGCAGCAAATATGGCCTGAAGCACAGCGACACGGATATGTCGTCGGCTCAGGAGCTGGCCAAGTTCGAGGCGGAGAAAGAGAACGCCAGTGCTGATATCGGTGACGTCGGTGCCGCCTTTGGTCCCATTGCCGTGGCTAAAGGCGTGACCCAGCCCTACAAACCCACCCACTGGGATCAGATCCCGGACTGGGCCAAAGATAAAGAGGGACACTGGGCGCTGGCCTATACCGGCACCATTGCCTTTCTGATCGACAAGCAGCAGGTCAAAGATATTCCCCACAGCTGGGCCGATCTGAAGAAAGGTAAGTATGTGGTTACTATCGGCGACGTCGGCGTGGCAGCTCAGGCGGCTAACGGCGTACTGGCGGCAAACTACGCGCTGGGCGGCGATGAGAAGAACCTGAAACCGGCGCTGGCCTTCTTTGCGGACCTGGCAAAACAGGGACGTCTTGGCGTGACCGATCCGGTGATCGCTAACATCGAAAAGGGTGAAGTGCAGATGGCGGTCGTATGGGACTTCAACGCCCTGAACTACCGTGACCAGATCGACAAAAATCGCTATGAAGTGGTGATCCCCTCTGACGGTTCAGTGACCTCCGGCTACACCACCCTTATCAACAAATATGCAAAACACCCAAACGCCGCGAAACTGACCCGCGAATATATCTTCTCCGATCAGGGGCAGATCAACCTGGCGAAGGGCTATGCCCGCCCGATCCGTGCTGAGCATCTGACGCTGCCGGCGGACGTTCAGGCTCGCCTGCTGCCGCAATCGGAATATAAAAACGCCCGTCCGGTTAAGGACCAGACTGCATGGGATAAATCGTCGAAAATGCTGCCGCGCCTGTGGCAGGAAAACGTCATCATCAACATGCAGCAGTAGCCGCTGGCGGGGAGAACGGAATGAAAACGATCCTGGTGGTGCTGGACGGCCTGAGCAATCAGGTGGCGCAACATGCAATGGGTTATCTGCATGCCGAATGTTCGCAGGGCAACGGCTTCTATTACCGTATGACCTGTGAGCTGCCGTCACTGTCGCGCCCGCTTTATGAGTGCATTCTGACTGGTGTTCCGCCGGTCAGAAGCGGCATTATTCATAATGGCGTCAGCCGGTTGAGTCGCGAACGCAGCGTATTTCACTTTGCGCGGGCCGCCGGACTGACGACGGCGGCGGCCGCCTACCACTGGGTAAGTGAGCTCTATAACCGGACCCCGTTCGTTCCGGCGCGCGACCGTCACACCGACGCGCCGGACCTGCCCATTCAGTATGGCCATTTTTACTCTGACGACAGCTATCCCGACTCGCATCTGTTTGAAGATGCAGAGAGTCTGCGGCTGCGTCACGATCCCGATTTTCTGCTGATCCACCCGATGAACATCGACGATGCCGGGCATAAGTCGGGGCTCTGCTCGCCGCAGTATCGTAACCGGGCGCGCATCGCCGACGGCCTGCTGTCGCAGTGGATGCCTTCGTGGCTGGCGGAAGGCTATCAGGTGATGGTCACGGCTGATCACGGCATGAACGACGACCGCTCCCACGGCGGGATCCTGCCGGAGGAGACCACCGTGCCGCTGTTTGTCTTTGGCCGCGCGTTCTCGCTACAGCCGGACCTTGCGCCGCAGCAGACCGACCTCTGCGGCACCCTGTGCGAGCTGCTGGCGGTCGCGCATGATAAGCCGGTCTGTCGCGGACTGCTGGCGGAGTGGCCACGATGAAAGGCAAAGGGATCGCGCTATTGCTGCTGCTGCCTTTCACCCTGTTCTGGGTCGCCTTTCAGCTGGCCCCGCTGCTGTGGATCGCCATCAACAGCTTCTGGAGTGAGATGAACAGCCAGTGGGGCTGGGATAACTATCGGGATATCCTGACCTCGCCCTTCTATCAGCAGGCGTTCCGCTTTTCGCTGGATATCTCGTTCTGGTCAAGCCTGTATGGATTACTGATTGCGCTGGTGACCGGCTATTCACTGCATCAGCTCGGCGGCGGGCGGCTGCAGCGTTTTCTGCTCTCCTTTACCAACATGACCAGCAACTTTGCCGGGGTGCCACTCGCCTTCGCCTTTGTGATCCTGCTGGGGCTGAACGGCTGCCTGACGCTGCTGCTGCGCCACTATGGTGTGATTGAGAGCTTCCGGCTCTTTTCGCGCAACGGCATGGTGCTGGTTTACACCTGGTTCCAGATCCCGCTTGGCGTACTGCTGCTCTATCCGGCGTTCGACGGACTGAAGAAGGAGTGGCAGGAATCGGCGGCGCTGCTGGGTGCCAGCCGCTGGCGCTACGGGTGGCACATCGGCCTGCCGATTCTCTTTCCGGCGCTGATCGGGACGTTTGTCATCCTGCTGGCGAATGCGCTGGGCGCCTATGCCACGATATACGCCCTGACCACCGGCAACTTTAACGTGGTGCCGGTGCGCATTGCCGCGCTGGTCTCCGGCGATATTTCGCTGGACCCTGACACCGGCAGCGCGCTGGCCATGCTGCTGGTGGCGATCATGGCGCTGATCACCCTGGTGCAGCAATATCTGGTGCGCCGCAGCTATCTCAATGCGAAGCAGCCATGAAAGGAGCCGCCATGTCACGCGCCGAACACCTCTATCACCGCATCATGGTCGGGCTGCTTTTTACCCTGCTGGCGCTGCCGCTGCTGGCAACGCTGCTCTATGCGCTCTCATCCGACTGGAGCAACACCATTCTGCCGCAGGGCTATAGCCTGAAGTGGTTCATCCAGCTCTGGAGCGACCCGCGCTTTCTGACGGCGCTGGGGCACTCTCTGCTGATCTGTTTCGGCGCGCTGCTCTTCTCGCTGGTGCTGATGCTGCCTGCCATGTTTGTGATCGCTTACTATTATCCCCGGCTGGATGCGGTGATGAATGTGCTGATCCTGATGCCCTTCGCCGTGCCCCCCGTCGTCTCCTCTGTAGGACTGCTGCAACTTTACTCCGCCTCCCCGCTGATGCTGACCGGCACACCCTGGATCTTAATCGGCTGCTATTTCACTATCGCGCTGCCCTTTATCTATCGGGCGCTGGCAAACAATATGCAGACGATCAACCTCAAAGAGCTGATCGATGCCGCACAGCTGCTGGGGGCCAGCACCTGGCAGGCGGCGCTGTGGGTCGTGCTGCCCAATCTGCGCAAAGGGATGCTGATTGCCGTACTGCTCTCGTTCTCCTTTCTGATCGGCGAGTTTGTCTTCGCCAATATTCTGGTCGGCAACCGCTATGAAACCCTGCAGGTTTACCTCTTCAACATGCGCAACGGCAGCGGCCACTTCACCAGCGCGCTGGTGATCTCCTATTTCGTCGTGGTGCTGCTGGTCACCTGGCTGGCTAACGCCCTGAATCCTGAGCGAGGCTGAATATGAGTTATCTGGAAGTCAGAGAGCTGAATAAGTCCTATGGGCCCACACCCATTTTTGAGCAGATCGATTTCAGTGCCGCAGAAGGGGAATTTGTTACCCTGCTGGGCCCGAGCGGCTGCGGCAAATCGACGCTGCTGCGCTGCCTGGCGGGCCTGACCGGCGTCGACAGCGGCGAGATCCGGCTGGAGGGCAAAGATATCGTGCCGCTGGCTCCGCAGAAGCGGGCGATCGGCATGGTGTTTCAGAGCTATGCGCTGTTTCCTAACATGACGGTGGAGAAGAACGTCGCGTTCGGCCTGAAGATGCAGAAACTGCCCGGGGCGCAGATCCGCCAGCGGGTGATGGAGGTGCTGGAGCTGGCAGAACTCAGCGACTATGCACGCCGCTATCCGCATCAGCTTTCGGGCGGGCAGTGTCAGCGCGTGGCGCTGGCGCGGTCGCTGGTGACGCGCCCGCGTCTGCTGCTGCTGGATGAGCCGCTGTCGGCGCTGGACGCGCGCATTCGACGCCACCTGCGCGATCAGATCCGGCGTATTCAGCGCGAGCTGAAACTGACTACCCTCTTCGTCACGCACGATCAGGAGGAGGCGCTGACGCTCTCCGACCGCATCGTGCTGATGAATCGCGGAAAAATCGTGCAGAACGGCGATGCGGAGGCGCTTTACACTCAGCCGGTCGATCTTTTTGCCGCCGGGTTTATCGGCAACTACAACCTGCTGAGCGCCGGAGAGGCAACGCGGCTGACCGGCCAGCCTTTCAGCAGCCAGGTTGCCATCCGCCCTGAGTCGATGCGGTTTACCGCACCGGGCGAGGGAATAGCGGCTGAAATCCTCAGCCACAGCCTGCTGGGCAACGTCATCCGCTACCGTATCCGGGCAAACGGGGTCGAACTTTCGGTGGATGTGCTGAACCGCTCGGCGGCCGATTTGCATCCCGCGGGCAGTCAGATTGGTCTACAATTGGAGATGTCGACTTTGCGCCAGGTGGCTTAAAACACAGGAAAAAATCACGCACAGCGCGGCAATCCCCCTTCGCAGATTGCGCTTCCCGTCAGGCTGGCAGTCTGTGCTTTGCGCCTGACGAACGAGGAGCGATGCCCCGTGTTAACTCTGCTTAATCTGCTCTCTGCCGTAGCCCTGCTGGTCTGGGGCACCCACATTGTACGAACCGGTATCATGCGGGTCTACGGCGCGGATCTGCGGCGGGTCCTGAGCCGCAGCATCGAAAAAAAACCCATGGCTTTTCTGGCGGGCATTGGCGTGACCACGCTGGTGCAGAGCAGCAATGCCACTACCTTACTGGTCACCTCCTTTGTGGCGCAGAATCTGGTCAGCCTGACGCCCGCGCTGGTGGTGATTCTGGGCGCCGACGTTGGCACCGCGATCATGGCGCGTATCCTGACGTTTGATCTCTCCTGGCTCTCACCGCTGTTTATCTTTTTTGGCGTGGTCTTTTTCCTCAGCCGCAAGCAGACGCGCGCTGGTCAGCTGGGCCGCGCCAGCATCGGACTGGGTCTGATCCTGCTGGCGCTGCAGCTGATCGTCGCGGCGGCGCGTCCGATAACCCAGGCTTCCGGTGTTCAGGTCCTCTTCTCCAGCCTGACCGGTGACGTGATGCTTGATGCGCTGCTGGGTGCGGTCTTCGCCATCATCAGCTACTCCAGCCTGGCCGCCGTGCTGATCACCGCTACGCTGACCGCCACCGGCGTGATCTCGTTTAAGGTGGCGCTCTGTCTGGTCATCGGTGCCAATCTGGGCAGCGGCCTGCTGGCGATGATCAACGCCAGCGGATCCAATGCGGCGGGCAAACGCGTGGCGCTTGGCAGTCTGCTGTTTAAATTCATCGGCTGCATCCTGGTCCTGCCGTTTGTCGATATTGTGGCGCACTGGCTCGATAAGCTGCCGGTTAACGATGAAGAGTTAGTGATCTTCTTCCATGTGTTTTACAACCTGATCCGCTGTGTGGCGATGGTGCCCCTGACTGACCAGATGGCGCGTCTCTGTCGTCGCCTGATCGCCGACGATATCGACACCACGCTGCATCTCAAACCCAGACACCTCGATCGCAGCGCGCTGGACACGCCCGCACTGGCCCTGGTGAACGCTGCCCGCGAGGCGCTGCGCATCGGAGATGTGCTGGAGCAGATGCTGGAGGCTTTCAGCAAGGTGGTGCACGGCGAATCCCGCGAGGAGCGCACGGTCCGGCGGCTGGATGATGATGTGGATGTGCTCTATACCGCCATCAAACTCTATCTGGCACGGATGCCGAAAGAGGATCTGCCCGAAGAGGATTCGCGCCGCTGGGGAGAGATTATCGAGATGTCACTGAACCTGGAGCAGGCCGGGGACATCATCGAACGGATGAGTGGCGATGTTGCCGATAAATCACTGGCGGCAGGCCGTGCCTTCTCTGCCGAGGGATTAAAAGAGCTGGAGGGGTTACTGGAGCAGTTGCTCGCTAACCTCAGAATGAGTCTGTCGGTGTTTCTGTCGCACGATGTCACCAGCGCCAGACGTCTGCGCCGCGCAAAACACCGCTTCCGCCTGATGATCCGCCGCTACTCGCACGCGCACGTCGATCGGCTGCATCAGCAGAACGTGCAGAGCATCGAAACCAGTTCGCTGCATCTCGGTCTGCTCGGCGACATGAAGCGTCTTAACTCCCTGTTCTGCAGCGTGGCCTACACCGTGCTGGAGCAGCCCGACGATGAACGTGATTATGAATAGGCCGCGAGCAGCCTGAACCGCCGGTTGCGCCGGAGTCTGGCGCAACCGGGATCGCCCCGCTATCCTGCGACGTCAGGGTGCCTTTTTCTTAATCGCTTTTCCCGACCAGTAGCCCGCCAGCAGTGAGCCAGAGAGGTTGTGCCACACCGAGAACAGCGCGCCCGGCAGAGCGGCCAGCGGCGAGAAGTAGAGCTTGCCCAGCGTTGCCGCCAGACCGGAGTTCTGCATACCCACTTCCAGCGCCAGGGTGCGGCAGGTGGATTCATCGAAGCCAAACAGCTTACCGCCCCAGTAGCCGCCCAGCAGGCCGATCGCGTTATGCAGGATCACCGCCGCGATCACCATCAGGCCTACCGATCCGATAAAACCCTGACTGCCCGCAACGACCGCGCTGATGATCAGCAGAATACAGATCATCGAAAACGCAGGCAGCCACGGCTCTACCCGGCGAACCACGCTGTTCATGCTGTGATGAATGATCAATCCCAGGGTAATCGGGATCACGACGATCTTCACGATGCTCAGCAGCATACCCGCCACATCCACCTGAATGTGAGTATCCACGTAGAAGCGGGTCAGCAGCGGCGTAGCGAACACCCCCACCAGTGCCGAAACCGAGGAGATGGTCACCGACAGCGCCACATCCCCTTTCGCCAGATAGATCATCACGTTGCTGGCGGTGCCGCTGGCCACGCTGCCCACCAGGATCATGCCGGCAGCCAGATCGGGCGGCATATGAAACAGTTTTGCCAGTCCCCAGGCCGCGAGCGGCATGACCAGATAGTGCAGAAAGGTGCCGGCGATCACCGGCGCAGGCCGGATCAATACCCGTTTAAAATCATCGATATTCAGGGTCACCCCCATACCGAACATAATCAGCATCAGCAGATAGGTGACCCAGGGGCCGATGCCGAGAAAGGTGACTGGCGAGTAATACGCCGCGGCGGATAACAACACGGCCCAGAGCGGGAACAGGCGGGTCAGGGTGGCGAGCATAGCCAGACTTCCTTATAAGAATGTGATGTTTTATGCAGGATTTCCCTGTCGGAGCGTCAGACAGGAACGACTGCCGTGACGAGGGCAGGATCATAACATCTCAGGATCGGGACGTAAGGCGAAGATCGGGCGAGGCGGGAAAATGCGGATCGACTGCTGCCGATCCGCAGGATATCGACGAAATTACGCTGCTTATTCCTGTAAACCGCGGTAGATCAAACCACCAATCACTGCACCGATAACCGGCATCAACCAGAACATCCAGAGCTGAGAGAGCGCCCAGCCGCCCTGGAACAGCGCGGCCGCGGTGCTGCGGGCCGGATTCACCGAGGTGTTGGTTACCGGAATGCTGACCAGATGGATCAGGGTTAACGCCAGGCCAATCGCCACAGGCGCGAAGCCTTTCGGCGCGCGTTCGCTGGTAGCGCCCATGATGACAATCAGGAAGATAGCGGTCATTACCCCTTCAGTGATCATGCCCGCCTGCAGGCTGAAGCCGCCTGGCGAATGTTCGCCATAACCATTTGCCGCGAAGCCACTCACCGTGGCATTGAAGTCACCTTTGCCGCTGGCGATCAGATAGAGCACTGCGCCCGCAGCGATGCCGCCCGCCAGTTGCGCAAGAATATAGGGGATGGCCTGTGACGCCGGAAAACGGCCGCCCGCCACTAATCCCAGGGTGACCGCCGGGTTAAAGTGACCGCCGGAGATATGCCCCACCGCGTACGCCATGACCAGCACGCTCAGCCCGAAAGCCAGCGCCACGCCCGTGAAGCCGATGCCCAGCTCAGGGAACGCCGCGTCCAGAATGGCGCTCCCACAACCGCCCGCCACCAGTACGAACGTACCCAGCGCCTCTGCGACTAACCTTTTCATGATATTTCCTAAATTTGGGTGAATTGATTCAGCGGCGGGATTATAAATCTGCGCAAGGGGAGCGCAACGGAGGTGCACGAAATGCGCAAAGAAATGGGTTGCCATTTGACAACGAGTAATCTAAGAAATTGTTTTTGCTTATTTTATTCAGACTATTGCAACGAGGAAGGACCGGACAAAAATCGGACACTCAGGCAGGTTTCAGGCCGCGCGAACGCGGCCTGAGGGCAAGGCGTTTTACTCGAACAGGTTGTGATGCAACGTCCGCACCACGCTTTCAGCGTCATTGCCCGGCACCAGGAAGCAGAGGTTGTAGCTGCTGGCACCGTAGCAGATCATCCGCAGGTTGAAGGGATCCAGCACACCAAACACCTCTTTGCCAACGCCGCAGGCTTTTGACAGCTGGTTACCAATAATCGCCACCAGCGCCAGATCTTCTTCCACCTCAACCCGGCACAGCGACGAGAGTTCCGTCAGCAGCGCCTGGGTCAGCAGGCTGCCACTGGTTGAGGTGGAGCCGGTGGTGTCCAGCGTCAGCGCCACGCTCACTTCGGAGGTGGTGATGAGATCAACAGAGACGTTGTGACGCGCCAGAATCGCGAAGAGTTCGGCGAGGAACCCAAAGGTGTGCAGCATGTTCAGACTGTGCAGCGTGAGCAGCGTCTGCTTGCGACGCAGCGCCAGCGCACGGAACAGCGGCGGGTTACGGGTTTCATTGCAGACGCGGGTGCCGCCCGCCGCCGGGTCCTTGCTGGAGCCGACGAAGACCGGAATGCCGCGGCGGACAGCAGGCAGCAGCGTCGCCGGATGCAGCACTTTCGCCCCGAAGGTCGCCATTTCGGCGGCTTCTTCGAACGTAATCTCATCAATGCGTTTTGCCGTTGGCACCACGCGTGGGTCGGTCGTGTAGATGCCCGGCACATCGGTCCAGATATCCACCCGCGCGGCGTGGAGGGCTTCGCCCAGCAGCGCGGCGGTGTAATCACTGCCGCCACGGCCCAGGGTCGTCGTGCGCCCTTCACTTTCGCTGCCAATAAAGCCCTGTGTCACCACCAGCGCCTGTGCAATGCGCGGCTGCAGCTGTGTCGTCGCCTGCTCCGCCAGCACTGCGACGTCCGGTGCGGCCCGGCCAAAGCGATCGTCTGTGCGCATCACCTTGCGGACATCAAACCATTCGGCGTTAACCTGACGTTCACGCAGAATTTCCACAAACAGCAGCGTAGACATCAGCTCGCCGTGGCTGACCAGTTCATCGGTCAGGGCGTGTGAGTTGGCCAGCGAAGCGGCTTCGGAGAGCATGCTGATATTGTCGATCATCCGATCGATTTCCTCGCGGATCACCGCCGGACGCTGCAGACGATCAACGATGGCGTACTGGATGCGGCGGATATCGTCCAGCAGCGTTGCGCGCTGGGCAGCCGGCTGGCCTTCGGCCAGCGCCACCAGCAGATTGGTAATGCCCGCCGAGGCGGAAAGCACCACCAGACGCGTGCTGGCGTCCTGCAGAACCACATCGGCGCTGCGGTTCATCGCTTCAAAATCGGCCACGCTGGTGCCGCCGAATTTTGCCACAATCAGAGTTTGAGACATGTAGGACCTCGTGTCAGGTTATCTTGTTCTCGCCGCAGAAAGGGTCGAGAAACATTCTTTCAGCCAGGCACAAGGAAAGAGCAGAAACGGGCAGACCAGATCGGGTAGACGAGTCACCCAGAAGCGCCCCACCTTGCGAAACGTCGACTGCAGACGTTTCTGGTGACAACCCAGAGGATTCAGCCCCTGTAGCCGACAGACAACACACCGCGTGCTGAACCGCCTCGGCGTCGCTCCCCATTATGTGTTTTCACCGGATACGGCTCCTCCAACACACTGCCTGGGCGACGCGCCTCTTCTGGCTTGCGCACAGGTGCGCAAGTAGGCGCATAGATTTAGCCTTTTCTGGCCCTGCTGTCAACGCCAGTGAGGCCCGGAATGTCGCATCAGAAAACAAATTACCCTCTGTCGCAGCGGCTACAGTGCTTAATGGGTTCAGCCTGTGCAGTAATCCCTGATAATGCACAACGTTTTATGCCCGCTTTCGCGGCACACTTTGCCGCGTCGGGCTGGGCGCTTCGCACCACTTAATGCTGGCGATAAGCGTCCGCTGTTCCGTGCGCCCGCCCGCCGGGCACTGACAAAATTTTTCCTTTCAGTTACAACTGTGGTCATACTGAAACGCTAAATGGGCAGGATCTGCCTCCGATGGAATGACGGTTCTTAATATCAACAAGAGTGTTGCCATGAAAAATATCAATCCGACACAAACCGCAGCCTGGAAAGCGCTGCAACAGCATTTTGAGCAGATGAAATCGGTAGAAATCGCCGATCTGTTCGCCCAGGATGCCGATCGTTTTGCCAAATTCTCTGCCACCTTTGATGATCAGATGCTGGTGGATTTCTCCAAAAACCGCATCACCCAGGACACCCTCGATAAGTTACAGGCGCTGGCCAGAGAGACCGATCTGAGCAGTGCCATTCACGCGATGTTTTCCGGCGAGAAGATTAACCGTACCGAAGATCGCGCGGTGCTGCACGTCGCCCTGCGCAACCGGAGCAATACGCCGATTCTGGTAGATGGCAAAGATGTGATGCCGGAAGTCAATGCGGTGCTGGAGAAGATGAAAGCCTTCTCCGAACGTATCATCAGCGGCGAGTGGAAAGGCTATACCGGTAAGCCGATCACCGATGTGGTGAATATCGGCATCGGCGGCTCCGATCTGGGTCCGTTTATGGTGACCGAGGCGCTGCGCCCGTACAAAAACCATCTGAACATGCATTTTGTCTCCAACGTTGACGGCACCCACATCGCCGAAACGCTGAAAGATCTCAGCCCGGAAACCACGCTGTTCCTGGTCGCCTCGAAGACCTTCACTACCCAGGAAACCATGACCAACGCCCACAGCGCGCGCGACTGGTTCCTGAAGACAGCCGGTGACCAGCAGCATGTTGCTAAACACTTCGCGGCACTGTCAACCAACGCCAAAGCGGTGGGTGAATTTGGTATCGACACGAACAACATGTTTGAATTCTGGGACTGGGTGGGCGGCCGCTATTCACTCTGGTCAGCCATCGGCCTGTCGATCATCCTCTCCATCGGCTTCGACAACTTTGAGCAGCTGCTGAGCGGCGCACACGCTATGGACCAGCACTTCGCCTCTGCCCCGGCGGAACAGAACCTGCCGATCCTGCTGGCGCTGATTGGCATCTGGTACAACAATTTCTTCGGTGCCGAAACTGAAGCCATTCTGCCTTACGACCAGTACATGCACCGCTTTGCTGCCTACTTCCAGCAGGGCAATATGGAGTCGAACGGTAAGTATGTGGATCGCGACGGTCATCCGGTGGATTACCAGACCGGCCCTATCATCTGGGGTGAACCAGGCACCAATGGTCAGCACGCCTTCTATCAGCTGATCCATCAGGGCACCAAGCTGGTCCCGTGTGACTTTATCGCGCCCGCCATCACCCACAATGCGCTCGCAGATCACCATCCGAAGCTGCTCTCAAACTTCTTTGCCCAGACCGAGGCGCTGGCGTTTGGTAAGTCACGCGACGTGGTCGAGAAAGAGTTTACCGATGCCGGTAAGTCTGCTGAGTCCGTGGCCCATATCGTGCCGTTCAAGGTATTTGAGGGTAACCGCCCGACCAACTCCATTCTGCTGCGTGAGATTACGCCTTACAGCCTGGGCGCGCTGATTGCCCTGTATGAGCATAAGATCTTCACTCAGGGCGCTATCCTGAATATCTTCACCTTCGATCAGTGGGGTGTGGAATTAGGTAAGCAGCTGGCGAACCGCATTCTGCCGGAACTGGAAAACGACGACGAGGTTACTTCGCACGACAGTTCCACCAATGCCTTAATTAACCGCTATAAGTCCTGGCGTTAATCGGCGTTAAATGAACAGGGCAGCCATCGCGCTGCCCTTTTTTTGTCCGTTTTTATCGCTGAACACGCCATTTATTCTTTTCCGGCCGCTGTCCGAGGCGGGAAAAGTCTTAAAACAGCCTGAGATAATTCTGAACCTGATCAGATGAAACTGGCGTATACCCAGTTTAAAATGGCCCTGAAAAGTGGCGGACCGGCCTGTTATCCTTTGATTAATAAGCTTATTTAATTCAGGCCGTTTTGAGTAAATTCTGATTATTCTTATTCCGTACCAGATATAAATAAAAAAGAACATTACGCTTTGCAACAGATTCGCAGACAGCGAAATATCTGGTATCCGCCCGAAACCCTCCCATATAAAGAGCAGTTATCGCCAATATTGCTCATTAAATCACGTTCGCGCCCCGCTATTTGCCCTGGTTTTTATGGCACTGAACTCTGATATTTTGTTGCCCTATAATGAACGCGCCCGCAATGGGCCTGTCCGTCACGCGGATCGCAGGTTATCTGCATCATCCGGGTTGCCGGTCAGAGATCCTTCATTCACTCAATGCAGGAAACGTTGTTATGAAAAAAACTATGGTTGCCGGTGCAGCCCTGATCCTCGTTGCTGTCTCTTCCGGCGCTTATGCTGCGCCACAGGAAGCGGGTGAAGCAGGTACTGCAGCAGGCGCGCAGGCGGGAGCCATCTCGTCCGGCACGTCCACCGCTGTGGGTATCGGTGCACTGGGCGCGCTGGTCGGGCTCGGCATCGCCGCTTCTGGCGGTGGTGACGGTGCGAATACCGGTACAACAACCACAACCACGACGAGCACCACTCGTTGATGGCTGCCCGACAGATGTCTGATGGCAGTCCGATGACCCACGGGCAAGGCTGAACACTCAACGGTGATTCAGCGGCGCAGCGTAGTTTTTCGTGTTGCTGTCAGCGCTGACGGGCAGAGCACTTTTAAACATAACCACACGTTTGTGTGGTTATTTTTACTTTGGCATGACTTATCAGGGACACACAGTGCGCCAACTTCCTCTGCTGCTCGCTTGCCTGCTGCTGCAGGCCTGTACACAAACGCAAAAAGGTCTTGAACAGACGTTGCTGCTGGCGGTTAACGGTCCGGACGACGTCACCGTCACCGATCAACAGGTCAGTAATCTCCCCTATGCCAGTCTCTACGCTCGTCTGAACAACGGCCCGCGCATTTTTGTGGTGCTGGGTTACAACGAGCAGGGTCAGCAGAAATGGGTGACGCAGGATCAGGCGATGCTGGTGACACAGCACGGCCGTCTGGTGAAGACCCTGGGCCTGACCGATAACCTGCTGAGCGTCAGCAATCTGCAACAGGATCCGCTCGCCAACGCCCTGCACCTCAGCAACGGCGCAGGCTGGACCCGCATCGTGCAGTGGACTGAACAGGGCAAGGTGCGCGGCGCAACCGTGCGTTCAACCTTCCAGCGCGGCACCGACGCGGTGCTGACGGTCGCGGGCAACCGCATTCCCTGCCGCGTCTGGCATGAGCAGGTGAGCATCGACAGCCTGCACCGTGAGTGGGAAAACACCTTCTGGATCGATAACAGCAGCGGCGATGTGGTGCAGGCCCAGCAGATGCTGGCGGCCGATGCCTTTCCTGTTGAAACCACCATTCTGAAGCCGGCGAAATCATGAAAAAAATTACTTTTTTGCTGGCCGGGCTGAGCCTGTTCAGCACCGCAGGCGCGCAGGCCGCTGCGCAGGTTACTGTCCATGCGCCGCACAAAGGTGGACAGGCTGAACTGAGCCAGATCGCCGATCTCGCCCAGCTGGTGACACTGCCTCCGCTGCAGGTGAATACGGACTGGCGCAGCACCTTTATTGCCGAGCGCGGTGCCACCGCCGTCGCCCGGCAGCACTATCAGCAGACACTGGGCGCGTTACGTGCCTGGCGCAGTGACAGCAGTGGTGAGCGGGCCGCGGCCATCGATGAGGTGATCCGCCAGCTCAGCGCCATCAGGGTGACAGGACGTCAGTTCACCTCGCTCGACCCGGACTGGATCCGTCTGCATCCGGCAGACAACCGGCGGCTCGAGGGCAGCTACGACCTCTGGCTGCAGGCTCCGTCCGACGCCGTGCTGCTGCTCGGCGCACTGCGCGGCGCAGGCAAAGTAAGCTGGCAGCCAGGCAAGTCGGTACGCGACTATCTGGAGGGGCATGAGGCACTCTCCGGGGCAGAACGCAATTTTGTTACGGTGATTGCGCCATCGGGAGCCACACAGCAGGTGCCCGTCGCGTACTGGAATCATCGTCACGCGGAAGTGGAACCCGGCAGCGTGATCTGGCTCGGCTTCTCCTCATGGAGCCTGCCAGGCAGCAACAACGATCTCAATGACCGCATCCTCTCCGTACTGACTCACCGGATACCAGACTGATGAAAAAACGTTATCTCTTCAGCCTGCTGGCTGTTTCTGTGGCGGCGGCCTGTCAGGCGCAGGCGGACACCTGGCCCGCACCGGTGGGCCCGTCACAATCCGATTTTGGCGGTGTGGGCCTGATGCAGGTGCCGACGGCACGCATGGCCAGAGAGGGCGAGTTCAGCCTCAATGCGCGCGACAACGACCAGTACCGCTACTACTCCGCCTCGCTGCAGCTCTTTCCGTGGCTGGAGACGACCGTGCGGTATACCGACGTGCGGACCCGTCAGTACAGTGCGGTGTCAGAGTTCAGCGGCACCCAGAGCTATAAAGACAAAGCGTTCGACCTGAAACTCCGCCTGTGGCAGGAGGGGTTCTGGCTGCCGGAAGTGGCGGTGGGTACCCGCGATCTCGGCGGCACCGGGCTGTTCGACAGCGAATATCTGGTCGCGACCAAAGCCTGGGGGCCGTTCGACTTTACTCTGGGGCTGGGCTGGGGCTATCTCGGCAACAGCGGCACCGTGAAGAACCCCTTCTGTTCCTACAGCGACAGCTACTGCCAGCGGCCACGGGTGGGCGAAGCCGGTTCCATCAACGGTTCGCAGATGTTCCACGGTCCGACGGCCTTTTTTGGCGGCGTGGAGTATCAGACGCCGTGGCAGCCGCTGCGCCTTAAAATGGAGTATGAAGGCAACGACTACCAGAATGACTTCGCGGGACGACTGGATCAGCGGAGTAAGCTCAACGTCGGCGCGATCTACCGCGTAACTGACTGGGCGGACATCAACGCCAGCTACGAACGCGGCAACACCTTTATGTTCGGCGTGACCTTCCGCACCAACTTTAACGACCTGCGCCAGTCGCATATCGACAGTGCGAAGCCTGCTTATCAGCCGCAGCCGCAACCGGCCCTGCTGGAGACAACCGTAGTGGGCGATCAGCTGGTCGCGCTGAAAGAGAATGCCGGGCTGGATGGCCCGCGTATTCAGACGCAGGGCCACACGCTCTATGTGTCAGGCGAGCAGACAAAGTATCGTGACACCCGCGAAGGCGTCGATCGCGCTAACCGCATCATCATGAACCACCTGCCTGACGGCATCGACACCATCAATGTCACCGAGTCGCGCTTTAACATGCCGCAGGTGACCACGGAGACGAATGTCGCCAGCCTGCGTAAAGAGCTGGAAGGCTATCCGCTGGGTCATGAGCAGCCGCTGCAGCAGGTTCGCAAAGAGCCGGTCGATCCGGGTAACACAGAACAGGGCATGTTCATCCGCAAAGATCGCCTGAACTACAGCCTGTCGCCGGTGCTGAATCAGTCGGTAGGCGGACCGGAAAGCTTCTACATGTATCAGGTCGGCGTCATGGGCAACGTCGATTACTGGCTGACGGATCACCTGCTGGTGGGCGGTAGCCTGTTTGGCAACCTCGCCAACAACTACGATAAGTTCAACTACAACGGCGCGCCGGCGGACTCCACGCTGCCTCGCGTGCGTACCCACATCCGCGACTACGTTGAGAACAACGTCTACGTCAACGATCTGCAGGCAAACTATATGGGCCACCTCGGTAACGGCTTCTATGGTCAGCTTTACGGCGGATATCTGGAGACGATGTATGGTGGCGTGGGCGGCGAGCTGCTCTATCGTCCGGTCGATGCTAACTGGGCGGTGGGCGTTGATGCCAACTACGTCCGTCAGCGTGACTGGGACAATATGATGCAGTTTAACCGCTACAAAGCGGCCACCGGCAACCTGACCGCTTACTGGCGTCCGTGGTTCATGCAGGATGTGCTGGTGAAGACCAGCGTCGGTCAGTATCTGGCGAAAGATAAAGGCGTGACGGTCGATGTGTCGAAGCGCTTCGACAGCGGCGTGATGGTCGGCGTGTATGCCACCAAAACCAACGTCTCGTCTGAAGAGTATGGTGAAGGCGACTTCACCAAAGGCTTCTACATCTCCATCCCGATGGACCTCTTCACCGTGACGCCGACCCGTGGCCGTGCGCAGGTGAACTGGGTGCCGCTGACGCGTGATGGCGGTCAGATGCTGGGTCGTAAGTACCAGCTCTATGACCTGACCTCCGATCGCGACGCGCGCTTCAACTAAGCAGAGAGCGGCCTTCGGGCCGCTTCCTGCTTCTGAGTGGAACAAGGCTCAGGGTGGATCTGGCCGCCACACCTGAGCGCAATGCGCAGGGAACCCCGCCAGAAGAGAAAAGCGGCCCGCTGGCCGCTTTTTTATTCACTCCGCATCGTAGCCGAGATTGGGTGCCAGCCAGCGCTCCACCTCACTCACCGGCATCCCTTTGCGAGCGGCATAATCCTCCACCTGGTCACGCTGGATCTGCGCGACGGCGAAATAGCGACTCTCGGGATGACTGAAATACCAGCCCGACACGGACGCACCGGGCCACATCGCAAAGGATTCAGTGAGTTTCATGCCGGTCTGCTCCTCCACCGCCAGCAGACGCCAGATGGCAGCTTTTTCGGTGTGCTCCGGGCAGGCCGGATAGCCGGGTGCCGGACGTATTCCCTGATAATTTTCCCGGATCAGCTCTTCGTTGCTGAGATTTTCGTTAGGCGCAAAGCCCCAGATCACTTTTCGCACCCGCTCATGCAGATATTCGGCAAAGGCTTCGGCCAGACGGTCCGCCAGCGCCTTCACCATGATCTTGTTGTAATCATCATGCTGGCGATCATAAGCCTCCGCCAGCGCATCCTCCTCCAGTCCGCCCGTTACCGCGAACGCCCCCAGGTAATCCGCCTTTCCTGAGGATTTCGGGGCCACAAAATCGGCCAGGCAGTAGTTCGCGAAGTCCGTTTTCTCAGTCTGCTGACGTAAGTGATGACTTACACACAAAATCTCCTCGCGCCGCTCATCCCGGTAAATATGGATATCATCGCCGACCCGGTTCGCCGGAAAAATACCGACCACGCCACGCGGCGCGAGCAGGGAGTGCTCGCTCAGTCTGTCGAGCATCGCACGGGCATCGGCAAACAGACGCTGCGCCTCTTCGCCTACCACCTCATCTTCCAGGATGCGGGGATATTTGCCCGCCAGCGACCAGGTCATAAAGAAGGGCGTCCAGTCGATGTAGTTGCGCAGCGTCTCAATGCTCACCTCCACCTGACTGACGCCTGGCCGATGCGGCACCGGCGGCGTATAGCTCTGCCAGTCGATGAGGGTGGCGTTGTCGCGCGCTGCCTGCAGCGGGACTGGCGGCGTGCGGGGCTTTTTGCGCGCGTGCTGGATGCGCACGGTTTCGTACTCCTTGCGGGTACGTGCGATGAAATCCTCTCTTAAGGTCGGAGAGAGCAGCGACGACACCACGCCCACGGTGCGTGAGGCGTTCTGCACATAGACGGTCGGGCCGCTGTAGTGCTGCTCAATTTTGACGGCGGTGTGCGCCTTCGAGGTGGTCGCGCCGCCAATCAGCAGCGGCAGCGTAAAGCCCTGTCGCTCCATCTCTTTCGCGATATTGACCATCTCATCCAGCGATGGCGTGATCAGGCCCGATAAGCCGATAATATCGGCATTCACTTCCCGCGCGGTTTTAAGGATTTTCTCGCCCGGCACCATCACGCCGAGATCCACAATCTCGTAGTTATTGCACTGCAGCACCACGCCGACAATATTCTTGCCGATGTCATGCACATCGCCTTTCACCGTAGCCAGCACGATTTTACCGTTGCTGCGCCCCGCCTCTTTGCTGGCTTCGATGAAGGGTTCCAGCCAGGCCACCGCCTGCTTCATTACGCGCGCCGACTTCACCACCTGCGGCAGAAACATTTTGCCTTCACCGAACAGATCACCCACTACGTTCATGCCGGCCATCAGGGGGCCTTCGATCACCTCAATCGGACGCGGCATCTGCTGGCGCGCCTCCTCGGTATCCTGTTCAATAAACGTTGTAATGCCTTTAACCAGCGCATACTCCAGCCGCTTCGCCACCGCCCAGCTGCGCCACTCCGCCAGCTGCTGCTCCTGGGACGCATCGCCTTTACCGCCGCGGTATTTCTCCGCCAGCGCCAGCAGTCGCTCGGTGCCATCATCGCGCCGGTTCAGAATCACATCCTCCACGGCATCGCGCAGTTCCGCGGGCAGATCGTCATAGATGGCCAGCTGACCTGCGTTGACGATGCCCATATCCATGCCGTTGCGGATAGCGTGATAGAGGAAGACCGCGTGTATAGCTTCACGCACCGGATCGTTGCCTCGGAAGGAAAATGACACGTTGGAGACGCCGCCGGAGATCATCGCGTGGGGCAGCTCCCGCCGGATATCTTCACAGGCGCCGATGAAATCCGCGGCGTAGTTATTGTGCTCGTCGATACCGGTGGCGACTGCAAAGATGTTGGGGTCGAAGATAATGTCTTCCGGCGGGAAACCGACCTGCTCCGTCAGGATCCGGTAGGCCCGGCGGCAGATCGCAATTTTACGGGCGCGGGTATCCGCCTGGCCCACTTCATCAAACGCCATCACCACCATCGCCGCGCCGTAACGCCGCACCTGACGCGCCTGTTGAATGAATGCCGCTTCGCCCTCTTTCATCGACACCGAGTTCACGATCCCTTTGCCCTGAATGCACTGCAGCCCCTTTTCAATCACCGCCCATTTCGAGGAGTCGATCATGATTGGCACACAGGCGATATCGGGTTCGCCCGCGATCAGATTCAGAAAGCGCACCATCGCGGCTTCAGCATCGAGCATCCCTTCATCCATATTGATGTCGATGATCTGCGCGCCGTTCTGCACCTGCTGCAGCGCCACCTCCAGCGCCTCGCTATATTTCTCCTCTTTGATTAACCGTTTGAATTTCGCTGAGCCGGTGACGTTGGTGCGCTCACCGACGTTCACAAACAGCGACTCTGCGGTGATGTTCAGCGGCTCCAGGCCTGAAAGGCGACAGGCGACCGGGAGAGTCGGCAGCGGGCGCGGTGCGACCCCTTCCACTGCGGCGGCCATGGCCGCGATATGCTCCGGCGTGGTGCCGCAGCAGCCGCCAACGATATTCAGGAACCCCGCCTTCGCCCACTCACCAATCTGCTCTGCCATCCGCGCCGCATCCAGATTGTACTCCCCGAACGCATCAGGCAGTCCGGCGTTGGGGTGCGCGGACACGTAGCCTTCCGCAATCCGCGACAGCTCCGCCACATACTGACGCAGCTCATCCGGTCCCAGCGCACAGTTCAGTCCAAAGGAGAGCGGTTCCGCGTGACGCAGGGAGTTGTAAAAGGCTTCGGTGGTCTGGCCGGAGAGCGTGCGGCCGGAGGCGTCGGTAATGGTGCCGGAGATCATCAGCGGCAGCGCAACGCCCAGCGCCTCCATCTCCGTCTGCACCGCATAGACCGCCGCCTTGGCATTCAGCGTATCGAACACGGTTTCGATCATGATGATGTCCGCCCCGCCCGCCACCAGCGCACGGGTCGCTTCGCGATACGCCGCCACCAGCTGGGTGAAGGTAATATTGCGGAAAGCGGGATCGTTAACATCAGGCGAGATCGAGCAGGTGCGGTTGGTCGGCCCCAGCACCCCCGCCACATAGCGCGGCCGATCCGGTGTTTTTGCCGTCCAGGCGTCGGCGCAGGCGCGCGCCAGCCGGGCGGCTTCAAGATTGATCTCCGCCGCCAGGCTCTCCATCCGGTAATCCGCCATCGCGATCGAGGTGGCGTTAAAGGTGTTGGTTTCAAGGATATCCGCCCCCGCTGCCAGATAGGCGTCGTGGATCTCGCGGATCACCTGCGGCTGGCTCAGCACCAGCAGATCGTTATTGCCTTTCAGATCGCAGGGCCAGTCAGCGAACCGGCTGCCGCGAAACGCTTGCTCTTCCAGCCCACAGCGCTGGATCATGGTGCCCATGCCGCCATCCAGCACCATAATGCGTTGGGCGAGCTGCTGATGTAACGCGTCGATTTTTCTGCTCACTGTTGCCCCATTCACGTCAGTCTGCCAGCGAAAACCCCGGTTTTCATTCTGGCACAAGCTGGTCAGGCGACAAAGTGACCACAGTTAAGACATTTTCAGCACGACGTGACAGGTCTGACCAGAAAACCAGCGTTTGCAAACCGGCGGATTAAAACGAAAATGATTTCCACAATGCAAAAGGAGAAACACGATGGCAACGCCGGTTCCTGTAAAGCGTGGCAAGAAACCCCGAAGCTCCCCTGCCGCCGCGTCTGCGGGTGGACAGGTGCAGTCGCTGACCCGTGGCCTGACGCTGCTGGAGCTGATTGCCGATTCACATGGCAGCGTCGCCCTGACCGAACTGGCGCAGCAGGCGGGCCTGCCGAACTCCACCACACATCGCCTGCTCAGCACCATGCAGCAGCAGGGCTTTGTCCGCCAGGTCGGCGATCTGGGTCTCTGGACGATGGGCGCGCACGCCTTTGTGGTCGGCAGCAGTTTTCTGCAGAGTCGCAATCTGCTGGCGCTGGTTCATCCGGTACTGCGCAGCCTGATGGAGCAGTCCGGCGAAACGGTGAATCTGGCGGTGCTGGATCTCAGCGATCACCAGGCGGTGATCATCGATCAGGTGCAGTGTACCCAGCTGATGCGGATGTCAGCACCGATTGGCGGCAAGCTGCCGATGCATGCGTCAGGCGCGGGCAAAGCGTTTCTGGCGCATCTGGGAGACGATCAGGTCACCGCCCTGCTGCATCAGAAGGGTCTGCATTACTACACGCCAAAAACCCTGATGTCACCGCAGAGCCTGAAAGAGAATCTGGCGCAGGTGCGCAAAGCGGGCTTTTCGCTGGATGATGAGGAGCATGCGCTGGGGCTGCGCTGCGTGGCCGCACCTATCTATGATGAGCATGGCGAGGCGTTTGCTGCGCTCTCTATCTCCGGCCCCATTGCCCGCATGACAGACGATCGGATTACGGAACTGGGGGCGCTGGTCATCCGGGAAGCGCGTCAGGTCACGCTGGCATACAGCGGTCGTTAACCGCTTCAACGGCGTAGCAGACGCTGAAACGCTGCGTCTGCCGCCAGGCGATCACCTCTTCCACATGGCCCCGGGCAATGCGCTGCTGCTGCGTGCGCCACCAGCTGGCGTCGAATATCTCCGGGTGCAGCGTCAGCAGCAACGCGCCGGTCACGGCTTCGCTGCATAACGCATAGCGGAAGGTTTCCGGAAAAACATCGTCCGGCCCGACGCTGTACCACGGCTCGGCGCTCAGCTCATCCTCCTCATAGCGCGCCGCCGGCACCTCACGAAAGTTCAGATCCTGCATCGGGCGAATCTCATCGTAGTCGTAGAAGATCACCCGGCCATGACGGGTGATGCCGAAGTTTTTAAACAGCATGTCACCCGGAAAAATATTGGCCGCCGCCAGCTGTTTAATGGCATTGCCATACTCTTCGATGGCGTGATGTCGTTCGGCGGCGCTGGCCTGCGCCAGATAGAGATTGAGCGGTTGCATACGCCGTTCCAGCCACAGATGACGGATGATCAGGCGATCGCCTTCGACATGCAGTTTCTCCGCACAGCAGGCGTAAAGTTCCGCCAGCAGCGCCGGTGAAAGACGCGCCAGCGGTAGCGCAAACTGCTCGAACTCCTGGGTGTCCGCCATTCGCCCCACGCGATCGTGCTCTTTGACCTGCTGATAACAGGCACGGACCTGCGCTTCCGTTACCTCTTTTTGCGGTGCAAAGCGATCCCGGATGACTTTGAACACCCAGTCAAAGCCTGGCAGCGTAAAGACCAGCATCACCATGCCACGCACGCCGGGCGCGACCTCAAACGCCGCCCTGTTCTCGGCCAGCGCCTGCAGATATTCGCGATAGCATTCAGTCTTGCCGTGCTTCTGGCAGCCGATCGCCATATAGCGCTCCGCCAGCGTTTTGCCGGGCAGAATCGGCTGCAGCCAGGCGACCAGCGCCGCCGGCACCGGGGCATACACCATGAAACAGGCGCGGGCAAAACCGAAAACGATGCTGGCGTCGTTCACATCGGTCAGACAGGTGTCGATCCAGAGTTCGCCCGCCTCACTGCGCTGGACGGGCAGCAGGCAGGGAAAGATCCCCTCCGGCAGATGCAGACGCGCCACCAGCCAGGCGGTTTTATTGCGGTAGAAAAGCTCGCTGTTGACCTCAAGCCAGCCCTGGTTCAGGCGGGGAAAGTGCGACTGCAGGTGGCGGACAATCCAGCCGACATCGCGCGCACGCTGCTGCCACGGCAGGGTTAACGGCAGATCGTCCAGCATCTGATCCACCAGCGCCAGCCAGCCCCGCTGCGGCTGATACGTGCGCGACAGCGGACGCAGAGGAGTGACGGGCGCAGCCCCGGACTGAGAGGTGAAGATAAACAGCCGATCCGGCTGCAGATCGGCATGTCCGTGTAAGCGGCAGTAGACGGAATTAAAAAAACTTTCCGCAATTTCATGTCGCGGATAGCCGGGCAGCAGGCTCTGATAGTGATCCTTAACCCGCAGCCAGAACGTCACATCCCAGTCTGCCGCGCCGTTCAGCACCCGCAGCTGGTCAGCAACCAGTCTGACATGATGATCATAGAGATGAATACGGGCCTTCATGGCATGCTGCACCGCCTGCCACTCCGCCTGTTCAAAGCGCTGCTGCGCGCCAGCCGTAATGTCGAGGAAGCGGCCATACTGCGCATCGAATCCCTGCAGAATGGTGTGGGCGATCAGCGATTCGCGTGGCGGCATAATCGGCTCCGGTCAGTGCCCGCCCGCACGAGGCGGGCGGGAAATCAGTCAGCAGAACAGGTCAGAATTGATGCTCTTCGGTGGAACCGGTCAGCGCCGTCACCGACGATTTTCCGCCCTGGATGATGTTGGTGACCTGATCGAAATAGCCGGTGCCCACCTCCTGCTGGTGCGAGGAGAAGCTGTAACCGCGATCGCGGGCGGCGAACTCAGGCTCCTGAACCTTCTCAACGTAGTGACGCATGCCTTCACCCTGCGCGTAGGCGTGAGCCAGATCGAACATGTTGAACCACATGCTGTGGATGCCCGCCAGCGTAATGAACTGAAAGCGATAGCCCATGTCGCTGAGCGACTGCTGAAACTTCGCGATGGTGCGATCGTCGAGGTTCTTTTTCCAGTTGAACGAAGGTGAACAGTTATAGGCCAGCAGCTTGCCCGGAAAGCGTTCATGAATGGCATCGGCAAAGCGCTGCGCCATCGCCAGATCGGGCGTGGAGGTTTCGCACCACAGGATGTCAGCGTAAGGCGCATAGGCCAGCCCGCGGCTGATCGCCTGCTCAATCCCGGCGTGGGTGCGGAAGAAACCTTCTGCCGTGCGGTCGCCGCGGATAAAGGGCCGATCATACTCGTCGCAATCAGAGGTCAGCAGATCCGCCGCATCGGCATCGGTCCGGGCCAGCAGCAGGGTTGGCACGCCCATGACATCCGCCGCCAGCCGTGCCGCGACCAGTTTCTGGATCGCTTCCTGCGTCGGTACCAGCACTTTGCCGCCCATGTGGCCACATTTTTTCACCGCCGCCAGCTGATCTTCAAAGTGAACCGCCGCCGCGCCCGCCTGAATCATCGCCTTCATCAGCTCAAACGCATTCAGCACGCCACCAAATCCGGCTTCCGCGTCCGCGACGATTGGCAGAAAGAAATCAGTGTGGCGGCTGTCACCGGCTTCGATACCGCTGGACCACTGAATCTGATCGGCGCGCTGGAAGGTCTGGTTAATGCGCGTGACAACTTCAGGAACGGAGTTCACCGGATAAAGCGACTGATCCGGGTACATCTGCCCCGCTACGTTGGCATCCGCCGCCACCTGCCAGCCAGAGAGGTAGATCGCCTCGATGCCCGCTTTCGCCTGCTGCAGAGCCTGCCCGCCCGTCAGCGCCCCCAGGCTGTTGATATACCCCTTCTTCGCCCCGCCGTTCAGCAGCGCCCAGAGCTTCTCCGCACCGCGCGTGGCCAGCGTACAGGCGGGCAGAACCGATCCCCGCAGATTAACCACCTCTGCCGCGCTGTAGGGACGGGTAATTCCCTGCCAGCGTGCGGTCTGCCAGAGTTGTTCGAGTTGTTCTGTCTGTTGAGTACGTGTCATGGCAATAGCTCCTCTGTTCAGGGGATCAGGCGATAGCCTGGCAGGGTAAGAAAGGAAACCAGCTCGCGCTCCGTGGTGATCTGCGCCATCAGTTGCGCCGCATCGTTATAGCGACCGGCGCTGAAGTGCGTTTCGCCCAGCGCGCTCTGCAGCAGGTGCAGCTCCTCATTCAGCCAGCGCAGAAACAGTTCAGCGGTAACCGGCTGACCATTGCTGAGGCGCTGCTGATGATGAATCCACTGCCAGATAGAGGTGCGCGCAATCTCCGCAGTCGCCGCATCTTCCATCAGCCCGTCAATCGGCACACAGCCGTTGCCGCTGATCCAGGCTTCCAGATAGTGCAGCGCGACACGGATGCTGGCGCGCATACCGGCTTCAGTCCGCTCACCCTGGCAGGGCGCGAGCAACTGTTCTGCGGTGATGGGCGCATCCTCTTCACGCAGAATGTGCAGCTGGTTCGATCGCCTGCCCAGTGCGGCATCGAACACCGCCATCGCGGTATCGGCCAGGCCAGGGTGCGCAATCCAGGTGCCGTCATGTCCGTTACCGGCTTCCCGCTGCTTATCTTCCTTCACGCGCTGCAGTACCCAGGCGTTCCGCGAAGGATCTTTCGCGGGGATCAGCGCCGACATGCCGCCCATCGCATACGCGCCCCGCCGATGGCAGGTTTTGATCAGCAATCGCGAATAGGCATTCAGGAACGGCTGATCCATGGTGACGGACTGGCGGTCAGGCAGCACGCGATCGGCATGCTGTTTCAGGGTCTTGATGTAGCTGAAGATGTAATCCCAGCGGCCGCAGTTGAGACCGGTGATGTGATCGCGCAGATTCCACAGGATCTCATTCATCTGGAAGACGGCGGGTAACGTTTCGATCAGCACCGTGGCCTTGATCGTCCCGCGAGGAAGATCAAAGTGATCCTCACTGAAACTGAAGATCTCACGCCACCAGGCGATCTCCTGCCAGCTCTCGGTTTTTGGCAGATAGAAGTAAGGCCCGCTGCCTTTAGCCAGCAGGGGACGAACGTTGTGGAAGAAGTAGAGCGCAAAATCAAACAGCCCGCCGGGAATCGCCTCACCCTGCCAGCTGACATGCTTATCAGACAGATGCAGGCCACGAACCCGGCACATCAGAACCGCAGGATTAGCAGCTAACTGATAAACTTTGCCATTCTCGCTGGTGTAACTCAGGGTGCCCCGCACCGCCTCCTGCAGTGTCCGTTGCCCTTCAATCAGTTTCTTCCATTCCGGTGACAGCGAATCTTCAAAGTCAGCCATAAAGACTTTTACGTTGGCGTTCAGCGCATTAATCACCATTTTGCGATCGGGCGGCCCGGTAATTTCAACCCGGCGATCGGCTAAATCGGCCGGGATGGATTGGATGCGCCACTCACTCTCTCTTATGGAAGCCGTTTCCATATCGAAGTCCGGGAGATAGCCCTGATCGTAACGGTGCTGCCGCTGCTGGCGGGCCAATAGCAGGGCCTCACGTTGTGGTGCAAATCGCGCGACCAGCTTCTCAAGGAAGGCGATCGCTTCGGGGGTTAACACCTCCTGTTCGGCGTGGTTAAAGGGCTGGCTGAAAATCAGGGAATGGCTGATCACTGAGTCTGTCATGCTGGCGCTCTCCTGTATTCAAAGGATCGAATTCAGCGGATCCATAGGGTGCTGGTTTTATGAGCTACAGGATCAGAGCATAAGCATTTATTTTCTTAAATCAAAAACTATTTCCATTTTATAAGTGAATGATTCTTATCTGCATGAATTTAATGATATTAAAGTTCATAAAGATAAAGGAAAGCTTTTCATTGGCGTTATAGAGGCGAAAAAAAACCGTGCTGCCAGTGGCTAACACGGTTCAGCTGATCCCGGATCGGAACTATTCCAGCGTCGGATTCATGCGGCGCAGATCGAATGGCGTAATCTGGTAAACGTAGTAGTTGAGCCAGTTGGAGAACAGCAGGTTGCCATGACTACGCCAGGTCGCGCGCGGTGGCAGGGCCGGGTTATCCTGCGGAAAGTAGTTATGGGGAATGTCCGGATTCACGCCAGCTTCATAATCGCGATGATATTCACCCGACAGCGTCAGGGCGTCATACTCCGGATGGCCGGTTACAAACGCCAGTCGTTTGTCCTTGCTCGCCATCAGATAGGCGCCCGTCTGTTCCGATTCAGCAAACAGTTCAAGATCGGTGTAATCCCTGATCAGCCGGGAAGGGAAATCCGCATAACGTGAATGAGGCGCCAGGAAATTATCGTCAAATCCCCGTGTCAGTAACGCATGGGGATGCAGTATCTGATGCTCGTAGACGCCCGACAGTTTGTTATGCCGGGTTTGCTTGGGGATGCCATACAGAATATTGAGTGCGGCCTGCACTGCCCAGCAGACAAACAGGGTAGAGGTGACATGCTCATTTGCCCAGTGCAGCACGCGCTGGATCTGCGGCCAGTAGGCAACATCATTAAAATCGACCAGCCCGAGTGGCGCACCTGTAACGATTAAGCCGTCATAGTTGTCATGCTGGATATCTTCAAAATTGCAGTAGAAGTTATTGAGGTGCTCAGAGGGGGTGTTACGCGACTCGCGGCTGTCGATACGCAGCAGCTGAATATCGATCTGCAGTGGCGAGTTGGACAGCAGGCGCAGAAACTGATTCTCCGTTTCGATCTTCTTCGGCATCAGATTCAGTATGAGTACTTTAAGCGGGCGGATCTCCTGAACACTGGCGCGCGACGAGGTCATCACAAAGACGTTTTCGTCGCGTAAAAAATTCACTGCCGGTAATTCGTCGGGGATCCTGATTGGCATAGCCTGCTCACCTCTTGCAACCATATAAACGTTTAGACATCTGGATGCCCAACATTAGCCTGATCGGTCGAAATTGTCGAGGCTTGATGCAGAAAATGAAAATGTTTCAGCTTAGACTGGCAGAGTACGGACGTAAAAAAGCCCCGCACTTCCGTGCGGGGCTTCTTCACTTGTACAATGCCTGGCAGTTCCCTACTCTCGCATGGGGAGGCCCCACACTACCATCGGCGCTACGGCGTTTCACTTCTGAGTTCGGCATGGGGTCAGGTGGGACCACCGCGCTAAAGCCGCCAGGCAGAT
>NZ_JBPFDF010000003.1:0-482343 GCF_051025615.1 Pantoea phosphatilytica
ATCTGCCTGGCGGCTTTAGCGCGGTGGTCCCACCTGACCCCATGCCGAACTCAGAAGTGAAACGCCGTAGCGCCGATGGTAGTGTGGGGCCTCCCCATGCGAGAGTAGGGAACTGCCAGGCATCAAATTTAGTGTGCTGATATGGCTCAGTTGGTAGAGCGCACCCTTGGTAAGGGTGAGGTCCCCAGTTCGACTCTGGGTATCAGCACCAGTTAAGACACGAGTTCGGTAAATAAAAGAATTTGCCTGGCGGCTGTAGCGCGGTGGTCCCACCTGACCCCATGCCGAACTCAGAAGTGAAACGCCGTAGCGCCGATGGTAGTGTGGGGTCTCCCCATGCGAGAGTAGGGAACTGCCAGGCATCAAATAAGAGAGAGCCCTTCGCACATGCGAAGGGCTTTTTTCGTTGTGTGGCAATAACGCTTTCACTTTCTGGCGTCTGTTATCCCCTCACTCTGCCGTCAGTGCATCTGCCAACAGTCAAAAAGCGAAGCTGCCTGAGTTATTCAGGCCATAAAAAACCCGGCACCAGGCCGGGTTAACAGGTTGTCTGAGCGTCTTATCAGTGGATAACCTGCGACAGAAACGCCCGGGTGCGCTCCGATTTTGGATTGGCAAAGAACTCCTGCGGTGGCGCGACTTCGACGATCTCACCGCGATCCATAAAGATCACCCGGTCTGCGACCGTTCGGGCAAAACCCATCTCGTGCGTTACACAGAGCATCGTCATCCCATCTTCAGCCAGGCCAATCATCGTATCCAGCACCTCTTTCACCATTTCAGGATCCAGCGCCGACGTTGGCTCATCGAACAGCATAATTTTCGGCTTCATACAGAGCGAGCGGGCAATCGCCACACGCTGCTGCTGACCGCCCGAGAGCTGTCCGGGAAACTTATGCGCATGTTCAGCGATACGCACGCGCTGCAGATAGTGCATGGCCAGTTCGTCCGCTTCCTTCTTAGGGATCTTCCTCACCCACGACGGCGCCAGCGTGCAGTTCTGCAACACGGTCAGGTGGGGGAAAAGGTTGAAGTGCTGGAAGACCATACCGACTTCGGTGCGCACGCGCTCAATATTACGCACGTCATCGTTGAGGTGAATTCCATCCACCACAATGCGCCCCTGCTGATGCTCCTCCAGATGGTTGATGCAGCGAATTGTGGTCGATTTTCCGGAGCCGGATGGGCCGCACAGCACGATGCGTTCGCGGGGTTTTACCTGCAGATTGATGTCTTTCAGTACGTGGAACTGCCCGTACCATTTATTTACGTTCTCAAGCGAGATCATCAGCGGGTCGGAAGAGTGTGTCATAGAGTCAGTCATGTAAAACCTCAGTGCGGTGTACGCCCGGTGTGAAAGCGCTTTTCCAGATACTGGCTATAGCGCGACATGCTAAAACAGAAGATCCAATAGACCAGCGCAGCAAATACATAGCCCTCGGTCGACATGCCCAGCCAGGCCGGATCGACCGTCGCCTGCTGGACGCTGCTGAAGAGATCGAAGAGGCCAATGATGATGACCAGACTGGTATCTTTAAACAGGGCGATGATGGTGTTCACCAGGCCGGGGATCGTGAGCTTCAGAGCCTGTGGCAGGATCACCAGCATCTGTGTCTTCCAGTAGCCGAGCGCCAGCGATTCGGCGGCTTCATACTGCCCTTTAGGCAGCGCCTGCAGGCCGCCGCGAACTACCTCGGCCACATAGGCGGACTGGAAAAGGATCACCCCGACCAGCGCACGCACCAGCTTGTCGATCGTTGTGCCTTCCGACATAAACAGCGGCAGCATTACGGATGACATAAACAGCACGGTGATCAGCGGAACGCCACGCCAGAACTCGATGAAGATAATCGACAGCGTGCGCACCACTGGCATCCGCGAACGACGACCCAGCGCCAGCAGGATGCCCAGCGGCAGTGCACCGGCAATCCCGACCGAGGCGATAATCAGCGTCAGCGTTAACCCACCCCATTGACGGGTTTCAACCCGCTCCAGCCCCAGATAACCGCCATAGAGCAGGAACCAGACTGTCAGCGGATAGATGACCGCCCAGGCGGCGATATAACGTCCGCGATAAGGCAGGCTTTTCACGAACATCGGCACAATCGACAGCAGGCCAATCACCAGTGCCAGGTTAATGCGCCAGCGCAGCTCATGCGGGTAGAGCCCATACATGAACTGACCAAATCGCGCATGGATAAAGACCCAGCAGGCGCCCTCTTTGGTGCAATCGGCGCGCGTGGAGCCGATCCAGTTGGCCTGAAAAACCAGCCAGTTCAGCGCGGGCGGAATGACATGCCAGATTATCCAGAGGCATAGCAGCGTCAGTAAGGTATTAAACCAGCTTGAAAACAGATTTTTACGAGCCCAGAGCCAGGCGCGACTGAACAGCGTCGTCGGGACGGGGGGCGTTTCATGTGTAGTCACAGACATAGGGATCCCGTTCTCTTAACGCTCAACCAGCGCAATCTTGCGGTTGTAGACGTTCATAAGCAGCGATATCAGCAGGCTGATAATCAGGTAAACGCCCATCGTGATCGCGATTGTTTCGATAGCCTGACCGGTCTGATTCAGGACCGAGCCGGCAAACAGCGACACCATATCGGGATAACCGATGGCGGCGGCCAGTGAGGAGTTCTTCACGATGTTCAGATACTGGCTGGTCAGCGGCGGAATAATCACCCGCATGGCCTGCGGGATAATCACCTGGCGCAGCGTCACCGGATTCGGCAGGCCCAGCGAACGTGCGGCTTCATGCTGACCATGCGGTACCGACTGAATGCCGGAGCGGATAACTTCCGCGATAAACGACGAGGTATAGATCGAGAGTGCCAGCGTCAGCGCCGCCAGCTCCGGAATCATCACCGAGCCACCCCGGAAGTTGAACCCGCGCAGTTGCGGCACATCCCAGTGCGTTGCCGGACCAAAACCCATGTAGGCCAGCAGCGGGAAAAGGATCAGCATCCCCACCGCAGCGGGCCATGTGCGACGTAACTGACCGGTTTTCAGCTGGTGCGTTCGGTTAAAGCGGAACAGGCCATAGCTCACAGCCAGTGCCAGAAGCAGCGCGATAACAAACGGCCAGCTGCCGGGGGCGTAGGTCGGCCACGGCACGTAGAGCCCGCGATTGCTGACATAAGCCAGATCGAAGGCGTTCAGCGCCTGGCGCGGGCCGGGCAGGTTGCGCAGTACCGCAAAGTACCAGAAGAAGATCTGCAGCAGAGGCGGGATATTACGGAAGGTTTCGATATAGATATTTGAAAGCTTCCGCAGCAGCCAGTTGTCAGACAGGCGGGCCAGACCGACCGCGAATCCGATAATCGAGGCGAAAACAATACAGAGTGCAGAGACCAGCAGCGTGTTGGTTAATCCGACCATAAACACGCGCGCGTAGGTATCTCCCTCCGTGTACTCAATCAGGTGCTGCACGATGCCGAAACCGGCCGTGCGCTCAAGAAATCCGAATCCCGATGTAATGCCGCGACTGGCGAGGTTGATAATGGTGTTGTGCACCAGATAACCCACCACACCAAGCACCGCGACGACGGCGATGAGCTGATAAATCCAGGCGCGAACCGTGGGATTACCAAATGAAAAATCCCTTTTCACGGTTGGGCGTTGTGACATGTTGAAACCTCAGTAACGAAAGCTGGGGTAGGGCACCGCAGAATACGGTGCCCGATTGGCGAGGTCTGTTAACGTACCGGCGGTGCGTACTGAATGCCGCCCTGGTTCCACAACGCATTCTGACCGCGAGCAATCTTCAGTGCGCTATCTTTACCGACGTTACGGTCAAAGCTTTCCTGATAGTTGCCCACCTGCTTGATGATGTTGTAGGCCCACTTGTTATCCAGCTTCAGATCTTTACCAAAATCACCTTCTGATCCGAGCAGATGCGCCATATCCGGCGTCGTTGGCTTCGCGGCCATCTGGTCGACGTTCTTCGAAGAGATACCCATCTCTTCCGCGTTCAGCATGGCGTAGAGCGACCATTTCACGATGGTGAACCAGTCATCATCGCCGCGGCGTACCAGCGGCCCCAGCGGCTCTTTAGAAATCACTTCTGGCAGCACGATGAAGTCGTCAGGCTTGCCCAGCTTGATACGCAATGCATAAAGCTGAGACTGGTCAGAGGCCAGCGTGTCGCAGCGACCGCTATCCAGCGCCTTAGCCGACTCATCAGAACGATCAAAGGTCACCGGGGTATATTGCATCTTGTTGGCTTTGAAGAAGTCCGCCACGTTCAGCTCGGTGTCGGTGCCCGCCTGGATACAGACGGTGGCGCCATCCAGCTCTTTCGCACTTTTCAGACCGGCTTTCTGGTGAGTCAGGAAGCCGATGCCGTCGTAATAGTTCACGCCCGCAAACAGGAAGCCCATACCGCCATCACGCGATGAGGTCCAGGTGGTGTTACGTGACAGCACATCGACTTCGCCGGACTGCAGGGCGGTGAAACGCTCTTTGGCGGTCAGCGGGGTATATTTGACTTTGGTGGCATCGCCAAATACTGCGGCAGCCGCAGCACGACAGACATCCACATCGATACCCGTGAACTTGCCACTGGCGTCGGCATAGGAAAAGCCCGGCAAGCCGTCACTGATCCCACATTGAACAAATCCTTTTTTCTTGATCGCATCCAGTGTGGTGCCTGCGTGTGCCTGCTGAGCAAGGCCAGCCAGCGCAGCAGCGGCGATCAGCGTAGAGAGCATCATCTTTTTCATAAAGCATCCTGTGTGGCGGGATTATGTTGTTATGTTTGCGCACTTTAGTGTGCGTTTTTTTCCTGTCTGTGGCAGTCAGCCATCCACGACTCTGCAAAGCTGATGCCAGGTTTGCAGAGGCCTGAATAGGATTGAAAGAACGGCTAATAATCGGAAGCACCCTGAAAGTTCCGCTAATATCGCGCACCAAAAGGAAGCAATGCGAGTCGACCCGATCACATTTAGTGCAAATAGTTTCACTAAATGAGAGCAGTGTGAGCGTTCACTCAGGGCGAAATGTATGGAAAGCATCTGTTGCTTTTTAATGCGCAGAAAATCACACAATCAGAGGTGACAGGGAGGGAGAGCCAGACCAGAAGTAAAACAGCAGAGAGAACAGGGAAAGCGAGGGGGCGAAATATCACGCCAGCAACTGCAACTATAGTTACCATATTGCGGGCAACTGTTTCACGTCCTGTGCCGCGACTTTGTGGGATAACGCACAAATAAAAACGCCAGCCCGAAGGCTGGCGTGATTAACAGACTGAACTAAAAATCAGTTCATGCCGTATTTTTTCAGTTTCTTACGCAGCGTACCGCGGTTGATACCCATCATCAGGGCAGCACGGGTCTGGTTGCCACGGGTATACTGCATCACCATGTCCAACAGAGGCTGCTCGACTTCAGCCAAAACCAGCTCATACAGGTCGCTCACATCCTGACCATTCAGTTGAGCAAAATAGTTCTTCAGTGCCTGTTTAACCGAATCACGCAAAGGTTTTTGAGTTACCTGATCCTGTGAGTTAACGGTAGAAACGGTCAGTACGTCAGAATTTACGCGTTGTTCGAACATAGTTCTTTCAGCTCTTTATTTCGTTACGCAAGATTTTCGAAGTATGCCTCCAACGCCTCCAGCTGTTCGCTGGCATCCTCAATGGCGTTGAATGTGCGCCGAAACTGGTCATTAGGGGCATGCTCCTGCAGGTACCAGGAGACGTGCTTGCGCGCTATACGGTATCCCTTGCCTGAACCGTAAAAGTCGTGCAGCTCACGTATATGCGAAACAAGCAAGCGCTTGACCTCTGCCAGCGGCAGCGGGGCAAGCAGCTCCCCAGTGTCCAGATAATGCTGGATTTCCCGGAAGATCCACGGTCTTCCCTGAGCAGCGCGTCCTATCATCAGAGCATCGGCCCCTGTATAGTCGAGCACCGCTCTGGCTTTATGCGGGTCAGTTATGTCTCCATTCGCGATAATCGGAATGGAAACACTCTGCTTAACTGTCCGAATGCTGTCATATTCAGCTTCTCCGTTGAACAGGCAGGCACGAGTGCGGCCATGTATCGTCAGAGCCTGGATACCGCAGCGTTCAGCCAATTGGGCAATCGCGACACAGTTCCTGTTTTCAGGATCCCAGCCAGTACGAATTTTCAGCGTGACCGGCACGTTCACTGCATTAACCACTGCGGAGAGAATCGACTCCACCACGGCGGGATATTGCAGCAAGGCTGAACCCGCCATTTTGCGGTTAACCTTCTTGGCAGGGCACCCCATATTAATGTCGATAACCTGTGCACCAGCTTCAACATTAATGCGTGCAGCTTGCGCCATTTCGCTGGGATCGCAACCGGCAATCTGCACGGCGCGAATGCCTGGCTCATCACTGTGCACCATACGTAAGCGAGATTTGTCGCTTGCCCAGACTTCGGGGTTTGATGACAACATCTCAGAAACTGCCATGCCTGCACCCATTTCATGACACAACGTCCTGAACGGCCTGTCGGTAATACCGGCCATAGGCGCTGCAATCAGTCGATTTCTCAGCTGGAGGTTTCCAATACGCATGAAGTCAGAATGGCCATACTGTGTCTGCAAGGCGGCGTATATTACGCATTTTTGCAGGAAGATGAAAGGCCAAACTTTGAACAATCAGCAAGAAAGATCAATGAAAACGGGGTGATGACAGGAACTATTAATAATTAAACTTAAATATCAGACACTTAATAATTTATGCTGAAATTGTGAACAAAAGTTTTTCCAGAAAAGTACGCCAATTCACCAGATAATAAACGTCACATGCCGTGATTAACGATACAAGCATCCAGTCCAGGTCAGAAAAGCCCGCAACTTACGCTGCGGGCTGGTTGAATATGCTGTTACGACGCTTTGCGCCTGAAACTGCGCTATCCGTGAGGCAGAGGGGGGCAAAAATCAGGATTTAATTCCGGTAATCCGGCACCACTCCTCTTTGACCGCCACCGGGTCGAGAGCGAATTCGCCCGCGTAGGCTTCACAGACACCCTCCGCCTGGCTCTCTAACACACCGGACAGGCCCAGATGGCCGCCAGACTTCGGCAACACGCTAATCAGCGGGGCCAGCTCACGCAGCGGGCCTGCCAGGATATTGGCGACGACCACATCCGCCTGCAGATTATCGGGCTGCTGGTGGGGCAGATAGAGCGACAGACGGTCGGCAACGCCATTACGCTCGGCATTATCCCGGCTGGCCTGAATCGCCTGCGGATCGATATCAATGCCGATCGCCTGAGCGGCACCCAGCTTCAGGGCGGCGATCGCCAGGATCCCCGAACCACAGCCGAAATCGATCACGGTCTTGCCGGCCAGATCCAGCCCGTCAAGCCAGGTGAGGCAGAGCGACGTCGTGGGATGCGTGCCGGTGCCGAATGCGAGCCCGGGATCCAGCATCACGTTGACGGCATCGGGATCCGGCACGTCGCGCCAGCTTGGACAGATCCAGAGACGCTCGCCAAAACGCATCGGGTGGAAGTTTTCCATCCATTCGCGCTCCCAGTCTTTGTCTTCGATCTGCTCGATCCGGTGGCGAAAACCTGCACCCAGCAGCGGATGCTGGGCCAGTTCGGCGGTGACAAAAGCCATGTCCGTCTCTGCATCAAACAGGCCGATAACATCAGTATCGCCCCACAGGCGTGTCTCACCCGGCAGCGGTTCATAAACCGGCGTGTCGTTGGTATCCTGAAAAGTCACGGAGACGGCACCGATCTCCATCAGTGCGTCGCTCAGCGTTTCCGCATGTTCACCTGAGCTGTTTATTTTGATTTGAATCCACGGCATAACGTCTCTCTTTCCGTCAATGTTGCGACGCGTCGACCCTATGCGGCGCGCGTCCAAACAGGTTGCCCACTAAAAAGGCCAGCAGGCTCAGAATCAGTGAAGGCACGATGGGGTGAAAACCCAGAATCTGCAGGTTGAGGCTCGCCAGAAAGGCGTAGCAGCCTCCGCCCACCACCATGCCGGTAATGGCACCAGCGGCATTGGCGCGCTCCCAGTAGAGGCCCAGAACCAGTGGCCAGAGGAACACCGCCTCAAGGCCGCCAAAGGCCAGCAGATTCAGCCAGATAATCATATCGGGCGGGTTCCATGCCGCAATCAGCAGCAGGATACCCAGTGCAAAGGTAATGGTGCCAGACAGCCGTCTCAGCCGCGTCTCATTCTCCAGATGTTGCGGGGCGACACGCAGATAGAGATCTTTTATCAGCGTAGCCGACGCCTGCAACAGCTGGGCATTGATGGTCGACATAATGGCGGCCATCGGTGCAGCCAGAAACAGACCGGCCGCCAGCGGCGGCAGAACGGTAATCATCAGGGTCGGTATTACGCTATCCGGCACGGTCAGGTTCGGCAGGACGGCCCGGCCCAGCGCACCGGCCAGATGCATACCCAGCATCAGGATCACCACCACGATGGTGCCCAGAATAATAGCCCGATGCACGGCCTTGCTGTCTTTGTATGAGATGCAGCGCACCGCCGTATGGGGCAGGCCAATTACTCCAAAGCAGACCAGAACGATAAACGAACTCAGGAACGTTGGCGTAATAATCTCGCCAGGCCCCTGCGGCGACAGCAGCGCAGGATCGATCGCATGCAGTTTCTCAACGGCCATGCTGAGGCCGCCAGCCTGATGGATCACCGCGAACAGCAGCAGGAAGGTGCCAATCAGCATCACGATTCCCTGCATCGCGTCATTGAGAACGCTGGCGCGGAAGCCGCCAAACGCCGTATAGAGCGCGATGGTGCCGCCAAAGATCAGCAATCCTTTGTCATAGGGGATGCCCGCGGCTGTTTCGAGCAGACGGGCACCGCCAATAAACTGCACCGTCATGGCGCCGATAAAGGCGATTAGCAGGCTCAGGCTCGCCAGCCAGATCAGCAGCGGGCTCTGATAGCGGGCATAGAGCATATCATTCAGCGTGACTGCATTATATTTCCGCGCCAGGATGGCAAACTTTTTCCCCAGCACGCCCAGCGAAAGCCAGACTGCGGGCACCTGTACCATCGCCAGCAGAACCCATCCCAGCCCATATTTATAGGCCGCACCGGGACCGCCGATAAACGAGCTGGCGCTGATATAGGTGGTGGTGAGGGTCATCGCCAGCACAAATCCGCCCATCGAGCGGCTGCCAAGGAAATATTCCGTCAGAAAACTGCCCTGACGCCTTTTGCGCACGGCAAAAATCGACAGTGCAGCAATCAGCACCAGATAGATCAGTAACGGCAGGATAATTTCACCGTTCATTTTTATCCTCCAGCGGCATATCGCGGAAAATCATCCGCACCATCAGCCAGCACAGAAAAATGAACAACAGGGGAGCAAACAGGCAGGAGAGTTCGAACCAGCGCGGCAGTCCGGTCACACCGCTTTCGCTGCCACCCAGCCAGGCGGAAAGCCCCCAGGCAGCCAGCCAGAGCAGGGTGAGATAGAGAGACCAGCGTGCCTCTTTATGTGCCTGGATAAAACGAGCATCCATGATTCAACCTTAACGCCAGCGGCAAAAGAAAAAGGCCGGATTAACCGGCCTCTGACTGACTCAGCGTTGCGATTACTTCTCGTGCAAGCCGAGTTTTTTCTCCAGATAGTGGATATTGGTTCCACCGTGCTGGAAATTCTCATCGGACATGATTTTCATCTGCAGATCAACGTTGGTCTTGATACCGTCGATGATCAGTTCCGCCAGCGCATTCTTCATGCGGGCGATGGCCACGTCACGCGTTTCGCCGTAGGTGATCAGCTTGCCGATCATGGAATCGTAATAAGGCGGCACGGTGTAGCCTGAGTAAATGTGCGACTCCCAGCGCACGCCAAAACCGCCTGGCGCGTGGAAGCGGGTGATTTTACCCGGGCTTGGCAGGAAGGTCACCGGATCTTCGGCGTTGATACGGCACTCAACCGCATGTCCGCGAATCACCACTTCATCCTGTTTGATCGACAGGGGCTGACCGGCAGCAATACGCAGCTGCTCTTTGATCAGATCCACACCGGTGATCATCTCTGTCACCGGATGTTCCACCTGAATACGGGTGTTCATTTCAATGAAGTAGAACTCACCGTTTTCATACAGGAACTCGAAGGTGCCTGCGCCACGATAGCCGATCTCAATACAGGCTTTTGCACAGCGATTGCCGATGAAGCTGCGCAGCTCCGGCGTGATGCCCGGACCTGGTGCTTCTTCGACCACTTTCTGGTGACGACGCTGCATGGAGCAGTCGCGCTCGCCCAGATAGATCGCGTTGCCCTGACCATCGGCCAGAACCTGAATCTCGATATGACGCGGATTCTCCAGATACTTCTCCATGTACACCATGTCGTTGTTGAAAGCCGCTTTGGCTTCCGCTTTCGTCATGTTGATGGACTGTTCCAGATCTTTGTCGCTGCGCACGACGCGCATACCACGACCGCCGCCGCCGCCAGACGCTTTGATGATGACCGGATAGCCGATGCGCTTAGCAAAGGCACGGTTCTTTTCCATGTCATCCGTCAGCGAACCGTCAGAGCCCGGTACGGTCGGGACGCCAGCTTTCTTCATCGCGTTGATCGCAGAAACTTTGTCGCCCATCAGACGAATCGTTTCGGCTTTCGGACCGATGAAGATAAAACCAGAGCGCTCAACCTGCTCGGCAAAATCGGCATTCTCAGACAGGAAGCCGTAGCCCGGGTGAATCGCGACTGCGCCCGTGATCTCTGCAGCAGAGATCAGCGCCGGGATGTTGAGATAACTTTTAACTGACTGCGCAGGGCCGATGCAGACGGTTTCGTCTGCCAGCAGCACATGCTTCAGGTCACGATCCGCGCTTGAGTGTACCGCAACAGTCTTGATGCCCAGTTCTTTACAGGCACGCAGAATGCGCAGCGCAATCTCACCGCGGTTAGCAATAACAATTTTATCCAGCATGATCTGCCCCGTTACTCGATGATAACCAGTGGCTCGTCAAATTCGACCGGCTGACCGCTCTCAACCAGGATCGCTTTCACCACGCCTGATTTGTCTGCTTCGATCTGGTTCATCATTTTCATGGCTTCGACGATGCACAGGGTATCGCCCGCATTCACTTTCTGACCGACTTCCACAAAGGCTTTCGCATCCGGGCTCGGCGTGCGGTAGAAGGTACCGACCATCGGTGAACGCACGATGTGACCGCTGATTTCAGCCGGTGCCGCGTCGGCAACCGCCGCAACAGGCGCAACCGCCGTCGCCAGCGCAGGCTGCTGAACAGGGGCAGCGTAAGCCTGCTGCATCATCGGGTAACCGCTATTTGCAGGTGCACGGCTGATGCGAACGGATTCTTCACCTTCAGAGATTTCCAGCTCAGAAATGCCAGACTCTTCAACCAGTTCGATCAGTTTTTTAATTTTACGAATATCCATGAGTGGGGTTCCGTACTCAGTTTGATTAATTAGTTTGAGACAGGCGTTTGACTGCCGTTTGTAAAGCCCATGTGTAGCCGTCAGCGCCAAGCCCACAGATCACGCCAGCAGAAACATCAGAAAGATAGGAGTGATGACGGAAGGGCTCGCGGGCATGCACATTGGAGAGATGAACCTCGATAAAGGGTATTTCTACCGCTAACAAGGCATCACGCAGTGCGACACTGGTATGGGTAAACGCGGCAGGATTAATGATGATGTAATCCACATTGCCTTTGGCCTCATGAATGCGATCAATCAGCTGAAATTCAGCATTGCTTTGCAGGTGGCTCAACTCCAAATTCAGCTGGTCTGCCTGGCGTGTCAGATCGTCAACAATCTGACGCAGCGTGGTGTGACCATACTTCTCAGGTTCGCGGGTTCCCAGCAGGTTAAGGTTGGGTCCGTTCAAAAGCAGAATATGTAATTTATGCGCCATCGTGCTGCCATCTCCCGCAATCATTGAGGCATCGCGTAAAATACCTTGCGAATCTTCATTTGTCACCTTTCAGGATGAAAAAGAAGACCCGACGAGCAATAAAGCCGGGCATTATATCCGTTTCGTGTCATTTCGCAGCAAAATACTGGTCTTATCTGCGAAGATGATCGGATGTGGCCTGGAGGCCACATCTTTTATCAGAAAACAGCAGAGGAAAACAACGGGCGAAGCGCTAACGGGGCCACCCTTTGAGGAATTTTTTGTAACGCCAGGCTAACAGTATCGCCGCCAGCAGCGCATAGATAAGTGGCTGGGGGGAGAGGATTTTTACCGACCAGATATAGTGGATCGGCGCCAGGATAGCGACCAGATAGACCAGATTATGCAGGGTCTGCCAGCGTTTGCCGAGTTTGCGCTGCGCGCGCTGAAACGAGGTCAACGCCAGGGCCAGCAAGATCAGCCAGCTGATAATGCCCAGCGTCAGATAAGGCCGGGAGATCAGCTCGCTGCCCAGCAGACGCAGGTTATCGATGCCCAGTTCCAGCAGGTAGTAACTCAGCAGGTGGAGAGAGGCCCAGACAAATGTCCAGACGCCCAGCAGACGACGGGTGCGGATTAACAGCGGCTGTTTACCGTAACGGGCCAGCGGTGAAACCAGCAGCGTACCCAGCAGCAGCTTCAGCGCCATCCGGCCGGTAAAGTGCTGAATATCTTTGGCCGGATCCGCGCTCAGTCCACCCTGCATCGCGGCAAGGATCAGATAGACCAGCGGCAGAAAGGCCGCCAGATGCAGGATCACCTTGAGCCACACGATCTGTTTCAGTGTCAGGCGCACCACTTAGTAATTCTCCCGTAAATCCATGCCACGGTAGAGCGAAGCCACCTGATCGGCATAGCCGTTGAACAGCAGGGTGGGTTGACGTTCAACCTTCAGCGTGCCGCCCGGACCAATGAAACGCTCGGTCGCCTGCGACCAGCGCGGATGGTTAACATGCGGGTTCACATTGGCATAAAAACCATACTCATCGGCGGCGATCTGGTTCCAGGTGGTCGGCGGCTGTGTCGCGGTCAGCGTAATTTTGACGATCGACTTGATGCCCTTGAAACCATACTTCCACGGCACGGTTAGCCGAATCGGCGCACCATTCTGCGGAGGCAGCGCTTTACCATAGACGCCGGTCGTCAGTATCGTCAGCGGATGCATCGCCTCATCCAGACGCAGACCCTCGACATAGGGATAGTTGAGGCCGCCACCGATAAAACGATCTTTCTGGCCCGGCATCTGCTCAGGATCGTAAAGGGTCTGGAAAGCAACAAAGCGCGCCTTGCTGGTGGGTTCCGCCAGAGAGAGCAGCTTATTCAGTTCAAAGCCTATCCAGGGCACCACCATCGACCAGGCTTCGACGCAGCGCATGCGATAGATCCGCTGCTCCATGGCGAACTTTTTAAAGATGTCATCCATATCCAGCGTCACCGGCTTCGCGACTTCCCCGTCAATGGTCAGTTTCCATGGCTCCGTTTTCAGGGTTCCGGCATTGGCGGCGGGGTCGGCCTTGTCCAGCCCGAACTCATAGAAGTTGTTATAGCCGGAGACTTTATCTGCGGGCGTTAAGGTGAGGTCGGCCTGATATTGCGCGGGTCTGGTGAACTCCAGCGGCCGGCCTGCGGGGGCGGCCGGGCGATCGTTGCCTTTAAACCAGCTGAGAATGTCGGCATTTGCCATGCCCGGCATCCCCATCGCCGCCGCGCTGAGTCCCAGCGTTTTCAGCACCTGACGGCGCTTCATATTAAAAATGCTTTCCGGCGTTACGTCGCCTTCGGTCAGATAGGGTGTGCGTTTCATGGGCCTTCTCCAGACAGGATGTCATCAACCAGCATGATGACTATCGCTGATATCAGCCAGTTTCGCCGTGAAAATGTGAAATTTCCTGGCTGCGCTTAGCGATGAGATTGCACTGAAAAGTGTCGGGATCAACGTCAGCTTCGCTATCACGACGATATACTTCGGCTTCATGCGACCCGGCGCTGTCGACAGCGGCAAATTATGCTATTTTTGCTCGCGTTTTCGTCAGGCTGACGGTACAAGGTTGGGTGATCCGGTTATCACCCCAGTAAGACAGGCACAGGGATGCGACTAACCACAAAATTATCGGCGATTATTACGTTTTTAAGCCTGCTGGCCATGTCACTGATGCTGGCGGGCTGCGTATTCAGCGTGATCTGGTTCAGTCATGAACGGGTTGAACATCGGGCGCAGGCGCTGGCCACGGAAGTGGATCAGGCGATGTTCACCCAGACGCCGTCAGAGATACAACGCTGGCTGGTGCGCATGATGCCGGTCATGAATGCCGAGCAGATCCTGCTTCACAACGGCAGGCAGACGTTTCTCACCCTCTCCCGACATGAAAACCCGATGCTGGAAGATGAGCCTAACCGGTTTATCCAGGTTGATGTGCCGTTGATGCATCAGACCGGACTGGCACTGCGGGTCGTCACCCTCGATCCCGCCAGAACCTGGCTGGGCTCGATCACCGGCACCTCCACGCTGAGCCTGCTGTTTGCCATCATACTGGTGATGAGCCTGACGCTGCTGATGATGCATCGCTGGCTCACGCGTCAGTGGCGCGGCATGGAGCATCTTGAAGCGCGGGCCGAGGCGATTATCAGCGGAGAGCGGGGCGTGATGCCGGAGCGCGCCATGGATGAGTGGCCACCCCGCGCCAGCCGCGCACTGGATGTGCTGCTGGCCGATCTGCAGGAGGCGGGCGAACAGCGTCTGCGTATCGACACGCTGATCCGCACCTTTGCCGCCCAGGATGGCCGCACCGGCCTGAATAACCGGCTCTTCTTCGATAACCAGCTGGCGACGCTGCTGGAGGATCAGGAAAATGTCGGCACCCACGGCGTGGTGATGATGATCCGTCTGCCCGATCTGGACACGCTGAGAGACGCTCTGGAGCCGGGGCTGCCAGAGGAGTACCTCTTTAACTTCGTCAATATGCTTTCCACTTTTGTGCTGCGCTATCCCGGCGCACTCCTGGCGCGCTACTTCCGCAGCGATTTCGCCGTACTGCTGCCGCATCGCAGTCTTAAAGAGGCCAACGCGATCGCCGATCAGCTGATCAATGCGGTGGACTCTCTGCCGCCGATGCGGCTGGTGAACCGGGATGATCTGATTCATATCGGTATCAGCGCCTGGTGCAGCGGTCAGACGGTGCCACAGGTGATGGAAAATGTTGAGATGGCGACGCGTCGCGCGACGCTGCTGGGCGGCAACAACTGGACCAACGGCGCCGGTAATCCGCAGGATGCCGGGCGGGGAAGCGTACGCTGGCGGACGCTGCTGGAGAATACGCTGAGTCGGGGCGGGCCACGGCTCTACCATAAGCCCGCCGTCAACCTCGAAGGCAAGGTGCAGCATCGGGTCATGCTGACCCGCATCTTCGACGGCGATAAAGAGGTGCTGGCCGCGGAGTATATGCCACTGGTACAGCAGCTCGGCATGGCGGAGAGCTGGGATCGCCAGCTGATGACTCGCATCGCGGCGCTCTCTGAACTCTGGCCCGAAGAGACGCTGGTGATCCCGGTGACGATTAACTCACTTCTGCAGCGCCCCTTCGTGCTCTGGCTGCAGAACATGCTGCTGCAGTGCCCGAAATCGCAAAGAAAACGATTTTTATTTGAACTTGCCGAGGCAGATGTTTGTCAACACATCAACCGGTTAGCGCCGGTATTCCGTGCGCTGAAGGCTTTTGGCTGCCGGATTGCGGTGAATCAGGCCGGTTTAACCGTGGTCAGCAGCGCCTATATACGGCAGCTGCCGCTGGAAGTGATCAAGCTGGATGCCGGTCTGGTGCGCAACATCGAGCGGCGGACCGAAAATCAGCTGTTCGTGCAGAGTCTGCTGGAAGTCTGTAAGAGTACGGGTGTGCGGGTGTTTGCTGCCGGCGTCCGGACGAAAGCGGAGTGGCAGACGCTGGCGGCGCTGGGTGTGGCTGGCGGTCAGGGCGATCTTTTTGCCCCTTCGCTTCCGGTTAACAGTAACGTGAAAAAGTATTCACAACGTTACCGTATTTAATCAATTGCCGTCGTGCAGACGGCAATGTGCGGTTTTTTTTAATGTTTAGCCGCGTCTGAATCCCGGACTTTTCTGCCGGAAATGTTAGATTTTATGTCGGGCAGGAAAGGGGCCGATATCGCGAAAGGCACTACTGATGGCCTCTGGTCGCCATTCTGCCATGACAGATCGCCGGTTCGGATGACTTAAACGCAATCAGGCCTCTTTTTTCACCGAAGCAGAACGTTTTTGCGCCTTGTGGCCGCTTCGTGTGGTTGGTAAAGTAAGCGGATTTTATTTTCCGCCCCCAGCTTGCAGGATTATCCCTTAGTATGTTTAAAAAATTTCGTGGCATGTTTTCCAACGACCTGTCCATTGACCTGGGTACTGCGAATACCCTGATTTATGTAAAAGGACAGGGCATCGTGCTGAACGAGCCTTCCGTTGTCGCTATCCGACAGGACCGTGCCGGTTCACCGAAAAGTGTCGCGGCCGTGGGTCATGACGCCAAACAGATGCTTGGCCGTACGCCCGGCAATATTGCCGCTATCCGTCCGATGAAAGATGGCGTTATCGCTGACTTCTTCGTGACCGAAAAGATGCTGCAGCACTTCATCAAACAGGTTCACAGCAACAGCTTTATGCGTCCCAGCCCACGTGTGCTGGTCTGTGTCCCCGTCGGAGCAACCCAGGTTGAACGTCGCGCCATCCGTGAATCCGCCCAGGGCGCAGGCGCTCGCGAAGTCTTCCTGATTGAAGAGCCGATGGCTGCCGCGATCGGTGCAGGTCTGCCCGTGTCAGAAGCGACCGGTTCAATGGTCGTCGATATTGGTGGCGGTACCACTGAAGTCGCCGTGATCTCCCTGAACGGCGTGGTTTACTCCTCCTCGGTCCGTATTGGCGGCGATCGTTTCGATGAAGCTATTATTAATTATGTGCGTCGTAACTACGGTTCACTGATTGGTGAAGCGACCGCAGAACGCATTAAGCATGAGATCGGTTCTGCCTATCCGGGCGACGAAGTCCGTGAAATCGAAGTGCGCGGCCGTAACCTGGCAGAAGGTGTGCCGCGTGGTTTCACGCTGAACTCCAACGAAATTCTGGAAGCGCTGCAGGAGCCGTTAACCGGCATCGTGAGTGCGGTGATGGTTGCCCTTGAGCAGTGTCCGCCTGAGCTGGCCTCTGATATCTCAGAGCGCGGCATGGTGCTGACCGGTGGTGGCGCGTTACTGCGCAACCTGGATCGTCTGCTGATGGAAGAGACGGGCATTCCGGTCGTGGTAGCTGAAGATCCGCTGACCTGCGTGGCACGCGGTGGCGGCAAGGCGCTGGAAATGATCGACATGCATGGCGGCGATTTGTTCAGCGAAGAATAATTGCCTCAACCGGCTGAGAACGCGATGATCATGCAAGGGAGCGGCATGTGAACCGGCGAAGTCTGTACCGGTACATTGCGTTCAGCCCAGGGAAGCACGGCATTCTGCCGCTGCTTCCTCTCCTGTTGTCGAGGATCACGCAGATTATATGAAGCCGATTTTTAGCAGGGGGCCTTCCCTGCAGTTGCGTCTTTTTCTGGCGGTTATTGTGGCCATTGCCATCATCATCGCCGACAGTCGTGTGGGCTCTTTCACCCAAATACGCAACTATCTGGATACGTCGGTCAGCCCGTTTTACTTCCTGGCCAATGGGCCACGTCAGCTGCTGGATGGCGTGTCAGAGTCGCTGGCGTCCCGTCAGCAGCTGGAGCAGGAAAACAAAGCCTTACGTCGTGAGCTCTTCCTGAAAAACAGTAACCTGCTAATGCTGGGGCAATATAAGCAGGAAAACGCACGTCTGCGTGAACTGCTGGGTTCACCGCTGCGCCAGGATGAGCAAAAGATGGTGACGCAGGTCATTTCGACCGGCACCGATCCTTATACGGACCAGGTGGTGATCGACAAAGGCAGCGTTAACGGCGTCTATGAAGGACAGCCGGTGATCAGTGATAAAGGCGTGGTCGGTCAGGTTATTGCGGTCGGGCAGCTCACCAGTCGCGTGCTGCTGATCTGCGATGCCTCTCATGCTCTGCCGATTCAGGTTCTGCGCAATGACATTCGTGTGATTGCGGCGGGTAACGGCTGTACCGAAGATCTCCAGCTTGAGCATCTGCCGGGGAATACGGATATCCGGGTCGGCGATGTGCTGGTCACGTCCGGCATCGGTGGTCGCTTCCCTGAGGGCTATCCGGTCGGGGTGGTCTCCTCGGTGAAAGTGGATACTCAGCGCGCCTACACGGTGATTCAGGCCCATCCGACCGCCGGGCTGCAGCGTCTGCGTTATCTGCTGCTGTTATGGGGAGCGGATCGCAATGGCGATATGCCGCTGCCGCAGGATGAAGTTCATCGCGTGGCGAATGAGCGTCTGATGCAGATGATGCCGCAGGTTTTACCGCCTGCAGGTGAAATGGGCCCGCCTGCGCCTTCCACGCAGATGGGACCGCCTGCACCTTCCACCAGCAGCAGCAGTAGCGGGCAGAGCGGCACCTCGCGTTCACGCGGGGGCCAGCCTTGAGTCGATATCGCAGCCAGGGACGTTGGGTCATCTGGCTCTCTTTCCTGGTGGCGCTCGTCCTGCAGATCATGCCGTGGCCGGATGAGATTTATATGTTCCGGCCTTCATGGCTGCTGCTAATCCTGATCTACTGGGTGCTGGCCCTGCCACATCGGGTCAATGTCGGCACCGGTTTCGTGCTGGGTGCCATCATGGATCTGATCGCGGGCTCCACGCTCGGTGTGCGGGCGCTGGCGCTCAGTATCATCGCCTACCTGATTGCCTTTAAGTTTCAGCTGTTCCGTAATTTAGCGTTATGGCAGCAGGCGCTGATGGTAATGGTCCTGTCGCTGGCGATGGATGTGATCGTCTTCTGGGCTGAATTCCTGGTAATCAACGTTTCATTCCGACCTGAAATTTTCTGGAGCAGTGTTGTCGACGGTATTCTCTGGCCCTGGCTATTCTTGTTAATGAGAAAAATTCGTCGTCAGTTTGCTGTTCAATAAGGAAATTTATGGTAACCCTCTATCTTGCTTCCGGTTCACCGCGTCGCCGTGAGCTGCTGACTCAGCTTGGCCTGACATTCGAACGCATCGTGACTGACGTTGAGGAGCAGCGTCAGCCCAACGAAGCGGCAGCAATCTATGTCCGCCGTCTCGCTAATGACAAAGCGCAGGCGGGCGTCCGGCTGGCCGCGCAGGATCTGCCTGTGCTGGGCGCGGATACCATCGTGGTGCTGAATGGCGAAGTGCTGGAAAAACCGCGCGATGCCGCCGATGCACACGCAATGCTGCGCAAACTCTCCGGGCAGACGCATCAGGTGATGACCGCGGTGGCGCTGGCTGACAGTCAGCAGGCGCTGGATTGCGTCGTGACGACGGATGTGACCTTCCGCACCTTAACCGGCAGCGACATCGACGACTATATCGCGACCGGGGAACCGATGGATAAAGCGGGCGCGTACGGTATTCAGGGCAGGGGAGGAAACTTTGTCCGCAAAATTAATGGAAGTTACCATGCAGTGGTGGGATTACCCCTGGTTGAAACAGCGGAGCTGATCAGCCATTTCCAGTCACTGCGTGCCGTAAGGGGTCAACATGACGGCTGAATTACTGATTAACGTCACGCCTTCTGAAACGCGGGTGGCCTATATCGACGGTGGCATCCTTCAGGAAATACACATTGAGCGTGAAGCGCGGCGCGGCATCGTTGGCAATATCTATAAAGGACGGGTAAGCCGTGTTCTGCCGGGTATGCAGGCGGCCTTTGTTGATATCGGTCTGGAAAAAGCAGCGTTCCTGCACGCCTCGGATATCATGCCGCACACGGAATGCGTCGCGGGTGATGAAAAGAAAAACTTTGTCGTTCGTGACATCGCCGAGCTGGTGCGTCAGGGCCAGGATCTGGTGGTGCAGGTGGTGAAGGATCCGCTCGGCACCAAAGGTGCGCGTCTGACCACCGACATCACGCTGCCGTCGCGTTACCTGGTCTTTATGCCCGGCGCATCGCACGTTGGGGTGTCTCAGCGCATTGAGAGCGAAAAAGAGCGCGACCGGCTCAAGGCGGTGGTGGCGGATTATTGCGATCATCTGGGCGGCTTTATTATCCGCACGGCGGCAGAAGGGATCGGTGAAGAGGAGCTGGCGCAGGATGCCGCGTTCCTCAAACGTCTCTGGACCAAAGTCAGCGAGCGTAAAAAGCGTAACCAGACCCGCTGTCTGCTCTACGGCGAGCTGGCGCTGGCCCAGCGTATTCTGCGCGACTTCGCCGGTGCTGCGCTGGACCGCATCCGGGTCGACTCCCGCCTGACCTGCGACATGCTGGTGGAGTTCACCAGTGAATATATCCCGGAAATGGCCGGTAAACTGGAGCTCTACAACGGTAAACAACCTATTTTCGACCTGTTTGATGTCGAAAATGAGATTCAGCGCTCGCTGGATCGCAAGGTTGAGCTAAAGTCAGGCGGATACCTGATTATCGATCAGACCGAAGCGATGACGACCATTGATATCAACACCGGTGCCTTTGTCGGTCATCGCAATCTGGATGAGACCATATTCAACACCAACGTTGAAGCCACTCAGGCGATTGCGCGCCAGCTGCGACTGCGTAATCTGGGCGGCATTATCATTATCGACTTCATCGATATGAGCAACGAAGACCATCGCCGGCGGGTCCTGCATTCGCTGGAGAGCGCGCTCAGCAAAGATCGGGTGAAGACCGGCATCAACGGCTTCTCTGCGCTGGGACTGGTGGAGATGACCCGTAAGCGAACCCGTGAAAGCATCGAGCATGTGCTGTGTCAGGATTGCCCGGTCTGCAAAGGGCGCGGCACGCTGAAAACGGTTGAAACCGTCTGCTACGAAATCATGCGTGAGATTGTCAGGGTACACCACGCCTACGATTCTGACCGTTTTCTGGTCTATGTCTCCCCGACGGTCGGCGAGGCGTTGAAAACTGATGAGTCGCATGCGCTGGCCGAAGTGGAAATCTTTGTCGGCAAGCAGGTTAAAGTGCATGTCGAGGCGCTCTACACGCAGGAGCAGTTCGACGTTGTTATGATGTAATGCCAGCCCGGTCACCGGGCTGATTCAGCGCCCTTGTTGGGGATAAAATGCGTACAGGCGCTTTTATCTGAAGACGGTCGGGTATGCGGACCCATTATCCACTGTTTACGGAACACAAGGAGAGGCGTGAGTGAGGCAGTTGCCGAGGATTTTGTTACTGCTGGTCGCGGCAATCATCGTGATTGTTGCGCTGCTGGTCAGTGGATTGCGTCTGGTGATGCCGCATCTCGACAGCTATCGCAGCAACCTTCTGCAATTCATCTCTGCGCGCAGCGGTGTGCCGGTCGAGGCCAGCCAGCTTCAGGGAAAATGGGAGAACTTCGGCCCGACGCTGCAGGTTCGCGATCTCAGCGTGGATCTGCATGACAACGGCCGGCTCACCATCAAACGCATCCATCTCGCGCTCGACGTCTGGCAATCCCTGCTGCACTGGCGCTGGCAGTTCCGCGATCTCACTTTCTGGCAATTACACCTCGACAGCAATCGTCCACTGCTGGATAACGACAAAGAGAAAAACAGTTTCCGTCCGGCGCAGATCAATGAACTTTTCCTGCGTCAGTTTGACCACTTCGATCTGCGCGACAGCACCATCCGTTTTCGCACCCCTTCCGGCCAGCACGCTGAGCTGACGATCCCCCGCCTGACCTGGCTCAACGAAAATAACCGCCACCGTGCCGAGGGTGAAGTCAGCCTGTCGAGCTTTACCGGCCAGCATGGCGTGGTTCAGGTGCGGCTCGACCTCAATGACAGCAACGGGCTGCTGAACGATGGCCGGATCTGGATGCAGGCCGACGATGTGGATATGCGACCGTGGCTGGGCCGCTGGATGCGTGATAACACTCGTCTGGACAGTGCCCGTTTCAGCCTGGCCGCCTGGGTCAGCCTGCGTGATGGCGACATCTATGCGGGCGATCTGCTGTTGCGCCAGGGCGGTGCCAGCTGGCAGGGCGAAACCGGACGGCACCAGATCACGGTCGACGGGCTGACCGCGCACCTGTCGCGCTTCCGGAATGGCTGGGTAGTCAACGTACCGCAGACCCGCCTCAGCACCGACAACCAGCCCTGGCCCGCAGGCCACTTCTCGCTGTTATGGCGTCCCGAAGACAAACAGCTGCCAGGTACCGAAAGTCAGGCTGAAGTCCGCGTGCGCGCCACGCAGCTGGTGCTGAAACACATTGCGCCGATCGTTCCGCTGTTCGCGCCGCTCTCTCCGGCGCTGTCTGAGAACTGGCAGGCGCTGCAGCCGCAGGGCACCGTCGATGGCCTGGCGCTGGATATACCGCTGCAGCAGCCTGAAAACACCCGTATGCAGGTGAAGTGGCACGATTTCAGCTGGCAGCACTGGAAGCTGCTGCCGGGTATCAGTCACCTCAGTGGCGAGGCGCGCGGCAGCCTGACCCATGGACAGGTCAGCGTCGATATGGGCGCGGCGACCGTTCCCTATGGCGACATGTTCCAGGCCCCGCTGGAGATTAAAAAGGTGACCGGCGCGCTGCGCTGGCTGCGTGATGAACATGGACTGACGCTGGCGGGTGAGGATCTGGATCTCCAGGCGCGTTCACTTCATGCGCGTGGAGACTTCAGTTACCAGCAGAACAGCGGAAGCGAGCCACGTCTGGATATTCTGGCCGGTATCCGGGTGACGGATGCAGGTGATGCCTGGCGCTATTTCCCGGTTCCGCTAATGGGCAACGGCCTGACACACTATCTGAGCGGGGCCGTGAAGGGCGGCAAAGTCGATAATGCCACGCTGCTGTTTGCCGGTAATCCGGCTCTGTTCCCGTTTAAGCACAATGACGGCATGTTTCAGGTCTGGGTGCCGCTGCGTCAGGCGACCTACGCGTTTCAGCCAAAATGGCCTGCGATCAGTAATCTCGATATCGATCTCAACTTCCTGAATGATGGCCTCTGGATGAACGCGCCGGTGGCCAGACTGGGCGAGGTGGAGGCGCGCAACGTCAGCGCAGTCATTCCTGACTACCTGAAAGAGAAGCTGATTATCGATGGCGATATCAGCGGGCAGGGCCCTCAGGTCGCGGATTATTTCCAGCAGACGCCGCTGAAGCCCTCTCTGGGTGCCGCGCTGGAGCAGCTGCAAATCAGCGGACAGGTCGGGGGGCATCTGAACCTGGATATCCCGCTGGATGGCGAGCAGGTGCATGCCAGAGGCAACGTCGACCTGCAAGATAACGCGCTGTTTATCAAACCGCTAAAAACCACTATTAACCGTCTCTCAGGCCGCTTCCGCTACGACAACGGCAATCTGGTCAGCGACGATCTGCGTGCAGAGTGGTTTGGTCAGCCGATGGGCGTGCGTTTCAGCACCCGGGAGAACCCGGATGACTTCGGCGTCAACGTCAGCCTTCAGGGCGACTGGCAGCCCGCTAAAATCCGTGAGATCCCGGCCGCCGTCAGCAGGCAGCTGGGTGGACATCTGCCGTGGCAGGGCGAGGTCGGCATTACGTTACCGCATCAGGGCGGCGCACGTTATGACGTCGCGTTGAACGGCAATGCAAAAGAAGTAAGTAGTCGCTTACCTGCGCCGCTTGCAAAACAGGCTGGCGAGGCGATGCCTGTTACCATTCAGGCCAGTGGTGACCTGCACCATTTCGATCTCAGCGGCAGCGTTAACGGCAACCAGCGTTTCAACAGCCGCTGGCTGCTGGAGCCGACGCTGCGTGTGGATCGCGGTATCTGGCTGAACGATGCACGCAAAACGCCGGCACTGCCCGATCGCGCGGGTATGGTGCTGAATCTGCCTGCGCTGGATGGCGAAGCCTGGGTGGCGATGCTGGCCGCCGGGGATTCCGCAGGCGGACGGAAAGCGGACAGCGGTGATTTCCAGACCGGCCCCGTCACGCTGCCCGGCAATGTCACCCTGCGCAGCCCGGCGGTCACGCTGGGCGGGCAGCAATGGCATGATGTCGATGCGACCCTGGCACAGAGTGCGGGCGGCAAAAGTCAGGTCAGCGTGAATGCGAAAGAGCTGCGCGGCAGACTGACTATGGCGCCTGCTGCGCCGTGGCAGGTCAGCCTGGATTATCTCTATTACAATCCGCAGTGGGAGAACGGGGCCAGCGAAGGCGGCAAAGGCGCTTCTCAGCAGGCCACGAAGATTAACTTCAGCCAGTGGCCCGCGCTGCAGCTCTTCTGCAAAGAGTGCTGGGTGCTCGGCCAGAAATATGGTCAGGTATCCGCACTGCTCCAGCCTCGCGGGGATACGTTAGCACTTACTAACGGAAAGGTGGATACCGGCAGTTCACAGCTGAAAATCGACGGCGAGTGGGTCAACCGCCCGGGCGACCCGCGCACCTCGCTGAAAGGCACGCTGAAAGGGGCGAATATCAACAACGCCACCAACTGGTTTGGCGTGAATACCCCGCTGCGCGATGCACCTTTCGATATCGCCTACGACCTGCACTGGAAATCGGCGCCGTGGCAGCCCGCTGCAGAAACCCTGAGCGGCACCCTGAAAACCCACTTCGGCAAAGGGCAGATCGCGGATGTGAACACCGGCACGGCGGGGAAAATCCTGCGTCTGGTGAGCTTCGATGCGCTGCTGCGTAAGCTGCGCTTCGACTTCAGCGACACCTTCACCAACGCCTTCTACTTCGACTCCATTAACGGCACGGCCTGGATTGAAAACGGCGTGATGCGCACCGACAACCTGCTGGTAGACGGACTGGAAGCCGACATCGCGATGCAGGGTAAACTCGACCTGGTGAAGCGCCAGATCGATATGGAAGCGGTGGTCGCGCCGGAGATATCGGCGTCGGTCGGCGTGGCAACCGCCTTTGCCATCAACCCGGTGATTGGCGCGGCAGTTTTTGCGGCCAGTAAAGCGCTGGGACCGCTGTGGAATAAGATCTCACTGCTGCGTTATCACATCGGCGGCCCGCTGGATAAACCGGAAATCAATGAGGTACTGCGCAAACCGCGTGAAACTGACAACAAGTGAATTTGACGCCGTACCGGAATTACCGCAGGCTATGATTATCTGAGCACATAATGAGTGAGAAACGATGACTCTGAACCTGGTAAGTGAGCAGTTACTGACTGCTAACGGCATTAATCAGCAGGACCTATTTTCCCTGTTAGGGCAGCTTTCAGAACGTCGTCTGGATTATGCCGATCTCTATTTTCAGTCCAGCTTCCACGAATCTTGGGTGCTGGAAGATAAAATCATCAAAGATGGCTCATACCATATCGATCAGGGTGTGGGCGTGCGCGCGGTCAGCGGAGAGAAAACCGGCTTCGCCTATGCGGACCAGATTACGCTGAATGCGCTGCGTCTCTCGTCTGAAGCGGCGCGCAGCATCGTGCGCGAGCAGGGCAATGGCAAAGCCCACACGCTCTCTGCCGTGATGAACCGCTCACTCTATCCGGCGGTCGATCCGCTGAGCAGCCTGACGCGTGAAGAGAAAATTGCCCTGCTGCATCGCGTCGATAAAGTGGCCCGCGCCGAAGATCCGCGCGTGCAGGAGGTCAATGCCAGCCTGACCGGCGTCTACGAACAGGTGCTGGTGGCAGCCACCGACGGCACGCTGGCCGCCGATGTGCGACCGCTGGTGCGCCTCTCTGTCAGCGTTCAGGTGGAAGATCAGGGCAAGCGCGAGCGCGGTGCCAGCGGCGGCGGTGCGCGTACCGGCTATGCGTTTTTCCTGGCGGATGAGAATGGTGAAGTCCGCGCTGACGCCTGGGCGCGGGAAGCGGTGCGCATGGCGCTGGTGAATCTCTCTGCGGTCGCCGCGCCAGCCGGTGCCCTGCCAGTGGTGCTGGGTGCGGGCTGGCCTGGCGTCCTGCTGCATGAAGCGGTCGGTCACGGTCTGGAAGGCGATTTCAACCGTCGCGGCACCTCCGTCTTCAGCGGTAAAATCGGTCAGCAGGTTGCGTCTGAACTCTGTACGGTGGTCGATGATGGCACCCTTGAAGGGCTGCGTGGATCGCTGGCGATTGATGATGAGGGCGTGCCGGGTCAGTACAACATGCTGATCGAGAACGGCGTGCTGAAAGGCTACATGCAGGACAAGCTGAATGCGCGACTGATGGGCGTCAGCCCGACCGGCAACGGCCGTCGTGAATCCTATGCGCACCTGCCGATGCCGCGCATGACCAACACCTACATGCTGGCGGGTAAATCCTCACCGCAGGATATTATCGAAAGCGTGGATTATGGCATCTATGCGCCAAACTTTGGCGGCGGTCAGGTTGACATCACCTCCGGCAAATTTGTCTTTTCTACCTCAGAGGCCTATCTGATCGAGAAGGGCAAAATTACTAAGCCGGTTAAGGGTGCCACGCTGATTGGTTCCGGTATCGAAGCGATGCAGCAGATCTCGATGGTGGGTAATGACCTGGCGCTGGACAAAGGCGTCGGCGTCTGCGGCAAAGAGGGACAGAGCCTGCCGGTCGGCGTCGGTCAGCCAACCCTGAAGCTCGATAAACTGACCATCGGCGGCACTGCCTGATGTGACCTCCGCAACCTGCCGCCCGGCGGGTTGCGGAACGGTTACCCGCACGCTTCCGGCAGGCAATGGACCTGCTGAAAGCGCAGGGAAGAAACGTGCACCTCAGTAAAAGATCCTCTGCCGCTTTCCGGCACTTCGCTGGACTGGTTTCAACGCCTGCGCGGGCAGAGGTTTTCAACGCCCTTCTGTCAGCTTTTACGATGCAGCTGATACTGCTCAGCCACCTGTTCAAAATAGCCGGTCAGATAATCGATACAGACCTGCACCTTCAGCGGTAACTTATCCTTCTCGGTGTAAAGCGCATAGACCGGACGCGGGTCAGACTGATACTGCGGAAACAGAATATCGATCTCGCCCGCGGTAATCTCATCGATCACCCACATCATCGGAACATAGGCGATGCCATTGCCCGACTTCAGCCAGCGCAGCAGCGTCAGCGAATCGTTGGTGACAAAACGGCCCTGCGGTGCCAGGCGCGTCACTAATCCTTCCGGCGCAATCAGCTCGAAATTGTTGTCGGGCCGCACGCTATATTCCAGCCAGGAGAAGTTATCGATATCACCCGGCTTCTCCGGCGTGCCATGCTGTGCCAGGTAGCTTTTTGCGGCGCACACCACCATCGGCATCGCGCCAAGACGCCGGGAAAAGAGGCTGGAATCTTTCAGCGCGCCGACGCGGATCACCAGGTCCAGCCCGTCGGCGATCAGGTCCGGCGCCGGTACGCCGGTGACCAGGTTCACGCTCAGCCCCGGATACTCCCGCAGCATTTCGCTGGTCATCCCGGCTAACACGTTTTGCGCCATGGTCGAGGAGCTGCCAATCCGCAGTACGCCAATGGGCGTATTGTTAAACGCATAGAGCTGTTCATGCACCTGCGTCGCTTCCGCCAGCATCCGGCGGCAGCCCTGATAGTAGATTTTGCCCGCCTCGGTCAGCCCGATACTGCGGGTGCTGCGATTCAGCAGCTTGACCTGCAGTGCATCCTCCAGTCTGGCGACGATCTGACTGATTGAGGAGACGCTCAGATGAAGCTGACGCGCCGCAGCAGTGAACGAACCCAGTTCGACCACCCGGGCGAAAACGGACATACCTTTCAGTCGTTCCATTGTTTACTCTGGCTTAAAAGTGATTTAGATCACATTCTGTAGAAAATGGTTAGTAATGCACGTTATTATAAGCGCGCCGGGGTATTTCCCGGTGATTCTTCATTGCCTGATACCCCTCGATGATACGCTATTATTAAGCCAGCTGCGGTTCCGATAGCGCTGGCAGAGGGTTTTGCTGTGGCATCTGCAGAAGGCAAAGGCGTGTCCCGGCAAGGTCGAACTAAGGATTTCTGATGAGTGTGCTTCCGGTATTTGTCATGTTTGGGCTCTCTTTCCCGCCCGTTTTCATCGAACTGATTATTTCACTCATGCTGTTCTGGTTAGTGAAACGCGTGCTGACGCCGAGCGGCATCTACGATCTTGTCTGGCATCCGGCACTTTTTAATACAGCGCTTTACTGCTGTGTGTTTTACCTTGTCTCCCGTTTATTAGTCTGAGGTTTAAGTGAAAGCACTCATAAGAAAAATCGCGCGTTACGCGATTACGCTCCTGCTGGTCATCATCGCAGTGGTTATCATCTTTCGTGCCTGGGTCTTCTATACCGAATCCCCCTGGACGCGTGATGCACGTTTCGCGGCTGACGTGGTGGCGATCTCGCCCGATGTCACCGGCCTGATCACCGATGTACCGGTTCATGATAACCAGCTGGTGAAGAAGGGCGATACGCTGTTTGTGGTGGATCGGCCGCGCTATCAGAAAGCGCTCGCGCAGGCTCAGGCGGACGTTGAATATTACCAGGCACTGGTCAGCGAAAAACGCCGTGAAGCCGGACGTCGTAATCAGCTTGGCACCTCGGCGATGTCGCGCGAAGCGATTGAACAATCCAACAACGATCTGCAAACCAGCGAACATCAGCTGGCGAAGTCGATGGCGACACGCGATCTGGCGGAGATCGATCTGGAGCGCACCAACATCAAAGCGCCATCCGATGGCTGGGTCACTAACCTGAACGTCTATCAGGGCGAGTTCATCACCCGCGGCTCCGTGGCGGTGGCGCTGGTTCAGCAGCACTCCTTCTATGTGCTCGCTTACCTGGAAGAGACCAAACTGCACGGCGTGGAGAAGGGCTTCCGGGCCGAAGTCACGCCGCTCGGCAGTAACATAGTGCTGCGCGGCACCGTCGACAGCGTGGCCGCGGGCGTCACCAACAGCAGCAGCTCGGTTGACAGCAAAGGGATGGCGACGGTGGACTCCAACCTGGAGTGGGTCCGACTGGCGCAGCGTGTGCCGGTACGTATCCGGCTGGATCAGCAGCCTGGCAATCGCTTCCCGGCGGGCACCACGGCGACGGTGGTCATCACCGGGCAGGGGGATCGCCAGCCTGAACAGGTTTCGCCGCTGGTCCGTCTGCTGAATCGCCTGCGTGAGTTTGGTTAAGAGGGCGATATGATCGAGTTCCTGCGGTTCCCGGTAAAACTCACCTTCGCGCTGGTTTTAGCGCTGATGGTGGGCTTCCACCTTAACCTCGAAACGCCGCGCTGGGCGGTGATGACCGCCGGGATTGTGGCGGGCGGCACCGCCTTTGCTGCGGGGGGTGACCCCTATTCAGGGGCGCTGCGCTATCGCGGTGTTTTGCGTATTATCGGGACCTTTATCGGCTGTATCGCCGCGCTGACCATCATGATCGCCACCGTTCGGGCGCCGGTCGTGATGCTGCTGCTGTGCTGCATCTGGGCAGGGCTCTGCGTCTGGCTCTCCTCGCTGATCAAGGTCGAAAACTCCTACGCGCTGGGACTGGCAGGCTACACCGCGCTGATTATCGTGGTGACGGCGAACGCCAGTGGCGGGCTGACGCTGGTGCCCCAATATGCGGTCGAGCGTTGCAGCGAGATTGTGCTCGGCATCCTGTGCGCCATCCTGGCCGATATGATCTTCTCGCCCCGTTCAATCAAAAAAGTGATCGATGCAGAGGTCGATTCGCTGCTGGTGGCGCACTATCACCTGCTGCAGCTCTGCGTCGCCCACGGTGATAAAGAGGAGGTGGACAAAGCCTGGAGCGCGCTGGTCCGGCGTACCACGGCGCTGAACACCATGCGCAGCCAGCTGATGATGGAATCCTCCCGCTGGAAGAACAGCCATCGCCGTTTGCAGATGCTGAATACGCTGTCGCTGACGCTGATTACCCAGGCCGCCGAAACCTTTCTGATCCAGAACTCCCGCCCTGACTACATCCCGCCTCAGTATCGCCTGATGGTTGAGAAGCCCGCCACCACGGTAGAAGAGGTGCACAAGCGGATGAAAGTGATGCGACGGGTGATGGGCGCCAGCGACAAAACGACGCCGGTCACGCTGAGCAGCTGGGTCGGTGCCGCCACCGAATATCTGCTGCTGATCAACGGCATTAAAAGCAACAGCCGGATTACCTCCCTGGAAGAGACGATTCTGCAGCGCGAAGTCGTGATTCAGGCGCGTTCTGCGGAGACACATCATGCGATGATCAACGGTATCCGGACCTTTGTGGCGACCGCGCTGGGTTCGCTGTTCTGGCTCTACACGGGATGGACCTCCGGCAGCGGCTGCATGGTCATGCTGGCGGTGATCACCGCGCTGGCAATGCGTATGCCAAACCCGCTGATGATGGCGAAAGACTTCCTCTACGGCATGACGGTCGCGGTTCCGCTGGGGGCGTTCTATTTTATGTATGTCCTGCCCGCCACGCAGCAGAGCGCGCTGCTACTCTGCATCGCCATCGGGCTGCTGGGTTTTATTGGCGGCATCTTTATCCAGCGGCGTCAGCTCGGTACACTCGGCGCACTGATTGGTACGCTCAACGTGCTGGTGCTCGATAACCCGATGCAGTTCCACATCAACGTCTTTCTCGACAACGTGCTTGGCCAGGTTATCGGCTGCTTTGTGGCGATGATGGTGATCCTGCTGATCCGCGATAAATCGAAAGCGCGCACCGGCCGTAAACTGCTGAACCGCTTTATGTATGCGGCCGTATCGGCGATGACGACCAATCAGGCGCGTCGGCGCGAAAACCATCTGCCGGCGCTCTATCAGCAACTCTTCCTGCTGCTGAACCTGTTCCCCGGCGATATCAATAAATACCGTATCGCCTTAACGCTGATCATCGGCCATCAGCGGTTGCGGGACGCGGAAGTGCCGGTCAATGCCGATCTCTCAGCGTATCACCGGCAACTGCGCTACACCGCAGATCGGGTGATCGCCGCCAGCAGCGATGACAAGCGGCGTTACTACTTTGAACGGCTGCTGAAAGAGCTGGCGGTCTATCAGGAAAAGCTGGCCCATTACGAGGCACCTGAAAGCGTTACGGAGCCGGTAAAACGGCTGGCGCTCATGCTCGACAAATATCAGAACACCCTCATCCAAATCTGAATCTGGCCGCTGCGACCGGCAGCGGCCCGTCCAATCTCCGCCCGTCATAAAACCTGCTGCTTTTGCCAACTATACTCTCTGGACGGAAGCGTAAAACTGACAGGAGCGAATCAATGAAATCACTGCAAGAGAGCGAACTGTTCCGGACCGGCTATTTAGCGGATGGCCAGTGGCATCAGGCAGCCTCCACCTTCGACGTCACCAATCCGGCGACCGGCGAGGTGATTGCGCAGGTGGCAAAAGCGGGTAAAACGGAAACGGAACAGGCTATCGCCGCCGCAGAGCGCGCCTTTCCCGCCTGGCGGGCGCTCACCGCAAAAGCACGCTCTGAGATCCTCACACGCTGGTACCAGCTGATTATTGAGAACAAACGCTGGCTGGGCGAGCTAATGACCCTGGAACAGGGCAAGCCTGTGAAAGAGGCGGAAGGTGAAGTCGAGTATGCCGCCAGCTTTATTCAGTGGTTCGCCGAGCAGGCAAAACGGGCCAACGGTGAGATCATTCCGCCCGCGAAACCAGGCTCGCGTATCCTGGCCACCCGCGAACCGATTGGCGTGGTGGCGGCCATTACGCCGTGGAACTTCCCGATGGCGATGCTGACCCGCAAGCTGGGGCCGGCCCTGGCCGCAGGCTGCACCGGCATCATCAAACCTGCCAATAACACGCCGCTCTCCGCCTTTGCGCTGCTGGCGCTGGCGAAGCAGGCGGGCGTACCGGATGGCGTGCTGAATGCGGTGGCCGGTGACACTCACGCCATCAGTGACGCGATTATGGCCAGCCACGTAGTGCGCAAAATCTCATTTACCGGCTCGACGCAGGTGGGCAAGCTGCTGATGCGCAATGCCGCCGAAACCATGAAAAAAGTGTCGATGGAACTGGGCGGTAATGCTCCCTACATCGTGTTTGAGGATGCTGACATTGATGCCGCCGTACAGGGCGCGATCGCTAACAAATTCCGTAACGCGGGCCAGGTGTGCGTCAGCGTGAACCGCTTTTACATTCACAATGCGATCTATGATCGTTTCACGCAGCAGCTGGCGGCCGAGGTCAACAAGCTGAAAGTCGGTAACGGCATGGAAGAGGGCGTGATCGTCGGCCCCCTGATCGACGCCCCGGCGGTGGAAAAGGTGGAGCAGCACGTCAAAGACGCCGTCGCCAGAGGCGGCAAATTACTGGCGGGGGGCGAACGCCATGCTCTGGGCGGCAACTTCTGGCAGCCCACGGTGATCGCCGAAGCCCACGAAGAGATGCAGCTCGCGCAGGAGGAGACGTTCGGCCCGGTGGCAGCCTGTTTCCGCTTTGATGATGAAGAGGATGTCATCCGCCGCGCCAATGCCACGCCGTTTGGTCTGGCCGCCTACTTCTATACCCAGAATCTGCAACGGGTGTTCCGCGTCTCAGCGGCGCTGGAGAGCGGCATGATCGGCATTAACGAATGTGCCGTTTCAACCGAGCTGGCCCCCTTCGGCGGCGTGAAAGAGTCGGGGCTGGGCCGTGAAGGTTCGGTACTGGGGATGGAGGAGTATCTGGAAGTCAAAACGCTCCATCTGGGCGGTTTGGGCTGACGGACAGAAACGGGCGGCAGAGGTCGCCCGCAGACGGAGCATGGGAGCGGTCAGCATGAAAATCGAGCGTTTTGATTTTAATGAAATTGTCGATCAGGCCCATTTCTTCCGCCAGTTCAGCGAGCGATTTGCGCTGGAAGAGCGCCGCATCTGCGATCTGGATGGATTATGGGATGTGGTGACGGGCGACCTGTTACCCATGCCGCTGGAGATTGAATTTATCAATCTGGGCAGGGGGCAGCGACGGCGTTATGGTGCGCTGATTCTGTTGTTCGATGAAGCGGAAGAGGAGCTGGAAGGGCAGCTTCACTTTAACGTCAGATAAAAAAAGGCCCCGGAGAGCGGGGCCAAAGGGTTCGTCATTATTCTGACGAGGAATTACTTATAAAGCTGTGCGGTGATGTGGTAGTTGTCACCGGTACGCGCTTCAATCACTTTGTAGGCGCTGGCACCCTGCGCATCGGCTTTCTGAGAAAGCTCAGCACGGTAATCCATTGGCGCACCCGCTGTGCCACTGATGGTCACGGTTCCCGCAGGCTGCAGATTCTGAGTCTGGTCGCCGGTTACCAGCTGCGCGGCAGATGCGCCGAACGCCATAACGGAAAGCAGGCTGACTGTAGCGATGGTTGTTTTGATATTCATGTTCGTCTCCTCAATATATTCAACAACCTGCGGTTCATCGTAAAGGCGGGTCGTCGATATTTTCAACGCCGTTCAGGCGTCATCATGGTCGGTTATTTGTAAAGTTCAGCGGTGATATGCCAGGTGTTATCCTGGTTGTTTTCAATGATCCGATAGTGACCGGCACCCTGGGCATCCGCTTTCTCTGACAGCACCTGACGGACATGCGTCTGGTCGCCATTACGGCCACTGATGCTGATGGTCTGGTTCATCGACTGCAAACCCTGCGCTTCCTGATTAGTCACCAGGCTGGCAGCGCCTGCACCCATTGAGATCAGGGAAAGGCCAAGGGCGGCGATAGCTAATTTCATTTTCATAATCAACTCTCCTGCAATATCTGTTTCTGCTTCCGCTCTCCGGCACGGCAGTGTGCGTGTCTGACAAGATAGGCGGGCTTAATCGGGCTACGTCTTAGTTATAAAGCGCGGCGGTAGCGTGGTAGTTGCCGTTGTTATAAGCCTCAATGACGCGATAGGCTTTTGCGCCCTGCTGATCGGCTTTGTCACTGAGCTGCTGACGGATATCCATTGGTGAACCGGCAACGCCGCTGACGCTGATGGTGCCTGCAGGCTGCAGATTCTGCGCCTGGGCAGCATCGATAGATTCTGCTGCTACAGCGCCAAATGAAAGAGCGGAAAGGATACTCAGAGTGGCGATGGTAGTTTTAACGTTCATAGATATTTCCTCGTCGTCTATTTTTATCTTTCTGGTTTGTGTGATTTGCGTCACGAAAAGAAGTATAGAACTAATAACGACAGAAATTAATATCCCGCTAATAATGTTTTTTTGTGATACTTTATCCTTATGGCTACTTTTAATAACTCAACGTTATAAAAAACGTTTAAAAAATAGCCTTTTCGCCGCTTTTAAGTGCAAAAACAGTGATATAGATCACTTTAACTTTTAGTGCGAAATGCAGGGGTGTTTCAGGCTGGGGTTTGATCTGGATCCGGGCAATGGTGCCGGATTAATGTTGTAAGGCAGCGTAAAATAGCGCAGAAGGCGAAGCAGAAGATGATTTCTGCCCACAGGCGCCGTAATTAAAGCGGTCTGTGGTGCAGGGCCAGGCGGGCAAACCGGAAAGCCGTGGTAAGGCGCGGGAAGCTGACGGCCAGGTCTGTACCGGAAGCCGTCAGTCTGCTATCAGAGTTCCTGCTCAAACAGGTTGAGAATGGCGCTGTGCAACTGCTTCACCGTAAAGTCGCGCGCACGGGTAATAAAAATCGTGTCATCACCGGCAATCGTTCCCAGAATCCCTTCCGATTTACCCAGCGAATCCAGCAAGCGGGCAATCAACTGCGCGGCACCAGGACTGGTATGGATTACCACCAGGGCGTCATTGTAGTCGATATCCAGTACCAGATTTTTCAGCGGGCTGGTGGTGGTCGGTACGCCAAGTTCTGCCGGCAGACAGTAAACCATCTCCATCTTGGCATTGCGGGTACGCACCGCGCCAAACTTCGTCAGCATGCGTGAGACTTTGGACTGATTGATATTCTCAAAGCCCTCATCCTGCAGCGCCTGAACAATCTCGCCCTGGGAACTGAATTTTTCTTCTTTTAATAAGGCTTTGAAAGCCTTGATCAGATCGTCTTGTTTAGATGGGTTTCGCATAGGTTACCAATATATAGAGTGAATAACCGCGCATCCGCCCGCGGCAGAGTGGTGATTATGCATTTAAATGCATTTTTATGCAATCGTTCGATTGGTGAGCGGGGTTCGGGCGGCTGGCGGGCGGCGATAATAGCAAATAAATCCGCTCAGACCAAAACCCCCGTCACAGCCGCAGAAAGCGAAGGTTGCAAAGTTGTTATATTATTGGTGGTGTAGTAACAGAAAACGCACGCAGCCGTTCTCTGTCTGACGACGGCAAGGTTGTCGGTCATTCAGGCGTAATGATAAGTAACTTTTGAATCCGGAGATTAAGTGCGAAAGCACGTAGAATTAACAGCGGATAATTATCATCGCCTGAGCAGTTGATTAAGGTCTGACACAGATAGAATTTCGGCCCATCTCTGCCCCACCTTAATAAGGAGTTAAGAATGAAAGTTGCCGTTCTCGGTGCCGCTGGCGGCATAGGCCAGGCGCTCGCACTTCTGCTCAAAACCCAGCTTCCTGCAGGTTCAGAACTCTCACTGTATGACATCGCGCCGGTTACGCCTGGCGTTGCCGTTGATCTCAGTCATATCCCTACTGCCGTCTCCATTCAGGGATTCAGCGGCGAAGATGCAACACCGGCTTTACAGGGCGCAGACGTGGTATTGATCTCCGCCGGTGTCGCCCGTAAGCCCGGTATGGATCGCGCAGATCTGTTTAATGTGAATGCCGGCATCGTTCGCAACCTGATTGAACAGGTGGCCACGACCGCACCGAAGGCGCTGATTGGTGTCATTACCAATCCGGTTAATACCACCGTGGCTATCGCGGCAGAAGTGCTGAAAAAGCACGGCGTCTACGACAAAAATCGTCTGTTCGGTGTCACAACGCTGGATATCATCCGTGCCAATACTTTTGTGGCGGCGCTGAAGGGCAGGCAACCTGACCAGGTTGAAGTCCCGGTTATCGGCGGGCACTCCGGCGTGACGATCCTGCCGCTGCTGTCTCAGGTTAATGGCGTCAGCTTCAGCGATCAGGAGGTTGCCGATCTGACTAAGCGGATCCAGAACGCCGGAACAGAAGTGGTGGAAGCCAAAGCGGGTGGCGGATCGGCGACGCTGTCGATGGGTCAGGCTGCTGCCCGTTTCGGTCTGTCTCTGGTACGCGCGCTGAATGGCGAGCCGAATGTAGTGGAGTGTGCCTATGTGGAAGGCGAAGGCGAATATGCACGCTTCTTCTCACAGCCGCTACTGCTGGGTAAAAACGGTATTGCGGAACGCAGGCCGATTGGCACGCTGAGCGCGTATGAGCAGCAGGCGCTGTCGGGCATGCTGGAGACGCTGAAGAAAGATATTGCTCAGGGTGAAGCGTTCGTTAAGCAGTAACGCACTCCACAGCGTGAAAACGCCCGGCTCAGCCGGGCGTTTTGCGTTACAGACCGCCAGATTTATAGGCGCGTGCAGCCGGTGTGCCGTTGCTGGCAGGCAGCTTCTTACCCAGCGTTTCCATGCGCATCTGGAAGGGCGGGAACGGCATCTCAATACCGTGCTGATCGAATCCACGCAGAATCAGTTGATGCAGTTCATGACGCAGCGGCATCCGGTGTCCCATCTCTGCGGCATGTACGCGCAGTTCAAACAGCTGAATACCCTGCTGCAGATCCACAAGGAAGGCTTCCGGCTGTGGGGTGTCCAGCACATAGCTGCAGCGTTCGGCCGCCTGTATCAGAATGGTGGTGACCTCTTCACTGCTGACTTTAGCCGGGGCCGGGATAGTCAGTACCACGCGCGTGACCGAATCGGACAGCGACCAGTTGATAAACTGCTCCGTGATAAAGGCTTTGTTCGGCACGATAATCTCTTTGCGGTCCCAGTCGGTAATGGTGGTCGCGCGGGTATTGATCCGGGTGATACTGCCGGTCAGGTCACGGATCGTTACGGTGTCGCCGATACGGATCGGTTTTTCAAACAGAATAATCAGACCAGAGATAAAGTTGGCAAAAATCTCCTGCAGACCAAATCCCAGTCCCACACCGAGTGCTGCAACCAGCCACTGCAGCTTCGACCACTCAATCCCGATCATCGAGAACCCAATCAGCCCGCCAACCAGCAGCAGCAGATACTTGGTCAGGGTCGTGATGGCGTAGCCTGTGCCGGGTGTCAGATTCAGGTGCTGCAGCAGCGCCAGTTCAAGCAGCGCGGGCATATTGCGCACCAGCTGGGTAGTGATGATAAACACCAGAATGGCAATCAGCACCGCTCCCAGGGTGATTGGCTGGATCGACTCCACACCCTGCACGGACGTACTGACATCCCACAATTGAATATTCTCCAGGAAGCCAAAGGCGGAGTGGATTTCCGACCAGAGCACAATCACGGAAACCAGGGCAATCAGCGTCAGGATAGAACGCACCAGCCGCAGTGACTGGGCGCTGATCGCATCCAGGTCGATCACCGGCTCTTCGATTTCAATCGCATCGGTGTTCTGAGTGCCTTGCTCTTTCTCTTCTTCGCTGCGCGCCCGATTGGCCAGCATATCGGCGCGGCGCTGACGGGCGCGGTCAAAGCCGAGCCGGCGGCGCTGAATCAGCATCCAGCGCCGGATGATGTAGTAGATGACCAGCAACAGGAACCAGATGGCGACGGAGGTTTCCAGACGCGCCAGCAGCGCCTGCGCGGTCGCCAGATATCCCACGGCGGAGGCGAGGGCGGCCATCAGCGGCATGGCGATCATCAGGTTCCATAGCATCCGGTTGACCATGTTCTCGCCGTTCCCCTCTTTATCGAGGTAGAGCGGAATACCGGAACGCTTCAGGCTCACGGTGACAATACTGATTGCCCCACAGATCAGGATAAAGCAGAGACGGCCCAGCGATGCAGAGAACTGGCGATCTTCCAGATTCCCTAAGGCGATCAGCAACATGATCAGCGGCACAATCAGGCCGATGCTCAGCGAATAGTAGCGCATGGCGCGCGCCACCCGGTTCTGCGGCCAGCGGAAATGCACGATAAACAGGCCGTTGGGCCGGGCAAAGGCGGCGCTGATCATAAAGACCCACAGCAGGGGTAGTGTGGCGGTAATGCCATCACCAATCGCCACGGCAATAGGGTAGGGCCAGGCGTTCTGCAGGCCATAGCCCAGCGCCCCCCACAGCACCGGCAGCGGCAGCGCCACCAGAATCGACCAGAACACCGTACGGATGGTCAGGCGGAAGCGATCCTGCGTGACCTTACCGACTTTACTGGCGGAGCGTTCAAGAAATGCATTGAAGTGACGGCGTGAGCTGATACTGAAACCGACCAGCAGCAGCGCGCCAATAATCGGCAGCACCGAATGGCGGCTGGTAAACATCATCGCCATCGCTTTGCCGAGCTGACCCAGGGTGTCCAGCGACAGCAGGCGGGAGAGATCTTTCGCCAGATCCAGCGGGTAGCTCAGGCTGATCGGGCTGACATCGGCGGTCCAGAACAGGTAGCGGTGGGTTGCATCCTTGACCTCGGTCAGCGCGTCCTGCAACTGAGTGTTGCCGACTTTCAGTTTGGTGATCTCCAGGATCAGCGTGTCGCAGCCGGAGATCAGAGAGTTAAGCAGCTCACGCTGGGTGCGGAGCTGGGCATCAAGAATACGTTTCTGATCGGCCGTGTAGGCCTGACCATCGGCCTGGTGTCCTTTACGCAGGGACTCCTGGCGCTCCAGCAGATCTTCGTAGTAAAGACGCTGCACGCGAAGCTGCGCCATCTCATTGTCAATCTGCTGTGATTTCGGCATCTCCGGCAGACGCGCAACCTGCGCGCGCAGCGCTTCCCCCAGCAGGTTCGAGGCGCCCAGCCACTGCGACTGTTCGCGCAGGGTAGAGAGCGCCTGACGGACCTGAATAATCTGGTTGGTGGCAAGGCGCTGCTGCGACGCCACCAGATCCATGCGCTGCGCCTGCTGATTCAGCGCACCAGAGAGTTCGCGGTTGACCCGGAACTGATCGCTGATCGCCGGCGGCAGATCGCCACTGTTTTCGGCCAGCTGTTCGGTGCGCGCCAGCGCAACTTCCGCCTCACGCTGCCGCTGGTCGTTGAGCTGATTGCGCAGCGCCTGCAGATAGTTATCCAGCTGCGTCGCTTTACGCTGATGGACCTCTGCGCGCATCCGCGCCAGCTCCTGACGGTTGTTGGCTGAAAGCTGCGCCAGTTCGAGTTCATCGACGCGCGCTTTGTTGGCGGCGTTTTCAGCCTGGCGGGCCGCCAGTTGCAGCTGACCCTGAGGCGAACTGCTGCTGACGCCCTGTAAGCGGCGTTCGCTCTCTGTCATCGCCCGGCGGGCGTCGGTCTGCTGCTGGGGCAGCTGAGATAAGGAGTCACTGATCTCCCGCGCCCGATCCTGCTCCTGTCGCGCCTGACGACCCTCCTCCAGCAGCTGACTGCTGACCTGCAGGATCTCCTGATCCAGCTCGGCGCTGCTCATATTGCTGCGCACGGTTTTCCCGCTGTCGCTCAATGCGGCAATCTGCTGACGCAGTTCACGCGCCAGACGCGGGAAATCGTCAATGACCTGCTGATATTGCGCGGCGCGCTCCAGTGATTCATCGCGTTCAGAGAGGAAATTCAGGGCAGCTTCGATCGTCTGGATCTGCTCCGCCTGCGTCGGGGAGCTTTTGGCCGATTTGATCTCTTCCAGCTGCTGTTTAAGCTGGCTGGCGTCAGGAAGGCTGGCCGCAGAGGCCGGGCTGCTGAGCCAGAGGCTCAGCAGCAGGAGGAGAATCGGGCGCACAGAGGACTCTCAATTTAGTCAGTGATGACGTCAGACATGTCCGTGGCGACCGGCAGCGCAATTGCCAGCGGCTGGCCGAGACGGGTTTTGCTTTCCGCTTCCAGGCTTTCCGCCAGTTTGACGCGGCCTGGTGCGAACAGGTTGATTACAGTCGAGCCGAGTTTAAAGCGGCCCATCTCCTGACCTTTCAGCAGGACCACCGCGCCTTCATCTTCGGCTGCCGGATAGTGCCAGCGTTTAATCACCCCTTCACGCGGCGGCGTGATAGTGCCCGCCCAGACGGTTTCGATGCTGCCGACGATGGTGGCACCGACCAGGATTTGCACCATCGGGCCGATATCGGTTTCAAAGTAGCAGATCACGCGCTCATTGCGGGCAAACAGGTTCGGGATATTACGCGCGGTCAGTGGGTTGACCGAATAGAGGTCGCCAGGCACATAGATCATCTCGCGCAGGATACCGTTGCACGGCATATGGACGCGGTGATAGTCGCGTGGTGCCAGATAGGTGGTGACGAATTCGCCCTCCACAAAGCGGGCTGCCATGCGCTCATCGCCCGCCAGCAACGCTTCCAGGGAGTAGTGATGACCTTTAGCCTGGAAAATCTGGTCGCCGTCAATGTGACCGAGCTGGCTGATCGCGCCATCTGCGGGCAGGGCGATCAGGCTGGCATCGGCATCGACCGGACGCGCGTCATCTTTCAGCGGACGCACGAAAAAGTCATTAAAGGTGCGATAGCTGGCCGTGTCAGGCTTACGTGCCTCTGCCATGTCTACCTTGTAAAACCAGACAAAGATGTCGATGACCAGTTTGGTTAACCAACCACCGCGGCGACTGGCGCCCCAACCGGCAAGTTCAGTCAGCCATTTCTTCGGGAGAATATGATTCAAGCCGAGTTTTAAACGATCAAACACCTTAGCCTCCTGGCTATTTATGACGTTGTAAAAAAGGGGGCGGATTGTAGCAGTGCCCCGTTCAGATCGCGACTATATCCGATTTCCGGCACGCTGCACGTTCCGTGTGCACGACTGGAATGCACTTCGCAAAATGCAGCGGCTGGTGGGCGCAGAGGCGGTTATACCGGTTAACTCTCACCGTCAGGGAAATTTTTACGCGTTTTTACCTGCGCCATGCTCTCCAGGATACGGTGGTAGTTATCGAAACGGGAGCGGTTGATTTTTCCCTCTTCAACCGCTTCGCGAATGGCGCAGCCCGGATCGCTGCCGTGCTTACAGTCTCGGAATTTACATGCGCCCAGGAAGGCGCGGAACTCGACAAACCCACGGGTCACCTGTTCCGGCTCCAGATGCCATAAACCGAACTCACGCACGCCCGGTGAATCGATCACGTCGCCGCCGTGCGGGAAGTGGTAAAGCCGGGAAGCGGTGGTGGTGTGCTGGCCCAGGCCTGAACCGTCGGACACGTCGTTGGTCAGGATAGCGGCCTGCTCATCTTTGTCGAAGCCGAGCAGGGCATTCAGCAGGCTCGATTTGCCGACGCCCGACTGTCCGGCAAAGATACTGACGCGGTCGGTGAGCGCCGCTTCCAGAGCGTCCAGACCATTTTTCGCCCGGCTGGAAACCATGACCACGCGATAGCCAATCTGGCGATAGATATCCATCTGCTGGTCAACACGGAGACGCGCAGCCTCATCCAGCAGATCGGTTTTGTTCAGGACCAGCAACGGTTCGATCTCCAGCGTTTCGCTGGCTACCAGGTAACGATCGATGATGTTCAGCGACAGCTCTGGCAGGATGGCGGAGACGATAATAATCTGATCGATGTTTGCCGCCATCGGCTTTACGCCGTCGTAAAAGTCGGGGCGGGTTAAGACGCTGGTGCGCTCGTGCACCGCTTCGACAATACCTTTGCCGCCGCTGGTTGCCGGACGCCACAACACCCGATCGCCTGTGACCAGCGAACGGATAGTACGGCGGATATTGCAGCGGTGGGTGACGCCTGCGCTATCCTCAACGTCAGCATGCATGCCAAAACGGCTGACAACGACCCCATCTGCAGCTTCACCAAACAGGTTGTCATCCGCTTCCGGACGCTCTCTGCGCTGGTTGAGACGGCGATCGTGGTTTGCGCTTACGCGGCGTTGTTGGCCCTTCGACAGTTTATTTTTACTCACTCACCCTCACAGCGTTAGCCAGATTTCGCCCGGCTGGGCAAAACGTCTATGATACACCTTATTCATTGTGAATGACGACTATAGCAACCGCAGGAAACAGCATGGCTACTGGAAATGAACAGAATCTGATCTGGATTGATCTTGAGATGACCGGACTCGATCCGACGCACGATCGCATTATTGAGATTGCGACCCTGGTGACCGACGCCAATCTTAACATTCTCGCGGAAGGGCCGGTTATGGCCGTTCATCAGTCGGATGAACAGCTGGCGCTGATGGATGAGTGGAATGTCCGCACCCACACCAACAGTGGTCTGGTGGCGCGGGTCAAAGAGAGCAAAATTGACGATCGCGCCGCGGAGCTGGCGACCATCGAATTTCTGAAGCAGTGGGTGCCCGCGAATAGCTCGCCGATCTGTGGCAATAGTATCGGGCAGGATCGCCGCTTCCTGTTTAAATATATGCCCGAGCTGGAGGCTTATTTCCACTATCGCTATCTGGATGTCAGTACGCTGAAAGAGCTGGCCCGCCGCTGGAAGCCCGAGATCCTGCCGGGCTTCAAAAAAGGCGGCACACATCAGGCGCTGGATGACATCCGCGAGTCCGTGGCGGAGCTGGCTTACTACCGCGAACACTTTTTGCAGCTTTAATCGCCGGGGGGTGCGCATGAAATCGCCAGGTTGACGATTAAATCGGCAAACGCGCAGAAAGCGAAAATTTTTGCTTTCAGAGGCTTGCAGCAGCAACGATTTCTCGTATAATGCGCACCCCGTACCGGTGAAGAATTTTGTAACGGTACAAGGCGCGGGAATAGCTCAGTTGGTAGAGCACGACCTTGCCAAGGTCGGGGTCGCGAGTTCGAGTCTCGTTTCCCGCTCCAGATTTAAGATGTAAGCAGTACCCTCTTTGCGGGAATAGCTCAGTTGGTAGAGCACGACCTTGCCAAGGTCGGGGTCGCGAGTTCGAGTCTCGTTTCCCGCTCCAGTTTTATATAGCAGTGCCCTTCTTATGCGGGAATAGCTCAGTTGGTAGAGCACGACCTTGCCAAGGTCGGGGTCGCGAGTTCGAGTCTCGTTTCCCGCTCCAGATTTAACATCACACTGTTTCAGTCAAAACTTGCGGCTGTTTTGCGTCGTAACGCCTTAATGGTTTCCTCAGGGTTATCCACAGCGCGACACCCCATTCTCAGCGCCCGTTAGCGCGATCTGCAAATCATTTCTGAACAGAGTTATCCACAGCTTTCTGTTTTAAGCGAAGCGCTAGTCTCATTATCAAATAAACACAACTTTTTTATAACCTTTTGATATTTTTGCTTTTGATAATATTTCAATTTGTTATCTGGCAGCAAAAACAGCGTCATTGCAGTTGAATGACAACAACTTTTTATTTTTATTCACAGCATGTGGAAAACGATAATCTGCGCCGGGCTGGTCATTCACGCATCGCGCGGTAAACCTTTCTCAACGGCACGCACCAGCCGTTTCTGCTGGGCAGGCTGCACGTCGACAACGAGCTGTTCGCGTTTCTGCTGCTGCTGCGCGATCGCCCACTGAATATGTTCATCCAGCAATTCACTCTCGCCGAGACGCCGTTCCAGCACCGGCATGATGTCGGCCGACCAGGGCGCGTTACCCAGCGCGACGGCGATATTGCGCAGCCAGCGTAAATGTCCGATGCGCCGAATCGCCGAGCCTTCGGTGATGCGCAGAAACTTCGCTTCATCCCACTGAAACAGATCGATCAGCGCCGGCGCATGCAATGCGGCGCGTGGCGAAAAGTCGCTTTCGTCACTGAGCTGACCATAGCGATTCCACGGACAGATGAGCTGGCAGTCATCGCAGCCATAGATCCGGTTGCCCATCAGTGGACGAAACGCTTCCGGGATTGCGCCTTCCAGCTCAATGGTGAGATAAGAAATACAGCGGCGGGCATCCACAACGTAAGGTTCTGTGATGGCGCCGGTGGGGCAGATTGTCATGCAGGCGACACAGCGGCCACACTGCTCCGGCTGCGGCGTATCCACCGGCAGCGGAATGTCGATCAGCAGTTCGCCGAGGAAAAACCACGAGCCCGCTTCGCGATTCAGAATCAGCGAATGTTTACCGGTCCAGCCAAGCCCGGCTTTCGCCGCCAGCGGGCGTTCCAGCAGCGGGGCGGAGTCGACAAAGGGGCGAAAATTAAGCTCGCCACAATGCGCCTGGATCATTTCCCCGAGCTTTTTCAGTCGATTGCGCAATACTTTGTGGTAATCGCGGCCTAACGCATAACGGCTGACATAGCCCAGACGGGGATTTTTCAGCGTGCTGGCAAAGGCGGCTTTAGCCGGAAGGTAGTTCATGCGAACGCTGATCACGCGCAGCGTGCCGGGCAGCAGTTCATGCGGACGCGCCCGCATCATGCCGTGTCGCGCCATCCACGCCATCTCGCCATGATACTGCTTGTCCAGCCACGCCTGCAGACGCGGCTCTTCGGCACTGAGATCGGTGTCGGTGATGCCAACCTGCTGGAAACCGAGTTCGGCTCCCCACTGTTTAATCTGCTGTGCGAGTTGATGAAGATCGAGAGGGTATGACATGAGTGACCAGGATTCGAAGAAAAACAGCCGCAGTTTACCATATTCTGTCTGGCCTGCGCAGGCAGTGGCGCAGCTTGAGCAACAGGGGGCCGACGCACTCGGCATCACCCTGTATGAGCTGATGCTGCGCGCCGGGCAGGCGGCCTTTACGCATCTGACTGCGCACTGGCCGCAGGCCAGCCACTGGCTGATTCTGTGTGGTCACGGCAATAACGGCGGGGATGGCTATGTGGTGGCGCGGCTGGGGCAGGCGGCAGGCAAAACGGTGACGCTGCTGGCGTGCGAAAGTGACAGGGCGTTACCGGAAGAGGCGCAGCGGGCCCGCGATGCCTGGCTGGATGCGGGCGGTGCAATCCATGCGGCCGATGCGGTCTGGCCAGAGCAGGTCGATGTGATCGTCGATGCGCTGCTGGGCACCGGCTGCCAGCGTGCGCCGGACGAACCTTACGCCTCGCTGATCGCACGCGTTAATGCCCATGCAGCGCCGGTTCTTGCCATCGATATCCCGTCCGGCTTATCGGCCCGCAACGGCACGGCGCCCGGCGCGGTCATAGACGCCTGCCATACGCTGAGCCTGGTCGCGCTGAAGCCGGGACAGATAACCGGCAAGGCGCGTGACCACGTTGGCAAACTCTTCGCTGCCGATCTGGGGCTGGCCGCGTTTCTGGCGGGCGAGACGGCCCCCATCGCCCGTTACGACGCCAGCGTACTCTCCCGCTGGCTGAAACCGCGTAAGCCGACCTCGCACAAAGGCAGTCACGGTCGTCTGCTGGTGGTGGGAGGCGATGCCGGTACGGCGGGTGCGGTGCGCATGACGGCAGAGGCGGCGCTGCGCAGCGGCAGTGGATTAGTGCGAGTGCTTACTCACAAAGATAACATCATCCCGATTCTCACCGCCCGCCCGGAAATTATGGTCGATGAACTGACCGACGAACGGCTGACGGAGGCGCTGACGTGGGCCGATGTCATCGCTATCGGCCCCGGTCTGGGCCAGCGTGAGTGGGGAAAGCGGGCGCTGAAGCAGGTCGCGGCCAGTGAAAAGCCGATGCTTTGGGACGCGGATGCACTTAACCTGCTGGCAATCAGTGCGGAGAAACGTCAGAATCGCATTATTACGCCGCATCCTGGCGAAGCGGCGCGTTTGCTGAATATTGAGACCAGTGAAATTGAGAGTGACCGCTTACATGCAGCGCAGACACTGGCGCAGCGTTACGGTGGCGTGGTGGTTCTGAAAGGTGCCGGTACACTGATTGCCAGCGAGCAGGGCGAAATGGCCTTTGCCGATGTCGGCAATGCCGGTATGGCATCGGGCGGAATGGGCGATCTCCTGAGTGGGATCATCGCCTCGCTGGCAGGCCAGAAACTGACGCTGTTTGACGCGGCCTGCGCGGGCTGTGTGGCCCACGGAGCCGCCGCCGATGCGGTCGCGGCGCAACGCGGAACGCGCGGTATGCTGGCAACCGATTTACTGGATCTCCTGTGGCAGTTTGTTAATCCTGAGATGAATAAAGAAGCATGAAGACCTGTGTTATCTCTTTGCCCGATGAGGCGGCTACGCTCAGTCTGGGCGCTCAGCTGGCGCGCGCCTGTGGCAGCGCGGCAGTCATTTATCTCTATGGCGATCTGGGGGCGGGTAAAACCACCTTCAGCCGCGGCTTTCTGCAGGCGCTGGGCCATCAGGGCAACGTCAAAAGTCCCACCTACACTCTGGTTGAGCCTTACGCGCTGGCCGACCGCACCCTTTACCATTTCGACCTCTATCGCCTCGCCGATCCGGAAGAGCTGGAATTCATGGGGATCCGCGACTATTTCAGCGGTGAAGCGATCTGCCTGGTCGAGTGGCCGCAGCAGGGGGCCGGATTCCTGCCGTCGCCCGACCTTACCTTAACGCTGCGCTATGTGGGCGAGGCGCGTGAAGCGGCGCTGACGGCACAATCCGCGTCAGGCCAGCAGTGGGTTGAACGGTTCAGCCAGGGCAGGGAACAGGCATGATGTCACGGATGAAAATCGCGCTGGTGTCACTGCTGCTGCTGGTCTCTGCTCCCCTGTTTGCCGCCACGCTGTCAGATATCAAAGTGGCCAACGGTGACAGCCAGGCAACCATCACCCTGAATTTTTCCGGCCAGCCGATCTATGGCTATTTCCCGCTGCACAATCCCAATCGCGTGGTGATCGACGTCCGCCAGAGCGGTGTGGTGCAGGGGTTACCGCTGAACTTCAGCGGTGAGAACATCGTCAGGCGCATTCGCAGCAGTTCCCCAAAGGACAAGCAGAGCGTGCGGCTGGTGTTTGAACTGACCCAGGCGGGGAAAACCCGGGCGGTCACTCAGCGCGACGGCAACAACTACAGCGTGGTCTTTACCATTACCGGTAAAGCGCCGGTGGTGACGCGCAGCGAGCCCGCACCGGTCATCGCCCCGACGCGCGTACCGACCCCGAGTGCCGCCGCGGCCAATCCGTTTAATGCCAATCCGGTGACCTCGGTGACCAGCACGGCCAGCACCGTGCGCCCCGGCAGTCGCGTCAGCCAGAATGACACCGTGATTGTGGCGATAGATGCCGGACACGGCGGCCAGGATCCGGGTGCTATCGGCCAGCGCGGGTTAAAAGAGAAGAACGTAACGATTGCGATCGCCCGAAAACTGCGGGTGCTGCTGAATAACGATCCGATGTTCAAAGGCGTGCTGACACGCGATGGCGACTATTTTATCTCAGTTATGGGCCGTTCCGATGTGGCGCGTAAAGCCAACGCCAACGTGCTGGTGTCGATCCATGCGGATGCGGCCCCAAGCCATGCGGCGACCGGCGCGTCAGTCTGGGTGTTATCAAACCGTCGCGCCAACAACGAGATGGCTAACTGGCTGGAGCAGAAAGAGAAGCAGTCTGAGCTGCTGGGCGGTGCCGGTGACCTGCTGGCCAACAGCCAGGCCGATCCTTATCTCAGTCAGGCGGTACTTGACCTGCAGTTCGGTCACTCGCAGCGCGTTGGCTATGACATCGCGCAGAAAGTCCTGCAGCAGCTGCGCGGCGTTACCTCGCTGCACAAGCGTCTGCCTGAGCACGCCAGCCTTGGGGTCCTGCGCTCGCCGGACATTCCTTCTCTGCTGGTGGAAACCGGCTTCATCAGTAATTCCTCGGAGGAGCGACTGCTAGGCAGTAGCGCACACCAGGATAAGATTGCGCAGTCGATCTATAAAGGTCTGCGCACTTATTTCCTGGCGCACCCGCTGCAATCCATCCCAAAGGAGGAAAACCTGCCGCTGGGCTCGTCGCCAGCGGTGAGCGTCGCCAGTAATCCGGCGACCGGGGTGACGCAGTATACCGGCGTGACTCAGCGCCATACCGTTACGCGCGGGGAGACGCTCTCCGGCATCGCCGCGAAATATGGTGTCAGCATGGCCACGCTGCGTGAGATGAACACCCTGAAGCGTGATGTGGTGTGGGTCGGCCAGCGGCTGAAAGTCCCGGCCAGTGCGGCCGCCAGCCGGACCACCCGCGCCGCGCCGCGCGGTATGGTTCGCCATAAGGTCGTCGTCGGCGATTCCCTGACCGGGATTGCGGCGCACTACGGCGTCAGCCCGAAAGCCATAATGCAGACCAATAATCTGAAGTCGACCAACGTCATGCTGGGGCAGAACCTGAAAATTCCTGCATCCTGATTGTGTGCCCGGCCGCTGCGCCGGGCTGTCAGCTAAGAGGATATCCACGATGCCGATACAAATTTTACCGCCTCAGCTGGCAAACCAGATTGCAGCGGGTGAAGTGGTTGAACGTCCTGCCTCGGTTGTTAAAGAGCTGGTGGAGAACAGTCTGGATGCGGGCGCAACGCGCATCGATATCGATATTGAGAAGGGCGGCGCGAAGCTGATCCGCATTCGTGACAACGGCTGCGGCATCGTGAAAAGCGAGCTGGCGATGGCGCTGGCCCGACACGCCACCAGTAAAATCGCCTCGCTGGACGACCTGGAGGCGATCATGAGCCTGGGCTTCCGGGGTGAGGCTCTGGCCAGTATCAGCTCGGTCTCCCGTCTGACGCTCACCTCCCGCACTGCCGATCAGAGTGAAGCCTGGCAGGCTTATGCCGAAGGGCGCGATATGGCAGTGACGGTCAAACCGGCGGCACATCCCTGTGGCACCACGCTGGAGGTGCTGGATCTGTTTTACAACACGCCGGCACGCCGCAGATTCATGCGCACCGAGAAAACCGAGTTCGGGCATATCGACGAAGTGATCCGTCGCATTGCGCTGGCACGTTTTGATGTCGCCCTGTCACTGAGTCACAACGGCAAAATGATGCGCCAGTATCGCGCCGTCAACGAAGAGAGTCAGCGCGAACGGCGGCTGGCCGCAATTTGCGGCACCACCTTTATGCAGCACGCGCTGCGCATCGACTGGCAACACGACGAACTTGCGCTGCGCGGCTGGGTAGCCGATCCGGCCGGGTCGCGCCAGGTGACCGAGCTGCAATACTGCTATGTTAACGGCCGGATGATGCGCGATAAGCTGATTAACCATGCTATCCGCCAGGCCTTCCAGACCCAGCTTCAGGATGATCAGCAGCCCGCCTACGTGCTCTATCTGGAGATCGATCCCCACCAGGTGGATGTCAACGTCCATCCGGCCAAGCATGAGGTCCGGTTCCACCAGTCGCGCCTGGTGCATGATTTTATCTATCAGGGCGTAGTCAGCGTGCTGCAGGCGATTGCGACACCCGCGCTGCCTGCGCTGAAGGCTGAAGAAACCGCTCCGCGCTGGCAGCCCGAAAACCGTCAGGCGGCTGGCGGCAACCATTTCGCCCAGCCTGCGTCGTCACCCGGGGAGCGCAAACCGTCTGCCCCCGCCCGGGACACGCCGCCCGCTGCGGCACCGGCCTGGCAGAATAAAGAGAACCTATACCGGCAGCGTGAAGGGGCGGTGTACCAGCAGCTGCTGAAAACGCCCGTCGACAGCGCGCCGCCGCCGGGCGCGCGTGAGCCTGAACCGCGCCGGACCGAAAAGGCTTCGCCGCTGGCGGCCCATGCGCAGAGTTTTGGCCGGGTACTGACCGTGCTGCAGCACCACTATGCGCTGCTGGAACAGGATCAGACGCTCTCGCTGATGGCGCTGCCGGTGGCGGCGCGCTGGCTGAAACAGGCGCAGCTGGAACCGGGCGAAGAGGGGCTGAAACCGCAGCCGCTGCTGATTCCCGTGCGGCTGAAAATGGCCAAAGATGAACGCGAGGCGGCCCGCAAAAATAGCAGCCTGCTCAATCAGATGGGCATCGAACTTCAGGCCGATGGCGACCACGTCACCCTGCGCGCAGTGCCTTTACCGTTACGAACACAAAATTTACAAATCTTGATTCCTGAGCTGTTAGGCTATCTCGCCCGGCAGCAGGAGAACTCTGCGACGCAACTGGCCCGGTGGCTGGCGCGACAGCAGGATACAGAGTCCTCCAGCTGGAATCACTCACAGGCGATTAACCTGCTGGCTGAGCTTGAACGGCTCTGCCCACAGTTACTGAAATCGCCGCCTTCAGGCTTATTACAGCCCCTAGAGATTGAGAGCGCGGTGAACGCGTTGAAGCATGAGTGAATTAAACCAGGCTGGCCGGCCAAAGGCTATTTTTTTGATGGGACCCACGGCATCTGGCAAGACGGCATTAGCCATCGAGCTGCGTAAGCAGCTACCAGTGGAACTAATCAGCGTCGATTCCGCCTTAATCTATCGTCAGATGGATATTGGCACGGCGAAACCGTCGGCTGAGGAGTTAGCCGTGGCGCCCCATCGCCTGCTCGACATTCGCGATCCCGCAGAGGCCTATTCGGCTGCGGAGTTCCGGCGCGATGCGTTAGCAGAAATGGCGGAGATCGTTGCAGCCGGACGAATACCGCTGCTTGTTGGTGGAACCATGCTCTACTTCAAGGCGTTACTTGAAGGATTGTCGCCGCTGCCCCCGGCCGATCCGGAGGTTCGTCAGCAGATAGAGCAAACGGCGCGTGAAAAAGGCTGGGAAGCTTTGCACCGCCAGCTGTGTGAAATTGACCCGGTTGCCGGCAGTCGTATTCATCCGAATGATCCGCAGAGACTTTCGCGAGCACTGGAAGTTTTTTTTATTTCGGGTAAAACTTTAACGGAACTGACTAAAACATCCGGTGAAGCGTTACCCTACGACGTGTACCAGTTTGCCATCGCCCCCGCGAGTCGCGAACTGCTGCACCAGCGCATCGCGTTGCGTTTTGAGCAGATGTTGGCGTCAGGATTTGAAGCGGAGTCTCGGGCCCTGTTTGCACGAGGTGATTTGCATACGGACATGCCTTCCATCCGGTGTGTCGGTTATCGTCAGATGTGGTCTTATCTGTCAGGCGAAATCGATTATGACGAGATGGTTTATCGGGGAATTTGCGCAACCCGGCAGCTTGCTAAGCGCCAGATGACATGGTTACGTGGCTGGGAAAATGTTCACTGGCTTGACAGTGACGAGCCCCGGCTGGCGCGTGATACAGTGTTACAGGTTCTTAGTGCGAAGCATGGGTGATTGTGTACAATTGATGGGTTATCGTGCGCAAATTTTTACGCAGTTTTTTCAGAACCATAGGTTCTACGAGCAACAAACAACAAGCATATAAGGAAAAGATAGAATGGCTAAGGGGCAATCATTACAAGACCCGTTTTTGAACGCACTGCGTCGTGAACGTGTTCCGGTTTCGATTTATCTGGTTAACGGTATTAAGTTGCAGGGTCAGATTGAGTCATTTGATCAGTTCGTCATCTTGCTGAAAAACACGGTAAGTCAGATGGTTTATAAGCACGCCATTTCTACCGTTGTGCCTTCGCGCCCGGTTTCTCACCATAGCAATAATACCGGTGGCGGCAGCAACAATTATCATCACGGTGGCAGCAACACACCTGCACAGCCACAGTCACAGCCACAACAAGACGGTGACCACGCAGAATAACGCGTCGCCGTACAGCCAGGTGCGGAGAACAGCGGTTTTCCGTCCTGGTCTTTTATTAAGCGAGGTTATAGCTTGTTTGACCGTTATGATGCCGGTGAGCAGGCCGTACTGGTACACATATGGTTCTCCCAAGACAAAGAAGTAGAAGATTTGCAGGAGTTCGAAACCCTGGTCTCTTCTGCTGGCGTTGAGGCGCTGCAAGTGGTCACTGGCAGTCGTAAAGCGCCACACCCCAAGTATTTTGTCGGTGAAGGAAAAGCCGTTGAAATTGCCGATGCGGTAAAAACAACTGGAGCATCGGTCGTATTATTCGATCATGCCCTTACGCCCGCTCAGGAGAGAAACCTTGAGCGTCTGTGCGAATGCCGGGTTATTGATCGCACCGGTTTAATTCTGGATATCTTTGCCCAACGCGCACGTACCCACGAAGGTAAATTGCAGGTTGAGCTGGCGCAGCTACGCCATCTTGCCACACGTCTGGTGCGCGGCTGGACTCACCTTGAACGTCAGAAAGGCGGGATCGGCTTACGCGGTCCGGGTGAAACACAGTTAGAAACCGACCGCCGCCTGTTGCGCGGTCGTATCAGCCAGATTCTGTCCCGTCTTGAGCGGGTGGAAAAACAGCGCGAGCAGGGACGTCAGTCGCGAGCCAAAGCGGACATCCCGACCGTGTCGCTGGTGGGCTATACCAACGCCGGTAAGTCGACGCTGTTTAATACTATGACATCGGCCAATGTCTTTGCCGCAGATCAGCTGTTTGCGACGCTGGACCCGACGCTGCGCCGTCTGAATGTCGCCGATGTCGGAGATGTGGTCCTGGCGGATACCGTCGGCTTTATCCGCCATCTTCCTCACGACCTGGTTGCCGCTTTTAAGGCCACGCTGCAGGAGACCCGTCAGGCGACGCTGTTACTGCATGTGATTGATGGCGCAGACCTGCGCGTCACGGAGAATATCGCGGCCGTCGATACCGTTCTGGAAGAGATTGAAGCGGACGAAATCCCGACGTTACTGGTCATGAATAAAATCGATATGCTCGACGGGTTCGAACCGCGTATCGATCGCAACGAAGAGAATCTGCCCGTCCGCGTCTGGCTGTCTGCCCAGACGGGTGAAGGCATTCCGTTGCTGTGGCAGGCGCTGTCTGAGCGTCTGTCGGGTGAAATTGCCCAGCACGCATTACGTCTGCCGCCGGAAGCGGGGCGACTTCGCAGCCGTTTCTATCAGCTGCAGGCGATTGAGAAAGAGTGGAATGAAGAAGACGGCAGTGTAGGATTGCAGATACGTATGCCCATTATTGAATGGATGCGTTTATGTAAACAGGAACCGTCGCTGACCAGTTACATTGTTTGATATTGCCCAAACGCATTTACCTTAAAAATGGAAGATTGTCGCATTTTCGTTGCATGACCGAATACGCAGGATTTACCCGGGTAGCTCGGATTTCAGCAAGGCGGCAACTGAGTGTATCGCCGGACGCTTACGCAGGTAAGTGGCCGGGGTGAGCAAAGGCAGCCAACACTGCTGCAATCCGAAAAATGAAGGGTAAAAACCGTAATTACAATAAATGGAGTAGAAACATGGCGTGGAATCAGCCCGGAAATAACGGACAGGACCGCGACCCGTGGGGAAGCAGCAATAATCAAGGCGGCAACTCTGGGGGGAATAAGGGAGGACGGGAATCCGGGCCTCCTGATCTGGATGATATCTTCCGTAAGCTGAGCAAGAAGCTTGGTGGACTGGGCGGTGGCAAACAGAGCGACAATGGTCAGCGCGGCTCTGGCAGCGGCGGCAAAATCGTGGGCATCGTGGCGGTTGCTGCGGTGGTCATCTGGGCTGCCAGCGGTTTCTACACTATTAAAGAAGCGGAGCGTGGCGTCGTGACGCGCTTCGGTAAATTCAGCCATCTGGTCGAGCCGGGCCTCAACTGGAAGCCGACCTTTATCGATCAGGTGCGTGCGGTTAACGTCGAATCGGTACGTGAGCTGGCGGCGTCTGGCGTGATGCTGACCTCGGACGAGAACGTGGTTCGCGTCGAGATGAACGTGCAGTATCGCGTGACCGATCCTGAACGCTATCTCTATGCGGTGACCAGCGCGGATGACAGCCTGCGCCAGGCCACCGACAGTGCCCTGCGTGGCGTGATCGGGCGTTCTACTATGGATCGCATCCTGACCGAAGGCCGTACCGTCGTCCGTAGTGATACGCAGCGTGAAATCGACGAGACAATCCGCCCTTATAACATGGGTATTGCGGTGCTGGACGTCAACTTCCAGGCTGCCCGTCCGCCGGAAGAGGTGAAGTCCGCGTTTGATGACGCCATTGCTGCACGCGAAAACCGTGAGCAGTATGTCCGCGAAGCCGAAGCCTACGCGAATGAAGTGCAGCCGCGTGCTAATGGCCAGGCGCAACGTATTCTGGAAGAGGCGCGTGCGTACAAAGAGCGGACCGTTCTGGAAGCGCAGGGTGAAGTGGCGCGTTTTGCCAAGATCCTGCCGGAGTATAAAGCCGCACCGGAAATCACCAAAGAGCGCCTGTATATCGAAACCATGGAGCGTGTGCTGAGCCATACCCGCAAAGTCCTGGTTAACGATCGGGGTAACAACCTGATGATGCTGCCGCTGGATCAGCTGATGCGTGGCGGTCAGGCTTCTTCAGGCCAGAACGGTCAGAAGGGCGCGAACGGTGCTTCTCTGCCTGCCATCTCCGACCGCAGCGCAAGCCGCAATGACACGTCGTCATACAGTCCGGACAACATCATGGATCAGCGTCGGGCCAATGCTCAGCGCAGCGACAGCCAGCGCGAAGGGAGAGAGTAATCGATGCGTAAGCCAATAGTATTTTTGATCATTGTCGTGCTGGTGGCGCTCTATGCGTCGCTGTTTGTGGTACAGGAAGGGCAGCGGGGCATCGTCCTGCGCTTTGGTAAAGTCCTGCGTGATGGCGAAAACAAGCCGCAGGTCTTTGCGCCGGGCCTGCACTTCAAGATCCCGTTCCTGGAAACGGTTAAAACGCTGGATGCACGTATTCAGACCATGGACAACCAGGCCGATCGCTTCGTCACCAAAGAGAAGAAAGATCTGATTGTGGACTCCTACATCAAGTGGCGTATCAGCGATTTCAGTCGCTACTACCTGGCAACGGGTGGCGGTGATGTCTCTCAGGCGGAAGTGCTGCTGAAACGTAAGTTCAGTGACCGCCTGCGTTCTGAAATGGGCCGTCTGGATGTGAAAGATATCGTCACTGACTCCCGTGGTCGCCTGACGACGGATGTCCGCGATGCGCTGAACACCGGTTCGGCGGGCAGCGATGATGAAATCGCCACGCCAGCAGCGGATGACGCGATTGCCAGCGCAGCGGCCCGCGTCGAGCGTGAAACCAACAGCAGCGAGCCAGCGCCAAACCCGAACAGCATGGCCGCGCTGGGTATTCAGGTGGTGGATGTGCGTATCAAGCAGATCAATCTGCCGACCGAAGTCTCAGATGCGATCTTCAACCGTATGCGTGCTGAACGTGAAGCGGTCGCGCGTAGCCAGCGTTCGCAGGGTCAGGAAGAGGCCGAAAAGCTGCGCGCCCAGGCGGACTACCAGGTAACCCGTACACTGGCTGAAGCCCAGCGTGAAGCGCTGATCACCCGCGGTGATGGCGATGCGGAAACGGCCCGGTTGTTTGCGGATGCGTTCAGCAAGGATCCTGACTTCTACGCCTTTATCCGTAGCCTGCGTGCTTACGAAAACAGCTTCAGCGAAAATCAGGACGTGATGGTGTTAAGCCCGGATAGCGACTTCTTCCGATATATGAAGGCACCCTCTAACGCGACACGTTAAGAACTGATATAACCTGTGGGCCGACAATGTTGTCGGCCTTTTTTTGGGTATCAGCATGAAAACAAGCATCTGGATGGCGCTGGCACTGGTATTGGTGCTGGAAGGGTTAGGGCCTATGTTTATGCCGCGCGCGTGGCGACGCTGGATACTGACGCTCTCCCGGCTGCCCGACCGTCTGCTGCATCGCTTTGGTGGCGGACTGGTGGTCGCAGGGATGGTCATCTACTGTATGCTCAGTCTGCACGGCAATCTGTAAGCATAGGGTTAAGACCGGCTAAATTGTGCCTTTTGCCGCGCGCATCCCCAACATATTGTAGTGAGCAAAACTCAGACAAAAAAGCGCGCAATCGTATGCTAAAAGTGCTGAAAACCACGGGATCAGATGGTAGAATCCTTTTTTAAGCAATCGGTGATTTTGAGAAATGGGTAAGAACGTCGTCGTACTGGGCACCCAATGGGGTGACGAAGGTAAAGGTAAGATTGTAGACCTTCTGACTGAACGCGCGAATTACGTTGTGCGTTATCAAGGCGGCCACAATGCGGGCCACACGCTTGTCATCAACGGTGAAAAAACCGTCCTCCACCTGATCCCTTCTGGCATTCTGCGCGATAACGTGACCAGCATCATTGGTAACGGCGTAGTGCTCTCTCCTGAAGCCTTAATGAAAGAGATGAAAGGCCTGGAAGCGCGCGGGATTCCGGTACGTGAACGTCTGCTGATTTCTGAAGCCTGTCCGCTGATCCTGCAATATCACGTTGCGATGGATATGGCGCGTGAACGTGCGCGTGGTGCGAAAGCGATCGGTACCACCGGTCGTGGCATCGGACCGGCTTATGAAGATAAAGTTGCGCGCCGCGCACTGCGCGTCAGCGACCTCTTTAACAAAGAAACCTTTGCTGCCAAGCTGAAAGAAGTCGTCGATTTCTACAACTTCCAGCTGGTCGAGTACTACAAAGAGCCGGCCGTTGACTTCGATAAAGTGCTCAGCGATGTGATGGAAGTCGCCGACATCCTGACTGGCATGGTGGTTGACGTCTCTGAACTGCTGGACACGGCGCGTAAGCGTGGCGACCTGATCATGTTTGAAGGCGCACAGGGTACGCTGCTGGATATCGATCACGGCACCTATCCGTATGTAACGTCATCCAACACGACCGCAGGCGGCGTGGCAACCGGTTCAGGTATCGGTCCGCGTTATGTGGACTACGTGCTGGGTATCGTAAAAGCCTACTCAACCCGCGTCGGTGCAGGTCCATTCCCGACCGAACTGTTTGATGAAACCGGCGAGTTCCTGTGTGCGCAGGGCCATGAGTTTGGCGCAACCACCGGACGTCGTCGTCGTACCGGCTGGCTGGATGCGGTCGCTGTTCGCCGCGCTGTTCAGATTAACTCTCTGTCAGGTTTCTGCATGACCAAGCTGGACGTGCTGGATGGTCTGAAAGAGGTGAAAATCTGCGTGGCCTATCGTATGCCTGATGGCCGCGAAGTGACTACTACACCCCTGGCCGCAGAGAACTGGGAAGGCATTGAGCCGGTCTACGAAACTCTGCCAGGCTGGAGCGAGAAAACATTTGGCGTGAAGACGCTGGAAGGCCTGCCTCAGGCTGCACGCGATTACATCAAGCGTGTGGAAGAGGTGACCGGTGTGCCGATTGATATCATCTCAACCGGTCCCGATCGCAGTGAAACAATGATTCTGCGCGATCCGTTTGACGCGTAATCATTCAGGCCGGACACTGTCCGGCCCTTGTTTTTCCACTCTCTGATGCCACTTAATCTCCCTTCGCTTGTCAAATCCTGTGCTGGCTGAAAAAAACGCACGTCAAATCAGACTCTGGTTTATCATCGTAGTTAATCGAATGGCGATCCGATTTAATCCTGATATCAACCCTAAGGCGATTTATGCAATGTCGTGCCTGAAGGTTCACTGAGGTTACTGTGCAGCTCACAAGTTTTACTGATTATGGCCTGCGGGCCCTGATTTATCTGGCCTCTCTGCCCGAAGGCCAGCAGACCAATATTACTGAAGTGACGAACACCTACGGTTTGTCACGTAACCACATGGTCAAAATCATTAATCAGCTGAGCCGGGAAGGGTATGTCGCAGCCACACGCGGCAAAAATGGCGGGATTCGCCTGGGGATGTCGCCCCGTGAGATTGTGATTGGCGATGTCGTACGAAAAATGGAGCCACTACAATTAGTGGATTGTGCCTCCTGTGCTATTACGCCAGCCTGCCGTCTTAAGCAGGCGCTGCATGATGCAGTACAGCGATTTTTGCAGGAGCTGGATAGCTATACGCTGGCAGATTTGGTCGAAGGGAATACACCACTTTATGAAATCATCCTGTCCCTGTCGCCAGCGGAAATAAATATTAAATGACATCGGAGGAACCGTTATGTCAAAAGATCCTTTTCAGGATAGAGAAGCTGAAAAATACGAAAACCCTATTCCAAGCCGTGAATTTATTCTGGCGCTGTTAGAGAAACGTGAAAAACCGGCCAGCCGTGAAGAGCTGGCTGAAGAGATGAATCTGCACGACGAAGAGCACCTTGAGGCGCTGCGTCGCCGCCTTCGCGCGATGGAGCGCGATGGTCAGCTGGTCTTCACCCGCCGTCAGTGCTATGCGCTGCCAGAACGGCTTGATCTTCTGCGCGGTAAAGTGATCGGCCATCGTGATGGCTATGGTTTCCTGCGGGCTGAAGGTCAGAAAGATGACCTCTACCTCTCTGCCGAACAGATGAAATTCTGTATGCACGGGGATGTGATCCTGGCGCAACCGCTGGGTGCCGATCGCAAAGGCCGTCGCGAAGCGCGCGTGGTTCGCGTGCAGGAGCCGCGCAACAATCAGATCGTTGGCCGCTACTTTACCGATGCCGGAGCGGGCTTCGTGGTGCCCGACGACAGCCGCCTGAGTTTCGATATTCTTATTCCACCGGAAGAGACGATGAACGCCCGCATGGGTTCTGTGGTGGTGGTCGAGCTGGTTCAGCGTCCGAACCGTCGCAGCAAAGCGATCGGTAAAGTGACCGAGATCCTGGGCGACGATATGGGTACCAGCCTGGCCGTCGATATGGCGCTGCGCACCCATGAGATCCCGCACACCTGGCCGCCGGAAGTGGAAGCGCAGGTCAGCCAGCTGAAAGAGGAGGTCCCGGAAGAGGCGAAAAAAGGTCGCGTCGACCTGCGTAAGCTGCCGCTGGTCACCATCGATGGTGAAGATGCCCGTGACTTCGACGATGCCGTTTACTGCGAGAAAAAACGCGGTGGCGGATGGCGTCTCTGGGTCGCTATCGCCGATGTCAGCTACTACGTTCGTCCTGGCACGCCTCTGGATAACGAAGCGCATCAGCGTGGCACCTCGGTCTACTTCCCGTCGCAGGTCGTACCGATGCTGCCGGAAGTGCTCTCCAACGGCTTATGTTCGCTCAACCCGCAGGTCGATCGCCTCTGTATGGTCTGTGAAATGACCATTTCCAGCAAAGGTAAACTCACCGGCTTCAAACACTACGAAGCGGTGATGAACTCCCATGCGCGTCTGACCTACAACAAGGTCTGGAACATCCTGCAGGGTGACAAAGAGCTGCGTCAGCACTATGCGCCGCTGGTCAAAGACCTGGAAGAGCTGCACAACCTCTATCAGGTGCTGGATGCGGCCCGCGAAGAGCGCGGCGGCATCTCCTTTGAAACGGAAGAGGCGAAGTTTATTTTCAACGCCGAGCGTCGTATCGAGCGGGTTGAACGCGCCTCGCGCAATGACGCACACAAGCTGATCGAAGAGTGCATGATCCTGGCGAACATCGCCTCGGCACGCTTCGTGGAGAAAAATCAGGAGCCTGCGCTGTTCCGCGACCACGATCGCCCGACGGATGAGAGCATCAAGAGCTTCCGGACCGTGCTCAACGAGCTGGGTCTGAGCCTGCCGGGCGGCAACAAACCGCAGCCTGTTGACTACGCGGCCCTGCTGAAGCAGGTGGCCGACCGTCCTGATGCGGAGATGCTGCAAACCATGCTGCTGCGCTCCATGAAGCAGGCCGTGTACGACCCGGAAAACCGTGGCCACTTCGGTCTGGCGCTCTCGTCGTATGCTCACTTCACGTCGCCGATTCGGCGTTACCCGGATCTGACGCTGCACCGCGCCATCAAATATCTGCTGGCCAAAGAGCAGGATCAGGGGAAAGGGCTGGTTCAGCGTGCGATCAAATACCTCATGCCGAAAGAGCGCAGCGTAGCCAGTGACATGACGACGGCGACCGGCGGCTATCACTACGACATGCCGCAGATGCTGCAGCTGGGTCTGCACTGCTCCCTGACCGAACGCCGCGCCGACGAAGCGACTCGCGACGTCGCGGACTGGCTTAAGTGTGACTTTATGCAGGATCAGGTCGGCAACGTCTTCAACGGCGTGATCTCCAGCGTCACCGGCTTTGGCTTCTTTGTGCGCTTAAGCGATCTCTTTATCGATGGTCTGGTCCATGTGTCTACACTGGACAACGACTACTACCGTTTTGACCCGGTGGGTCAGCGTCTGATCGGCGAATCCGGCGGCCGCACCTATCGTCTGGGTGACGCGGTCGAGGTTCGAGTGGAAGCGGTTCATATGGACGAACGTAAGATCGACTTTGCCCTGATCTCCAGCCAGCGCCAGGTGCGTGGCGAAGGCAAAACCGCGCGTGACCGCGCGAAGCGTGACGATCAGGCGCCCGCAAAACGTCGTCGTAACGTGAGCCGGAAGTCCAATTTTGAGCCGGATGCTGCGTTCCGCGGTAACAAGGGCAAGCCCGATGCCGGAAGTGGCGGGAAAAAAAGTAAAAACGTCTCGGAAAAAACCCGTAAAATCGCCGCCGCCACCAAGGCAAAGCGCGCCAGGAAAAAGGCTGAGCCTGAGAGCTGAGCCTGACCTGATACGCGCATCCGCCCTCTCTTCCCGGAGAGAGGGCGGTTATTCATTCCTATCCAAACACTGAGCAGATCGATGAGCGAAATTATTTTTGGTATCCACGCCGTGCAGGCGCTGCTGGAACGTAACCCACAACGTTTCCAGGAAGTCTTTATCCTCAAAGGCCGCGACGATCGTCGCCTGCAACCCGTGGTCGCCGCGCTGGAAGCTCAGGGGATCGTGATTCAGCTGGCGGACCGTAAATGGCTCGACAGCCAGGTCGAAGGCGGTGTTCATCAGGGCATCATCGCCCGGGTGAAGCCTGGCCGTCAGTATCAGGAGGGCGACCTGCCGGACCTGCTGCAGAGCCTGGAAAAACCGTTCCTGCTGGTGCTGGATGGCGTCACCGATCCGCACAACCTGGGTGCCTGCCTGCGCAGCGCCGATGCGGCGGGCGTACACGCGGTCATCGTGCCGAAAGATCGCTCTGCGCCGCTGAATGCTACCGCTAAAAAAGTGGCCAGCGGTGCGGCCGAAAGTGTGCCCTTGATCCGCGTGACTAACCTGGCCCGGACGCTGCGTCTGCTGCAGGAGTACAATATCTGGGTGGTCGGCACCGCAGGTGAGGCCGACCATACGGTCTTCCAGAGCAAAATGACCGGCCCGATGGCGCTGGTGATGGGCGCGGAAGGCGAAGGAATGCGCCGTCTGACGCGCGAGCATTGCGATGAGCTGATCAGCATTCCGATGGCGGGCAGCGTCTCTTCACTGAATGTGTCGGTCGCGACCGGTGTCTGTCTGTTTGAAGCGGTGCGCCAGCGTAACGCCTGATGTCCCCTGTGATCCTCGCCACAAATTAGTTTCTGTGCCAGGCATAACCGCGCGTCATTCGCATAATTACTGAGTGACATCCGTGAGGAGTGGTTATGACCTGGACAACACACACCGTTTTTAATCAGCCCCATCCTCTGAGCAACAGCAACCTCTTCCTGTCTGATACGCCGCTCGGCGAGGCACTCTCCCGCGAAGGCGCAGGCTGGGACCGGGAGTGGCTGGCGTCGGTGGGCCAGCAACTGGGCAGCGCCGAGTCGCTGGAGCTGGGCCGGCTGGCCAATGCGGAACCGCCCGAACTGCTGCGCTACGACACCCGTGGCGAACGTCTGGATGAGGTCCGTTTTCATCCTGCCTGGCACCTGCTGATGCAGGGCGTCTGTGCCAGTCGGTTGCATAACCTCAGCTGGCAGCCGACGGTGCGGGAGCAGGCCGGGGTGGCGCGCGCGGCGCGCTTTATTCTGCACGCCCAGGTAGAGGCGGGTACCCTCTGCCCGATGACCATGACGCACGCGGCGATTCCGCTGCTTCAGCGCTGGCTGCCCGCCCTGTTTGAGGGCTGGCTCGATCCGCTGCTCAGCGATCGTTACGACACCCATGCCCAGCCCGGCGACCAGAAGCGTGGGCTGCTGATCGGGATGGGGATGACAGAAAAGCAGGGCGGCAGCGATCTGCTCATCAGCACCACCCGCGCGGAACCGCTTGCGGCGCGCGGCCCCGGTGAGGCGTACCGGCTGACCGGTCACAAATGGTTCTTCTCCGTGCCGCAGAGCGATGCGCATCTGGTGCTGGCTCAGACACCTGCCGGATTAAGCTGCTTCTTCCTGCCGCGTCTGCTGCCTGACGGAACCCGCAACGCCATTCAGCTTGAACAGCTCAAAGATAAACTGGGTAATCGCTCAAATGCCAGCGGCGAGGTGGAGTTCCGCGATGCCACCGGCTGGCTGCTGGGGGAAGAGGGCGAAGGCGTGCGGCTGATCCTGAAAATGGGGGGGATGACGCGCTTCGACTGCGCGCTCGGCAGTCATGGGCAGATGCGACGCGCCTTCTCGGTGGCGCTCTGGCATGCCCACCAGCGCCAGGTGATGGGCAAGACGCTGCTGGAACAACCCCTGATGCGTCAGGTGCTGGCCCGGCAGGCGCTGCAGCTGGAGGGACAGACCGCGCTGCTGATGCGGCTGGCGCGCGCCTGGTCACAACCGGCAAACGCGCATGAGGTCACCTTTGCCCGGCTGATGACGCCAGCGGCGAAATATCAGATCTGCAAAGCGGGGATGCCGTTTGTGGCAGAGTCGATGGAAGTGCTGGGAGGGATCGGCTACTGCGAAGCGAGTGAACTGCCTCGTCTCTATCGCGATATGCCGGTCAACAGTATCTGGGAGGGATCGGGCAACGTCATGTGCCTGGATGTCCTGCGTGTGCTCGTCCGCCATGCAGAGGTGATGACGATGCTGAATCAGGAGTTTGAGGCGGTGAAAGGAAGCAATCGTCACTTCGATGCCCGCTGGCGTCAGCTGCGGCTGAAACTCCGTCAGGTGCCCGAAGAGCAGGCGCGCGAGGTGACCTGCGCGCTGCTGCAGCTGGCGACGGGCGCGCAGCTGCTGAAACATGCCGAACCACCGCTGGCCGATGCGTGGTGCCAGCAGTGGCTTGATCCCCGCGGTCTGCGTCCGCTCGATCCGGTCGTGACCGAACGACTACTGGCGCGCGCCTGCGGCCGGTGAGGCGCCATAGAGGATTGCGCTGGCGTACCATAAGCCCGGCATAACCGTTTCGCTCAGCATCACAATCTGATAGTAAGCGGCGCCAGCCTGATTCGCCTGAGCGGCAACGGCCCGCTGGGCGTCATCCGGCGATCCGTGCACGTTAACGGTAATGTTGCCCAGCTTCGGTAATCCGCCACTCTGTGCCCGTGAGATCTCCTGCGCCTGCGACGTCGGCGCGGGCGGCGCTTTAGGCGTCGTCTCCAGCGCGGAACAGCCTGCCAGCAGCAGGCTCATCACCAGTAAATAAGCGGAACGCATAGCAATACTCCTGTTCAGGACGAAACAGTAAGTGTACGTCATCGCCCTGAACGCCGTCAGGATTTCAGGCTGAACACGCTGACCAGCTGCGTCAGGTGATGCCCTTTATCGCTCAGGCTCTGTGCGCTGTTCTCCGCCTGGGCCACCAGTTCGCTGTTCTGGTGCGTGGCCTGGCTGATCTGGTTCATCGCCAGATTGACCTGACCGATGCCCGCCGCCTGCTGCTGCGCCGCCACGTTGATTTCGCCCATCAGCGCCTGCACCTGCTCAATGTGCGTCACAATGTTGCTCATCGCCTCGCGCGTCTGCTCAGACAGCTGATGACCCTCCGCCACGTTGCCAATGGAGGTGGCAATCAGCCCGTCAATCTCTTTAGCGGCCTGCGCAGAACGCTGCGCCAGCGCGCGCACCTCGGCGGCGACCACCGCAAAACCGCGCCCCTGTTCACCGGCACGCGCGGCTTCCACCGCGGCGTTCAGCGCCAGGATATTGGTCTGGAAGGCGATCGACTCAATGACGTGAGTAATGTCCGCAATGCTTTGCGAGGAAACCTTGATGGCTGACATAGTGCTGACCGAGCGCGTTACCGTCTGGCTGCCGTGGCTGACGATCTCGCTGGCTTCGGCCACCAGTGACATCGCCTGCCGGAGGCTGTCCGCAGTGTGCTCAACCGTGGCACCAAACTGCTCCATGCTGGCGGAGGTCTCCTCCACGCTGCTGGCCTGACGGCCGATCTGCTCGCTGATGTTATGACTGCTGGCTGCGATGGTGTCGGTGCCCTGGCTGATCTCCTGGGCGGCACCACGCACCTGACTGACGATCTTCTCCAGGCCATCGCCAATGCCGTTAATGGCGATGATCAGCTGGCCCACTTCGTCACGGCGCGGGGTCTCCATGTGAACCTGCAGATTACCAGCGGCATACTGCTCTGCCAGATGAATGACCTGCTGCAGCGGACGGGTAATCGCCCGGCGGCTGTACCAGACAAACCCCAGCGCAAAGATGACGACCAGCACCAGTCCGGTCATCAGGAACAGATTGCGGCTCTGCATGATCGGTGCGAGCAGGCTGGCCCGGTTGACTTCGCCGGTGATGACCCAGTTCCAGCCCGGCAGCTGCTGCCATGCCAGAATTTTATGCTCACCCTCGATCTCCACCTGCTGCATGCCCTGCGACTGCGTCAGCAGCGGCGTTAAGATGGCGCTGTCCCATGCGGGCTGTTTCCCTTCGTTTTCCTGTGCGAACAGATACTCGCCCTGTGACTTGCCGGGGGTGCCGTTAAGCACAAAGAAGCGACCGCTGTCGCCCAGCCGACGCGCCAGGATCTTTTCACGCATCAGCGCATACTGCTTATCGATTCCTACGCCGACAAACAGGATCGCGACGACTCTGCCACTCTCATCTTTGACCGGCTGATATTGTGTGATGTAGCGATGGCCAAACAGCGTCGCCAGACCCTGATACACATTGCCCTGATGAACGCTTTTCCATGCCGCGCCACTGCGATCGAGCTGGGTGCCAATCGCCCGACTGCCATCCTGCTTTTTCAGCGAGGTTGAGATACGGATAAAATCATCGCCGTCACGCACGAAAATGGTGGCAACGGCGGCAGTGCGTTCGGTGAAATCGTCGACGGCGGTCTGATCGAGGTTCAGCGTCTTTAATCCGGCGCGCAGCACCGGCGTCGAAAAGTCGCCCACCTGCACCCTGGCGGTTTCATCCAGGCTGAAACGCCTGGGCAGGAAGCTGGTAAACAGACTGGTGTAGTGTGTGACCTCTTCGGTCAGGGTGGCGTTGAACATAGTGGCCATTTCACTGATGCCCTGCACCTGATTGTGCATGTCATCGATGGCGAGATTTTCCAGCTGGCGCGAGGCGTTGTGGCTCTGAGTCAGTGTCAGAACCAGCAGCAACAGCGCTACGCTCAGGGACGTCATAACTGACAGCTTAACGCCAAGACTCAGTCCGCTGAGAGAGAGACGCTTCATAAATTACCTTTGAATAAGTTAGAGGGGTACACCATCAACGGCAACGCGCTGAAAAAGTTTAGCGCGATGTCTGCGGCGTTCGTCGCGCAGGACATTTCGCAAACGCCTGTGCAGGACGTACACTTGAACTCCCTGTTTTTCCCCTTTCAGGAGAGACCATGATCGAACTCACCACCGACACGCTGGCCGGTATCGAATGCCTGCACGCCGCGCCCGCCGGACAGCGCCATCAGCCCCTGCCCACTGTGCTGTTTTATCACGGGTTTACCTCCTCTAAAGAGGTCTATGCCTACTTCGCCGTGGCCCTGGCGCAGGCGGGATTCCGGGCGGTGATGCCGGACGCCGAGCTGCACGGTGCGCGTTATTACGGTGACGCAGAGACCCGCCTCGACCGCTTCTGGGAGATCCTGAAACAGAACATTGATGAGCTGCCGCAGCTGGAAGCCGCGCTGCGTGACAGTCACCTGATCGCGGAGGAACGTTTTGCGGTGGCGGGGGCGTCGATGGGTGGCATGACGGCGCTGGGAGCAATGGTGCGTTATCCGCAGATCCGCAGCGTCGCCTGTATGATGGGGTCAGGCTATTTTATGCAGCTCAGCCAGTCGCTGTTTCCGCCGCAGGTGGCCGACACACCGGCGCGAAAGGCGGCATTCGACGCCCGCATGGCACCGCTGGCGGAGTATGATCCCTGCAACCGGCTGGAGGCGCTGGCCGATCGTCCGCTGCTGCTGTGGCATGGTGAGGCGGATGAGGTCGTGCCCTGGGCGGAAAGCGTGCGGCTGGAGAAGGCGCTGCGTGACAACGGGCTGGCGCAGCATCTGACAGCGCTGTCAGAAAAAGCCATCGGGCACAAGATCACTCCGTCGGCCCTGACGGCGCTGGTGCGTTTTTTCACTCATCATCTGTAAAACAGACGGGCGGCGCGTCATGCTGCCGCCCGTTACGTTACGGCCTTACCAGTGCGCAGACGCCTTTTCTGCGGCACGGGCGGGCATGCCGACCGGGTTTCTTTCCGGCGTATCGAGCCGGTTGACGTAGACATAACCCGATGCCACTTCGCTGCTGTGACTTCTCATCTGCTGCGCACAGTCAGCGTGGCTGGCAAGAGCGGGTAGAGACAGGAAGAGACCCAGGAGGGTGGCGATGACGAACCTTTTCATGTCCGACTCCTCACTTCAGGGAACACACTCTGAACGCCGCCACCAGAGCATCTGCGGCGTCTCAGTTAATTTTAGCGATCGGCGACATTATCGCCAGCGTGCCCCACTGAACCTCATCATCAGCCTTTTTGAACAAACCCGGATTAACCCGCTGTATTCCCGTCATTAGCACAAAAAGCCACAGGTTGTGGCACGACGCCTGCGATTTGTTTAAATGTGCGCTTGAGTTCGGGGGCGGTCGCCAGTATGATTACGCGTCAATTTTTCAGCCGCATTCTCAGGCTGTGTCCCACAAGTGCTCGCCCTGGCGAACGTTTGTGGGACACAGCCTATAACGTTCCTTGCTTCCATGGGCCGCGGCTGACCCCGACAGGAGGCTGAATAATCCGTAAGGAGCAATTTCGATGCGTCATTACGAAATCGTATTTATGGTTCATCCTGACCAGAGCGAACAGGTTCCTGGCATGATCGAGCGTTACACTGGTGCTATCACTGGTGCACAGGGCACGATTCACCGCCTGGAAGACTGGGGCCGTCGTCAGCTGGCTTACCCGATCAACAAACTGCACAAAGCGCATTACGTTCTGATGAACGTTGAAGCGCCGCAGGAAGCGATCGATGAGCTGGAAACGAACTTCCGCTTCAACGACGCCGTTATCCGTAGCATGGTTATGCGCGTTAAACACGCGGTAACTGAAGCATCACCGATGGTTAAAGCGAAAGATGAGCGTCGTGATCGTCGCGAAGATTTTGCTAACGAATCCGCTGATGAGTCAGATGCTGGGGATTCTGAAGAGTAATCCATCGTGACGGTTAATCGACTGCGCTTGTCGGGCACTGTGTGCAAGACGCCGGTTCGAAAAATTAGCCCGTCAGGAATTCCTCACTGTCAGTTTGTGCTTGAGCACCGCTCAGTGCAGGAGGAGGCCGGGTTTCACCGGCAAGCCTGGTGTCGTATGCCGGTGATTATCAGCGGCAGCACCCATCAGGTGATTACTCAACATATAACGGTCGGCACGCAACTCTCACTCGACGGTTTCATTAGTTGCCATCAGGCACGAAATGGCCAGAGCAAAGTGGTGTTCCATGCCGAGCAGATTGAATTGATAGATTCTGGAGACTAGCCTAATGGCACGTTATTTCCGTCGTCGCAAGTTCTGCCGTTTCACCGCGGAAGGCGTTGTTGAGATCGATTACAAAGACATCGCAACGTTAAAAAATTACATTACCGAAAGCGGTAAAATTGTCCCGAGCCGTATCACCGGTACTCGTGCAAAATACCAGCGTCAGTTGGCTCGCTGCATCAAGCGCGCGCGTTACCTGTCTCTGCTGCCGTACACTGATCGTCATCAGTAATCGGCAACTGTCCATTAACGACTTTAAGAGGATAAGGTAATGCAAGTTATTCTGCTTGATAAAGTAGCAAACCTGGGCAGCCTGGGTGATCAGGTTAACGTTAAAGCGGGCTACGCTCGTAACTTCCTGGTTCCACAGGGCAAAGCTGTTCCTGCCACGAAGAAAAACGTTGAGTATTTCGAAGCACGTCGTGCTGAACTGGAAGCCAAACTGGCTGACGTTCAGTCTGCAGCGACTGCACGCGCTGAGAAGATCAATGCACTGGGCACCGTGACCATCACGTCTAAAGCAGGCGATGAAGGTAAACTGTTCGGTTCAATCGGTACCCGCGACATCGCTGATGCAGTCACTGCAGCAGGCGTTGACGTAGCGAAGAGCGAAGTTCGTCTGCCGAACGGCGTTCTGCGTACCACCGGTGAGCATGAAGTGGACTTCCAGGTTCACAGCGATGTATTCGCTAAGCTGACCGTAAAAGTTGTTGCTGGTTAATCTGATTAACTGAGCACGACAAAAAAGACGCCGGCCTTGTGCCGGCGTTTTTGTTTTTATCGTTTACCTCACCGCAGTTCGCCGCTTACTGCGCCCGGATAAAGCTGCCGTCCGGCTGACGGGTAAAGAGTACCGGACCGCTGGCACTGTCAACCGTCAGGCCGGTCACCGTGCCCTGCGCATCCTGACGAATCTTCACCTGCTGACCACTTTTCAGTGAGCTGAGCGGCTGATCGTTGCCTTCCACCCGCGCCATCGCAAACACATCGTTCACCGGCAGGCTATTGTCACGAAACAGCTGCGCCAGCGTCTGACCCGAGGCGATAGTCAGGCTGCGCCATGCGCCCTGCGAATCGGCCTTTGGCGTCTGCTGTGAGGCAGAAGAGGAGGGCTGACGGCTGCTGTTGTCATCATAGATATCCGCCTGCATCGGCACCTCTTTTTCTGCAGAGGGGGTCGCAGGCTGTTCGACCGGATAGCGCAGCGTGCTGGCAGGCCAGAGAAACGCTACCAGCATCACCAGCAGGGCCGCCACGATGCCGCGCCGGTGCGGTGCGGGCAGCGGATCCATCCAGCCGATGTGGTCGGTAAAGTGCCAGATACGCTGAAGCCATGCTGGCAGGCGGGACGACGCGTCTGAAGCCATTCGGGGTTCCTCCTCTCCGGCAGGGCGCTGTGGCCTGCGTGCGGCCAGCCAGGCCTGCAGCCGGGAAACGGTCTGTGTTGCACGCATCCTGCGGCGGCGGGGGGCAATCTGGCCCATGTTTACTCTCTTATTAGTATGCTTGAGACGGGGTAAATCCCGTCCATAGTTATAGTATGGGCAATACCGGCGCGAAGTGCCTGCCAGCATTCATAAAATTGACGACTCTATTGTTTCCTTTTCATCAGCAAAAGTCATCTGCGACGCAGGGCATTTTACGCCAGCGGCCTGCGCTGCTATGCTGCCGGTTCGAATTTATCCGAGAGTGAAAGGAACGAAGATGACTACCCCTTCTTTCGACAGCGTCGAAGCACAAGCAAGTTACGGTATTGGTTTACAGGTTGGCCAGCAGTTGCTGGAATCTGGTCTGCAGGGGCTGCAACCAGAAGCACTGCTCGCGGGCCTGCGCGACGCGCTGGAAGGGAACTCGCCGGCCGTTCCGGTTGATGTGGTTCATCGCGCACTGCGTGAAGTGCATGAACGTGCTGAAGGCGTGCGTCGTGAGCGCACCGAAGCGATGGCAGCAGAAGGCCAGGCCTTCCTGCAGGAAAATGCGCAGCGTGAAGGCGTGAACAGCACCGAGTCGGGCCTGCAGTTCAGCGTGATTACCCAGGGTGAAGGTCCAATCCCGTCACGCCAGGATCGCGTTCGCGTTCACTATACGGGCAAACTGATCGACGGCAGCGTGTTCGACAGCTCCGTTGCGCGTGGTGAACCGGCAGAATTCCCGGTAAGCGGTGTGATCCCAGGCTGGATCGAAGCCCTGACCCTGATGCCGGTTGGCTCGAAATGGGAACTGGTGATCCCACAGAACCTCGCCTACGGTGAGCGTGGCGCGGGTGCCTCCATCCCGCCATTCAGCACCCTGATCTTCGAAGTCGAACTGCTGGAAATTCTGTAATCTTCAGCGCTGCAACCCGCGGGTTGCAGCGTTTCCCCGCCTGTTACTGCTGTAAATTCACCTGCCACAACGCAAAGCCCGTCGCATCAGTCCCTTTGGGCTGCAGCGGATATTGCGCATGCTGCTGAATAAACCCGGTCGCTTTCTCACCTGGCGCCGTTTCGAACTGAATGTCGAGCGGTGTGGAGGCGCTTATCGGCGCCAGCCGCCAGTTATTATCCGCCTTTGGCTGCACCTCACCGTGCGCTTTGGTTTCAGCGCTGATGTAGGCGGCCACCACGGCGCGGTTCTCATCCGGCGAGGCAAAGGCGATATAGCGATCGCCGGTGCCGGCAAACTTGCCGCCATAGGCGCGATAGTTATTGGTCGCCACCAGGAAGGTTGCCTGCGGGTCGATGGGCTTACCCTGCCAGCTCAGCTGACGGATACGTGACGACTCCGGATGGATCAGCTGACACTCCGCATCGTAGCGGGCGGGCTGGGTGACATCGATCTGATACGTGACGCCATCGATCACATCAAAGTTATAGGTGCGGAAATCCCAGTTGATCAGCGACTGCGTTTTCGGGCTGTTCGGATCGATCTGATTAAACTGCCCGGCTGAACACTCCAGCCACTCTTTGACCTGCGCGCCGCTGACCTTCATCACCACCAGGGTGTTCGGATAAAGATAGAGATCGGCGGCGTTTCGGAAGGTCAGCGCGCCTTTTTCCACTTCGACATAGCTGGCCGGATCGTTTTTACGTCCGCCCGCCTTAAACGGCGCGGCCGCAGAGAGCACCGGCAGGCGGCCCAGATCGGGGTCGCCCTGGATAAAGTGCTCAACGTAGGCGCGCTGGGCATTGTTGACGATCTGCACCGTGGGATCGTCCTGCACCAGCGACAGATAGCTGTACATCACGTCGGCAGAGCGGCCGATGGGCTTCGCCACAAACTCGCGGGTGGCGCGGTGATCCTCAGCCAGAACGTTTACCAGCGCCGGGTCTTCTGCCGCCAGCGACTTCTTCGCGGCGGTATCGTAGATGGGCCGGGCCTGGGCCTTACCACTGCTTACCTGCCAGCGATCGCCCTCCTTGCTGAGCACCAGGTCAACCACGCCGAGATGATCGCCCCACATGCCCGGCATCACCGCCGGGATCCCGTTCAGCGTACCCTGGGTGATATCGGCGCCCCGGATGGTCGCAAAATCTTTGCCAGGGAAGACCGCATGTGCATGACCGAACAGAATGGCGTTAATGCCCTCCACCTGGCTGAGGTAATAAACCGAGTTCTCCGCCATAGCGTGCCAGGGCTCGCTGCTGAGACCGGAGTGGGGAATGGCAATGATCAGGTCTGCGCCCTGCGCGCGCATCTCCGGCACCAGGCGGCGCGCCGTCTCTGTAATGTCATCGACCCGCACCTTACCCTGCAGATTGGCTTTATCCCACACCATAATCTGTGGCGGCACGAAGCCGATGTAGCCTATCTTCAGGGTCTGCATATTGCCGTCGCGATCCACAACCTGAGTGGATTTGATGAGGTAGGGGGTGAACAGGGGTTTACCGCTCTTCACGTCAATCACGTTGGCGTTTACATAGGGGAAGCGGGCGCCCGCCAGCGCTTTTTTCAGATAGGGCAGACCATAGTTGAATTCGTGGTTGCCGAGATTGCCGACGCTGTAGTCCAGCGTGTTGAGCGCCTTGTAAACCGGGTGGATCTCGCCCTCGCGCAACCCTTTCGCGGCCATATAGTCGCCCAGCGGGCTGCCCTGAATGATGTCGCCGTTATCGACCAGTACGCTGTTTTTTACCTCCTGGCGCGCGGCATGAATCAGCGTAGCGGTGCGCACCAGGCCAAACTTCTCGGTCGGCGTGTCTTTGTAGTAGTCGAAATCCATCATATTGCTGTGCAGATCGGTGGTTTCCAGTATCCGCAAATCCACCGTTGCGGCCTGTGTGGCGACGGAAACGCTCAGGGCCAGTAACATCATTCCGGGCTTAAACATGCTTGCTCCTGCTGCAGATTAATTTAAGGCTCTCAAAATAATGTAAAAGCATGACAGATAGTCATTTTAAATCGTGATGGATATAACGTTTTGGCCGATCGGCCTGCGGCAAAGTCCGATACGACAGCACCACCACAGTGCGGGCGTGGCGATAAGGCGATAACTATGATATTGATATATCTATAAATTGGTTCGCTGATTCGCCCGTTAACCGGCGCATCAGGCGAAACTGCTAAAATGTCACTATCTGACGCTGAGCTCTTCCCGCAGCAGATCGACATAATGAGGTGAAAAATGTTAGAGCAACTCTGCCAGCTGGCACGCGAAGCAGGCGACGCGATTATGCAGGTCTATGACGGCGCCGCGCCGCTTGACGTTTCTCACAAATCGGATGATTCGCCGGTCACCGCCGCAGATATCGCCGCGCACAAGGTGATCCTGGCGGGGCTGAGGGCGCTGACGCCCGATCTCCCCGTCCTGTCAGAAGAGGATCCGCCCGCCTGGGAGGTGCGTCAGCACTGGCAGCGTTACTGGCTGGTTGATCCGCTGGATGGCACCAAAGAGTTTATCAAGCGCAACGGTGAGTTTACCGTGAATATCGCGCTGATCGAGGCGGGCAAGCCGGTGATGGGCGTGGTCTACGCGCCGGTGCTGGACGTGATGTACTCCGCGGCCGAAGGCAAAGCGTGGAAAGAGGAGGGCGGTCAGCGTGAGCAGATTCACGTACGTGACGCCCGGCCGCCACTGGTGGTGGTGAGCCGCTCTCATGGCGACGACGAGGAGATGAAAGAGTATCTGAAGCAACTCGGAGAGCATCAGACCGTCGCAACCGGCTCCTCGCTGAAATTCTGCCTGGTGGCTGAAGGCAAAGCGCAGCTCTATCCCCGCTTCGGGCCGACCAACATCTGGGATACGGGCGCGGGTCACGCGGTGGCGATGGCAGCGGGCGCGCATGTGCATGACTGGCAGGGCAGAACGCTGGACTACACGCCGCGCGAATCTTTCCTTAATCCCGGCTTCCGCGTTTCGCTGTTTTAAGACGGCGCTGAGCCTGAAAACCCCGGCGGGCGCCGGGGTTTTGCTGTTACGCCTTCAGCAGCGAGGTCACCAGTGCTATCACCCGGGTCACCTCATCCTGCGTCAGCGGTCCATCCTTCACGAATCTCACCTTGCCCTGCTTATCCAGCACCACGATCGCAGAGCTGCCCGGCTGAAGCTGCCAGGCACGCTGTACCTCGCCCTTGCTGTCGACAATAAACTGCGACCAGGGATACTGCTGCTTATTGGTTTCGATGCTGCTGCGCACAAACATGCCTGTACCGGGTATCGCATCATCGGTATTCACGATAGTCGTGGTCTGATAACGATCGTGGGGCAGCTTCGCGGCCTTGATCGCCTCTATCAGCGCCGCGTTCATCTGCTTCGCCGATGAGCGACCGGCAATATGCTGGATGACGCGAACTTTTCCACTCAGCTGCGCGCTGTTCCAGTTTTTATAGCTAAACTTCTCCTGCTGCAGGATCAGTTCGCCTTTGTCATTGACGCCCACCGCCGGAACACGCGTCTCCTGTCTGAGATCGTGCGCCATAGCACCTGTCGGGATCAGAAACGAGAGCGCCAGTGCGGCCAGAGTTGTTCGCATTGCTATTTCCTTAGGTGATCAGACCAGTTAGTCATTTTACTGCAATAGTAAGCAGGGATGATGCGCCTGTCCTGGAAAGGTGTCAGGTTTGTTATGCCCGCCACAATTCCTTAACCAATGAAGGTTTATACTGTGTCATGTGAGCCTGATAACAGAGTGTTCTGTAATGATGTGTCAATTCAGTAAAAAAATTCACTTTTTGGCACACCACCCAGACTGAGTGTTCTATAGTTATCGCGAATTCGCGCTTCATGGGCTGGCACCAAATTTGGAAACGGCGAAGCGTGCTTTAAAAATGTACAGGAGTTAGTCAGTATGAAGATCTTCCAGCGCTATAATCCGCTGCAAATAGCGAAATATGTAAAAACGCTGTTCAAAGGAAGGTTGTATATCAAGGACGTTGGCGCGTTCGAGTTTGATAAAGGGAAAGTCCTTATTCCGCGCGTCAAAGACAAACAGCATCTGAGCGTGATGTCAGAAATTAACCGCCAGGTCGTGCGTCTCAAGCTTGAGTTCAACTAAAGACAAGGGCGCCGATGGGCGCCCTTGATGCTTACGGGGTCAGAGGGTCTGCGTCATCACTCTGAACCGGGGCATATCACCCCTTCACCGATGCCCACAGTCTGACACCCGACGCCCGCCAGAACAGGCGCTGAGTGAATCTACTCTTCTTCGCTTTTGGTCATACTCAGCACCGGCGGTCGTTCATCAATGCGGGTGACCAGTAACTGATCGATACGGTAGCTGTCGATATCCACCACCTCGAATTTGTACCCCGCGAACTTCACAAAGTCGGTGCGTTTCGGGATCTTACGCAGCATATACATCATAAAGCCGCCGATGGTTTCGTAGTTGCCGGACTGCGGGAATTCATCAATGTCCAGCACACGCATCACGTCATCGATCGGCGTGCCGCCTTCAACCAGCCATGAATTCTCGTCACGGGCGACGATCTGCTCTTCCATGCCCTGACCGACCAGATCGCCCATCAGCGTGGTCATCACGTCATTCAGGGTAATGATGCCGACGACCAGCGCATATTCGTTCATGATCACCGCGAAATCTTCACCGGCGGTTTTGAAACTTTCCAGCGCCTCAGAGAGGGTCAGCGTATCCGGCACGATCAGCGCAGAGCGAATCTGCAGGCCGCTGTTCAGCGCCATGCTCTGATTGCCCAGCACGCGCAGCAGCAGCTCTTTCGAGTCGACGTAGCCGACGATATGGTCGATGTCGCCGCTGCAGACTAAAAACTTGGAGTGCGGATGCTCGGCGATTTTTGTTTTCAGGCTGGTTTCATCTTCGTGCAGATCAAACCAGACGATATTCTCACGCGAGGTCATGGAGGAGGGAACGGTACGCGACTCCAGCTCGAACACGTTTTCAATCAGTTCATGCTCCTGCTTACGCAGCACCCCGGCCAGCGCACCCGCTTCAACGACGGCGTAGATATCGTCGGAGGTGATGTCATCTTTACGCACCATCGGCAGTTTAAAGAGGCGGAAGAAGACGTTAGCCAGGCCATTAAACAGCCACACCAGCGGGCGCATGACCAGCAAACAGAAGCGCATCGGATTGATGATGCGTAGCGCGATGGTTTCCGGGGCCACCATGCCGACCCGTTTCGGGGTTAAATCGGCGAACAGGATAAACATGCTGGTGACGATGGTGAAGGAGCAGATAAAGCTGAGCTGTTCGGCCAGCGCCGGGGAGACAAACTGATCAAACAGGCCCCGGAAGACCGGCGAAAACGCCGCATCACCGACGATACCGCCCAGAATGGCGACGGCATTGAGACCAATCTGCACCACGGTGAAGAACATGCCTGGCGTTTCCTGCATTTTCAATACGCGCTGCGCATTGACATTGCCTTCATCGGCCAGCAGTTTCAGTTTGATCTTACGGGCCGCGGCCAGCGAGATCTCGGACAGAGAAAAAAAAGCACTGATTACGATCAGCAACAGAATGATGAGTAAGCTATCTAACATATGAGATCCAAAGGGTTATCCACATGTCATTTTTGGCCTGGGCAGCGTGGGTAAGCGCAAACAGAGCGGGTTTATCCATGAAACAGAGCTATCCGTGCCAAAAATGTCTGCGCCATATCGACAGAGAATGAGATGTCGGGGCAGAAATGAAAACAGGCGGGATGCCTGTGGTGGCCGATTATAGCAGGAGCGCTCATCGTGCCGCCAGAGGGCAAACCACCGTGTCACGACGCCTGAGCGGCCAGCGTGTTCCGGATTTATCTGAGTGCGTCATTCCGGACCGATCATTCCCGCCTGCAGGAGTTGTATCCCCCCGTTCATTTACCGACAATATGGCGTTATTTGACTTAGATGTCAGCGTTGCGTCGCCGTTTGCCATAAAGTGCGGCTATGATGAGGGTGTTGCCGTTGCGGTAGTGCGGGCAAAGATGATTAATAAATGCCCCGTGGAAAAGGGGCCGGCATGATTAACAGGAGTACAGGTGCCACGATTTTACACTTATTGCATGGCCAGCCTGCTGCTTGCCGCGCCCGCCCTTGAGGCGGCGACCGTGCGATTGCAGGTAGACGGCTTAACCGGGGATTTGCAAAAGAATGTCAGGGCGCGCCTGTCGACCATTGGCAGCGATGAGGTCTCAAACGATGGCCGTTTTCGGGCACGCGTCTCCGTCGCAATAAAAGAGGGGCTGCGCGCACTCGGTTATTACGAACCCACTATCGACTTCGAATCCCGTCCTGCGCCAGAACAGGGCGGTCGCCCGGTGCTGGTGGCAAAAGTGACGCCCGGCCAGCCGGTTAAAATCGGCGGCAGCACCATCGTGGTCGAAGGCGATGCGCGCAACGACGCCGATTACAAAGCCTGGGTAAAGCAGGGGCGGCCAAAAGTGGGCACCCAGCTCAACCACGGGCAATATGACAAATTCAAAAGCGGCTTCTCTAATCTCGCCCTGCGCAACGGCTACTTCGACGGCACCTTTAAAAAGAGCCAGCTTGGCGTGTCGGTTGAGCGGCACGAAGCTTTCTGGGATATCGATTACGACAGCGGCGAGCGTTACCGCTTCGGCGACGTGACCTTCCAGGGCTCGCAGATCCGCGAAGAGTACCTGCAGAATCTGGTGCCCTTTAAAGAGGGGGACTACTACAACTCCCGCGATTTAGCCGAGCTGAACCGCCGCCTCTCGGCCACCGGCTGGTTTAATTCGGTGGTGGTCGCGCCGGAATTCAGCAAGGGCCGTAAGACCAAAGTGCTGCCGCTGAATGCTGCTATGTCGCCCCGTGTCGAAAACACCATTGAAACGGGTGTCGGCTACTCCACCGATGTGGGGCCACGCCTCAAGGGAACCTGGAAGAAACCCTGGGTTAACGATCGGGGCCACAGCCTGACGGCCAGTGCCTATGTCTCTGCGCCGGAACAGCAGGTCGATTTAAGCTACAAAGTGCCCCTGCTGAAAAGCCCGCTGGAGCAGTACTACACCTTCTCCGGTGGCCTGAAGCGAACCGACCTCAATGACACCAAAGCCGATACCAGTACACTTGCCGTGTCGCGCAACTGGGACAACAGCAGCGGCTGGCAGAAGGCCGTTAATCTGCGCTGGAGCCTGGATCACTTTACGCAGGGCAACGTAACCAATACCACCATGCTGCTCTATCCGGGCGTCAGCGTAAACCGCACCCGCTCGCGTGGTGGCCTGATGCCGACCTGGGGCGACACCCAGCGTTACTCCGTCGATGTCTCAGACACGACCTGGGGATCTGACGTCGACTTCCTGATCTTGCAGGCGCAAAACGTCTGGATCCGCACCCTGGGCGACAGTCACCGCTTTGTGGCCCGCGGCAACCTTGGCTGGATAGAAACCAACGATTTCGACAAAGTCCCGCCGGATCTGCGCTTCTTCGCCGGGGGTGACCGCAGTATTCGTGGCTATAAATACAAAAATATCTCTCCGCGTGATGAAGACGGAAAACTTACGGGTGCCTCAAAACTTGCAACCGGATCGCTGGAGTATCAGTACAACGTCACCGGTAAATGGTGGGGGGCCGTCTTTGTAGACTCCGGCGAAGCGGTCAACGACATCAAACAAAGCAACTTTAAAACCGGCGCGGGCGTCGGCGTGCGCTGGTCTTCACCTGTAGGGCCCATCAAATTTGATATCGCCAGACCTGTTGGTGATAACGAGGAGCATGGATTGCAATTTTACGTCGGACTGGGGCCTGAACTATGAAGCTATGGAAAAAGGTCCTGATTGGTATTCTGATCTTTCTGGTGCTGCTGTTGGGCGGCGTGGCGTTTTTAATCGGTACCACGCCGGGGCTGCATCTGGTGCTGAAGGGCGCATCGCGCTGGGTGCCCGGCCTGTCGATCAAACAGGTAGACGGCGGCTGGCGCAACCTGACGCTCAACGGTCTGCGTTACGAGATGCCGGGCGTCAGCGTGGATGCCGGGCAGATCCATCTGGCAGTGAATCTTAACTGCCTGCTGCACTCGTCGGTCTGCGTGGACGACATCTCCCTGCGCGACATCAGCGTGGTGGTCGACAGCAAAAAGATGACGCCATCTGCGCCAGCGCCGGAAGAGGAGAGTGGCGACACCAACCTCAGCACGCCATACCCGATCACGCTGAGTCATCTTGGCCTGCACAATATTAATGTGAAGGTCGATGACACGGCGATCTCGCTGCTCGATTTCACCACCGGCCTGCAGTGGCAGGATCGCGCCCTGACGCTGAATCCGACCCATATCCAGAGCCTGCTGATTGCGCTGCCCAGGGCGGCGAAAGTTGTGAATGAAGAGGTGGTGCAGCCGAAAGTGCAGCAGCCTCATCCCGCTGAAAAGCCGCTGGGTGAAACGCTGCAGGCGATGTTTGCGCAACCTCTGCTGCCTGCGCTGCCCGATTTCCGTCTGCCGCTGGATATTGATGTGCAGCAGATTCTGGGCGAACAGCTGCGTATTACCGGCGACACCGATATTTCGGTCAGCCGGTTACTGCTGAAAGCCAGAACCGCCGACCGTCAGATGCAGCTGACAACGCTGGACGTGGACTCGAATCTGGGCAAGCTCAACGGCAGCGGACAGGCGACACTGGCGGATAACTGGCCGGTCGATTTCGCCCTCAACGGCACGGTCAACACCGACCCGATTAAAGGCGAAAAGCTGGCGCTGAAGCTGAGTGGCGCGATGCGTGACGAGCTGAAGCTGGGGCTGAACCTCTCCGGCCCGGTCAACGCGCAGCTCGACGCCACGACGCAGCTGGCGGTCGCCGGACTGCCGCTGTCGCTGCAACTGACCAGCCCGCAGCTGCGCTGGCCGTTAACCGGCCCGGTACAGTATCAGGCGGATAAGCTGGACTATCAGTTCAAAGGCAAGGCCACCGACTACGTGATGACACTGCAGACCGCCGTGAAAGGGGAGTCGGTGCCGCCGGCCAGCGTCTCGCTGACGGGTAAAGGCAATGTCGAACAGTTCAGCCTCGACCGCCTGCGCATTGCCGCGCTGCAGGGCAATATTGACCTCACCGCCCTGGTGGACTGGAGCAAAGCCATCAGCTGGCGCAGCGAACTGACGCTGGCAGGCATTAACACCGCGAAACAGTACCCCGACTGGCCCGCGCGACTGGATGGCAAAATCACCACCCGCGGCAGTCTCTATGGCGGCAGCTGGCAGCTGAGCGTGCCGCAGTTGCAACTCAAAGGCAATGTGAAGCAGAACGCGGTGACTGCGGACGGCTCACTTACCGGTAACAGCTACAACCAGTGGACGGTGCCGGGCATCAAACTGGCGCTGGGACGCAACCACCTGGATGTTAAAGGGGCGCTGGGCGACAGCCTGGATCTCGACGCCAGCATCAACGCGCCGCAGCTCGACAATGCGCTGCCGGGCCTGGGGGGGGTTGTCAACGGCACGATTAAAGCGCGCGGCACCCTGAAAGCGCCGCAGCTGCTGGCCGACCTTAACGGTCGCGGCCTGCGCTGGCAGCAGATGCAGATTAACCGCGTTACGCTGAACGGCGACGTTCGTTCCGGCGAACAGGTGGCGGGCAAGCTGCAACTGCGCGTCGAGCAGCTGAAGCAGGATGCGCTGAACATCAGCCTGCTGACGCTGAACGCCGACGGCAACGAAAAGCAGCATCAGCTGAAGCTCAATGTGCAGGGCAAGCCGGTGTCCGGCCAGCTGGCGCTGAACGGCAGCTTCGATCGCCAGACCGAACGCTGGAAAGGGTCGCTCAACGACACGCGCTTTGATACGCCGGTCGGGGAGTGGCGTCTGACCCGCGCGATGGCGATCGACTACCTCAACAGCCGCCAGACGGCGACGATTGGTCCGCACTGCTGGCAGAACCCCAATGCGCAGCTCTGCGTACCGGAGCCGGTCGAAGCCGGACCGGCAGGCCATGCGCATGTGGTGCTGAACCGCTTTGACCTGGCGATGGTTAAACCCTTTATGCCGGATGCCACACAGCTGAGCGGCCTGTTCAGCGGAGATGTGCGCGTAAACTGGACCGCAGAGGGTGGATTGCCGACCGGCACCGTGGCGCTCAAGGGCAACGGCGTCAAAGTGGTGCAGGATGTGCAGGGCAACAGCCTGCCGATCGCCTTTGACACGCTGAACCTGAATGCGGCGCTGCGCAACGGCCGCGCGCAGCTCGACTGGCTGATCCGCATCGCCGGTAACGGGCAACTGGATGGCAATGTGCAGATCGACGATCCGCAAAACCGCCGCAGGCTGGGCGGTAACGTCAACATCCGCAATCTCTCGCTGGCGATGCTCAATCCGGCGCTGATGCAGGGCGAAAAAATCAAGGGCAGTCTGAACAGCGCCCTGCGCCTGGGCGGCAGTATTCAGCAGCCCCAGGTGTTTGGTCAGCTGGGACTGACCGGGGTGGATGTGGATGGCAACTTTATGCCGGTGGATCTGACCAATGCCAGCCTGAACCTGGTGTTCAACGGCATGAGTTCGACGCTCAACGGCCTGGTGCAGACCGCGCAGGGCAACATCAACCTCAGCGGCAACGCCGACTGGAGCCAGCTCGATAACTGGCGTGCGCGCATCGCGGCGCAGGGCAGCCGGGTGCGTGTCACGGTGCCGCCAATGGTGCGTATGGATGTCTCGCCGGATCTGGTCTTTGAAGCGACGCCAGCCGCCTTTAACCTGGATGGCCGTGTCGATATTCCGTGGGCGCGTATCACGGTGCAGGAAGTGCCGGAGAGCGCCACCGGCGTCTCGTCCGATGAGGTGATGCTGGATGAACAGCTGAAGCCGATTGCACCAAAAACCGCCTCGATCCCGATTAACAGTAATCTGGTGATCCACGTCGGTAACGATGTGCGGCTCTCAGCGTTTGGCCTGAAAGCGAAGCTGAATGGCGACCTGAAGATGGTGCAGGATAAATCCGGGCTGGGCCTGAACGGCCAGATCAATATCCCGTCCGGGCGCTTCCATGCCTATGGTCAGGATCTGATCGTGCGTAAAGGTGAGCTGCAGTTTGCCGGTCCGCCGGATCAGCCTTACGTCAACCTCGAAGCGATTCGTAATCCGGATGCCACCGAAGATGGCGTCACGGCGGGTCTGCGGGTCACCGGGCTGGCGGATGAGCCGAAGGCGGAAGTCTTCTCCGATCCGGCGATGTCGCAACAGGAGGCGCTCTCCTACCTGCTGCGTGGTCAGGGATTAGGCAGCGACGGCGACAGTAACGCGCTGACTTCGGCCCTTGTTGGCTTAGGGGTTGCACAAAGTGGTCAGGTTGTGGGTAAAATCGGGGAGACGTTCGGTGTCAGCAATCTTGCTGTTGATACTGCGGGTGTTGGCGACAGCCAGCAGGTGCAGGTCAGTGGCTATGTGCTGCCGGGTCTGCAGGTAAAATACGGTGTTGGCATATTTGATTCACTGGCGACGTTAACCTTGCGTTACCGCCTGATGCCCAAACTCTATCTGGAAGCCGTGTCCGGTGTGGATCAGGCTCTCGATTTGCTCTATCAGTTTGAGTTTTAGCAATGCGAATAATTGTCTACGGCAGTTTACGGCGCAAACAGGGAAACAGTCACTGGATGACGAATGCGCAGTGGCTGGGTGATCACCAGATTGAAGGCTTTGAGCTTTACAGTCTGGGCCATTATCCCGGCGTAATTGAGGGCAACGGAACGGTACATTGTGAAGTGTACCGCATTGATGCCTCAACCCTGGCGGAGCTGGATGCGCTCCGTACCAAAGGGGGAGAGTACAAACGTTATCTGACTCAGACGCCGTTTGGCAGTGCATGGCTTTATGTCTATCAACGCTCAGTGGCAGGACGCCAGCACATCACGAGTGGAGACTGGCTGAAGCGCGATGAGGAGCCAGGGGCCTGAACAAAAACACCGTCCAGATGGACGGTGTTTTTTTTTCGACTTACAGACCGGCAGCAGAATTATTTCTTCTGAGCGCGCTCGTAAGAGGAGATGATTTCGGCTTTAGCCGCTTCGGCGTTGTCCCAGCCATCCACTTTCACCCATTTGCCTTTTTCCAGATCTTTGTAGTGCTCAAAGAAATGGGTGATCTGGGCGCGCAGCAGTTCTGGCAGGTCGTTCACATCTTTGATGTGATCGTACTCTTTAGAGAGCTTGGTGTGCGGAACGGCAACCAGTTTGGCATCTTCGCCAGACTCGTCGGTCATTTTCAGCACGCCAACCGGACGGCAGCGGATCACTGAGCCTGGAACCAGTGGATACGGGGTTGGAACCAGTACGTCAACCGGGTCACCATCCAGAGAGAGGGTGTTGTTGATGTAGCCGTAGTTGCACGGATAGAACATCGCGGTAGACATGAAACGGTCTACAAACAGGGCGCCAGACTCTTTATCAACTTCATATTTGATCGGATCAGCATTCGCTGGGATCTCAATGACAACGTAGATATCTTCTGGCAGGTCTTTACCTGCTGGCACCTGGTTCAAACTCATCGGGCATTCCTTCAATGGTCGTATGTTGAGTGTCGGCTATTATAGCCAACTGACTCTGAAAGTATGCCCTCTTTTTAGCGTTTCGGAATGCGCCCAAAGGCTACTTCGCGGTCACTAACAGCGAAACAATCCCTGCAGCAATCAATGGTCCTACCGGCACACCCCGGAAGAACGCGACACCGATGATCGTGCCGATCAGCAGCCCGCCAATCACCGAAGGCTGGACGCTCATAAAATTCACGCCCCGTCCGCCCAGCCAGGCGACGAAAATACCGACCAGAATCGCCACAATTGACTGCCAGTTAGCAAACGACTTTATCAGCGACGAGGCGGGCAGCGACCCGCTGGCCAGCGGCGCCATCACCGCCACGGTCAGGATAATGATGCCCAGCGTAATGCCCTGTTTTTCCACATAGGGAAAAAACCGGGAGAGTGGGGTCAGTTTGATCGCCAGCAGCACCAGAATGGAGATCGTGACTGCGGTGTTGTGAACGAAGTAACTCAGTACGGCGAGGCCGATAAGAATAAGGGTCGGGACGTAAGGTGCCATGGTCTCTTCCTGAAAGTGAGTGGGCGCACTGACTCGCCAGCGTCAAAACCGCTGCGATCAGCAATCATCAGGGTTAGCGCAGCTGCCTTTACCCAGCGACTGCAGCATCAGCGCCTGATTGCGCACCAGGCTCAGCCCCTGGGCGCTCAGAGCCACGCTGCCCAGCGAACCCTGGGTCTTGAGCCGGCTCCGGCTGGCCTCAAGCCAGCTATCGCGGTAGCTCAGCCACGCACGCTGTGCGCGCCGCAGCGTCGTCTTCTCCTCCCCGCTGAGGCGTGTCATCAGCGTGTTGTACTGCGCATTCATCTCCTGATCCCAGGCCCGCGTCGCCGCCGCGTAGCACTGGTTCATGGCAAGGGTGGTCGAGGCCCTATCCAGGCAGCGGTCGAGGGAGGCATCGGTTTTCAGATCTTCGGCCATCGTCGCGGTGCTCACAAGCAGCAGCATCAGAAACAATCCTGATTTCATCGGTTTCTCCGGATAAAAAGGGGCGGCGTTCAGCTTGCTGGATGTTTCCGGGATGATCAAGGCGTTAACACTCTATTAATCAGGGTTAAAGTTTCGGAGCGTTATTGCCGATACCTCTTCCGCATTAGGGCCGCTTAAATTTTCGCCTTTTCTCATACATGGAAATCATCAGGATGAAACAGATATCACTTCGCACGGGGTTGCTGGCACTGCTGGCATTTATGACACTGCTGCTGCTGGCGGTGAGTTTTATGGGGATCGTGGCAATTAATAAAGGCAACCGCTCGCTGGATGTGATCAACCGCATTCAGGGGATTGAGCTGAACAGCCTTTATCAGAGTAACGCCGATCTGATGCGGGCCCGCGCCAACGCGGCGCTGGCGGTGCGTAAAATCGAAATTGGTATGCTGGAGGAGGGCGCGGCCGTGACCAGGCTGTCGCAGGCCGATGTGGTGTCATCCCAGCAGAACCTGAAACGTTTTGTGGATGCGGGAACGGTGACGGCGCACGGAAAAATGCTGGCGGATGCGATTGCGGCCAGCTACAAGGCCTATCTCGACCAGGGCATTAAGCCGATGATGACCGCGCTGGATAAGCAGTACACCGACGAATATTACCAGCTGCTGGAAGGCAACCTGGCGACGCTGGCGGCCGGATACAACAAGGCCGTCACCGACTTCAGCCAGTTCGCTGAACAGGTGACGCAGGCCCAGCTGGCGCAGGCGGCCCACAACGAAACCAAAATGAAAATCCTGATCGCCGTGGCGGTGATCTTAACCCTGATGCTGCTGGTTCTTGCCTGGCAACTGTTGCGCCGGATGCTGCTGCTGCCGCTGAACCAGGCGATCGTGCATCTTGAGCAGATCTCGATGGGCGACCTGTCACAGGCGCTGCCGCCCTCCGGCAACAACGAACTGGGACGGCTTAACCATGCGCTCGCCGACATGCAGGCGTCGCTGCGCAACTCGGTCAGCCTGGTGCGCGAAGCGAGTATGCAGATCGACATCGGCAGCCGTGAACTGGCGGCGGGCAACGTCAACCTGTCGCAGCGCACCGAAGAGTCTGCCGCTTCGCTGGAGCAGACCGCGGCCAGTATGGAGCAGCTCACAGCAACGGTCCGCCTGAACGCCAGCAATGCTCAGCAGGCGCACAAGCTGGCGAATGCCGTCTCCGACACCGCCGATCGCGGTGCGGAGGTGGTTTGCTACGTAATGGAAAAAATGCATGAGATCACCGACAGCGCCAATCGCATTGGCGATATCCTGAGCGTGATCGACGGCATCGCCTTCCAGACCAACATCCTGGCACTTAACGCAGCCGTGGAAGCGGCGCGCGCGGGCGAACAGGGACGGGGCTTTGCGGTGGTGGCAAACGAAGTGCGCACGCTGGCACAGCGCAGCGCCAACGCCGCCAAAGAGATCCGCACGCTGATCAGCGATTCACAGTCACGGGTGAAAGAGGGCAGCGAGATGGCGACGCGCGCCGGAGAAACCATGGATGAGATTTCGGGCGAGGTGATGCGCGTCACCTCACTAATGAAAGAGATCTCTATGGCCTCCGACGAGCAGAGTCGCGGTATTGAGCAGGTCAATCAGGCCGTGACGCAGATGGATGCGGCAGCGCAGCAGAACGCCGCGCTGGTAGAGCAGGCGACTGCGGCGACGCAGTCGCTGGAAGCGCAGTCCGATCAGCTTCAGGCCACGATGGCGCAGTTCAGGCTGCAGACGGCATAACGATCAGGGGAGCAACCCGCCCTCCGGGCCCGAACGGCGGCGGTCTGCCGGTCGGGCCATCGTTACGCCGGATCAAAAAAGCCAGCGCACGTTAACCGCGCGCTGGCTTTTTGCTTTTCTGGCTTAAACCGCGACCGGATTAGCCCTGACGGCAATCCGGGAACTCGGCCAGGAAACGCTCAACGTCGTTCACCATCGCCTCATTACCGCAGTAGAACGGGCAGCGCTGATGCAGCGTGACCGGTGGAATATCCAGAATACGTCGCTGACCATCGCTGGCTTTACCCCCCGCCTGTTCGGCCAGGAAGGCCATCGGGTTGCACTCATACAGCAGACGCAGCTTACCCTGAGGATGGCTGGCGGTGCTTGGATAGAGGTAGATGCCGCCTTTCAGCAGGTTACGATGGAAATCTGCGACCAGCGAACCGATGTAACGCGAGGTGTAAGGACGGTGGGTTGGCAGATCCTCTTCCTGACAGAACTTCAGATATTTCTTCACGCCCTGCGGGAAACGAATGTAGTTACCTTCGTTGATGGAGTAGGTGTAGCCGGTCTCCGGGTAGGTCATACGCTCGTGGCTCAGACAGAACACACCCAGCGACGGATCGTAGGTAAACGCATGTACGCCTGCACCGGTGGTGTAAACCATCATGGTGGAGGAGCCGTAAACCACGTAGCCTGCAGCGACCTGCTTGTTGCCCGGCTGCATAAAGTCCGCTTCAACCACTGGCGTACCCGGTTCGCTGACGCGGTGATAAATAGAGAAGATTGTGCCGACGGACACGTTAACGTCGATATTAGACGAACCATCCAGCGGGTCCATCAGCACCACATATTTGCCGTTCTCCTCACCTTCGAAGATCACGAACTCATCTTCTTCCTCAGAAGCGATACCGGCGACGATGCCACGCGCTTTCAGGGCTGCCTTGAGTTTTTCATTGGCGAACAGATCCAGTTTCATCTGCTGTTCACCCTGAACATTTTCCACACCACTGGCACCGAGGATATCCACTAACCCGGCTTTGTTGATGTCGCGGTGAATAATTTTGGCACCCAGCTTGATAGCTGAGATCAGTGCCGTCAGTTCACCTGTGGCGTGCGGAAAGTCGTGCTGCTTCTCGACGATAAATTCGCCCAACGTTTTCATAACACATTCCCTGAATCTGCGATGGAGTGGCAGCACGCGTAACAGTCTGCCAACGGATGCGTACGCAGTTTAGCCGATTGAACTTCAAAAACCATAGTCCTAATCCGTTTCTTCCGTCTGCGAGCAGGGTTACACTGTGCGCCGAACTTTTGAGTAATGGATCATGTTATGCGCATTCACATCCTCGGGATTTGTGGCACGTTTATGGGCGGTCTGGCGGTGCTGGCTCGCTCACTGGGTCATCAGGTGACCGGTTCCGACGCCAACGTTTACCCGCCAATGAGCACGCTGCTCGAACAGCAAGGTATTGAATTAACTGAAGGTTACGACGCGAGCCAGCTTGACCCGGCACCCGACCTGGTGATTATCGGCAACGCGATGACGCGGGGTAATCCCTGTGTGGAAGCGGTGCTGGAACGTAACATTCCTTACCTTTCTGGCCCGCAGTGGCTGCATGATTTTGTGCTGCGCGACCGCTGGGTGCTGGCGGTCGCCGGAACCCACGGCAAAACCACTACAGCCGGCATGGCAGCGTGGATTCTGGAGGCCTGCGGCCTGGAGCCGGGCTTCATTATTGGTGGTGTGCCCGGAAACTTCGATGTCTCGGCAAAATTAGGAAAAAGTCCATTCTTCGTCATCGAAGCGGATGAGTATGACTGTGCCTTTTTCGATAAGCGTTCCAAGTTTGTCCACTACGCGCCACGCACCCTGATCCTCAACAACCTTGAGTTTGATCACGCGGATATCTTTGACGATCTGCGCGCCATCCAGAAGCAGTTCCACCACCTGGTGCGGATCGTACCGGGGCAGGGCAAGATCCTGCTGCCGGAACACGATGCTAACCTCAGGCAGGTGATGGCGATGGGCTGCTGGAGCGAGCAGGAGAGCGTGGGCGACCACGGACGCTGGCAGGCGAAGAAACTGACGCCCGACGCCTCACACTGGGAAGTATGGCTCGACGGCGAAAAAGTGGGTGAAGTGAACTGGGCGCTGGTGGGCGAGCACAACATGCACAATGGCCTGATGGCGATTGCGGCCGCGCGTCATGTCGGTGTCCGGCCGGAAGATGCCGGGCAGGCGCTGAACAGCTTTATCAATGCCCGTCGCCGGCTGGAGCTGCGTGGCGAAGTGAACAGCATCAAGGTCTATGATGACTTTGCGCATCATCCGACCGCGATTCTGGCGACGCTGGCCGCACTGCGCAGCAAGGTCGGCGGCCGGGCACGCATCCTGGCCGTGCTGGAGCCGCGCTCTAACACGATGAAGATGGGCATCAGCAAAAACGACCTGGCACCGTCACTGGCGCGCGCGGATGAGGTGTTTCTGTTCCAGCCGCACCATATCCCGTGGCAGGTGTCCGATGTTGCCGAAGCCTGTATCCCGCCAGCCCACTGGAGTGCAGATATCGACACGCTGGTGGAGATGGTGGCAAAAGCCGCTCAGCCAGGCGACTCGATCCTGGTCATGAGCAACGGCGGCTTTGGGGGGATTCATCAGAAGCTGCTGGACAGGCTGCAGTAACACGACAGGCGCCCGCATCGGGCGCTTTTTTTGCCAGCGATACCGGCGGCTGGCCTGTATCAATGACCGAGGCGAACCGGTCAGAACGTGCGTTAATCTGCCTGCAACTGGGGTCAGGTCTGGCTTTAGTTTGCTTCGGCCAGTTCGCGCAGGTACTGGAAAATCTGACGGGCAGATTTTGGCGGCTTGTTGCCCGCTTTCTCTTTCTGCGCGTTACGGATCATGCTGCGTAACTGCTGACGGTCGGCCTCAGGATAAAGTGCAATCACGTCGCTCATCGCCTCATCGCCCTGCTCAATCAGACGATCGCGCAACATTTCCAGCTTGTGGAACAGCGCAACCTGCTGGTTGTGACGGTTCTTGAGCTTGTCCAGCGCCACGCGGATTGGCTCGACGTCGATACTGCGCAGCAGTTTGCCGATCAGCTGCAGCTGACGGCGGCGACCCTCTTTCTTAATGCGCTGTGCCAGTTCGATCTCGGTGCGCAGGCGTTCATCCAGCGGGATCTTATCCAGCGAGTTTTTCCCCAGATCGACCAGTTCGGCACCCAGGCGTTTTAACTCTTCGGCATCGCGTTTAATTTCACTCTTACTGACCCAGATAATCTCTTCATCTTCTTCTTCGTCATTATCTGGCACATCGTCGAGCCACTCATCGGGCTTTTTAGTCATTTCCGGGCTCCCAAAAAAAAGAGGCTAATCCTACCAGTTTATCGGGTGACTGCGAAATTGTTCTCTGACTCTGATAGACTCAAATCATTCACACATAAGATTAGACGGCAGGTCGATGAACGTATCTACTCAGGTTGCAGAACAGCGAAAAGTACTGGAGCAGGCGATTGCGCAGGCACTTGAACTGGCTAAGGCAAGCACTGACAGCGCGGAAGTCGCGGTCAGTAAAACCACCGGCATCGGGGTCAGTACCCGTTATGGCGAAGTGGAAAACGTCGAATTCAACAGCGACGGTGCGCTGGGCATCACCGTTTATCATCAGAACCGTAAAGGCAGCGCCTCATCGACCGACCTCAGCCCGGATGCGATCAAACGTACCGTGCAGGCGGCGATTGATATTGCGCGCTACACCTCCCCCGATCCGTTTGCCGGTCCGGCCGATGCAGAACTGCTGGCCTATGATGCGCCGGATCTGGATCTCTACCATCCGTGGGAGATTGACGCCGATCGCGCTATCGAGCTGGCGGCGCAGGCCGAAGAGGCCGCGCTGCGCGCCGACAAGCGGATTACCAACACCGAAGGCGGCAGCTTCAACAGCCATGTCGGCATCAAAGTCTTTGGTAACAGCCACGGCATGTTGCAGAGCTACTGTTCAAGCCGTCACTCGCTCGCCAGTAGCGTGATTGCCGGGCAGGATGACAACATGGAACGCGACTACGCCTACACCATTGGCCGTGCGTTTGAGGATCTGAAAAGCCCGGAGTGGGTGGGTGCAGAGTGTGCGCGCCGCACGCTTTCCCGTCTGGCACCGCGTAAGCTGCCGACCATGAAAGCCCCGGTGATTTTTGCTGCGGAGGTGGCGACTGGCCTGTTTGGCCATCTGGTGGGAGCGATCAGCGGCAGCAGCGTCTACCGTAAATCGACCTTCCTGCTGGACGCAATGGGACAGCAGATTCTGCCGGAGTGGCTGACCATCAATGAACAGCCGCATCTGCTGAAAGGGCTGGCCTCTACGCCTTTTGACAGCGAAGGCGTGCGTACCCAGTCGCGCGACATCATCAAAGCGGGCGTCCTGCAGACCTGGCTGCTGACCAGCTACTCGGCGCGCAAGCTGGGCCTGACCAGCACCGGTCACGCTGGCGGTATCCACAACTGGCGCATCGCAGGCCAGGGTCACAGTTTCGATGACCTGCTGAAGCAGATGGGCACCGGCCTGGTGGTCACCGAGCTGATGGGTCAGGGCGTCAGCGCCATTACCGGCGATTACTCTCGCGGGGCAGCCGGCTTCTGGGTTGAGAATGGCGTGATTCAGTATCCGGTCAGCGAAATCACCATCGCGGGTAACCTCAAAGAGATGTGGCGCAACATGGTGACCATCGGTGACGACATCGAAACCCGCAGCAACATTCAGTGCGGTTCCGTATTGCTGCCTGAAATGAAGATAGCGGGACAATAAGATGGATTCCTGAAGCAGCCGGCTGGCTGCTTTTTTTTCATCACAATAAAAAAGGAAATAATGATGCGTAAGCATGTGATTGCAATGTTGTCGGCTTCTCTGCTGTTCTCCAGCGTCAGCCTCTATGCGGCGGATCTGGAAGAGGATATGGGCACGCTGAATGCGAACCTGAAAATTGTCAAAAAAACGGACAATGCTCAGGAGATGCAGCAGGCGTTAGCGAAGATGCGCACTGCCGCGCAGGATGCGAAGCAGTCCACGCCGGATAAGCTGGAAGGTCAGCCTGCTGACAGCGCGCAGGTAAAAGCGTATCACGCCGGTCTGGACTCGCTGATTGCCCAGATCGATGTGGTCGATGCGCTGGCGAAAGCGAACAACGTGGATGGCGCAAAGCGCGAAGCCGCTAAATTTGATGACATCCGCAATACCAACCATAAGAAATTCCGTTAATCAGACCGCCGGTCAGCCCGACCGGCGGTTTTTTATCATCACCTCTGCTTATCACGTCCTCCTCTTTTAGCGCTCGTCCACCACTGCGCCGCACGACCTCCCGCTTTATGACCGTCCGGCGTCACGTTCTGTGCAATCTGTGATGTCTGCCGCACTAATCGTGCAGGCTGCGATCTGACGCACAACCTTCACCTCGATTTCCACTTGCTGCTGGAAATGTTGCCTCTCCACAGCCGGTGCGATGCGGGCTAATTTATTTTCAACGCGAATTATCCGGCTTAACAGGAGTAGCAAGGTGAGCAATAACGGCGTCCCGGTGTATGAAGCGCCACCGGAGAAAGTGCAGGCGCTGGCTGAGCGCGTGATGAGGCAGATTGAGGCGATTTACCAGCAGCATGGCATTCAGCCCAATGCGGTGCAGCAGCAGATGCTGCAGTCCCATGTCACCGCCATGGCGTCACGCTCACTGAGCGGGGAGCCGCTGCCGGATGTGGAAGCGGAGCTGTTTGAGGATATTCCGCCGGAGACGTTAGTGCTGGCGCAGCAGGTGGTGGCGCTGTTTGGCAATCTGCCCCGTGAAGAGGCGTGGCTGCTGTCAGTCCATATTGAAGTCGCGCGATCCAACAACTGAAGAGGAACAGAACATGGTCACAGTCGTGATTGGCGATCGGTTAGGTAAAGGGCAGAAAGTGGCGGCAGGCATCGAAAAAGCGGGTGGCCGGGCCATCGTGGTGCCGGGGGTGGCGGCCGACATGAAGCTGGGTGATGTGATGAAGGCTGAAAACGCTGATTTTGGCATCTCTTTCTGCGGCAGTGGCGGTGCAGGCGCGATCACCGCGCAGAACAAACATGGTTACAAAGCAAAACATGGCATGCGCTCGGTCGATGAGGGCGTTACTGCCATCAATGAAGGCGCCACGGTGCTGGGTTTTGGTTTTATGGACAAGGAGGAGTTAGGCGAGCGGCTGGTGCAGGCCTGGAACAGGAAGCACGGCAGCGGATCATGAAAGAACACTACGTGACGCAGGTGACGGTCGACGGCAAAGGCGACACCAAAGCGCAAGCCTTTGCCGATGCCCTGAGCCGTGTGCAGAACCAGGTTCTGCGCGCAACGCAAAAAATCCTGCTGCGCATCGAGCCTCAGGATGTCCGGGTGCTGCGCGCGCAGGAGAGCGTCAGAACCGAGAAGTTTCTCTTCTTCTTTCTGGCGCGTCAGCGCCGGCGCTTCAGCGTCACGCTGGAGATCACCGTCAGCGTCACCGTTTTCGACACGGAGCAGGTGGTGTTCACGACAACATCATAAGCCTGTCAGCATCGGGCCGTTCTGCCACATTTCTGCCGTCGCGACGGTGCGGCGGGCAGCGCGAGGCGGCGGCTGACGCCGGGCGGGCAAAAAACGACAATAAGGTACAACAACATGTTTTTAATCATTTTGTTTAAGTCGTTGATCATTGGCGGGCTGGTTGGCGTCGGCGTGGGTGCAGGCGCCGCGCGCATGTTCCACGCGCCGACGACCCAGGGGATGGGCGCGTTTCGAACGCTGGGCGAGCTGAACTCGTGCGAAGGCGATCCGGCATCCCACTTCTCCTTTGGTCTTGGCTTCTTTTTCAATGCCTGGGCATCTTCTGTTGCAGCCGGTTCCTTCACGCAGGATGTGGATCACCGCATCATCCCGAACTGGGGCGCGGCGGCGCTGATGGTGAAGAATCGTAACGTGGCGGAGACGCTGCACAACCCGAAAAAAATGGCTATCGCCTGCGGCATCATCGGCATGATCGTGGTCGCCTTCCTCAACTCGACCGCCTCGGCGGTACCGGCTGCGCTGCAGGTCACGGCGGTTAAAGTACTGGTGCCTGCCGCGAATCTGCTGGTGAACACCGTCATGCCGGTCATCTTCTGGCTGGCGGCGATCGACGCGGGCAGGAAGTCGGGCTTCTGGGCCACCATTTTTGGCGGTCTGGCGCAGCTGATCATGGGCAACGCCGTGCCGGGCCTGGTGCTGGGAATTCTGATCGGTAAAGGCGTGGAAGAGAGCGGCTGGAACCGGGTCACCAGGGTCATGATGACCGCAATTGTGCTGCTGTTTGTGCTGAGCGGCTTCTTCCGGGGTTTCGACATGAAACTGCTGCAGTCATTCCAGCTCGGCATTCCTGGCTGGCTTGACCTGATCCATAACGCCGTCAGCGGCAAATAGAGGGCGATGCGATGAACGAAAACAGAGGCTTCTGGTACGCAGACTGGTCTTTCCCGATCTTTGTTGGCCTGCTCTCCTCGGGTGTCTTTGCCGGAACCCACATGTATTACCTCTACGGCATCGGTGCGTTTAACGAAGTGGCGTTTGTCTCGATGCTGCGCGCAGGCATGGAAAGCGGCGTCTATGGCGCGGTCGCCGCCTTTGGTGCCAGCTTCCTCTTTGCCCGCATTATCGAAGGCTCGCTGGTAGGCATCCTGGATATCGGCGGCGCGATTCAGACCGGTGTTGGGCTGGGCGTTCCGGCGCTGCTGCTGGGCGCAGGCATCATCTTTCCGGTGGCAAACTTCGCCGCCTCGCTGGCGACCGGGCTGGTGATCGGCCTGGCCATTGGCTACCTGATAATTCTGGCACGTAAATTCACCATCAATCAGAGCGACTCGACTTACGGCGCTGACGTGATGATGGGCGCGGGTAACGCCTCCGGGCGCTTCCTGGGGCCGCTCATCATTCTCTCCGCGATGGGCGCCTCTATCCCGATTGGACTGGGTTCGCTGCTGGGCGCGCTGCTGTTCTATCTCTGGAACAAGCCGATTACCGGCGGCGCGATTCTGGGCGCAATGATTCTGGGTGCGATTTACCCGATTGCGCTCTGATCTCACCGGTAGCCCGGCAGCGGGCTGCCGTTAAGGAGAAACCATGTACGATTTAATTATCCGCGCCGCGCGCCTCTGCGATGAGCAGGTGGTCGATATTGCGCTACAGGATGGCCGCATCGCGGCGATAGGCCATGTGCAGGGCCGCGCCCGCCGCGAGCGCAACCTGGCGGGCCGCTTCTATCTCAGCGCGGGCTGGATCGACTCCCATGTTCACTGTTATCCCAAATCCCCGATTTACCATGATGAGGCGGATGCGATTGGCGTGGCGCACGGCGTCACGACGGTCGTCGATGCAGGCAGCACCGGCGCAGATCACATTGATGACTTTTACCGGCTGACGCGCACGGCTACGACGCAGGTCTATGCGCTGATCAATATCGCCCGTACCGGCATCGTCACCCAGAACGAGCTGGCCGATATGACGCAGATCGATGGCGAGGCGGTGCAGCAGGCGGTGACACGGCTGCCTGATTTTATTGTCGGCCTCAAGGCGCGTATCAGCAGTAGCGTGGTCGGTAAAAATGGCGTGCAGCCGCTGATAAAGGCCAAAGCGATCCAGCAGGAGAGCGGCGGGCTGCCGCTGATGGTGCATATTGGTAACAATCCGCCCGATCTCGACCAGATTGTGGATCTGCTCACCACCGGCGACATCATTACTCACTGCTTTAACGGCAAGCCCAACCGCATTCTGACACCGCAGGGCGAACTGAAAGTGGCGGTAAAGCAGGCCATTGCGCGCGGTGTCCGGCTTGATGTCGGTCACGGCAGCGCCAGTTTCAGCTTTGAGGTCGCCCGGACGGCGATCGCGCAGGGCATTCTGCCCGACACCATCAGCTCAGACATCTACTGCCGCAATCGCATGGCCGGGCCGGTGCACAGTCTGGCGCATGTCATGTCGAAGTTTTTCAGCGTTGGCATGACGCTGCCGCAGGTCATCGACTGCGTCACGGTCAGGGCGGCCGCAGGGCTTCACCTGCAGCGTAAAGGCCAGCTGAAAGTGGGTTATGACGCCGATCTGACGGTGTTTAGCGTTAACCAGGCGATCCGGCCCTTCATCGATTCAGAAGGTGAACAGGTGGCCGGTGACAAACATCTGATCCCGCTGGCGGCCGTGGTCGCCGGAGAGTGGTTTGCGACTGAAGAAGGAGCCGCGCATGAATTCGGTTTATGAAAAGTATGGCCTGAAGCCGGTGATTAACGCCTCTGGCCGTATGACGATCCTCGGTGTCTCCACGCCGTCGAGTGAGGTAATCGACACGGTGAAATATGGCCTCGAACACTACTTCGAAATGAACGATCTGGTGGATAAGACGGGCGCCCATATCGCCGATCTGCTGAAGGTGGAGAACGCGCTGGTGGTCTCCTGCGCCTCGGCCGGTATCGCCCAGAGCGTGGCGGCGGTGATTGTCAAAGATAACGACTGGCTGCTGGATAATCTGCATGCTGCGCCGCTGACCGTTCCGCATCAGATTGTGGTGCCGAAAGGGCACAACGTGAACTATGGCGCGCCGGTGGGAAGTATGGTGGCGCTGGGCGGCGGAGTGCTGGTAGAGGCAGGCTACAGCAACGAATGCTCAGCCGCTCAGCTCGCCGCGGCGATCACACCACAGACCGCAGCCATCCTCTATGTAAAATCGCACCACTGTGTGCAGAAGAGCCATCTTGATGTGGCGCAGGCTGCCGCCGTAGCGCGCGAGCACGGCGTGCCATTGATCGTCGATGCTGCCGCAGAAGAGGATCTGTACTGCTACTACGCGGCGGGCGCGGATCTGGTGATCTATAGCGGTGCCAAAGCGATCGAAGGGCCGACCAGCGGACTGGTGATCGGCAGGCATCAGTATGTCGAATGGGTGAAGCGTCAGAGCAACGGTATTGGCCGGGCGATGAAAGTCGGCAAAGAGGGCATTCTGGGGCTGACCCAGGCCATCGAAAGCTATCTGACGCAGCCGAAGATCAGCGGCGCGCAGATGGTGGAAAAAATGACGCCGTTTATTGAGCAGCTCAACAGCCTGCACGGCGTGACGGCCCGTGTGGTGTGGGACGGGGCCGGGCGCGATATCGCCCGCACGGAGATCGCCTTCGATGAAGCCGCGATCCCGCACCGCACCGGCGATCTGGTGCAGGCGCTGAAAAAGGGCGACGTGGCGATCTACTTCCGCGGCTACAAAGCCAACGAAGGGATCATCGAAGCGGACGTCCGCAGCGTCAGCGCCGATCAGCTGAATACCATCTTTACCCGCATCCAGGCGCTGTTAAACGGAGAAAACCACGCATGACGCTGACCCCCCATTTTTATCAGGATCGTCTCTGCCTGAATGTGCTGGCAGGATCAAAAGAGAATGCGCACGCCATCTGGCAGGCGGCAGAAGGGCATGTGCTGGTGGGCGTACTGTCGAAAAACTACGCCAGCAACGCGGCCGCGATCGCCGATATGCGCGAGTATGCCGCGCTGATCGACAACGCGCTCTCGATCGGGCTGGGCGCGGGCGATCCTAATCAGTCACAGATGGTGAGTGAGATCGCGGCGGTGCTGCAACCGCAGCATGTAAACCAGGTCTTTACCGGCGTCGCCACCAGCCGCGCCCTGCTGGGCCAGTCGCAGACGGTGGTGAACGGCCTGATTTCACCGACCGGCACGCCGGGTCGGGTAAAAATTTCCACCGGGCCACGCAGCGCAAAACAGCGGGACGGGATCGTACCGGTCGAAACCGCCATCGCGATGCTGCAGGATATGGGCGGCAGCTCGGTGAAATATTTTCCGATGGGCGGGCTGCAGGCGGTGGCGGAGTATCGCGCCGTGGCGGAAGCGTGCGCAAAGCAGGATTTCTGGCTGGAGCCGACCGGCGGCATCGATCTGGAAAACTTCGGTGAGATCGTCCGTATTGCGCTGGAGTCCGGCGTCAGTAAAGTGATCCCGCACGTTTACAGTTCGATCATCGACCAGGCCAGTGGCGAGACGCGCGTGGAGGATGTGCGGCAGCTGCTGGCCATCTCTAAAACATTGCTGGCCTGAGGATCGATACGATCGAACCGCCCCGGCACGATCGCGCAGCATGGACGTTGCGCGACGATCGCCGTAGGCTGATTTCCACCTTTTGTCTGCTAACAGGTAACGCTTGTGAGATTTCCCAATCAGCGCCTTGCGCAACTGTTCGATGCCCTGCAAAACGAAACGCTGCCTCAGGATGAGCTGGCGCGGCGCTTTGCGGTCTCGACACGAACCGTGCGCACCGACATTACGGCGCTGAATGCGCTGCTGGCAGAGCATGGCGCGCAGTTTATCCTGAATCGCGGCGCGGGCTATCAGCTGAAGATTGAGGATGCGCAGCGTTTTCAGCATCTGCAACAGCACAGTGCGTCGCCGCTGCGGGTGCCGCGAACCGCACCGGATCGGGTCCGTTATCTGCTGACCCGCTTTCTCACCGCCGCCTATTCGCTGAAGCTGGAGGAGCTGGCCGAAGAGTGGTTTGTCAGCCGCGCCACCCTGCAGAATGATATGGCCGAAGTGCGCGAATGGCTGGGGCGCTATCACCTGACGATCGAGAGTAAGCCGCATTACGGCATGAAGCTGTTTGGCAGCGAAGTGGCGATCCGCACCTGTCTGACCGACCTGCTGTGGCAAATCGATCAGGTGCAGCCGGAGAGCCCGCTGCTGACCATCGAGGCGCTGAACAGCGGCATACTGGAGACGCTGCGCCCGCTGCTGCAGCGCTGTTTCGCCCGGCATAACATCCGGCTCAGTGATGAGGGGGAGCGCTACCTGCGGATCTACTGCGCCGTGGCGGTGCGGCGTATCAGCGAAGGCTATCCGCTTAACGATCCGGGTGCCGAAGAGATTGGCGATGAGGAGCGTGAAGCCGCACATCAGCTGATCACGCTGATGCGACCGCTGGTCAGTAAGCCGATCTCCCCGGCCGAAGAGCACTGGCTGCGGATTAACATTGCGGCGCGGCGGATTCAGGCGGTGGCCCCCAGCGCGATCAACGCAGATGATGGCGATGCGCTGGTGGATTATCTGCTCAGCTTTATCAACACCCACTACAACTTCAATCTGCAGAACGACCAGCAGCTGCGTGCCGATCTGCTTACCCACATCAAGACCATGATTACCCGGGTACGCTATCAGATTCACATTCCCAATCCGCTGCTCAGTAACATCAAGCAGCACTACCCGATGGCCTATGATGTCACTCTGGCGGCGGTAACCAGCTGGGGGAAATATACCCCTTATGTGATCAGCGAGAATGAGATTGGCTTTCTGGTGCTGCACATCGGTGTCGGGCTGGAGCGCCACTATGATGTGGGCTATCAGCGCCATCCGCAGGTGCTGCTGGTGTGCGACAGCGGCAACTCCACGCTGCGGATGATCGAGGCGATGCTGCTGCGCCGCTATCCGCAGCTGCAGGTCACGGCACGGCTGTCACAGCGTGAATATGAGGCGCGCAGCCGCATCGAAGAGGATTTTGTGATCTCGACCATCCGGCTCAGCGAAAAAGAGAAGCCGGTGGTGGTCATGTCGCCGTTTCCCACCGGTTTTCAGCTGGAGCAGATTGGCAAACTGGTGCTGGTCGATCGCACCCGTCCCTATATGCTGGCGAAATTTTTTGATGCGCAGCATTTCCATATTGTTGATCGACCCATGACCCGCTCTGCGCTGTTTCGCCAGCTGTGCGACCAGCTGGAGGCGGAGGGATTCGTGGATGCGGCGTTCTGTCCGTCGGTGGAGGAGCGCGAGGCGATTGTCAGCACCATGCTCGGCGAAGGCATTGCGCTGCCGCACTCGCTGGGGCTGCTGGCAAAGAAAACCGTGGTCTGCACGGTGCTGGCCCCGCAGGGGATCGCCTGGGGCGACGACACCGCCTATGTGATTTTCCTGCTGGCGATCAGCAAAAGTGAGTATGAAGAGGCGATGGCGATCTACGATCTGTTTGTGACGTTTCTGCGTGAAAGGGCGATGACCCGCCTGCGGGACTGCACCGATTTCAGCAGCTTCAGGGCGGTCGCAATGGATTGTCTGAGCCGCCCCTGAGTATCAGTTTTTTTTCGCCAGCAGGCGCGGGATCTCACGCAGACACCAGGATTTGGCTTCGCCCATGCTGTCACGCCGCCACGCCATAATAATATCGACCTCGCGGGTATACTCCGGGCTGACGACCCGCAGGCGACCTTCGGCAATATCCTGCTCCACTAACGAATAGGGCATGGTCGCGACGCCCAGGCCCGCCAGCAGCGCGCGGCGCTTGTCATCCATACTGCTCACGGTCAGGCGCTGCTGCTTATCCAGCAGCTGCACGGTCAGCACCGGCCGCTCTCGGGCGGTGTCTGCCACCGCAATGCCACGGTATTTCACCCGCGTCACTTCTGACTGCGGTTCAGGCTCGTTGTGAATCGGGTGATCGGCGCTGGCGACATAGACACTCATCATGGTGTAGAGCTTGCGGGTATTGATCTCGGTGGAGGCGCGGAAGTGCATATCCGGCGCGATCACGATGTCGGCGCGACCCTGTTCCAGCCGCTCCCAGGCCCCCGCCAGCACTTCGGTAACCAGCGAAAACTGCGTGTTGGCCTTGTCGGCCAGCCGCGTGACCAGCGGAAACAGTGCCTCCACCGGCACCAGCGCTTCGGTCACGATGGTCAGGTGGGTCTCCCAGCCGCGCGCCAGCGCTTCCGCGTCGGTGGTGAGTTTATCGGCGGCTTCCAGCAGCACCCGGCCACGCTCCAGCAGCATGCGTCCCACGTTCGTGAATTTGGTGCGATGACCGGAACGGTCAAACAGCACCACATCCAGCTCCTCTTCCAGCTTCTGCATGGTGTAGCTGAGGGCGGAGGGGACGCGGCCCAGTTCATCCGCGGCGGCGGCAAAACTGCCTCGCCGATCGATCGCATCCATCACACGTAAAGATTCAAGGGTTAACGCACGCTCTTTAGCCATCCCGGTTCTCTGTCAGGAAATTTGAACATGCCGGGCAGATTAACTGGCTAACAATCCGGCGTCCAGACTTTTACCATGAGGGTATAGAGTCCGTGACCGATCCTCGTCAACGGATGCCGGAGGTAAATCATGATCACCACACGCAGCGCGTCCGCATGTGGCCAGGCCGATTTTGGCTGGTTACAGGCCCGCTACAGTTTCTCTTTTGGCCACTATTTTGATCCAAAGCTGATGGGCTACGCGTCACTGCGCGTCCTGAACCAGGAAGTGCTGGCACCGGGCGCGGCGTTTCAGCCGCGCTCCTATCCCCAGGTCGATGTGCTGAACATCGTGCTGCAGGGTGAAGCGGAGTATCGCGACAGCGAAGGCAACACCATCAGCGTGCAGGAAGGGGAGGCGCTGCTGCTCTCTGCGCAGCCGGGGGTCAGTTACACGGAAATCAACCTGAGCAAAGAGCGTCCGCTGACGCGTATGCAGCTCTGGCTGGCCGCCTGCCCGGAGCGGGAAAACCCACGGATGCAGAAAATGGCGCTGGCCGACGGGCAGCTGTCGCAGCTGGTCGCCTCGCCGGATGGCGTGGAAGCGAGTCTGCAACTGCGTCAGCAGGTGTGGATTTATCAGGTTGAACTGGCACCCGGTGAGCAGCACGCGCTGCGCCTGCAGGGGCCACGCGCCTATCTGCAGTCGATTCACGGATCGCTGACGGCCATGTCCGGCACCGACCATCAGGAAAAGCTGGGCTGCGGCGACGGCGCGTTCCTGCAGGAGGAGAAGCTGTTGCAGCTGACCGCGAAAACAGCGACCCGCGCGCTGATCATCGACATTCCTGTCTGAATTACAGGCAATAAAAAAGGCGGCCAGGGCCGCCTTTTTTGCTTTCTGCCGGTTACTTCAGCATGGTGAATGCGGTGGTAACGTGCTTCACGCCGCTGACACGGCTCGCAATATCGGCCGCTGCCTGCGCTTCCTGTGGCGTCACCAGACCCAGCAGGAACACTTCGCCATTCTCCGTCGTCACCTTCACGTTAGACGATTTCACCTGATCGCTGCCCAGCAGCTGTGAGCGGATTTTGGTGGTGATCCAGGTGTCGGACGAGGTGGTGCCGAGCGTCACTTTCTGGCCGATACGGATCTCGTTATACACCTCGGTTGCGCCATCAACGCCCATCGTGATCTGTTTGGCGCGATTAGCAATCTCCTGCGACGGTGCCTGACCGGTCAGCAGCACTTTGCCCTGGTAAGCCGTGGCAATCACGCGGGCATCGGTTTTGATCTGCTGATCTTTAGCTAACGCGTTTGTGACGCGCAGCTCCAGCGTGCCATCATCCACCTGCGTCCCGACAGAGCGGGGATCGGTCGCCGTTTTGGTCGCAACGGCAGCTCCGCCCGCAACGACCGCAACGCAGCCCTGCAGCAGCATGGCAGTTAACAGAATAGCTATAGCGTTCAATGCTTTCATTCGTGCTCCTTCGTTCATTCCTGATGGGGAAAGAGAGTGTTATCGATCAGATCGCACAGGCAATTCACGGTGAGCATATGCATCTCCTGAATCCGGGCACTGCGATGAGAGGGAATACGGATTTCCACATCCTGCGGGCCCAGCAGTCCGGCAAGCTCTCCGCCATCATACCCGGTTAGCGCAACGATAGTCATATCGCGTGTCACTGCGGCTTCCACCGCCTTGATAATGTCACGCGTGTTGCCGCGGGTAGAGATCGCCAGCAGTACATCGCCAGCCTGTCCCAGGGCGCGCACCTGCTTGGCATACACTTCATCATGCAGCCGGTCATTGCCGATTGCCGTCAGCATCACGTTGTCTGCACTCAGCGCCAGCGCCGGTAAGCTGGGGCGTTCGGTCTCAAAACGATTGATCATGCTGGCGGCAAAATGCTGGGCATTGGCCGATGAGGCCCCGTTGCCACAGCTCAGGATTTTATTGCCATTGAGTAACGACTGTACCAGCGTCATGGCCGCACGGGAGATGGCATCGGGCAATGCCTCGGCGGCGGCTATCTGGGTCTGAATACTTTCAGTAAAACACGCTTTAATTCTTTCCTGCACACGACCACCTGGTTCTAAACGTCTGCATTAAAGGCATTCGGCAGCCATTCAAGCGCCGTGCCGGTAATGGCGATGATATCGAAACGGCAATTCACTGTTTCAAAACTGCCGCCGCGTTGCGCCAGCCAGAGAGCGGCAGCGCGCAGCAGCTTTTGTTGTTTATTCCGGGTTATGCTGGCGAGTGCGCCACCATAACGCGCGTCGCGACGGTAGCGGACTTCCACAAACACCCAACAGTGCCCGTCACGCATAATCAGGTCAAGTTCACCATGATGAAAGTGAACATTGCTGGCGACCCATTTCAGGCCAGCCTGCTCCAGATAGCGCCGGGCCGCATCTTCATGCCCGGCACCTATCTGGCGGCGGGTCAGTTGGCCGGTGCGATTTCGCCCCGACGATACTGGTTCCATGTCAACTTCCTGTTGATCACACAATCCGTGTTGGCGCTGAGCCTGCCGGTGTTGCCGTCCAGCGTAAAGCCTGGTGTCTGGCGCATCTGGTTAAAGTGATTCGCCAGCGTCCAGGCATCCATTCCCATGGCGTAGAGGCGCACCAGCGAGTAGTCATTGTTAAATGACTTCGCGGTCTGCTGCATCAGGCCAGGGTTGCTGCCGGAAAGCAGCGGGATGTCACTGAACTGCAGGCCATCCATCTCCAGACGAAAATCGGGACCGGCACCGGCCTGTGCGCTGCGTGAGCTGGCGTAGAGCGAGATGTTGCTGCGGCTGCCGGTGCGCATCGTGATCATCGGTTTGATCAGCTGCAGTTCATCCTGAGTCGATACGATATAGACTGCGTCGACGCTGCCACCGCTGCTGGTGCTGACCGCATCCGGCGTGCTCTGCTGTGGAGCAGGAATCGTCAGCCCTGCGATAGAAACACCCTGCGACGCGGCAGGGGCGGCATTCACCGGCGTACCGGAGAGACTGATGCCTGCGCCACTGTTGATGCCCTGTTTCAGTTCAGCAGTGGAACCGAAGCGCTGCTGCATCACCGTCGTGCCACCCAGCGACTGCCACTCCTGAGCAAAGGCGTTGGTGACGCGATCGCCCAATCCGCTACGCGGAACCAGCAGCAGCGGCTGGCGTTTACCCTGATCCCAGATATGGTGCGCCGCGTCGCGGGCTTCATCTTCAGGCGAGAGCGCAAAGTAACAGATGTTTGGATGATTCTGGATCTGCTCTGGCTCGTTAAGCGCCAGCACATTCAGCGGCGTCTGGCTGTTGGCGACTTTCTCGACGTTGCTCTTCAGCAGCGGGCCGACCACGATGGTGGCGCCATCCTGCTGAGCCTGCTGCATCACCTGCTCAATTGGCTGGCTGCTGGTGTCATACACCTTGATTTGAGCACTGCTGGCCGGTTGTGCGGCAATCGGCTGAGACTGAGACTGAGGCTGAGCGGCGGTCTCGGCAGGCTGCTGCTGCTGTTGCTGCGGTGCGCTAATCGGATCGCTGGCAGAACCTGCGACGGCAGTGGGCTGCGTGCTGGCCGCGGCCTCGGCGGGCTGTGCGGCTGCGGCAGGCTGCGCGGCCGGAGCAGAGAGACCGTTCTTCGCGTCGTTAAAGCCTTTCTGAATCGCGTTGGCAAACACCTGCGCCTGGCCGTTCAGCGGCAGCAGCAGCGCGATCAGGCTGGTTGAGGCTTTGGTGTAGCTCTGCATCTGACTGAGCTGCGTCGGCAGGGTTTTGGCCGCCGGGTTCTGCGGGTAGCGGGTCTGCCAGTCTTTAATGCCTGACTTGAGCATCTCCGCATCCTGGGCATTAGCGCGCCAGACCGCGAGCAGATCCAGCCAGCCCTGCAGCACATTTTCGTCGGCATTGATGACCAGGTTGCTGACTTCCTGCGGTGACATCTGCGTCAGCGTCTGCCAGGTCGCGTCAATATTGCCCTGATGATCGGTGCCTTTCAGCAGCGGCTCCTGGGCGATATAAGAGCGCACCAGTGAGAGCGACGGGCGACCCTGGGCGCTGGCGATCTGCAGGCTGTAGTAGCGCGCCAGCTGATCCTGCGACAGTGCGCCGGTTTTCACCTGGGCTAACAGCGGTTCAGCCTCTTTAGTTTTCTGCTGCGCAATCAGCAATTGCGCGTTGAGCAGCAGAGATTCCTGCTGCTGCGTCTCAGAGAGCTGCTGCGGCAACTGGCTCAGTTGCTGCGTCGCTTCAGGATACTTTCCTTCCTTCAACAGGGCGCGGATTGCGAGTAATTGCCAGTCGGTCTTGCTATCATCGCTGCTTTGCTGCGCCTGTTGAAGATAGTAAGCGGAGCTGGCTGTGACAGGCCCCTGAATATTAACGGTTGAGGTTTGCGGCCCCTGACCGCTACACGCGGCTAAAATCAGCCCAGCAAGAATGACAGGCAGAAAGCGTCCTGCTTTATGACGAACGACTTTTGAAGGAAGCATACTGTATCCAGTGATGTTTTTTTCAAGATGCTCAATATTAAATCGGCAATTCGGATGAAACAATGAAACAACTCGATCGGGCAGAGATTTCTGCCAGCACGCTCTACATCGTTCCAACCCCGATTGGTAATTTGGGTGATATCACCCAGCGGGCGCTGACGGTGCTTTCGAGCGTCGATCTGGTCGCTGCGGAAGATACACGTCATACCGGGCTGTTGCTACAACATTTCGCCATCAATGCGCGACTCTTCTCACTTCATGACCACAACGAACAGCACAAGGCTGAGCTGCTGCTGACGAAGCTGCAGGAAGGTCAAAGCATAGCCTTAGTTTCTGATGCTGGCACGCCGCTGATCAACGATCCGGGCTACCATCTGGTGCGTCGCTGCCGTGAAGCAGGTATCCGTGTGGTGCCGCTGCCGGGTGCCTGTGCCGCGATTGCCGCCTTGAGTGCCGCCGGTCTGCCGTCCGATCGTTTCTGTTACGAAGGGTTTCTGCCCGCCAAAACCAAAGGCCGCTGTGATGCGCTGCGGGCGCTGGTGCAGGAGCCGCGCACGCTGATTTTTTATGAATCCACCCACCGTCTGATCGACAGCCTGCAGGATATGGTCAGTGAGCTGGGCGCTGACCGGTATGTCGTGCTGGCGCGTGAGCTGACCAAAACCTGGGAGTCCATCCACGGTGCGCCGGCAGGCGAGCTGCTGGCCTGGGTAAAAGAGGATGAGAATCGCCGCAAAGGTGAGATGGTGCTGATTGTCGAGGGGCATAAGGTCCTGGATGACGATGCGTTACCGGCTGACGCGCTGCGAACCCTGGCGCTGCTGCAGAAGGAGCTGCCACTGAAGCGCGCGGCGGCGCTGGCGGCAGAGATCCACGGCGTGAAGAAGAATGCGCTTTATAAGTATGCGCTGGCGCAGCAAGAGGCGTGACAAACGGCGGGGAATGTCCTATTATCCCGCGCCGAAGCTGACCAGACAGTCGCCGCTTTGTCGTCGTCCTCACTTGTGGGGAGACGGGCAGAGGGGAGGAAAGTCCGGGCTCCATAGGGCAGGGTGCCAGGTAACGCCTGGGAGGCGCAAGCCTACGACCAGTGCAACAGAGAGCAAACCGCCGATGGCCCAGAAATGGGATCAGGTAAGGGTGAAAGGGTGCGGTAAGAGCGCACCGCGCGACTGGCAACAGTTCGTGGCACGGTAAACTCCACCCGGAGCAAGGCCAAATAGGGGTTCACAAGGTACGGCCCGTACTGAACCCGGGTAGGCTGCTTGAGCCAGTGAGCGATTGCTGGCCTAGATGAATGACTGTCCACGACAGAACCCGGCTTAACGGTCAGCTTCGACTTTTACTGAAAACCCCGCTTCTGCGGGGTTTTTGCTTTTATGACACTCACAACCTTTAACCGCGACCGTGCGGCTCATCCCAGTCAAACGCCGGGCCCAGCGAAATGACGCCGTGCGGGTTGATGGTCTTGTGGCTGCAATAGTAGTGATGACGGATATGCGGCAGGCTGACCGTCTCTGCGATACCGGGCATCTGATAGATGTCGCGCAGGAAACCACTGAGGTTTCTGTAATCAGAAATCCGGTGACGATCGCATTTAAAGTGGGTCACATAGACCGGGTCGAAACGGACCAGCGTGGTCCAGAGTCGGAGATCCGCCTCGGTCAGCTGGTCGCCGGTCAGATAGCGATGCTGGCCTAAAATCTGCTCCAGCCGCGACAGCGAATGGAACAGGGCAGTCACAGCCTCATCGTAGGCGGATTGCGACGTGGCAAAGCCCGATTTGTAGACGCCGTTGTTCACGGTGTCATAGATCCAGCCGTTCAACTCATCGATTTCCTTACGCAGCGCCTCGGGATAATAGTCACCGGCGCGCGCACCCACTGCATCAAAGGCGCTGTTGAACATGCGGATAATATCCGCCGACTCATTGCTGACGATGGTGTTCTGCTGCTTGTCCCACAAAACCGGCACGGTGACGCGGCCGCTATACTGCGGGTCAGCATGCAGATAGAGCTGGTAAAGAAACTCATTCTGATAGAGCTTGTCGCCGGTCGCCTCTTCGAAGGTATCATCAAAGGTCCAGCCGTTCTCCAGCATCAGGGGATGGACGACTGACACATCGATCATGCTCTCCAGCCCTTTCAGCTGACGCATCAGCAGGGTGCGGTGCGCCCATGGGCAGGCCAGCGAGACATAAAGATGATAGCGGTCGCGTTCAGCGGTGAATCCCGCGCTGCCTGTCGGACCCGCACTGCCGTCCGCCGTAACCCAGTTACGGAACGCTGATTCTGAACGCTTAAATCGACCGCCGGTCGATTTGGTGTCATACCAGGTGTCATGCCAGACACCGTCAATTAACTGTCCCATAATGGCTCCAATGCAAACAGGGCGGGGAAACTTCCCCGCCCTGCTAAGTATATGTGGCATTACGCATTACGTGAGATTAGCGCGCAACGGCCTGCGGTTTTCTTTTGCTGATCAGGTGATCAAGGCTGTATGCGCCAGGACCGACCAGACCCAATACCAGGAAGCCACCGGCGATGGAGAGATTCTTCATAAACATCAGCTGGTTGACGCCTTCGGCAAAGTTACTGTGGAACAGGAACGCCGTCAGGATGGTGAAGCCTGCGGTAAAGAGAGCCGTAAAACGGGTCAGGAAGCCAAACAGGATGGCCAGACCACCGCCGAACTCCAGCAGGATCACCAGCGGCAGCATAAAGCCAGGTACGCCCATCGCTTCCATATACTGCTGCGTACCGGCATAACCGGTGATCTTGCCCCAGCCTGCCGTGATAAACAGGATTGGCATCAGGATGCGAGCCAGTAACAGACCAGTATCTTCGAATTTTTTCATCATTTACTCCAGCGCTATCAGTGATGCAGGGCAGGTTGCCCGCAGGGTTTATGCCCGCTGAAAGCAGTGCTGCGTTCATTGGGGTGATGGCTGGAGATGATAGTCGCGCGGCGAAAAGGTTGTAAGCGAGATAAACTGTCAGTGTTTTTCAGAAATTCTGATGAAGAAAAGCCGGCCTTTTCAGGGCCGGCTTTTAACAGGATTAGCGCGGTGGCATGGCGGACTTAATCATGCGCCAGGTGCTCCAGGCGCCAAAGCCCCGTTTTGCCCAGCGTAGCAGCCTGTTAGGGCTGCGAATCGAGTAGACGGCCAGAGCACTGCTGCCGATAGCCAGATAACGACGTAAGCTGAGGAAAGTAAACCAGCCGCGATCGTAGTGGGCGGTGCCTTCCAGCCAGTCACGCCGCGCAGCGCTCAAGTCCAGCCGCTGCTGCTGCACATGCTTAAGCAGTTCATGGATGCGTTCTTCACGCTCGCGGCGGCTCATCAGCGTTGCTCCTCCAGCAATTTACGATCGGTTTCCAGCTCTTTGCGCGTGTGGCGCAACAGCGTGGACTGACGTGTTTTGCGAAGTGTCCAGAGCCCGAAGATAACCGCCAGCAGGAACAGCGTTCCGGTGGTGATGCCAATCGCCATCAGACGATACTGTGCGTCGACCGCCCAGATGATCAGCACCATCAGGCTCATCAGACCGAATGCCGTGAACAGCATGGTCAGGCCTACCATCAACAGCAGCTGTATCAGGTTTGCTTTTTCCTGTTCCAGTTCCACCACTGCCAGACGGACACGCGTCTCAACCATACCCACCAGCGTGGTTACAATACGCTGACCGATGTTAATGACCCCTTTCGCCGGGCCGTGGTTCTGCTGTGAGTCAGTCATGATTAACGACGCGAAATGAGCATGCCCAGTGCGACGCCAATCGCTGCACCGATGCCCACACCATGCCAGGGATTTTCACGCACGTAGCCTTCAGCTTTCTGTGCCGCTTCGCGGGTGGTCGCCGCAATACGCTCGCCAGATTCGCCCAGACGTTCGCGCGAACTGTCCAGCGCCACACGCGCCTTGTTACGCAGTTTATCCAGCTCGCCTTTGGATTTTTCAGTGCCACTGCTCAGCACTTCTTCCAGCGTATCCGCCAGGTTTTTCAGCTCAGCACGCAAATGTTCCGATGATGTGTCTTTAGACATAAAATACTCCTTTAACATCAGTAGGTTAATTCCGATTAATAGGGCTCCGCCTGTAACTTTTTCAGCTCCCGGCGCGCTTCATCCAGCTTTTGTTGTCTTCTGGCCATTTCCCTGTCATGACCCTTTTCGCGCTCTTCCCTGAGTGCGTGCTCGCGTTCCGCCACTTTCTGCTTCTGCGCGTTAATTCTTTCCAGATGGGCTGCTTCGAGTTTTTTATCACTGCAGTCAGCCCGGACTTCTGTCAGCGCACGCTCCAGACCGTTAACCCGGCGCTGGTTGTTGTGCTTCTGTGCCATGCCGATTTCACGCTGAATGTCCTGCTCCTTCTGCTCACACAGCGCTTCGGCGGCCAGCAGTGAACCGGACAGCGAGAAGAGCGTGACACCCAGTAAAATTTGATATTTCATCGGTCCTGGACCCTTCCTTTGCGACCTGATCCGTCATCACTGGCGTAATCATCTGATTTCGGGTGCTGAGGATCGACTCTCGCTTAAGCATAGACAGCGTTAGTAAAAAGTTCAAAGAAGACCGGGAGATAGGGCCTCTTTCAGCCCACCCTGTAACAACGCGGTGGACTGAAGGAGGCGAGTTCGGGCGATCAGGCCAGAGAGAGGTGCTGCGAGTGATCGTGCTGCGCCACAATAAAGCCCTGTGGCAACAGACGACGCAGGACTTTTTGCGCCGCCAGGCTCTGCTCTTCGCTGTCAAAATGGATGACCAGCGCATCACCTGCAGGCGTGATGCTTTTGATACGAATACCCTGCGCGCTTAACTGCTGATAGAGATAAAAACCGTCGGGCAGCGTCGCTCCGGCATGGGAAACCCGAATCTGCACTACCGTTTCGTGTTTGATCAGACCGGGAACAAGACAGAGCGCGGCCAGCGCAAAGGCGGCAGCAATCAGCCACGGTAGCCACCGTTTGGGAACAGCCTGTAGCAGTTTCATTACTCGGCTTTCCCGTTCTGATTCGCCTGACGCTTACGCCATAACACGACCAGGGATCCGATCAGGCCAAAGACCAGCAGCGCCAGTGGCAGCATCATCAGGAAGAACATCATCTCATCTTCGTAACGCCGGAAAATCGGGGTTTTACCCAGCGCAAAGCCGATAACGGTTAAAATCACAACCCACAGGAAGGCGCTTACCCAATTGAAAAACTGGAAACGGGTATTGCTGAGGCCGGACAATCCGGCAATGGTTGGCAAGAGCGTCCGCACAAAGGCGATAAAGCGGCCAATCAGCAGAGCCGACAAACCGTGACGATGAAACATGCTGTGCGCGCGCTGGTGGTACTGGGCGGGAAGGTGAGAGAGCCACTTCTGCACGGTAGGCGTATTGCCCAGCCATCGCCCCTGGATATAGCTTACCCAGCAGCCAAGGCTGGCACCCGTGGTCAATACCAGGATCGTTAACGGGAAACTCATGGTGCCTTTGGCTATCAGCACGCCAACCAGAATCAGCAGGCTGTCACCCGGTAAAAATGCGGCAGGAAGCAGGCCATTTTCCAGAAACAGAATCATAAACAGCACGCCGTAAATGGCCCATACCAGCGTGGGATCGGAAAGAGTTTCGTAATCCTGTTGCCACAGGGCATGCAGCAACGCTTGCAAAATATCCATCAATCATTCCTGAACATCATTGTTAAACATGTCCCACAGGGACTTAAACGCAGACCGGCATTTCGTTATAAATTTTCAGGAGCACAGCCTGGGCGGGATTTTCCGGATCCTTCCAGAATCGATTGTTAAATCAGCGACTTTATAACCCCCTGTCGCAAAGGGTAATAAAAGGGTGATAACTGTAACAAAAATCGCCTGTCTGAGACAGGGAAACTCTCTGACAAGCAGGAGTTTTACCTTGTGAAACGACCTGTAAAAAGGAGCTTTACACGTCCTGACACTATTGCAGATTAACTGACCCTTTCAGGAGGATTCGGGCGCGTTCAGCGGGCGTTATCAGACCCTTCAGGCAGGATGACCGGGTTCTCACTGAACATGTAACGATCCACGTTAAATTCGAAATCATCCGCCGTCGCGTTAAACAGCATCTGCTTAGTATTTTCCAGATGTTGCCACATCGCCAGTTTGCTGGCGGCAGGATCTTTGCGCATCAGAGCTTTGAGGATCTGATCGTGGTCGTCGCACCAGCTGAGAATGCTGCGCTGGTCGATGTGCTCGTGGAGTTTGAGCCAGTAGGGATTGTGCAGGCGGTGCAGCCACATTTTTTCGACGATGGCGGCTAACGCGCTGTTCTGAGTGGATTGGGCAATGCGGACATGAAACTGCATATCCCACTCGGAGTCACGGAAGTGATCCTCCTGGCGGGCTTTCTCCTGAATCGCCATCAGGTCGATAATGTCCTGACGGGTTACCTGAGTGGCGGCAAATTCGGCCACGTTACTTTCAATCAGCTGGCGGGCCTGCAGTAATTCAAACGGGCCAAAGGTGGCGAACTCCAGCTGGCTGCTGCTGACGCTAATGCGTTTCTGTTGCTGACTGGCAATGACATGGATGCCCGAACCTTTGCGGACTTCCACATAACCTTCCACTTCCAGCATGATGATCGCTTCGCGAACCACCGTGCGGCTCACTTCCATCTCTTCGGCAATCAGCCGTTCAGCAGGCAGCTTATCACCCACCGGATAGATCCCGGTTTCAATGCGGCTTTTCAGCTCGCTGGCCAGCTGTTGATAGAGTCGACGGGATTCGGTGAGGTCCATAGCACAATCCTGGTAGCAGACAGATAAGTTGTTATACCACTTCAGGCCCGGCGAGGAAATGGGCTGACCTGCGCCAGCCCGACAGATTAGCTACGGACTGCACTGGCCTGCGGAATAACCGGTTCAGCGTTCAGCTCTGAGATCGGTTTATTCTTCAGCACCGTCCAGATCACTACCGCACCCAGCAGATCGAACACTGCCAGCGCAGCAAACAGCGGGCTGAAGCCCAGCGTATCGGCCAGCGCACCGACGACCAGCGCAAACATAGTGCTGGCGGTCCAGGCAGCCATGCCGGTTAAGCCGTTAGCCGTCGCCACCTCGTTGCGGCCAAATACGTCAGATGACAGGGTGATCAGCGCACCGGACAGCGCCTGATGCGCAAAGCCGCCGACGCACAGCAGCCCGATAGCGACATAGGGGCTGGTGAAGAGGCCAATGGTGCCGGGTGCGATCATCAATACCGCGCCCAGGGTCACGACCAGCTTACGGGAAACGATCAGGTTAACGCCGAACCAGCGCTGAAACAGCGGCGGCAGATAGCCTCCCAGAATGCAGCCAAAATCCGCGAACAGCATCGGCATCCAGGCAAACAGCGCGATCTCTTTAAGATTGAAGCCGTAAACCTTGAACATGAAGAGCGGAATCCAGGCGTTAAACGTTCCCCAGGCCGGTTCTGCCAGAAAGCGCGGCAGCGCAATGCCCCAGAACTGGCGGTTACGGATGATCTCCAGCGCCGACATTTTGCGGGTGTTACCGGTCTGATGCTGCGCTTCCTGACCGGAAATAATGTAATTCCGCTCTTCGTCGCTGAGTTTGGTCTGCTGTTTGGGATGCTTGTAAAAAATCAGCCAGCAGAGCGCCCAGGCCATGCTCAGTACGCCGGTGATGATAAAGGCCATCTGCCAGCTGTGCGCCACGATCGCCCAGACCACCAGCGGCGGAGCCAGCATCGCGCCGATAGAGGAACCGACGTTAAAGTAGCCGACCGCCACCGACCGCTCTCTGGCCGGAAACCATTCGCTGCTCGCTTTCAGGCCCGCCGGGATCATCGCAGCTTCTGCTGCACCGACCGCGCCCCGTGCCAGTGCGAAGCCACCCCAGCTGCCCGCCATCGCGGTGGCGGCGCAGAAGATTGCCCACAGCACTGCAAACATCGCATAGCCGATTTTGGTGCCGAGCAGATCCAGCACATACCCGGCGACCGGCTGCATCAGCGTGTAGCAGGCTGAGTAAGCTGCCACTATGTAGGAGTACTGCTGCGTGGTGATATGCAGCTCTGTCTGTAATGTCGGGGCGGCCACGGCGATCGTGTTGCGGGTCAGGTACCCCAGCACGGTGCCGAGCGTCACCAGCCCTATCATATACCAGCGTAACCCTTTGATCTTACGCATCCTCTACCTCTTCCAGTTCTGTATGCGGTCTTGCCGCTGTTGTTATCTGGAGCGGGACAGCTCGTGATGCAGTTTTGCTCACGCCCGCAGGTTCTGTCACAGCAACCCTGTTTTGACCTTGCCATTTGTCTGTCGTCAGCGATCTCACGACAGAGCGAGAGCCTAACTTGTTATACAACTTTAAAAGTTGAGAGCTATCACAAAAACCCTTTTTGCACTGTGGGATACTGGAAACCTGCGTAATGACAGCCATTTAGCGCGCTACCGGCGACAAAAACGTCCATAAAGGTCGCCCGGCAACGCTGTTTATGTGAGCAGGATCGCAAACAAATCGGTAACACACCAGAATTGGTATGATAACTTTGAGCCATTGGTGGTTCAGTAGATGAGGATGCTTGTATGTCACGTTTCATGACCGAGGATTTTTTGCTGGAGAGTGAATTCGCCCGTCGTCTCTATCACGACTATGCGAAAGATCAGCCGATTTTCGACTATCACTGCCATTTACCTCCGCAGCAGATTGCCGAAAATTATCGCTTCGCCAATCTCTATGATATCTGGCTGAAAGGCGACCACTACAAATGGCGGGCGATGCGTGCCAACGGTGTGGCTGAGGCGTTCATTACCGGAGACGCCAGCGACCGCGAAAAATTTGATGCCTGGGCGCGCACCGTGCCCCACACGATTGGTAACCCGCTCTATCACTGGACCCACCTCGAACTGCGCCGGCCTTTCGGCATCACTGATACGCTGCTTTCAGAAAAAACGGCTGACAGCATCTGGGATCGCTGCAATGCGCTGCTGGCGCAGGAGAGCTTCACCACGCGCGGCATCATGCAGCAGATGAACGTGAAGATGGTCGGCACCACCGATGATCCTCTGGACGATCTGCGGCATCACCGTGCGATGGCAGACGATGCCAGCTTCAGCGTCCGGGTGCTGCCGAGCTGGCGACCGGATAAAGCGTTTAACATTGAAGCGGAAACCTTCCTGCCGTGGATTGCATCGCTGGAGCAACTGACGGACATCAGTGTGCAGCGCTTCGACGATCTGCGCCGCGCACTGTATCAGCGGCTGGATCACTTCGCCGCGCACGGCTGCAGGATTTCGGATCACGCGCTGGACGTGGTCTGTTATGCCGAGGCGGATGACGCCACGCTGGATGCCATTCTGGCGCGTCGTCGCAGCGGTGCCGCGCCCGACCCACAGGAAACAGCACAGTTTAAAACCGCAGTGCTGGTCTGGCTGGGCAGCGAATATGCCCGTCGCGGCTGGGTGCAGCAGTATCACATCGGCGCACTGCGCAACACCAATCCGCGCCAGTTTCAGCTGCTGGGGCCGGATGTGGGCTTCGACTCCATCAACGACCAGCCGCTGGCAGAGCCACTGGCGCGCCTGCTGGGTGCCCAGAACCGGGATAACGCGCTGCCCAAAACCATTCTCTACTGCCTGAATCCGCGCGATAACGAAGTGCTGGCCACCATGGCAGGCAATTTCCAGGGCGAAGGTCAGGCGGGCAAGATGCAGTTCGGCTCAGCCTGGTGGTTTAACGATCAGCTGGATGGCATGCAGCGTCAGATGACGCAGCTGGCGCAGATCGGCCTGCTGAGTCGCTTTGTCGGAATGCTGACCGACAGCCGCAGTTTCCTCTCCTACACCCGCCACGAATATTTCCGCCGGTTGCTGTGCCAGATGATTGGCCAGTGGGTCGAGCGGGGCGAGGCACCAGCCGACGAGGCGCTGTTAGGTCAGATGGTCCGCAACATCTGCTTCGACAATGCCCGTGATTACTTCGGCATCGAGCTGGGAGCCTGATGATGAAAAGGCTGAACCGCCACGACTTTCCGGGTGCGGTCTACCGCGACCGGATCATCCAGTTCGGTGAAGGCAACTTTCTGCGTGCCTTTATCGACTGGCAGATTGACTGGCTGAATGAACATCAGGGCGTTGATGCCGGGATCGTGGTGGTGCGGCCGCGCAACCGTGAGGTCAGCGACAGCCTGAATCAGCAGGATGGTCTCTACACCACGCTGATCCGGGGACTGAACGATCGGGGCGAGCCGATCAGCGAAACCCGGCTGATCCGCAGCCTCAATCGCGAGATCCAGCCCTGGCAGCAGCATGACGCGTTTATGGCGCTGGCCCGCAATCCCGATCTGCGTATGGTCTTCTCCAACACCACCGAAGCGGGGATCACGTTCAGCGAGACGGATCGGCTCTCTGACGCCCCTGCCGGCAGTTTTCCCGGCAAACTGACACAGCTGCTTTGGGCGCGCTATACCCACTTCAGCGGCGCCAGCGACCGGGGCTGGCTGGTGGTGCCGTGCGAGCTGATAGACCACAACGGCGACACGCTGTGCGAACTTGTGCTCCGCTACGCCGACCTCTGGCATCTGCCATCAGAATTTAAAATCTGGGTTAATCAGCACTGTGCCTTCTACAACACCCTGGTGGACCGTATCGTGACCGGTTTTCCGGCGGAGAGTGAGCAGCTGCAAAGCGAGCTGGGCTATGAAGATCGCTATCTGGTGGCAGGCGAAGTCTACTACCAGTTTGTGATTCAGGGGCCATCGGCGCTGTTCAGTGAACTGAAACTGGCGGCGCTGTCGCCGCAGGTCCGGCATGTGGATGATATCGCGCCTTATAAAGCACAGAAGGTCGCCATCCTTAATGGTGCGCATACCGCGATGGTGCCGGTGGCGTTTCAGGCTGGTATTGAGAGCGTTGGTGAGGCGATGGCCGATCCGGCGATCGCCGGATTTGTGGATCGGCTGCTGCGCCACGAGGTGATCCCGACGCTGGATCTGCCGCCAGAGGAACTGCACAGGTTTGCCGATGCCGTCGTGCGCCGCTTCCGCAATCCTTTTATTCGCCACGCGCTGCTGTCGATTGCCCTGAATGGCATGACCAAATTCCGCACCCGACTGCTGACGCCGCTGCTTGCTGCCCATCAGCAAACCGGCACATGGCCGACGCACATGACCTTTGCACTGGCGGCGCTGATCGCTTTCTATCGCGGCGAGTCAGCCGGAAAATCGTGGCCGCTGCAGGATGAGCCGCACTGGCTGGCCTTTTACGCTGAAGCCTGGAAAGCCTGTGAGGCCGACCCGCATTCGCTGCCGCAACTGGTGCAGGGCGTGCTCGGCAACACGCAGCACTGGGGCCAGGATTTAACCTGTCAGCCCGGTCTGGCTGAACAGGTCACTCAACACCTGCAAAACATCGTCGCCCACGGAATGCGTGAGGCGCTGAGCCAACTGAGATAACACTATGCAAGATGCCATTAAAATTGATCCCCGCGACAATATCGCGGTGGCGTTACGTGACTTAGAGGCGGGTGCCACCGTCGAGCTGCCGTCACAAAGTGTGGTACTGCAGCAGGCGGTAGGGCGCGGGCATAAATTTGCTCTGCATCCGGTCGCGCAGGATGCGCTGATTATCAAATATGGGCTGCCGATTGCCCATGCGACTCAGCCGATCGTTGCCGGAGAGCTGATCCATTCGCAGAACGCCCGCACCAATCTCAGCGACCTGGACGACTACGCCTGGCAGCCCGATTTTGTGACGCTGCCGCCACAGCCGGGCGATCGCGAGGTGCAGATCTACCGTCGCGCCAGCGGCGAGGTCGGTATCCGCAATGAGCTGTGGATCCTGCCTACCGTCGGCTGCGTCAACGGTATTGCGCGCCAGATCCTGCAACGCTTCCTGAAAGAGACGCAGCAGGCAGAAGGGACAGACGGCGTGTTTCTGTTCAGCCACACCTTTGGCTGCTCACAGCTGGGGCAGGATCACGAAAATACCCGCACGATGCTGCAGAATATGGTGCGCCATCCCAATGCGGGCGCGGTGCTGGTGATTGGCCTGGGCTGCGAAAACAATCAGGTCGATGCGTTTCGCGACACGCTTGGCGCGTTTGAAAGCGACCGGGTGGCGTTTATGGTGTGCCAGCAGCATGACGACGAAGTTGAGGCCGGAGTCGAGCGCCTGCATGCGCTCTATCAGAAAATGCGCCACGACCGTCGCGAACCCGGCAGGCTCAGCGAGCTGAAGTTTGGTCTGGAGTGTGGCGGCTCGGATGGCTTATCCGGCATTACCGCTAATCCGCTGCTGGGCCGTTTCTCCGATCAGATGATCGCCAACGGCGGCACCACCGTACTGACCGAAGTGCCGGAGATGTTTGGCGCAGAGCAGATTCTGATGAGCCGCTGTCGCGACGAGGCGACCTTCCGCAAAACGGTGGCGATGATCAACGATTTTAAACAGTACTTTATCGATCACCAGCAGCCGATCTACGAGAATCCGTCACCGGGCAACAAGGCGGGCGGCATCACCACGCTGGAGGAGAAGTCGCTGGGCTGTACCCAGAAAGCGGGGCAGAGCCAGGTGGTCGATGTGCTGAAGTATGGCGAGCGGTTAAAAACGCCGGGGCTGAATCTGCTGAGTGCGCCGGGCAACGATGCCGTCGCCACCAGTGCGCTGGCGGGCGCCGGATGCCACATGGTGCTGTTCAGTACCGGACGCGGTACACCCTATGGCGGTTTTGTACCGACGGTGAAGCTGGCAACCAATACACCGCTGGCAGAGAAGAAGCCGCACTGGATCGACTTTAATGCCGGCCGATTGATCGAGGGAATGAGTATGGAGGCGATGCTGGAAGATTTTGTCGACCACATCGTTGCGATTGCCAGCGGTGAGCTGACCAACAATGAGAAGAATGATTTCCGCGAACTGGCGATTTTCAAAAGCGGTGTGACGCTCTGATTAGCCGGGCAAAAATGGCAACTCTGGCGTTGCCATCATCGTCGGTTAATTCTGTGCCCGTCGCGGGTGGCGGAGGCCGATCGCAACGTCGCTTAAAGCATCCCTGCTCGCTCAGCCCGCGCCTTCCCTGGCGCGGGACGCTTTACTCTTCGGACGCCGCCACCCGCTCTTTGAGCGGTTGCGCTATCTGAAAAATTAAGCCCGGCTGGTTTCGCGCTCTGCTTCTGACTGACAGACGGCGGCAGTAAACAGAATATCGGTCGAGGAGTTGAGCGCGGTTTCCGCCGAATCCTGCAGGACGCCGATAATAAAGCCCACCGCGACTACCTGCATCGCCAGGTCATTCGGGATGCCGAACATGTTGCAGGCCACCGGGATCAGCAGCAGTGAACCACCTGCCACCCCGGATGCGCCACAGGCACAGAGTGACGCCACCAGACTCAGCAGAATCGCCGTCGGCACATCGATGCTGATGCCCAGCGTATGCACGGCCGCCAGCGTCAGCACGGTGATGGTGATTGAGGCTCCCGCCATACTGATGGTTGCGCCCAGCGGAATCGACACTGAATAGGTATCCTCATCCAGGCCAAGACGTTTTGCCAGCGCCATATTCACCGGAATGTTGGCGGCAGAGCTGCGGGTAAAGAAGGCGGTGACGCCGCTTTCACGCAGGCAGGTAAAGACCAGCGGATAGGGATTACGACGGATTTTCCAGAACACCAGCATCGGGTTGACCACCAGCGCCATCAGCAGCATACAGCCCAGTAACAGCGCCAGCAGATGGGCATATTGCCACAGCGCGCCAAAGCCGGTTGACGCCAGAATCGACGCCACCAGACCGAAAATCCCGATTGGTGCGCAGCGGATGACGCAGCGCACCAGCCAGGTGACGGCCTCCGAAGCATCATTCAGCACCGCGCGGGTCGTGTCACTGCTGTGACGGAACGCCAGCCCCAGGCCAACGGCCCAGACCAGAATACCGATATAGTTAGCCTGCATCAGGGCAGTAATCGGGTTCGATACCATGCTCATCAGCAGTCCGCGCAATACTTCCGTGATCCCGGAAGGCGGCACGATCTCTGTGCTGCCCACCGCCAGCGTCAGCGTCTGCGGCACCAGATGGCTGAAGGCCACCGCAACGATCGCCGCGAAAAAGGTGCTCAGCAGGTAGAGCATAATAATCGGCCGGATGTTGGTTTTCTGGCCCTGCTGGTGGCTGGCGATCGAGGCGATCACCAGCATCAGAACCAGCACCGGCGCAACCGCTTTCAGCGCACTGACAAACAGTTCACCCAGCAGACCCACCGCCAGCGCGGCATCGTGTGAAATCCAGGCGAGCGCCACACCGGCGATCAGCCCAATCATGATTTGCTTCACCAGGCTTCCGGCGAGCAGCGTGCCCAGACGTGAGGAGAGAGTTTTCTGCATAATATTTTCTATATTTTGTCGCGGATGTAGTTTCAGGCGCGATGTTTTGCATCGGCTAAAACGGTTTGCCCGGCGGAGTATAAGGAAAAGATCTGACGAGAAAAGAGAAAATTCTGTCGCTGTGGCGGAGGTCGGGTTTTTATTATGCTGGATTGTGGAAGTGTGACAGAGGGATGAAATGTCGGGGCAGGGCGCCGCAAAATAAAACAGGGGCATCCGCTGCCCCCGCAGGTAATTATGGTGAGATCCTTTTCTGGTCTCTTTTGCGGTTGACCCAGGCATTAATCAGCAGGGTTGAGGCCAGAATCACGCCAACCACACTCAGTGAGATACCGACCGGAATATGGTAGAGGTCGACAATCAGCATCTTGAAGCCGATAAACACCAGCACAATCGCCAGACCATATTTCAGCATCGAGAAGCGTTCCGCCACGTTTGCCAGCAGGAAGTACATGGCACGCAGGCCCAGAATCGCGAACAGGTTTGACGTCAGCACGATAAACGGGTCGGTCGTCACGGCAAAGATCGCCGGGATACTGTCGACCGCAAAGATCACGTCACTGAGCTCCACCATGATCAGGACCAGCAGCAGCGGCGTGGCAAACAGCACGCCGTTTTTGCGGGTAAAGAACTTTTCGCCGTCCAGATCGTCGGTCATACGTAAGTGGCTGCGCAGCCAGCGCACCACCGGTTTGTCACCCACCGCACTGTCATCCTCTTTCGCCAGCGCCATCTTTACGCCGGTAAACAGCAGGAAGGCACCAAACACATAGAGGATCCAGCTGAACTGCGTTACCAGCCAGCTTCCGGCAAATATCATGATGGTACGCAGCACGATGGCACCCAGCACGCCGTAGATCAGCACGCGCCGCTGCAGGTTGGCCGGAATCGAGAAGTAGCTGAAGAGCATCAGCCAGACGAAGACGTTATCCACCGCCAGCGCCTTCTCCAGTACGTAGCCGGTCAGGAACGCCAGCGTCTGCGTATTGGCGACCTCACGGCCTGCGCTGCCCTCCAGATACCACCAGAAGGCGGCGCTGAACAGCAGAGAGACGGAAACCCAGATAAGCGACCAGACAGCCGCCTGTTTGAAAGACATGGTCTGCGCGCCACGGCGTCCCTGCAGCAGCAGGTCGATAGCCAGCATGATCAGCACCACAACCGCAAAGCTGCCCCAGAGAAGAGGCGTACCCACAGTCTGCATAGTCGTATCCTGTCTTAAAATAAAAAAACGGCTGAAGTCAGAAGACATCAGCCGCTTATTTTTCTGTAAGCAAACCTCGCCTTCCGGCAAGGTCTCACTTACAACACAGAAATCGATTCCGGGTTGCCTGATGACCGGATGCTTTCGCAACGTAGTGACGATCAATCAGCTTACAAGTTACTCCCCTTTGCAGGAGAGTACGTTACGGTTTCGCTACTCAGGAAGCAATCGTTCTCAGTCATATTTAGAAATATTTACACAGCGGCGCGATCCGCCGGGAAGATCACCCCGGTCTGGCGGCGGATCTCCGTCAGCAGCGCCGCCGTGGTGCGCGACACCGCCAGCCCAGGGTGCTCCACCTGACGCCGCGCAACCAGCCGGGCAAAGTCGGCGGCTTCATAGTACATCGTGTTGCTCTGTTGCGGCTCACTCAGCACCTTCTTCTCCCCGCCGCGCGGCGCAAAGATCAGCTGCTGGCACTCCGCTAACTTTTCGATCACCAGCGCGCCCGCTTCCCCCTGAATCTCGCTGGGCAGGCTTGAGTCGCTCACCTTGGAGTGCAGAATCGTCACGTCGAACTCACCGTAGCTCAGCACCACGACGCCATGAGCATCCACGCCGCTTTCCAGCAGCGTTGCGCTGGCCTGCACGCGCGCGGGCGCACCCCACAACGTCACCGCCGCGGCCAGGCAGTAATAGCCAATATCCATTACGGATCCATTCGACCAGCGCGGATCAAAGGTATTCGGGTGCTCACCGTTGAGATAGCGCGGATAGCGTGAGGAGTACTGGCAGTAACTCAGCAGCGCTTTTCGCAGCTTACCGACATCCGGCAGCGCCTGCCGGAGCCGCTGGAAGTTGGGCAGGCTGGCGGTTTTGAATGCCTCAAACAGCACGACCTGATGTTCACGGGCGCAGGCGATCATCTGCTCCACCTCTGCCAGATTCGACGCCAGCGGCTTTTCGCAAATGACATGCTTGCCGTGTGACATAAACAGCCGCGCCTGCTGACAGTGCAGGGCATTGGGGCTGGCCAGATAGACCGCTTCGATTTCCGGGCAGGCGGCCAGCGCGGCCAGCGAGGTAAAGGTCTGCTGACAGGGATAATCGGCAACAAACGCGTCGGCCTGTGACTGGCTGCGTGAATAAACCGCGTGCAGTGTCATCGCGCCGGTTTCATGAGCGGCATCAATAAACTGGCGCGTAATCCAGTTTGTTCCCACAATGGCAAAACGAATCACGTCATCTCTCCGGCAGCAGTAAAACGGCAGAGTAACATCTCTTCCACGCTGCGCAAGGGTGCCGGACGGGCAGAGATTGATCCTGCGATCTGCATTCCACTACTATGCGGACGCGACGATTTTCAGGCAGCAACAGGGAGCGCAGGTGAAAGCAAATAAGCACGCATTAAACTGGACCACACTCTTGATCGCCATTCCGGTCGGCTGCGCGGCATCGCTGGTCACGCTGGCGTTTCGCGGCGTCATTGAGCTGATCAACCATCTGCTGTTTGCCCGCAGCGGTGAGATTACCGAGTCCCTTGCGCTCTGGCCGTGGATCTTCTGGCCGCTGCTGGTGGGCGCAGGTGGCGTGCTGGCCGGCTTTTTTCTGCGTTATGCGGTCGCCCTCGAACAGCAGCAGACGATAAAAACCGATTACCTGGAAGTGATCAACGCCCGGCTCGATGCGGTGCCTACCCGGACCTCGCTGTTTCGCGCCCTGTCGTCGATAGCCAGTATCGGCAGCGGTGCGTCGATAGGTAAAGAGGGGCCGATGGTGCAGCTGTCGGCGCTCTGCGGCAGTGCGATTGGCCGTCTGTTACCTGCATCGCTGAACCTGAAAAACAGCGACGTGGTTGCGATGGCGGCAGCAGCGGGCCTCTCGTCGGTCTATCACGCACCGCTGGCCTCGGCGATTTTCGTGGCGGAGATCGCCTTCGGCATCTCGGCACTGCAGCGGCTGATCCCGCTGATTATCGCCTCCGCCACGGCAGTAATGACGATGTGGACGCTGGGCTTCCGCAACGCGCTCTATCCGCTGGCGGAGGCTGATTTCACCATGGACCTCAGCACGCTGCTGATGACGGTGGTGATTGGTCTGAGCGCCGGTCTGGCGGGCTGGATCGTCATCAAAAGCATCGCCCGCAGCAGACTGCTCTTCAGCCGGATCGCCTCGCTGCCGCTGCGGCTGGGCGCAGGCGGATTCGCCGTCGGCCTGCTGGCGCTGATCTCCACCGATATTCTCGGTAACGGCTATGAGGTGATCGTCAAAGTGATGGCGGGTGACTATCTGCTGCCGGGGCTGCTGTTACTGCTGGTGCTGAAAACGCTCGCCACCAGCCTGTCGGTGGGGTCGAATGCAGTAGGCGGACTTTTTACCCCGTCGCTGCTGATTGGCGCGCTGCTGGGGGTGACGCTCGCTACCGTCGGCGTGGCGCTGCATCTGCCACTCGGCAATGTGCTGCTCTATGCCGCCATCGGCATGGCGGCGGTGCTGGCAGCGGTCAGCCAGGCCCCGCTGATGGCGATGCTGATGGTGCTGGAGATGACGCTCAACAGCAGCCTGCTGTTTCCGCTGATGATCGCCACGGTGCTGGCGTCGATGGTGGTCTATCGCCTGCAGTCTGCCAGTACCTATCCGGTAGTGAGCCATCACTTCAGCCGGTCAGAAGCGAAATATGATTTCGATAATATGCGCATTGCCGAGCTGATTATTCCGGGAGCGGCGCTGCAGCCGGAAGAGTCGGTAGGGCAGGCGCTGGCGGTCAGTTCGCTGAAGCGTGAACGCTACGTCTATGTGATAAACGCGGCAGGTGCTTTTCTCGGCGTGGTGTCGATCCACGAGATCTCGCGCCGGGTGCTGGCGCAGGAGATCACCCTCGACTCACCGGTACAGTGCGTGATGGACCAGGATTTCCCGGTGGCCTATCAGAATCAGAGTATGCGCGAGGGGTGGGAAGCCTTTGCGGCCGTCACGCTGGAGCGGCTGCCGGTGCTCAATAATCCTGAAGAGCGACGCTTTCTGGGGGCGCTGACCAAAACCAGCCTGATCCAGAAAGCGCAGGAGTTTCTTTAAGCGGCGTTGCCGCGCATCGCCTGGTCGGTCATCCAGAGGCGCGCATCAAATTCGAGCTGGTGATAGTCGGGTTCCATGTGGCAGCAGAGCTGATAGAACGCTTTGTCGTGATCCTTCTCTTTCAGGTGCGCCAGCTCATGCACTACGATCATCCGCAGAAACGGCTCCGGCGCGAGGCGGAAAAAGGTGGAGATGCGGATCTCCGCTTTCGCCCTGAGCTTACCGCCCTGAACCCGTGAAATGGCGGTGTGCAGACCCAGCGCGTGCTTCATCACTTTGATTTTGTTATCCCACATCACTTTGCTGATTGGCGGGGCGTTGCGCATATAACGGTTCTTCAGCGCCTGGGTATAGTCATACAGCGCCTTGTCGCTCATGACATCGTGGGTGTCGGGGTAGCGTTCCTGCAAAAACGCACCTAAGCGCTGGTGGGCTATCAGCGTCTGAACCTGCTCAAGCAGCGGGGCAGGATAACCCTGAAGGTAGATCAGTTGGGACATTAGGGATTCCTGGCGAAAAAGAGTATACTGCGCGCCCTTTTTATCGGGGCGAAAATTAATCAAAGTGTACCACGCCGGAGAATTCATGAGCCAACTTGAACTGAACGATCGCACACTGATCCTGCATCGTTTCCCGCAGATGCGTGACGAAAGTCCATTACAAGCCTGGGACGCGGCTGATGAATACCTGTTGCAGCAGGCGCTGCCAGAGGGACCGGTGCTGGTGTTCAACGACAGTTTCGGGGCATTAACCTGTGCACTGAATCCGCGCACCGTCTGGCACGTCAGTGACTCCTGGCTGAGCCAGCAGGCTGCCCGTCAGAACCTGAAATTCAACGATATGGATTACAGCGACGTTCACTTTGTGGATAGCCTGGCCGAACTGCCTGCGGCCCCGGCGGCGGTGCTGATCAAAGTCCCGAAAACCCTGGCGCTGCTGGAGCATCAGCTGCGGGCTATTCGCGAGGTCGTCACTCCCGATACGGTGATCCTGGCGGCGGCGCGAGCCAAAGAGATCCATAACTCGACCCTGCAGCTGTTCGAACAGATCATCGGTGAAACCCGCACCTCGCTGGCGTGGAAAAAAGCGCGCCTGATCTTCAGCCAGTTCACCCGGCCCGCATTGCGCGAGGCAAAGCCGACGCTGGCCTGGCCGCTGGATGGCACCCCGTATCAGATCCATAACTACGCCAACGTGTTCTCACGCGCTTCGCTGGATATCGGCGCACGACTGTTTATACAGCATCTGCCGGAGAACATTGAGGGCGAGATTGTCGATCTGGGCTGCGGTAACGGCGTGGTGGGGCTGATGGCGCTGGCGCAGAACCCACAGGCGGACGTGCATTTTCTGGATGAGTCCTACATGGCGGTCGCCTCCAGCCAGCTGAACGTGGAGCTGAACCGTCCGGAAGATCTGGATCGCTGCCAGTTTCGGGTAAACAACGTGCTGAGCGGCTATCCGTCAGATCGGCTGCATGCGGTGCTCTGCAATCCGCCTTTCCATCAGCAGCACACGGTCACCGACCATCTGGCCTGGCAGATGTTCCGCGATGCGAAACGCACGCTGCAGTATGGCGGCGAACTGCGCATCGTCGGCAACCGTCACCTGGATTATCACCACAAGCTGAAGAAGATGTTTGGTAACTGCACGCTGATCGCCTCCAACCAGAAGTTTGTGGTGCTGCGTGCGGTGAAGATGCGTTAATCAGATTGCCAGGGCCAGCCGGGTCGCCTGCGCAATGGCGCGGCGCGCATCCAGCTCCTGCGCCACGTCGGCCCCGCCGATGACGGTTACGTTCTGGCCTCTGGCGCGCAGCGCGGCTTCCAGTTCGCGCTGCGGCTCCTGTCCGGCGCAGATAATCACATTATCCACCGCCAGCAGCAGGGTTTCCCCATTGCGCCTCAGATGCAAACCGTCATCATCAATCCCCAGATACTCCACACCGCCCCACATCTCAACCCCGCGCGCCTGCAGGCTGGCCCGATGGATCCAGCCGGTGGTTTTTGCCAGCCCGGCGCCCGGTTTACCTGAACGCCGCTGCAGCAGCCAGATCTGCCGCAGCGCGGCGGGCGGCTCGGGCTTCACGATGCCGCCACGCTGCGTCAGACTGTGGTCGATGCCCCATTCCGCATAAAACGAGGTCAGATCCTCATCATGCGAAGGCTGCGACAGATACTCCGCCACATCAAAACCGATGCCACCTGCGCCGATAATCGCCACCCGCTTGCCCACCGGGCGCCTGTCGCGCAGCACCTCCAGGTAGCTCAGCACGCTGGGATGATCGATGCCCGGAATGGCGGGGATGCGTGGCTGGATGCCGGTCGCCAGCACCACCTCATCGGCGTCACTCAGCCGATCCGCATCGACCCGACAGCCGGTCTTTACCGTCACGCCTGCGGCCGCCAGCTGATAGCGAAAATAGCGCAGCGTTTCACTGAACTCCGCTTTGCCGGGGATCTGCCGGGCAAGAATAAACTGTCCGCCAATCTCCGGTGCGGCTTCATAGAGCGTCACCTGATGGCCGCGCTGCGCTGCCTGTAGCGCAAACGCCATCCCGGCCGGGCCGCCACCGACTACCGCCAGCCTGCGCGGTGCGGCGCTGGCCACGACGGGCATCAGCGACTCATGGCAGGCGCGGGGATTGACCAGACAGGAGGTGATCTTACCGGCGAAGACCTGATCCAGGCAGGCCTGGTTGCAGGCGATACAGGTATTGATGCCGTCCGGTTCGCCGCGCTCCGCTTTGCTGACAAAGGCGGGATCGGCGAGAAAAGGGCGCGCCATTGACACCATGTCGGCGCAGCCCGACTGCAACAGCGACTCGGCGACCGCGGGGTGGTTGATGCGGTTGGTGGCGATGACCGGCACGGAAACATGGGCGCGCAGCCGCTGCGTCACCCAGGCAAAGGCCGCGCGCGGCACGCAGGTGGCGATGGTCGGGATGCGCGCTTCGTGCCAGCCGATGCCGGTGTTGAACAGCGTGACGCCACACTGTTCCAGCTCGCGAGCCAGCTGCAGCGTCTCCTCCAGCGTGCTGCCCTCTTCGATCAGGTCGAGCATCGACAGGCGGAAAATAATGATAAAGGCATCACCGGTTGCGGCGCGCACGGCACGGGTGATCGCCAGCGCGAACTGCATCCGCTGCTGAAAGTCGCCGCCCCAGCGATCGCTGCGCTGGTTGGTGTGCTTCACCAGAAACTGATTAATCAGGTAGCCTTCGGACCCCATAATTTCCACGCCATCGTAGCCCGCCTGCTGCGCCAGCCGGGCGCAGCGTGCAAAGTCATCGATGGTCTGTTCAATTGCCGCCTCGCTCATCGCCTGTGGCGTAAAGGGGTTAATCGGGGCCTGACGGGCGGAGGGGGCGACCAGATCGGGCTGATAGCTGTAGCGACCGGTATGCAGGATCTGCAGCGCGATTTTACCCTGATGCTGATGCACTGCCTCGGTGATCTGCCGGTGCCAGTTACACTGGGATTCGTCGGTAAGCATGGCGCCATGCGCCGTGGTGACGCCCTGAGCATTGGGCGCAATGCCGCCGGTGACGATCAGCGCGACACCCTCGCGCGCCCGCTCGCCGTAGAACGCCGCCAGCCGGGCGGCACCCTCGGGATGCTCTTCCAGACCGGTGTGCATCGAGCCCATCAGAAAACGGTTTTTCAGGCGGGTAAAGCCCAGATCCAGAGGCGTAAACAGCGCAGGGTAGGCGGCATTCGCAGGCATAAGCGTGACTCAGTGTAAAGTGGTCGGATGAGTTAACTCTAGCCGCTTCCCGGTTAAAAAAAAGTGAAAAAATGTCAGGGTGTGAGTGAAATCAAAAACAGCGGCAGGCGGTGAGCCGGTCAGGGTCACAGAGACGGGCCTTCCGCCTGCGTGCGGTCAGCCCGATAGCGCCAGCACCGTTATCGCGCCGCATCGTCCGGTGAGGGGCGCTGGCGGATCCACGAATAGCGTGAGCGATAGCCGCTGCCAGAGTGGGTGTTAAAGCGGTAGCTGGAGCCGCTCTCTGCCATGCAGTAGGTACAGACATTCACGTTGTCGATCTGCGAGGCTGGCACACCTGCCTCCACCAGCAACTGTGTCGCCAGCGCAGGCAGATCGAACCAGACGCCCTGCTGCCGGGCAGTGGCCTGCGGACGCTGCGCCAGCGGATTGACCGGCTGGTGCTGATGCCAGCGCAGCCCGCGGGTGAAGGCCGGATCCTGCGCGATCGCCGTCAGCTGCGGTTCAGCCAGCTCGTAGCAGCAGGGCCCCATTGCCGGGCCGATCGCCACCACCAGATTCTGCGGTGTGCAGCCCTGTTCACACAGTTTTTCCACGGCGCGGGTCAGGACGCCCGCCAGCGTGCCCTTGAGTCCGGCATGCACTGCGGCCACGATCCGCGTTTCACGATCCGCAAACAGAACGGGCAGGCAATCCGCCGTGTAAACGGCGACCGGACGCGTTCCGCTGGCGATCACCCCATCTGACTCGCAGCTTTTGGGAGGAATGTTCTCACTGTCATTGACCACGGTCGCGCTGTGGCGCTGATGACCATAGGCGGCATCGGCGGGCGGCGGCTCACCGGCGGGCTGAAACGCGTAATCGAGCCACGTCAGCGCGTCGAGCAACGGCGAGTGCGGGTTCACGGCCATAAGAATCTCCTGTTATAACAGCATGCGTTGGGCTGCCCACAGCTTACGTTAACTGCTACATTTTTGAAGCTTCTCCCAAGCCCTTTCTCACATTAAGGATGAAATGATGAAAACCTCCGCAACACTCGCTGCATCCGGTCTGGTCGCGCTGTTACTGACCGGCTGTGCTCCCTCGGCACAGCAGACCGCGCAGCAGCAGCTGGGCCAGCAATCGGTGCTGGCGGCCAACTGGTTCCAGCAGTCTGGTGAATATCAGGCGCTGACCTGGCAGGCTTTTAATATTGCACGCATGGCTTTTGATCAGGCGCCCTCGCTGACCGGCAAACCTAAAGCGGTCATTGTCGATCTGGATGAGACCATGCTGGATAACAGCGCCTACAGCGCGTGGCAGGCGAAGAACGGTCAGCCGTTCAGCAGCAAAACCTGGTCAGCCTGGACGCAGGCGCGGCAGGCGAAAGCGGTGCCCGGCGCCGTTGAGTTCGCCCGTCATGTCACCCAAAACGGCGGCACGCTGTTCTATGTCTCGAACCGCGACCAGAAAGATTACGCCGCCACTGTCGCCAATATGCAGCAGCTCGGTTTCCCTGAGGTCAGCGAAAAAACAGTGCGTCTGAATAGCGACAGCTCCAACAAACAGGCACGTTTCGATGCCATTAAACATGCCGGCTATAACGTGGTGCTCTACGTAGGGGATAACCTCAACGATTTCGGTGGGGCCACCTGGCATCAGGGGAATCAGCAGCGGCGCGATTTCGTCAACCTTAACCATCAGCGCTTTGGTACGCAGTTCATTGTGCTGCCGAACCCGCTCTACGGTGACTGGGAGAGCGGCATGGCGGAAAACTACAACAAGCTGACCCCGGAACAGCAGCTGTCGGTGCGGGAGTCGCGCCTGCAGAGCTGGAACGGTAAATAATTCGTCAAGAAAAAGAGCCTGAGCGTTCAGGCTCTGATAATTTCCGGCCCTGATTTACTAACTTCCGTCACTATATCCGTGCAAATTAAATTAATTATCTCCCGCTTTATTCTTAACTCAAATCAGGTGGATTAAACTGGCTCCCTTCAATCAGGCTGGTGAATTGTGCTAATGGTTAATTTTTTAATTAAGAGCAATCCTAATAAAAGTCCGGCTGATTTTGAGAATAAACAATATCCCCTGAGTTACTGCTTGTATTTATTTGTCAGCACTAACTTTACTTATTAATCTGTGATTGTTTAACTTAATGATTTAAGTGATAAAAATACTAGTAATTTATATTTCATCCAGAATCGTGTGCTGAATTAAATTTACTTGTAACTGACTCTTGTTGACATCTTACTGACAAACGAAGCGATGTTAATGCGCTGTGAAATATTGCTCGTGCATTGATAATGGTTAACGTCTATAACCTTTTTCTGTGACTCAGTTCTTATTTACCTGGCGGCTTACCCTTTACCGGTCAGCCGAAACACTTTGTGGTCAGCCAGGATGCGACATCCCGGTAGTAGAGAGAAGATGATTGTGACGACACTTAAACCCTTATTAGCGAAAAATCGCAGTTGGGCCTTACAGCGCCGCCAGCGCAATCCGGACTATTTTAAAAAATTCCTTCATCAGCAAAAACCGCACTCACTCTGGATAGGCTGCTCTGACAGCCGCGTTCCTGCCGAAGTCCTGACCGGCTCCCAGCCTGGCGAACTCTTTGTCCACCGCAACATCGCCAACATGGTGATTGAAGAGGATGACAATTTACTCAGCGTCCTGCAGTACGCCCTCTTTTTTCTCGGCGTGAAACGCATTGTTCTTAGCGGCCACTACGGCTGCGGCGGGGTGGAGGCCGCGCTGAATCTGCCGGGCAGCGTGCTGGACGGCCAGGAGAGTGCGCTGGCTAGGCGCATCAGCAGGCTGCGTCAGGATATTGAGACAGAACTGGCAGAGAACCCGTCGCCGCAGGCCGAAACGGCTGAACGGCTCGACCGGCTGGTTGAAGCGAACGTCAAAGCGCAGTTCGCCAGACTGGTGAACGCCGGACCGGTCCGGCAAATCTGGCAATCGGGCCAGGAACTGGCGGTGTTTGGTTGTGTATATGACCTGCGATCCGGCCATCTTAAAGAGCTGATCCATCAATCTGCAGAGGAGCCTTCCTTATGAACCTCGATACCCTGCGCCGCGACATCCCGGCGGGTCTGGTGGTTTTCCTGGTCGCCTTACCACTCTGCCTGGGGATTGCCCAGGCGAGTGGATTGCCGCCGTTTGCCGGTCTGCTGACGGGTGTGATTGGCGGACTGGTGGTCACGTCGCTGAGTCCCTCCCGGTTTGCCGTCAGCGGTCCGGCGGCGGGTCTGGTCACTATCGTCGTCGCCTCAATGGCATCGCTGGGCAGCTTCTCCGCCTTTCTCACTGCGCTGATCATTGCCGGGGCGCTGCAGTGCCTGTTCGGGCTACTGCGCGCCGGGCGCTTTATTTCGCTGGTGCCAGGCAGCGTCATCAAGGGGATGCTGGCGGCGATTGGTCTGCTGCTGATCATGCAGCAGATCCCGGTGGCGTTTGGTGCGGCAGGCGATGCGGAACTGGTGTCGCTGGTGACGGGTGAAATGACCTTTTCACTGCCCGCGATAGCCGTGGCGGGGGCGGGCCTGGCTATCCTCTGCCTCTGGACCACCGGGCCGATCAAACGGATCAAAGCGCTGGCCTGGATCCCCGGTCCGCTGATAGCCGTACTGTCCGGCTGCCTGGCGACGGTCGTCGGTGGGCGACTCTTTCCTGACCTCGCCAGCGGTCTGGCGCGCATTTCGCTGCCTGCCTTCGACAGCGTTTCTGCGCTGATGGCCGGACTGGAGACGCCCGACTGGATGGCCTGGCAGAATCCGCAGGTCTGGGTGGTGGCCGTTACCCTAGCGCTGGTCGCCAGCCTGGAAACACTGCTGAGCCAGGAGGCGCTGAAAAAGTTACGTCCGCAGACGCCTGCGCCGTCGCCTAACAAAGAGATGTTTGCGCAGGGGATTGGTAATCTGACCGCCGGATTGCTGGGTGCCATGCCGATCACGGCAGTGATTGTGCGCAGTTCGGTCAACGTCAGCGCAGGCGCGCAGACGAAGCTGTCGATTTTCATTCACGGCCTGCTGCTGCTGATTTGCGGCATGTGGTTCAGCGAGATGCTGAACGCTATTCCGCTGGCCAGCCTGGCCGCCGTGCTGCTCTACACCGGCTATAAACTGGCGACGCCGCGTCTCTTTGTTGAGCAGTTCCGGATGGGCCCGCAGCAGTACGTACCGTTTCTGGCGACGATCGTCGGGATCATCACGCTGGGTATGCTGGCCGGCATCGGGATCGGGATCGCCACGCAGATCCTCTGCAGCATCTATAAGAGCCATCGCAACGCGCTGCAGCTTACCCGTTACGACGACCACTATGTACTGCGCTTTCAGCAGAACCTGACCTTTATGCACAATCCAAAGCTGCAGGGATTGCTGGATGAGATCCCGGAGAACAGCGTGGTCATCGTGGATAACGATAATGCAGAATATATCGATCCCGACGTCAGAGCGGTGCTTAAAGATTTCGGCGATAATGCCGATAAAAGGGGTATCCGCCTGAGTCAATGGCCGGTGGCTGTAAAATAGCGTTAAGCGCAAAGACAGGGTGTCATAACAGCAAAAATCGGATATCCCGGATATCCGATTTTTTTGTATGCAGGGCATAATAAGCCCCCATTTGCTGGCGTCATCGGGTATCAGTCACCTCCCGGATTGACCCATTAAGTGGTGTTTTATCGCAGGATGATACAGCGGGTCCCCAGGATGTAATTATTCTGACACCACGCGCCTGTTCAGGCTGATGTGGAAACGCCTCTTTGCAACAAGGTCCGGAAGTATGCGTATAGAGCTGTTTGAAGAGCACAACGCTAAGAAGAATGCCTTTTCGCTGTTTTTAATCACGCTGCTATTCTGCTTTATTGGCGGACACCTGCGCTTTCCGCAGGAGCTGTCGCTATTCTGGCCGGTCAACGCGATCATCACCGGCATCATCGTTCGCCATCCCTTTCTGCATCAGACCCGCTATTACCTCGCCAGCTTTGCCGCGATGGTGTTTAACGACACCGTTTTTTCGGGCTGGGCGCTGACCGCGTTTACGCTTAACCTGGCGAATCTTCTGTTTGTGCTGGTGGCGGTACTGCTGCTGGTGAAACATCTTCAGCACAATTCCGGCAGCGAACGTATTACCAGCGTACTGCGCATTTTTCCGGCCTGTCTGCTGGCGGCCCTGGCCTGTGCCAGCTGGGGAGCACTGGCTCAGCAGGCCGACTTTGATACCGGACTGGCGACAGCATGGGGTGAGTGGTTCAGCGAGCAGTTCTCTACCGGGCTGATGCTGCTGCCTTTTCTGCTGACGCGCGACTGGTCGTCGCTGTCGCCCCGGCAGTTCAGGGAGCTAGGCAAACTCTTCCCTGTCATCGCGGTGGTCCTGTCGCTGATCATCGGCGCGATGATGGGCGGGGCGGGCAGCCTGACCTTTCCGGTTCCGGCGCTGGTCTGGTGCGCCGTTGTGCTGCCGATGCCGCTGACCAGCCTGGTGATCCTGCTGACCGGTATTACTGAGATTATCCTGGTGTCACACGGGCTGATGAATATTCAGGGTGATGACAATCTGCTGCCAGTCAGCCATCTCACCTCGGCACGACTCGGCGTGGCGACTATCGCGATCAGTCCGCTGATCGTGGCTGCAAGCATGGACGCGATCCGCCAGCTGAATGAGCGGCTGGCGCTGCGGGCAAACTACGATTTCCTGACCCGACTGCTGTCGCGTTCGGGTCTCTATGAAAGCCTGCATGCCGAGCCGATTAACCCGGCGCGCACGGCAGGCGTGATCCTGATTGATGTCGACTACTTCAAAACGATTAACGACAATTTTGGCCATGATGCGGGCGACAGCGTGCTGGAAGAGATCGCCCGCCGGATGCAGCGCGTCGTGGGCAAAGCGGGACGCATCTGCCGTTTTGGCGGCGAAGAGTTTGTGGTGATACTGTTCGATCAGAATCCGGACAAGCTCTACTTTCTGGCAGAGGCGATCCGGCAGAAGATGGCGAAAGAGAAGTTCTGGCTGCAGGGTAGTAAGGTGACGGTGACCATCAGCCTGGGGCTGGCGCACGGCCGGGCGGGCAGGGCGGCAGAGTGGCATCGCGTCATCAACCGGCTGATCTCCGCCGCAGACAAAAATCTCTACCTGTCGAAACGCAATGGCCGCAATCAGACCTCCCCGGTCGGCGAGCAGGCCATGACCAGCGACGTGGCATAACGCCACGCCGCCGGCTGGGATCAGCTGACGCTGCTTTTCAGGGTGCTGGCCTGCTGGTGACGTGCTATCGCCAGATCGATCAGGCGGCTGATCAGATCCTGATAGCTGAGTCCGGCCGCCTGCCAGAGTTTCGGGTACATACTGATGTTGGTGAAGCCGGGCAGGGTGTTCACCTCGTTGACGATAATCTCACCGTCGTCAGTCAGGAAGACATCGACGCGGGCCATGCCAAAGCACTCCAGCGCAGTGAAGGCCCGGATGGCGACGGCCTGAATGGCCTCGCTGGTCTGCGCGGAAATCGCCGCCGGAACGACCGTCTGTGCGCCGCTTTCAGAGATATATTTGGTGTCGTAAGAGTAAAAGGCGTCATGCACCACCACTTCACCGCACGGGCTGGCTTCAGGGGCGTCGTTACCCAGCACCGCACACTCGATCTCCCGGCCTTTGATGCCCTGTTCAATCAGCACCTTACGGTCAAAGGAGAAGGCCAGCGCCAGCGCCGCCTCAAATTCGTCAGGCGAGTTCACTTTGCTGACGCCTACCGATGAACCCTGGTTGGCCGGTTTGATAAACAGCGGCAGGCCCAGGCGGGCAATCACGGCCTCTGCGTCCAGCTGCGCGCGCTGCGCCTGCGTGACGCTCAGCCACGGCGCGACCTTCAGCCCGGCATCGCGTAACAGGCGCTTGGTAAAATCTTTATCCATGCTGACGGCGGACCCCAGCACATCGGAACCGACGAAGGGTAACGAAGCCATGCGCAGCAGACCCTGCAGGGAGCCATCTTCGCCCAGCGTGCCGTGAACAATCGGAAAGATGACATCGATTTGCGACAGTGGATGGGCATCGTGACGGGTGATGATCTGCTGCTGTGTCTGACCCGGCACCAGCGCCACCGCTTCGGCAGCAGAATTCAGCGCGATCAGCGCCGGATTCTCCGCGTTAAGTAAGAAGTCTGACGCATCGTTAAGGTGCCACTGTCCCTGCTTGTCGATGCCCAGCAGCACCACATCGAATCTGGTTTTATCGATCGCCTCAAGGATATTTTTGGCCGACTGCAACGACACCTCATGCTCAGCCGATTTCCCGCCAAACACGATCCCTACCCGCAACTTTGTCATCAATTTTGCCCACTGAAAAAATCAAAACCACAAGATAGCATGGGCTTTGCGCGGGAAAACAGGGCAGAGCGGCAGATAATTACGCCCGGTGGATTAGCCTTCGCTGCTGACCAGAAAACTGCCGTTCAGCTGCCACTGCTGCCGTTCGCGAACGCGGGTAACAGCGGCCGGCAGCCAGGTATTTATCGTCACTTTTGCGCGCAACGTCGTGCCTGACGCGGGCTGGCCCTCCTGCAGAAAACGGAGGGGATTATTGCCGCTAAAGGCCATTTCCGCCGCCTGCCTGCCGGCACTGTCGATCATGACCGGATGGCCGTCGAGGGTCACATCATGCAGGGTCAGCGTCGCGCGACCCTGCTCGCCAAACGCATAGCTCTCACTGTCTTTTCCCCGCGCGCTGAACGTCAGGGCCAGCGACGACGGACGATCGCAGATCACGGTAAGGTCAGCTTCACGCTCCTCACCCATGCGCAACTCTGTGGCGGCGAACGAGTTGCCGGGGCGTGAAAGCAGTTCGCCGCGAGTCACGTCGCCATAGTGGATCTGAGGGTCGCTAAGCTGAATCGCGCAGGCTGCACAGGCAGTGGTGGTTATAAACAGGCCACTGAGGGCCAGCAGCAGGATCAGAGCTGATTGCTGTTTCATGGGTCGCATCTCGCTGAAAGGGAAGCATAAAGGGTGCCGGGTTCGTTATACCAGGGCGTGACGATGTTCAGTGAACAGGACGCACCGTTGCGGCCCAGGCTGAACAGCGGCTCATCCGGCAAATCGTCGAAGAAGAGCGTGCCGTCTTCATTCACAAAGGCGACCAGAGTGCCTTTGCCATTCTTCACCGGCGCGCCCGGTGCCGGGCCTTCATCCGCCGGGAAGCTCACCAGTGCACGGCGCACAGTAAAGGCGGGGAGCACAACCGGCACAACCGCACCGCGATAAGGCGTGATATCCGCGATCCCGCTGATGACCTGGACATTTTCAGGCAGGCTCTGATTTTCGATCTGAACGCTATTCTTCTGCCAGGGCGTCCATGAAGCGATAGCGTAGCCCTGGCGATCGCTCCATACCGTTCCGCCCGGGGTACGTATCTTCACATCCGGCTGTGGGCTGTTGAGGGAAATAATGCCGAAGGTATCGCCCACCTTTCGCGGGGTAAAGGTCAGGCCGCCGCTGTGCAGCACTGCACCGCCGCGAGCGCCAAGATTGTAGCTGGTGCTGTTTTCATTACGCGATGCACCACCGCTCAGTTGGCTGTACTTCGTAGTCCAGGTCCCTGAACCGGCTATAGAGGCCGCTTCCTGCTGGCTCTTTTCACCGGACAGGCTCCAGGAAAATTTGTCATTCAGCGTGCTGTCAAAACCGATTCCTGCCCGGGTTTTACGATCATTGTTACTGACCCAGCTGCGCATGCTGCTGTTGCCCAGAGGAACGGAGAGGTTGAGATAAAAGTAGCGACTATCGCTGCGGCGCTCATCGAGTGAGAGCCGGTTTTTCTGGATACCGAGGTTCACATTGACGCTGCCAAAGGCGCGGCCCCAACTGAACATATAGCCCACATTTTCTGAACCTTGCCAGCTTTGAGAGAGGCTGCCGGAAAAAGAGAATACGCCAAGCTGAGGCTGGTTGTAGCTCACTCCAATAGCATACTGTGACTTCATCTGCCCCGTCTGCTCACTGGTCTTTTTCGAACTCCACGAGCTGCCCGGATCCATGTAGTCCCGGCTGCGGAAGCTGGCCGAAGAGGTGAGTGACAGTCGGGGAGTGACGCCCGCGCTGAGGCTGATCTGATGATTCAGACCCTGTTTTTTACGTTCACTCCCGACCGCATCCTGAGTCTGCGAGGCTATCTGCGTCACTGAGGTCATCAGGTGTTCAGTCAGGCGCAGCGTCGTGCGCCAGGAGGCGGCCTGATAGTTTTCGCTCAGCACGCCTCCGGCCGTCAGCGCCATAACGTGATTCTGAAAAAGCCCCGCCGAACCTACCACCAGTGGAAACCGATCGTCGGTTAACCGCAGGCGGCCCACGCCCAGAGAGGGGCCGGCATCTGCCAGCGCGAGCGTGGATTGGGCCTGAATATAAGGAATGGACTGTGTCTGACGATTGCCAGCCTGATCGTGGGTGATGACTTCAAAATCATCTGATGCGTTAATGGCCGGAATATCATCCAGCTTATTCATGCCCGCCGTGACCTGAAAGGTCTTCAGCAAAATGCCCCCCTGCCAGATTTCGGCCGTGCCTGCCTGAGGTACCAGCAGCTCCAGTGAGACACTCCGGCCTCCGCCATTCTGTAAACCGCGTTCTGGCGTGAGTTGAGCACCCAGCAGGTTAATGCCGGGAAAGAGTGAGCCGCCTGCCGTGATTTCACCGATTTGTATCACTGAAGACCAGCCGGGGACAGAGCGTTGCGCATAACTATAGAGTCGGGTCAGTTGATGCTGCTCATCCAGACTGGCGTAGCTTTGCCCACTGCGAAAAATCCAGTTATTGATGTTCGCGCCCACCTCAGAGGTCAGTGCCTGGGAGGTATGGCTCGCGCCGGCACGCGGCTGATACTGATAGCGCTGGCCATCGTAGTTCACGATCAGGGCATTGCCGCCGCGAGAGTAGTGCAGGTCACTCAGCAGATCGCTGGCTGGCACATTAAGTTCGAGAGTGCTGCGATCGACCTTTTGCTCCATCAGGATGGGAGACTCTGTTGGAAAGTGCAGGCAGGCATCATGATCGACACGACGAAAGCGTTCAGGGTTGATGCCCAGCGCCTGCAGAAGTGTCTCTGACCAGCAGGGATTACCCGCCTCATCAAACGTCAGGATATGTACGCCTTTGCTCTGCCTGTTGACGACGATATTGACGGGCTGTTCACCAGGAAGAAAATGGCTGCCGGCATCAAGCAGCTCTGCCGCACTGGCATCGTAGCCCAGCGCTTTTAGCATCTCCTGGTCATAGCCGCCCGCCGCCAGCGTAGTAACCGGGGAGATAAACAGGCTGAGTAACAGAAATCTTTTCATCGTCTTCAGCAAGCAGCTTATAACTGTGCTTCATACGGCGTCGTTAATATCCCATAGCGGGTGACGGGGTGCAGCCGGACAGACTTGATCCCCCCGGAGACTGCAGGCAGGGGCAGAGTGATTTTTTCACCCGGCAGAATATAGGTTTTCTTCAGCTCCACTGTGGCGTTACCCGGCAGCAGGTCGACCTGCTTAGTGAGCCTGACGATATAGGGAGTAGGATTCTCAATGTTCAGCGACAAACCGCTGCGCTGGAATTTAAGGCCGGTCCAGGGGGTTGTATTTAAGGGCAAATTACCAGGGGAGATAATCACCGGGATATTCTGACCAATAAGAATGCGGGCACGATTTTTTTCGCCGTCATCCTGCGGGATAGAGACGAAATCAATGCGCTGCATTTTTTGTTTATCAAGCCTGATGCCATCTTTCAGTATCACCCGTATCTGCTGCTTTTTCCCCCCTTCAACTTTCACCAGTTGTGGCGTAATAATCAGTTTATTTTCCTTGTCTTCGGCGATGGTCTGCAGGCTGCTGTGCAGCAGAGCCGGACTATTGTCGGTATTAAGAACCGTAATAGTGGCTTCACGCGTCTCGTCGTTGAGAAACAGTACAGGCACCTCTGGTTTCATGCCCGCAGCCAGAACTGAATGTGAAATGAGAAATAACGAAGCAGCAAGAGAGAGAGATTTAAGCAATGTATATGCCTCCTGAAGAGATATCGCGAAGGCTATACAGCCTTCGCGATAATTAAATAAGGATTAAAGATAAACCACAGAAAAGGTAATATTTCCGTCAAGGTTTACTGCTTCACCTGAAGGGTAAAGGCTTGCTTTTTTCAGAAGCATTTGTGAAGAAATGGTATAGGTTGATTTGGTGTAAGCAGCTGGTGAGGTTGCATCAGCAGCAGACGCCAGACCGAAGTAACCATTTTTTTCCAAAATCTGATTGCTGCCTTCAACAATGGCCTGCGAGCTCCATGCGGATTTATCACTGCTGACAACAAGATTGCTATTAGCCTGACCATCGGATGTCGCTGCATTGATGCCGAGCAGCAGTACACCGATTTTTGACTGTGCGCTGTCAGTGCCTAAACCAAAAATATTACTATCCGCTAAATCCGTAATAGTGACTTTCATCGTATCATTCAATTCAGTGCCAGTCATGGCGCTGGAAGCACGGTTGTCAGTTGTCTGAATGGCAGTAGCCGCCGCTGCGTCGCAATCGACATTCAGGGTAACGTTACCACCCGCTTTAGGGTTTACATCATCTGTAAGCGTTGACGCAGCAATGTTTCCAAATGAAATAGAGGGTGAGCTCAGAGAAACATCGCAGGTGGCAGGCGTAATTGTGCCTGTCACTGTGAGGGTTGCTGATTCAGCAGCCTGTCCGGCAAAGCTGACAGATGCCAGAGTACTTGCAATAACGGTACTTAAAAGTAATTTACGCATAATATTTCTCAATTAAATGATGGTAATAGTGATTTTATCGAACTCTTTTTTTTGTTAATCAACGCGCAATATAGTGTAAATAAAGGTGCGTGAAACAGTTTCTCCTTATTTACAAAGGCCGGATTGAGTGTTGATTAATTTTTTCTGAATCAATTTATTAATCCAGAGTCAATAGGCTAACATATTCGTTTATTAATGGTTAAGTTAGCTGGGCGGCAAAGTTATTTTTATTCTGGGAAGTGTGTTATAAAAGAGCTCTGTTTTTTTACTTATCAGAAAAAAGCGGTTCAATAATATAATGCGCAGGTTAAAATAGCGGCGATATGAGAGGGATATTGCAGCGTTTTTAGCGGGAAATGTGTTGCCTGTGCGATCGGCCTGTTTATTATTGACACGAAAACGGCAGGAAAAGTTGTTTTTTTGACAAAAAATCTGATGGCAGCGATTTCCTGATTTCTGACGGCTTTCTTACGACTGTGCTCAGGCCATTCTCACAGCCTGAAAAGGAGCATAACTACGCTTGCGGCAGCCGAACCCTGTTTGAGCTGATGGAAGATGCTTTCCACTCCCTCCCAGCTACGTTCAGGATCCTGAATGCCATTCTGTAAACTTAAATAAAATCTGAATCGTTTCCAGCCTGACACCGTCGGAAAGCGCCATGGCAACATGGACAGCCGGTTTGCGGCCCGCATCATCAGTTTTGCCGACTATCTGGTAAGCGGTCGCAGCGAGAATGGTCAGCCGGAATAGAACATTATCTCTTCTCTGGTTGATGAAGAAATGCTTTGTAGTATCAACTCTGATTATCAAGGCTAAATCCTGAAAGGTGCCGGGATGCTGACCTGCACTGAATCCTGACGCCGGGCATCTGAAATAATCAGAATAACGGAATCCAGTAATACTTTATCGTCTGACTGACCAGCCTGAAGATTAACCTTCAGGGGAGCAAAATCACCGGATTAAACGGGATTTCGGAATAAATTAAAATATTGATTTTTCAGCCAGTACGTTAACTGTTTTGTTGTTATTTCGTTTTATCTGCCGAATCCCATAAAACCTCTCTGTGTTTAAGGCTGGTGGATTAGCATGTGGGTTATCCCGTAAATTTATTCTGACCTAACCTGCTGATATTTAATGCGTAAGTATAAAGGCGGGGTTCATGGTTGAAGGTAAGTGTCTGATAGTTAATTATAGTATCTTAAATCCTCTGGAATCCCGGTAAAGGAACGCTATTTACCGCGTTATAATGCTTGCCGCATCGGACTGAAAACGGCAAAACATCCCGCTCTAACCTCATCAATTCATCTTTCCTGTAATAGAGGTGCCCCGTCTGGCACCGACGACTTATTGATTCAGATCAGCACTCCGCCGCGGCAGGTAGCTTAATTAATAAGGCGTGAAAATAATTTCTTTCTTCACGGTTATCATTCCGCCCTGACCGGCTGCGGCATGAAATGGAAAACCACTCCTATTTATAAAGGGATTTTAAAATGACGCTTCAGTTTACCAGCGAATTCATTTCGGCCCTGCCGGACGCAATGGATAAGCCCCCGTTCACGGCGGAGCAGTTGGCAGAGATGAGCAGTGAAGCACGGGCGCTGGTGGCTGAGCAGGCAGCTCCCTGCCGTCAGTATCCTGTAAACGCCACTGACCGGCTGGCGGCGGAAAGCCTGACCCGGCGCTGTAGTACTGGCGCAGAGTTTAATCCGGAACAGAAGGAAGGCTGCCGAATCCGCCTCGCAGACGACGGGCGAGCAAGCGTACTGATCGAAGGCTGTTCGGCTGTTTGCTCTGATGGTACCCGGACCCGGATAGTCAGCAGCGCCGGAAAGCGGAACCGGCTGCATGGCCGGGACGTGGCGCTGGCCGGGAGCAGACCCGATAGCGGGGGGTGAGATTATCAGCACCCCGCAGATAAGCAGCCTGATAGCCGGATGGGAAGACGCACCGGTGCCGGATGATTTTCTGACGATGCCCGGAGCGTAACCGGTGAGATATCGCACAGATAATTACGGGCGGGGTCAGGCTCTTGAATTCGACAAAACCACGACCGGGGCAAAATGCATTGCTTCAATCGACGACACCGAGTTTGGCCGCCGGATAGTCCGCGTCGGTGATGTCACCACAGCATGTCCGAAATGCGGGAAGACGGGCCGCATCATCAACGGCGAAGACCGCGTCACCTTTTACGGCGTCGCCGTGGCGGTTAATCGCTCAGAAGTCCTTTGTGGCTGTCCTCCCGGAACAAACAGGGTGAAAGCACCTGTCGGGGAATGGCTTGGTGAAGGGCCTTCTCCGCAACAGAGGGCATGGCAGAAGCACGACGAACAACAGGGGCAGCGTAAAGCTGAACGTGAGGCGGAAGAAAAGCGACTGGCCGAAGCGCGGGAACGTAACCGGGTATTTGCGAAATCCTGCCTGCGGGGGGACGGCTGCAACGATGCCGGAGAGCAGAGCGAACCGCACACCAACTTTACGGACATGTGCTTTTTCCGGGCGCTGCCGCCAGCGGATAGCGTAACGGATACTGATGCTCCGCAGCACGGCCGCGCAGCGAATAATAAGCCCAAAGGGCCACAGGATATCCCGAAGCCGAAAAAACGCAGCGCACTCTGGCGGTGGTGGAACGGTAATTATGAGGAGACGGACTATCAGGCGGCCTTAGCGACGGCAGCAGCCGTGTCGCGGGCGCAGGCTGCGACTGCCGGAGCAGGTGTACTGGAACAGCTTACCGGGCGCTCACTGACTTACGGAACCTGGGCTGTGAGTAATAACTGGCTGGCATGTAATAGGGAAATTAAGGGAATTTGCAATGAAACAAAGATCATGCGCGCGCTGATGGAGAGCCTGTGCTCGATTGATGTCATCTCCGGGACGGATCGTTATTTCAGGTTTTAAAGTAATATTGGTGAAACATCCTTTTTTCCCTTCTCGCATCGTTCCATGTGCCCGGTCAACATAGCTCATAACGCTTATCCCTGCTTCCGAACAGAGATGCAGATACCATAATTTATGGCATGCTGAAGCAGAAGCAACGAGCAGGTCCTCCGGATTCCAGCATTTGGCATCGCCCAGAAATGCGGGGTCTGATGACCCCAAAATTACAGGTTTTTCGCCCTCCGAAATCTCATAATTTCGCTCATAGTCTTTGTAAGACTGCGTGCCATTACCTGTATTTCCCGTCCATTTAACGTTTACATGGTAGTGATGTTCTCTCTCGATCATTTTGGTCTCCGCGTGCATTAACTCATTTTTTTGGAAATATTAGAACTGTCTCGCCGTAGCATTTATGGACTCAATCTATCAAATGGTATACCATTATACCATTGTTTTTCGGAGTCGTTTATGAGCTTTAGAGCTGTTTCAACCGCAGACTTACTCGCTAGTAAGTTAAGAGAAATGATTAATAACGGTAGTCTTCGTGATGGTGAAAGGCTTGTCGAAAGAGACCTTGCAAGTCATTTTGATGTAAGCCGTATTCCAATGCGGGAGGCGATCAGACAACTTGAACATGAGGGTCTGGTGGAGATATTCAGAAATCGTGGAGCAATTGTCAGAACGTTATCGGTTGATGATCTTAATGAAATTTACCAGTTGCGTTCTCTGCTCGAGGGCGAGGCAATATTTCAGAGCGTCAATAATCTGAGTGCTGATAATCTGGCGAGAGCGGAGCTGACGCATAGTCTTCTTGCTTCATGTACCAAATTCGAACTGCAAGGGCAACTAAACCATGAGTTTCACGATCTTCTCTATAGTGGGTGCGAAAATCATCGACTACTGACCATGATTAATGATTCTCGCAATCAGATTGAGCGGTATGAATACCTCCAGCGAAAGCTACTCTCTGAAACCCCCCTGTTTCAGGATGACCACGCGAGTATTCTTATTGCCTGCCAGCAACGAAACGCCGAACAAGCACGAACTGAAGTTAAGCGACATATTCAGATTGCCGGAAAAATGTTGAAAGACCTGGTAAGTAGACAGGTAAGTTAATCGACCTGAAGACAGGTAAGTTATCCTGATGATGTCCGCTTCTGGCACAAAGCGAACATCGCATAATGCGTATTAGTTGTGAGCAGAAGGCTCTGGTCTTTTGAAGATTCCATCAGGAACCCGTGCTGACATAGCATAATTGACTTACCTGAGTGATGCTCAGGCACCGTCTCTGGGGCAGCGATGATTTGCCAGATTTCGATGGATGTGGCAAAAAAGAAAAAAAGGAGCCCCGGACAGCGGGCCCCCTGGCAGAACAGCCTGCCAGCACAGCAAGGGTAAACCGTCAGGCGGTATGCCGCCCGAATCCCATCCGTTTCAGTCGGGGTGAAAGCTCTGCCAGGGCACTGCAGCCCAGCTTCTGCATGATGTTTTTACGGTGCTGACTGATGGTCTTGACGCTCAGCTGAAGGCGGTGGCCGATGTCAGTCAGGGTGCGCTGTGTGGCCAGCAGGCGCAGTAAACCGAACTCCCGCGCCGTCAGTGCCTCTTTACTGCATTTCACCGTAAATTCATCAGCCTGAGAAGATGAACCGGTGGCACTGCCGAAGACCTCACCGGCAAGCTGCAGAATGTCACAGCGTTTGGAGAGCACGCAGGCACCGGGCAGCCGGGCCATTACATGGCTGATGACGGCCTTCTCGTGCAGGTCAGTCAGGATAATCAGGCGGGTACGCGGGGACGCAAAGCGCAGGCTTAACAGCAACTCGGTCATGGCCTGCACGTCCTGGCCAAACCCGCAGAGCTCACTGATAACCACATCCGAGCCCGCCGCAATGCGCAGAGCATTATCAATCTGTGCCTGCTCAACCACGCGGACACGGATATGTTTTTCACTGAAGTAGCAGGCAATACCCTGTGCAATCCATCTGTCGCTGTCCATTACGGTAACTGTGAACATCTCTTTCTCCCTGCATTCGCTTTCCGTTATTACACGGCAGAAAGCAGCGCAGAGGTATCAGACAGCGGCATGACGGCCTGTAGGCACAGTCCTGGTTTCAGTGGTGTGAAGCGGCCCGGGCGCGCGCAAAGGCTTCCAGCATCTCTGCGGCTTTCGAGATGTGATGGAGGATGATCTTCTGCTCTTCCTCCATTTCAGCCAGCTCCTCAAGCTGCGCGCACTGTTCATCCAGGCGGCGGATACCGGTGACCCGCAGGGTGCCGGCAATACGGTGAAAGATGCGCCGGGCAGTGGACAGGTCATCCTCCTGCACCGCCTGCCGCGCATCCTGCAGGTCGCGGCGCGTTTCGCTGATGACGGTGCGGATAAAACTATCCGCCGCCTCGGGACTGTCCGGAATAAACGCATCCAGCGCGGCCATATCCAGCCAGTCACTCAGATCGTTTTCCGGCTCATCCCCGGGCGGGTCAAAGGTGCGGATAGCCTCCGCCAGGCGTGAGAGTTCGACTGGCCTGAACAGGCAGGTATTCATGCCCGCAGCCAGGCAGCGGTCCCGCTCGGCTTCCTGCGCATTGGCAGTGATGCCGATGATGACAACGTCCGTGTCCTCCTGCCGGATAAGGCGGGCCATCTCCGGGCCATCCATCTCCGGCATACTGCAGTCAGTGAGGATGATGTCCGGACGCGACGCCCGCCAGGCCTGCAGCCCGGCCCGGCCATCTTCGGCTGTTTTCGCCTGATGCCCGAGCAGCACAAGCTGGCGGGAGATCAACAGCCGGTTGGCCGGATGGTCATCCACGACCAGTATCCGGCGTGGCAGCCCCTGTGGCAGTACCGGCGTTTCTTCGCTTACCGCCGTCACCGGCCGCGTCTGCACCGGTATCTCCAGTGTGAAGGTGCTGCCGTCACCGGGCACGCTTGTCAGGGCCAGGGTGCCACCCATCAGCGTGGCGATTTCACGGCTGATGGCAAGCCCGAGGCCGCTGCCTCCCGCAGCGGCACCCTGTACCTGCTCAAACGGGGCAAAGAGCCTGGCCTGGTCGGCGTCCGTAATACCCGGTCCTGTGTCCTCTACGGCAACCCGGAGTTGCTCAGGCGTCAGCATAACCCGCACACGGACCTCTCCCTGTTGCGTGAACTTCACCGCATTACCCGTGAGATTTGCCAGGACCTGCCGCAGGCGATGGTCGTCGGTAAGGATTTCAGCGTTGTCCGGCATCGTCAGCGAAAGCACAACGCCCTTCTGGCGGGCCAGGCCGCTGAAGGCCTGCACAACCGGCCTTATTATCGTATCAAGAGCGCTCCAGCGGCGCTGCAGACTCATTTTTCCGGACTCAATGCGGGCGATATCCAGCACGTCACCTATCAGCGCCAGCAGGCTGAGCGACGACTCGTGAGCCACACGGATTAGCTCGGTGTCGGTGCGCCGCTCCTGTACCTGCAGCTCAAGCAGGCCGATGACAGCGCTCAGCGGCGTGCGGATTTCATGGCTCATGGTGGCCAGGAACCGGCTTTTGGTCCGGCTCGCCGATTCAGCCTCCGTGCGCGCCTGTTGCAGCGCAGTCTGCATGTTGAGGTATGCTGTAACGTCCTGCCATCCCCCGATATAACCGCCGGTCTCTCCGCCGTCCGACTGAAAACTTGTCATCCAGTGGCGGATGGTCTGCCCGTTGCCGTCTCCGGCATCCAGCACAAACTCCGCTTCCAGCGGAACGTCACCCGCAGGCGGGGTGCGCATGCAGGTCGTCCACACAGCGTAAAGCGGATGCCGGCTGTCCCAGAGCGGCAGGGCAAGCTGCGCGGCCGCTTCTCCGGTAAAGTAGCGGCCGAATGCGGTGTTGCTGTGAATAATTACGCCATCGCGATTAGTGACGTAGACGGGCCGGGGCGGCCCGTTAATCAGCTGGTCGCGAAACGCCACCTCCTGGCGCAGCAGCGATTTGGCATGGCGGGTGCGCCGTACCTGACGGCGCAGTGCGGCCGCCCAGGCCGCGGTTACCAGGAGCAGCGCCAGGGCCGCGGCCGCGCCCGCGTAAAATTCGGTGCGATAAATTTTCCAGGTGTCGAAACGCGCAGAAGGTGTTGACTGCCAGTGCGCGAGAATGGCGGTGATAATATCGGGGGGGACCAGGGCCAGGGTCTTGTTGAGTATGCCCAGCAGTTCCGGATCGGCGCGGCGGACACCAAAGACCACGGCCGCCTCATCCACCGGGAGGCTCTCACGAAGGCTGAGCCTGTCCCGGTAGAGGCCCTGCTTCAGGTAGCGGGCACTGGTGAGCGTAGTCAGGGTCGCATCCGTGTCACCGTCAGCGACCCGCTGCATGGCAAGGCCGGGATTACCGCTCCAGTTCACCTTCGCCTGCGGCCAGGACGCAGTAAACCAGTCGGAGGCGTCCTGTCCCGGCACCAGGTCGGCACGCCGGATCGTGCCTGTGAAGCCACTGCGTGTGACCATGACCACCGGCGTATACATAAACGGCGCACTCAGCATCAGGCTCCGGCTTCGCTCACGGCTCCAGATCAGGGGGGCCGTCATCATGACATCCCCCCCGTCAAGTCTTTCAGTGAGATCCCGGCTGTCACCTATATCGGTGTAGCGGAACCGGATACCGGTCCGCAGGCTCACCAGGGCGAGCAGCTCCGGACCGATACCGGCGGGTACGCCGCCGGGTCCGGTAAAAAAGAAAGGGGCATTGAAAGAGGAGGCGGCAACCGGCACTTCCGGATGGGCCTGCAGCCATGCCTTCTCCTCACGCGTGAGGTTAAGTGACGTGGCGACAAAGCGCGTCAGGTCACTTTGATCCCAGCGCGCCGCCAGCGCTTCGCCCGCCGGACTGGCCCGTAAATTCTCCACAGCAGTGCGGAGTGCGCCGCCGAACAGTGGTTCGCGCCCGCTGGTGACGAGACGGTAGGGCTCCATCGGGACGTCAGAGACACGGCTGACCTCCAGCGTATTGACGTAGTTTCGCCCGGTCAGGAACCAGGCTTCGCCAGCGGGCAGGGTCACGGATGCCGCTATGCCCTGGTCCAGCTGTGCAAGCTGCCGGGCGGGACTGATATCTGCCGCGGCGGGTATTCCACGCGCTGACGCTGATGCCGTGTCGCGTCGCGTGACCACAACGGGCACGGCCTGGGCCATGACGATGGTATCGTGGGATGCACTATTTGCAGGCACAGCGATACCGGCAGGACTGAATACCACATCCGCTTCGCCCGCATCCAGCGCGGCATACGCCTCCTCCGGACGTTCGTAATGTACCACGCGCAGCGTCAGCCCCAGGCTGCGTGCCGCTGTCCAGATAAAGTCCGGGAGATAGCCGGTGACACGCTGCGCCGGGTCCGTTCTGACCACCGGCGGCCGGGGCGGACCATACAGCGCCAGCGTCAGCTCGCGCTTCTGTCCAAGCCGGCGCCATTGCGCGTCAGTCAGTACCGGGGACGCCACATCCGGCAGCGAGGATGGGGTGTATGTGAGTTCCGCCGGTTTCTTTCCGGCCGTGGCCACGAAGGGCAGCAGCGCGCACAGCAGCAGAAGGCCCAGGCGCATCATGAGATATTGTTCCGGCGCGTGAAGTCCAGCAGGTCGCGCTGGTTTTTCAGGCCGAGCTTCTCCATCAGGCGCGCCTTATAAGTGCTCACGGTTTTGTTACTGATTTCCATGCGGGCGGCGATATTCATGATTTCCCGTCCCTCTCCCAGATAGCGCAGCACCTCGAACTCACGCTTCGAGAGCAGGCGCAACCGATCCGCGTCCGGATCGGCCACGCTCTCCTCCCAGGTCTCATGCATCCTCAGCGGAAAGTAGCCGTAGCCGGAAAAGACAGCGCTGACGGCCTGTGACAGGTCAGCCAGGCTGTTCTGCTTGCTGATAAAACCGTTGGCACCGGCCTTCATGCTGAGCTGCGTGTAATAGGCGGGGTTTTTCCCGCTCATCACAATCACCGGTACGCGGATGTTCGCCGCGCGCAGCAGCGCAATGGCTTCCGTGCCGCTGATACCCGGCAGATCGATATCCATAATCAGCGCCCCGGCGTCGTGCTTTCTGACCAGATTAACCACCTCATCAGCGGTGTCAGACTCCGCCACCACGCTGTGCCCGTCTTTTTCCAGCAGCATCCGGATGGCCAGGCGCGCCAGCGGATGGTCGTCGATGATGATAAACGCGGCCATGTTTATTCTGCTCTGTTAAATAAATTAATCATATTCCGCAGAAAGAGAGTATGCAAAAAATATATTTTTGTAGTCCTGTTCCTACGTAGGGATTTCATTTTTCTTAGTCCGGTCAGCGACAATTAAAAAAAGTAAGAATAAAAAAAATCTTCTGTAGTCTCCGGCCTACAGCGCGTCTCCTGTCGTCTGATTTTTGCTGTGGTCACAAAGTGACAGAATCATGCCCGGACGTGCTCACACCTGCGCTGAGCCCCTGATTACATGAGCTGAAAAATGAAAAAAATAACCTCTCTGATGTGCAATGAACTGCTGCGGCCATCTGCCTGGATCTTTGTTACCGCTTTTTCCCTGGGCACCTGGTGCCTGGCGGGTGTCCTTATTCAGATGACTTTCTGACCCTTTATTTAAAATTGCGAGCACAACACCATGAACCGGATATTTAAAGTTAAATGGAATGCCGCCTGTCAGCGGTATGACGTCACCTCGGAACTGGCGCGGGGGAAAACTAAATCCTCAGCCACGTCATCAGGTATCTGCTCTCCGGCATCGCGTATTTCACGCATTGCCGGAGGTATATTGCTCCTTCTTGGAGGGGGTGCTGATGCGGCTGATATCAGACTGGATATGTTCAATCCTGAAACCGATGGCGGACATGTACAGTATGTCACAGGGCAGGATAACCTGGCCGACAGCAACTGGGCGAATATAGCGTCAGGACGATCCGGTTCACGCCTGATGACGCTCGGGGCAGCCTATAACATGGGGCTGGTGACGGGAGAAGGCGCGGCCCTGATTCCGGAAGGCTACATCAGAACCGGGCAGCTCACAGGTTACAACTATGTCAATCCGGTGACCGGTAAGACAGAAACGTTCAGCGGGTACGATAACACTCAGCTCGGTATGCAGAATATATCCGGAACTGTCATTCCGATTTTTGAGGCAGTGGGGAAAAATGGTCAGTATGTCGATCGCAACCTGATTCAGGTGCAGTCAGGGGGAAGCCTGGATGTGAATACAGGAAATCCGGGCGCCACACAATGGTTCAATGATGCCTCCAATCGCCTTCTTGCCTATCTGAAAGGCAATAATAAAACGAACGTGATTTCTTCAGTCTTTAAGGCTGACTCAGCTGATGCAAGCAGCCCGGCCGTAATTAACTACAACAGCAAAACTGTTGTCGACCTGGGGAATTTTTTTAGTCAGGCTACTCCCGGACAGCCATTATCATCAATTCCAAATAAATTTGCCGGCAGCTTCACAAGTGCGATCGGAGCGCAGAGTGTTAATAGCATCGGCGAGCTTAAGGCCTATAATGAAGCGCTTATTAATGCGGTAAAAAACCATGTAATCAGGCCTGAGGATTATATGAGTGAGTTTAACAGGGCAGTTATTTATAGTCCGCGATATATATATCAGGATTATGTCACTCCAATTGCGGATGATGATGCGGTCCTTCAGACGGTCAGTACTGGTCGTGTCGCCTACCTGCTGGGCACAGGTGCTGGCGCGGTCATTAATGTTAACAGTGGGGCATCGATACAGGGTGCTGGTACTGACAGCGCGATTGTGAATCTTCAGGACGGCGCTACGCTTAATAATGCAGGTGAACTCGGCCATTTTGCGAGCAGCAGCAGAGGTACCATTGTTGTAAAAGCCAGTAACAGCATTGTTAATAATAGCGGTGTTATTGATGCCGGTACCAATGCCGAAATGGCTGCATACCGGCCTGATTTAGCCACCGGTGCCGTTACAAACGTTTTTTCGGGGCACAACACTGCTCTACAAGCCAGTAACTCCGAAGTTAATAATTCAGGCGTAATCAATATCGCCCCGAATGGAAGCTATGCGACCAATCCGGGAGTGGACCTGTATAATAACAGCACTATGGTTAATACTGGCAATATCAATGTTGCCGCTATCGCTCGCCCGTATAATGCAATTTTTTCCGGAATCTACACCATCGGCGTAAATATTTCCGGAAAATCAGATTTTGTTAATAACGGCACACTTTATCTTGGGCGCGAGGCACAACGTAACACGGCGTCCCCCACTAATGATATTGATGCCAGCTCACCGGGAAGTACGCTTGTCCGAATCAATGAGGGGACTTTTACAAACAGACAGTCGATGGTTATCGGCAGTAAAACCCAGGGCGGAAATGCAGTGTATGCCAGGGGAGCGGGCAGCTCTGCCACCAATGAGGGGACCATTGAGATCCTCGGGCGTCCAGACGTACCGGCTCCGCTGCAGAACGCGGGCATGGTGGCCGCTGAGGGAGCGGTAAACGTCCTTAATGCCGCGACCGGACTCATCAGCCTGAAAGGTATTAACGCGGTGGCCATGCAGGCCATCAGCAAAATGACCGACCGTATGGCCTCTGCAGTACGCAATGCGGGCACCATTGAGGTGGAAACGGGGGTGGACCCGGTTACCGGCACCGCTAACTACGGCCTGTGGGCTGAGGGTACCATGGCCACCGCCTCTAACGCGGGAGACATTAACCTTGAGGGCGAACGCGCCATCGCCGCTCACGCGCGCAGCGGCGGGCAGCTCGTGGTGGAAGACGGCGCAGCCGTGAACTTCCGCGATAAAAATCAGACTGGCTACTACGTCTTTGGCGCAGGTTCGGGTATTACCGACAACAGCACCGGCATCCAGAGCGTCTCGACAGAAGGCTCCACCCTGTACCGGATCGACGGCGGTGCGGCCTTTGACGGCACCGGCACTGGTACGCAGCTGGGCGTGAACGGTAAAGACGCCACCGGCCTGCTGGTCACCGGTGCGCAGGGCACTGGCAGTACGCTCACTACCGGCAACATGAACCTGAACGTCACCGGCGAGCGTGCTACGGGTATCCGCGTGGCGGGCGACGCCACCGGCGTGCTTGCGGCGGACACCTCCGTGAACCTCAGCGGCGCGGGCAGCTCGGCCGGTATTGTGGAAAATACGTACACCGACATCAGCGGCAGTCAGAGCCAGGTACAGGGCGCCACGCTCACGAGCTTTGCAACCCTGAACAGCGCCAACGCGGCGCCGGGTGCCGTGGGCTACATCGCCCGCAACGGCGGCACGCTTGACCACCGCGGAACCGTCGACTTTACCGCACCGGATACTACCGGCGTGCAGGTTGAGGGCGGCGTGCTGGACAACAGCGGCAGCATCCGCGTGAACGGTACGGCCGTGGACGTCTTGGGGGCAGACTCGGTGGTCACCAACAGCGGCACGGTAGAGGCCACAGACGGCACGGCCGCCTTCCGTGTGCGCGACGGCGCGGCCCTTGATCTCAACGGCAGCGGCACGGTGCGCGCGGGCGGCAGCGCCCACGGCGTGCTGCTGGACAGCGGCGCAACCGGCCTGACGGTAGACGGCGCCACCATTGAGATGACGGCGGGCGGCACCGGCAGCGCGATCGAAAACGCCGCGGAAATCGAAGGCATTCAGCTCAGGGACACCACCATCACCGTGGGCGACGGCTACGGCGTGCGCACGGCCGCCACACTTGCAGCGGAGAACAGCGGCACCATCACCGTGAGCGGCGCGGGCGCCGGCCTCTATTTCGGACATGCAGACGGTTCGGAGTCGGATAAGGATTTCGATACATCCGGGTCACAGGGCCTGGTCATTAACGTGGACAGCGCGCAGGGCCGCGGCGTTGTAACCAGCACCCGCGGCGACGTGAAGTCGGGCGCGAGCGTTAACGTGAACGACACCGCAGGCGGCGCGGCGCTGGTCGTGAAGGGCAGCACCCGCAGCGTGGAGCAGTCGGGCACGCTGACCTCGCAGTCCCTGACCTCGGCGGTGGTGGACGTCTCCGGCGCCAGCGTCAGCAGCTTTGTCAACAGAGGCACTATTCAGGCGGCGGGCGCGGCCTATGACGCCCTGCGCGTGGCGGCCGGCAGCTACCTCAACTTCACCAACGCGCGCGGCGGCCACATCACCGGACGGGTCGGGCTTGCGGACGGCAACAACAGCGTCACGCTGGAGGGCAGCAGCACGGCGGACGACGTCATGACCGGCAGCGGCAGTGACAACTTTTACCTGAGCGGCATCCGCCCGTCCGACACCGGGCTGTTCCGTTCGCTGCAGGCGGGCGCGGGTGCGGACACGCTGAACCTCAGTGACTCCGTCCTGACGGTCACCGACCCGGCAACCCTGACGGGCTTTGAGGCGGTGGCGCTGTCGCGCGGCTCTGAGCTTACGCTTGACGGTACGCTGCTGCCGCTCGGTGACGCACGGAACGACGCGGCGGGCACCGGGTACACCCTCAGCGGCGACAGCACGCTGCGGATCCGCAGCGCGGGCGATACGGCCTTTAACAGCTTCCTGCGCGGCGCAGGAACCGTTGCGGCAGACGCGGCAGGCGGCGCCTTTGACTTCACCGCGAACAACGCCGCCATGGCGGGCCGGGACTTTACGGGTACCCTGGCGCTGACGGATGCCACCTTCGCGCTGGGCGGCCTGAACGCGCAGGCGCTGGCCGCTGCCCGTCTTCTGGCGGGCGCGGGCAGCACCGTGAGCGTGGCGGACGGCGTGCAGCGTACCGGCGGGCTCGCCTTTGACGGCGGCACCGTGGCCTTCAATACCGGTACGCCAGGCGAAAGCGCGGCGAAAAGCAGCGTGCAGACCGCGAACCTGCTGGACCTGAGCGGCCGCGGCACGGTGCAGGTGAATGCCGGCACCGTGGACAATGCGCCGGTGCTGCCACCGGATGCGCTGCCGCTGATGGCACAGGACGACGCGAACACCCTGCTGAAGCTGGCGGGCAGCGACGGCGCGGTCACCGGCAGCGGCGGCAGCCTGGTGCTGAAGGACCAGAACGGCAGCGTCATCAGCAACGCGCTGCACACGCAGGTGGCGCAGAACGGCCTGTCCGTGGCGGACGCCACCTACGACTACCGCCTGACCGGCGGTGCGGCTCAGGACGGGCTCTACGTAAACTACGGCCTCACGGCGCTGAACCTGCTGAGCGCCGGCAGCGACGCGCTGGTGCTGGACGCGCGCGGGCTGACCGGCAGCGCGGCGGACCTGAGCGCCGCGCTCAGCGGCCGCGGTGACCTGGCGATTGACACCGGCGCGGGCCAGACCGTGTCGCTCTCAAACGCCGGCAACAGCTTCACCGGGCGCACGGACGTGCGCAGCGGCACGCTGCAGATGGGCAATGATAACGTGCTCGGGCAGACGTCTGAGCTGTCGCTGGCCGCAGGCACGGCTTTTGATATGAACGGCCACACTCAGGCGGTGGGCATGCTGAACACCGCAGCAGGTTCACTCACTGACCTGAACGGCGGCAGCCTGACGGTGAGTCAGGGCGGCACAGCGGAGGGCCGCCTGCGGGGCGCAGGCGCACTGAGCGTAACCGGCGGCACGCTGACGGTAAAAGGCAGCAACGCCGGACTTACTGCCACCACCTCCATTGCGGGCGGCGCGGCGGCAGAGCTTGACGACGTTCAGGGACTGGGCTCGGGCGGCATCGTCAGCGACGGCCTGCTGGCCCTGAAACGCGCGGCCGGCGGGATGATTAATCAGCTGAGCGGCCGCGGTAAGGTGGCGCTCAGTGACGGCAGCGACGTGGTGCTGACGGGCGATAACCGCGACTTCGGCGGAGAGTTCACTGTCGCGGAGGGCAGCACGCTCACCGCCACCGGCGCAGACAGCCTGGGCACGGCCGCCGTGGCTAATCAGGGGCAGCTTAAGCTGAACGGTGCTGCCGGCTGGCTGCTGGAAAACAGCATCACGGGCAGCGGCGCGCTGGCCCAGAACGGCAGCGGCGTGGTGACCTTAAGCAATCCGGCGGCGCAGTACACCGGCAGCACCGCGGTGAACGCGGGCGGACTGCAGCTCGGTACCGCCGGGCAGGCGGTGACGCTGGCCTCTGGCAGCACGGACGTGGCAGCAGGTGCGGTGTTTGGCGGCTTCGGCGGCACGGCAGGCGACGTAAACAATGCCGGCACCCTGCAGCTGGGCACCCTGGGTCCGGCACCGCGCGCGGTGGCCGGAGCCACGGACTTCACAGTCGGCGGCGACCTCACCAGCAGCGGCACGCTGATGGTAGCGCAGCCGGGCGCGGCGGGCAGCCTGCTGCACGTGAAGGGCGACTATACCGGCAGCGGCGGGCGCCTGGTGCTGAACACCGCACTCGGCGGCGACGGCTCGCTCACCGACCGCCTGCTGGTTGACGGTGATACCCGTGGCAGCACCGCGGTGGCGGTAAACAACGCCGGCGGCAGCGGTGCCAGCACCATTGACGGTATTGAGGTCATCACGGTCCGCGGTAAGTCAGAGGGCGAGTTTACGCAGGAAGGGCGCATCGTGGCCGGTGCTTATGAGTATCATCTGGCCCGCGGCGACGCGGAAAACAGCGCGAACTGGTACCTGCGCAATACCGTGAAAGAGGACGGCGGCGAAAGCGGTAACGGTGGCGGCGGCACGCCGGGAGAGAACGATGACGACGTCGTGCGCGTCTACCGTCCGGAGGCGGGCGCCTACGCGGCGAACCTGGCGGCGGCAAACACCCTGTTCAGCACGCGCCTGCACGACCGGCTCGGCGAAACGCACTATACGGACGCCGTCACCGGCGAGCAGAAGGTGACCAGCATGTGGCTGCGCAACACCGGCGGGCATACGCGCTTCTCTGACAGCAGCGGCCAGCAGAAAACGCAGGCCAACCGCTACGTGATGCAGCTAGGCGGCGACGTGGCGCAGTGGAGCTCTGACGGCGCAGATCGGTATCACCTGGGCGTGATGGCCGGCTACGCCAACCAGCACAGCAGCACGCAGAACCGCGTCAGCGGGCAGTCGGCGAAGGGCAGCATCCGCGGCTACAGCGCGGGCCTCTACGGCACCTGGCTGCAGGACAACGCGGAGAAGACCGGCGCGTACGTGGACACCTGGGCGCAGTACAGCTGGTTTGACAACAGCGTGCAGGGCGACTCGCTGGCACCGGAGTCTTATAAGTCAAAAGGCATCACGGCCTCAGTGGAGAGCGGCTACACCTGGAAACTCGGCGAAAAGAACGCGCGTGAAAGCTACTACGTTCAGCCGAAGGCACAGGTGACATGGTCGGGCGTGAAGGCAGGCGACATCCGTGAGGGGAACGGCACGCGGGTCAGCGGCACGGGCGAGGGCAGTGTGCAGACGCGCCTCGGCGTGCGGGCCTTCATCAAGGGCCACAGCGCCATTGATGAGGGCAAAGATCGTACCTTCCAGACCTTTGCAGAGGTGAACTGGATAGCGAACACCAAACCCTACGGCGTGAAGCTGAACGGCGTGGACGTGCGCCAGAAGGGGACGCGCAACCTGGGCGAGCTCAAGCTCGGCGTGGAGGGGCAGCTGAAGCCCGGCGTGAACCTCTGGGGCAACGTGGCGCAGCAGATGGGCGGCAGCGGCTACTCGGACACCGGCGCGATGGTGGGCCTGAAGGTGAGTTTCTGACATAACACTCAGAACCAGAAGGCGCCTGCGGGCGCCTTTTTTATGGTGTTTTTTCACCCTGAAACTTACTGTCGTTGCTGTTGTTTAGCAGACTGTGGCTGACCGCCGCAGCCTGAACCGAATGATTGCCGGAAAGAGCCGCGTCCGTGATGAGCGAAAAGCGGACATTACTGACATCATCAGGGAAATTAATGGGAAGCAGGTCAATGCGCTTCTTGTACAAAAAAGTCTTAACAAGACTAAAGCGCACAACATTTTATCTCAAAAAATCATAAGTTTAATAGGTATTTAGAATAAGGTATTACTGAGCTGATTAAACTTCGGGCAGGCTTTCCTTGCTCTGTTACACTCAAGACAGGTGTGATTTCATAATTTCAGCAAGGGCAGGGTTGCTACTAAAAAAACAGACATCAGTGATGAGCGTGCAAATGCAGTACTATTTATCCGCAGCGACGGACATCTACGGTTATGTAACAGGAAGGTTAGTATGTCCGGTAGTGAAGAAGAAAAGGTCAATATCATTATTGGCGAAGCCACATTTACGCTGCTTGAGAACGACGATTACGTCGGCGCGCGCGCCCTGGTCCGACAATTGACACAGATGCTTGAGATTGAAACTGAGGCAGACCGTCGTCAATCTATTAAAGAAGCAATCCGGCAGATCAGCAGGCTTATCACTGCAGCCATCTATTCCGATAAATGTTGTACTGAAATAAAAAGTTTATCGCGCACTATTTCTGGCCAGAGTAGCATGGTGTACTGGTAGTTTTTGGAATATTCAATGCACCGGGTATATCCCGCCTCACCAGTTCAATGCACCCGCTGACGCAGCATCTGAATTGCTCTTATGCTGGTTTCCCGCACCTGGTTGTCAATGGTGCTCTTGCTCAGAAGCTCTAGTGCACTTATCAGATCATCCTTCCGTGCCATGGCTTTCTGGCTGAGCAGCCTGCGAATAATGCTACCAATGAGCTCTAATGCTTTTTTATTGTCATCATCGCCCGAATCCATAACTCCTCCGATGAACGAAGCAGCTGTAAATATAGCACCATGTTATGTGGGCGAGGTAACTTTGCCAGCAGCGGGGAAGCTGATAACTTCATAAACCTTAAGAGCCGGTAATAGAGTGTTTCTAACAGCGGCTCAAACCATTTTTCCCCGTGAACAAGCATACCTGGATGTGAGCAACGTCAGCTTATGGCATAAAGCGGTCTGCGAGCAGGCAAAGGTCCGCTAAGAGCGAGGAGCGGACGCCCGGTGTCCGCTAATGTGAACTAGCCAGGTTACTTAAACCGTCTTCCTGCCTCATCAGTCACCTTTTCTCCATCCTCTTTGGTGAAAGAACCTTTCTGACCTTCAGGGAGAATATCCAGCACAATTTCTGAGGGACGGCAAAGTCGTGTCCCTAACGGTGACACTACTACCGGCCTGTTAATCAGGATCGGGTGCTGAAGCATAAAATCGATCAATTGCGCATCAGAAAATTTATCTTCATCCAGACCCAATTGCTCATAAGGCTCAACATTCCTACGCAGTAATGCACGTACAGAAATCCCCATTTCTGAAATCAGCCTGGTAAGCTCTTCTCGTGTCGGTGGCGTATCGAGATAATAAATAATTGTTGGTTCGGTGCCGCTGTTACGGATCATCTCCAGCGTGTTACGTGAAGTACCACAGGCCGGGTTGTGATAGATAGTAATGTTGCTCATATCAGTATCTCATTACAAAGTGATAGAGAGCCGCCATACCAGCGCGGCCAGAGTGACGAACAGCACCGGCAGGGTCATAATTATGCCTGTCCGGAAGTAATATCCCCAGGTAATGCTCATGTTTTTCTGTGCCAGTACATGCAGCCACAGCAGGGTTGCCAGACTCCCGATTGGGGTAATTTTGGGACCTAAATCGCAGCCAATCACATTGGCGTAAATCATTGCTTCTCTGACGACGCCAGTCGCAGTACTCCCGTCAATGGACAGCGCACCAATCAGCACCGTCGGCATATTGTTCATCACCGACGACATGAAGGCAGTCAGGAAGCCTGTGCCGAACGTGGCGGCCCATAAACCGTTGTCTGCCAGCATATTGAGTACGGCAGAAAGATACTCAGTGAGTCCGGCATTACGCAGGCCATAGACGACCAGATACATACCCAGCGAGAAAATCACGATCTGCCAGGGCGCACCACGAAGCACTTTCCCGGTATTAATGGCCTGGCCCCTCTTTGCCACCACGAACAGCACCGCTGCGCCAACTGCTGCTATAGCGCTGACAGGGATCCCCAGCGGCTCAAGAACAAAGAAACCGACCAGCAGGAACAGCAGAACAATCCAGCCAGCCCCGAACGTCGCAGGATCCTTAATCGCACTGCCAGGAGTCTTCAGCAGTGAGACGTCATATCTGGCAGGGATATCGCGGCGGAAGAAGAGATGCAGCATGACCAGCGTGGCAGCAATGGCTGCCAGATTCACAGGAACCATCACCGAGGCGTACTGCGTAAAGCCCAGGCCAAAGAAATCCGCCGAGACAATATTTACCAGGTTAGAGACAATCAGCGGCAGGCTGGCGATATCAGCGATGAATCCTGCAGCCATGACAAATGCCAGTGTCGTTCCCTGGCTGAACCCCAGAGCGAGCAGCATCGCAATCACAATCGGTGTCAGTATCAGTGCTGCACCGTCGTTAGCAAACAGCGCAGCAACAGCAGCGCCAAGCAGCACTATCCACGTAAACAACAGGCGACCGCGCCCGTTACCCCAGCGGGAAACATGCAGTGCGGCCCATTCAAAGAAACCAGACTCATCGAGCAGCAGGCTGATGACGATTACCGCAATGAACGCCGCTGTTGCATTCCAGACGATATTCCAGACGACAGGGATATCTTCAAAGTGGATGACTCCCGTTCCCAGCGCCAGCGCGGCTCCGATACTTGCGCTCCAGCCAATGCTGAGGCCTCTGGGCTGCCAGATGACCAGGACCAGCGTGAGTATAAAGATACTTCCTGCCAGAAACATTTTCAGACTCCTTTATATATGCTTATGTGTATGTGATTAAGCTTGTCAGCAAGAAGTACATGCGGATTTTTCCAGTCGTTCACGCACATCATCGCGCAGGCAGTGCCATGCCGTCGTTATCGTCTCGCCGGCCCATGCAGGCATGTGCGGTGAGAGACGATAGTGAATCCATTTCCCTTCCCGGCGGTCCAGTACCAGTTCAGCCTCACGCAGGATAGCCATGTGACGGGAAACTTTAGGCTGTGATTCAGTGGTAGCCGCACATATATCGCATACGCACAGTTCGCCCGACTCCCGGAGAAGCATGACAATTGCGAGCCGGGTTTCATCCGACAGGATTTTAAAAAGCTGAACAGGCTGTAGCATTTATTACTCCGTTCTCTTTAGAATACATATATGTTAAATCATATGTGTTTATTTTGAAATCACCAGAGCCACCCGAAGGAGAAAAAATGGAGCACTTTCCTGCCCTGAACGCTGATTGCTTCGATCAGCATATTGCTGAACGTCTGCAGCTCCATGAGCCGCCACGCATTCTGATTCTGTATGGCTCGGTAAGAGAGCGTTCTTACAGTCGTTTTACAGCAGAAGAAGCAGGTCGCCTGCTGGAGGCGATGGGAGCGGAAGTCAGACTGTTTAACCCTTCAGGTTTACCCCTGCCGGACGACGCCCCGGATACGCACCCAAAAGTCACCGAGTTGCGCGGGTTGGTCAGGTGGTGTGACGGGATGGTGTGGAGTTCCCCGGAGCGGCATGGGGCAATGAGTGCCGTGATGAAGGCACAAATCGACTGGATTCCCTTAAGCGAAGGAGCCATTCGCCCATCCCAGGGAAAAACTCTGGCGGTCATGCAGGTGTGCGGCGGTTCGCAATCTTTCAACGCCGTGAACCAGATGCGAATTCTGGGACGCTGGATGCGGATGTTTACGATCCCCAACCAGTCTTCAGTTGCCAAAGCATGGCAGGAATTTGATGAGAACGGGAGAATGAAACCCTCGTCCTGGTACGATCGTATCGTCGATGTCGCCGAAGAGTTGTTTAAAATTACCCTCATACTGAAGGGACAGACCGGTTACCTTGCCGATCGCTACAGTGAACGAAAAGAGAGCCATGAGGAGCTTTCATCCCGCGTTAATCAAGACAAAATATGACGTTCCTGTTTTCATGAGTTCATGCTGTGTGAACTCAACAACGTCCGCTTCTGGCACAAAGCGGACTTTCAACCGGGTACATCTTCTGAGAGCGAATAGTGGAATTTTGCAAGGAATCACTGACACCATAATGTTTTAATCAACGGGCAGTAGGTCTGTGAACTTCGCCTCAGAGTTTTTCACTACCAACAGCTTACTGCCTTATGTAGACGCACAGTCGTATGCAAAGCCGGGCATTTCATCATCAAGCGCCTGTAGTGCTAACTGCCGCTCATTTCCAGAGCGGTTCACTAAGTTAAAACACAAGGTGTATGTCTTTTCCACGCCAGCCAAAGCATGTGCATTTTATATACGAAAGCTGATGTTAGCGTTTTCAAATTCTGATCATTGCATTGTTTACCGTTCAACGCTTTTGATCATTATCCAGTGATCAGAATTCATGATCATATTCTTCAGCGACAGCCTTGAACAATCACATCCAGGGTTTAATCAACATTGGGTCAAAAAGCCCAATGGGAAAGTTAAACAGATACTGGCGGGCGGCTTTCTCTATAGGGGCAGCCAGACGTTTTTCCAGCGCCTCAATTTTTCCTTTTAGTGCCACGTTTTCAGCTTTCAAATCCAGTGTATCTTGTTCAAACATCAGTGCTTCTGGCCTTGCAGTATCAAGCGGAACTCCAGGCGCGTCAGCAATTTCTGTCCGCAGAAAACCATAATCAGCCAGCTTATCAATATTCATGACCTCATCACTTACCGCCCGCAGTGCCGCCTCGGCATTAGGATAATAGTCAGGAGCACCAATGTTTGGCGCGCCATGTTTATCCAGGAGCTGGTATGGGGCAACGGGTGGAGTGTCATACCAGCTTTCATATCTGAACCAATAAAGCGAAGGTTGATGCTCTGAACGTCGATACTTTTTCAGAGTTAAAAGGCACAGGGCGTTGTAGCTCTGATCTGGATAACGCTGTTTGAGCTGTTCAAAAAGAGCTTTAACACTGATGAAGCGTTCTGTATCTGACCGGCGCGCAAGTTGCTCATTACGCAGTTGCTGAATGGAATCATCAAAACTCATAACTTGTTTTTGACCTGCAATCCTGGGATGGTTCAGATAAGGCTGTCTTAATGATTGAATCAGGATGGCTGTCAGGCTTTTCGAAAAAGGAAATCAGGTTTCTGGCACCGGCCAGGCAGACATTTAAACCCACACTACTTACGTCACCCAGCCATTCACTTACGTCCCCCACTACATCACCTGATTCGCGCCCAAAGAAAAAGGAGTCAGACGATTTCTCATCTAACTCCTTGTTTTATTTGGTGGCCCCTGCTGGGTTTGAACCAGCGACCAAGCGATTATGAGTCGCCTGCTCTAACCACTGAGCTAAGGGGCCAGCGGAGCGGGGATTATAAAGTATCTCTTCAGGCCGATCCAGCACTCAGCCGCCGGTTGCTGAAATAATCAGCACTGATTTACCTGCTGATTTTTATGATAAATCTGACGAGTTGCGTGAGCGACGTTTCAAAATCGCATCGTTCAGGACGCTCTGCGCCGTTAAGGAAACCTCAGGTTGCGGGTGCCGCTATGATGCCCGCATGAATGTTTCTCTTCTGAAGATGAGTTTGCCAGGCCCGGCACAGCTGTTATCCCCAATCGCTGCTCCACCAAAAAATCGTCAGGCTGGAATGCCCACAGGTGTAATAATTACTATCTTAATCAGTGATTACACAGCAGAGAGGGCAGGACGACATATGGAGCAGCAGGGCAGTAAAGCGCATCATTATCGTGTGCGCAGGAGATCTGAAGCGAGCCTGGACGCGACAGGCCCTGTGCCGATGAAAAACAGCCAGTCTGTTTATGGCCGTATCCAGACGGCTTCGGCCTCACAGGATAAACATGCACTCTCACGAGCCTGTTTGGAACAGTCGTCCGGTCTGATGAGTTGTAATGTGCCAAAGCTTCGCATACTCATGGTGGCAGCATGATCGAGCATGACATCCGCGATATCATCGCCCCGGACCTCGATGTGCTGTTCTGTGGCATCAATCCGGGCCAGTCGACCGCCCATCAGGGCTTTCACTTTGCGCATCCCGGCAATCGCTTCTGGAAAGTGATCCATCTGGCAGGATTTACCCGGCAGCAGCTGAAACCGGAAGAGGAGCAGCGTCTGACGGAAACCGGCTGCGGAATTACCATGCTGGTGGAGCGCCCCACGGTGCAGGCAAGCGAGTTGGCGGCGGATGAGCTGCGCGAAGGCGGTCAGCGCCTGACGGAAAAGGTGCTGAACTATCAGCCTGCCGCGCTGGCGATCCTGGGCAAAGAGGCTTTTCGTCGTGCCTTTAAACTGAACAGGGTCGAATGGGGCAAACAGCCAGCAGGCATGGGGAAAACGCAGGTATGGGTGTTGCCGAACCCCAGCGGACTGAATCGCGCTTCACTGGAGGAGATGGTGGCAGCGTATCGCCAGCTTTATGTGGCACTGCATCCGGTGAATCACTGAGTCTGTGCAGGGCAGGGAGAGACGGTAACAGACGGGCATAAAAAACCCCGGCGAACCGGGGTTTTCAGGACTTAATCGTCGAGGAAGCTGCGCAGCACTTCCGAACGGCTCGGATGGCGCAGTTTACGCAGGGCTTTCGCTTCAATCTGACGGATACGCTCACGCGTCACGTCAAACTGTTTGCCCACTTCTTCCAGCGTATGGTCGGTGTTCATATCGATACCAAAACGCATGCGCAGCACTTTCGCTTCACGCGCGGTCAGGCCAGCCAGCACATCGTGGGTTGCAGAACGCAGGCTCTCTGAGGTAGCAGAATCCAGCGGCAGCTCCAGCGTGGTGTCTTCGATAAAATCGCCCAGATGTGAATCTTCATCATCACCAATCGGCGTCTCCATAGAGATCGGCTCTTTCGCGATTTTCAGCACCTTGCGGATTTTATCTTCCGGCATCAGCATACGCTCAGCCAGCTCTTCCGGCGTCGGTTCGCGGCCCATCTCCTGCAGCATCTGGCGCGAAATACGGTTGAGCTTGTTGATGGTCTCAATCATATGCACCGGAATACGGATGGTACGCGCCTGGTCGGCGATAGAGCGGGTAATCGCCTGACGGATCCACCAGGTCGCATAGGTCGAGAACTTGTAACCACGGCGATATTCAAACTTATCGACCGCCTTCATCAGACCGATGTTACCTTCCTGAATCAGGTCGAGGAACTGCAGACCGCGGTTGGTATATTTCTTCGCAATCGAAATAACCAGACGCAGGTTCGCTTCCACCATCTCTTTCTTGGCGCGACGCGCTTTGGCTTCACCGATCGACATGCGACGGTTGATATCTTTCACCTGCTCGATGGTCAGGCCGGTCTCTTCTTCAACCTGCGCCAGCTTCTGCAGGGAACGCATCACGTCATCCTGCACTTCCAGCAGTTTTTCAGACCACGGCTTGTTCATCGCCAGCGCAGCTTTGAACCAGCTCTCGTTGGTTTCGTTACCGGTAAACAGGGTGATGAAGTTCTTCTTCGGCATTTTGCACAGCTCAATACAGAGCTTCATGATCAGACGTTCCTGAGTACGGACACGTTCCATCATGTTACGCATGCTGCCAACCAGGTAGTCGAACTGCTTCGGTACCAGGCGGAACTGTTTAAAGACGTCAGAGAGGTTCTGGATCTCGGCGATGGCGGCGGCGTGGCTGCGGCCTTTGCTCTTGATGACGCTGCGGGTGGTTTCGTACTGCTTACGCAGGTCAGAGAACTTCTCACGCGCCAGCTCCGGGTCGATGGAGTTATCATCTTCGGAGTTGTCGTCATCCTCATCATCATCATCTTCGTCGTCATTACGATCGGCTTCAGAGAGTTCAGAGCCCACATGCGTTGCGGTAGGGGCCAGATCTTCTTCTGCGTTAGGATCGACGAAGCCGGTGATCAGATCGGAGAGGCGTGATTCGCCTGCTTCGACTTTGTCATACTGATCCAGCAGATAGGTAATCGCTTCAGGGTATTCGGCAACGGAACACTGAACCTGGTTGATACCATCTTCGATACGCTTCGCGATGTCGATTTCGCCTTCGCGCGTCAGCAGTTCCACGGTACCCATTTCACGCATGTACATGCGCACCGGGTCAGTCGTGCGCCCGATTTCAGATTCAACGCTGGATAATACCTGAGCGGCAGCTTCCGCGGCATCTTCGTCAGTATCGGAGCTGTTTTCATTCAGCATCAGATCGTCAGCATCCGGGGCTTCTTCAACCACCTGAATACCCATGTCGTTAATCATCTGGATGATGTCTTCGATCTGATCTGAGTCGACGATATCTTCCGGCAGATGGTCATTGACCTCAGCATAGGTCAGATAGCCTTGCTCCTTACCACGGGTGACAAGAAGCTTGAGCTGTGACTGCGGGTTTTGCTCCATAAGACGGTATCCACACTTCTGTTAAATTAGATTGGTGTCGGTCGGCAGCGCGCCAACAATAGCAGTGAAGGCGTTTAATTCTTGCCGCTGCCTTCGTCGCGGCGTGGGCTATGCCCAACAATAATCGGCACTTAAGCCGCTTGTATAAATTTTTGGTGGTACGGGCCTGGCTTACTCGCCATTCTGCTTCCCGGCAGTGCTCGCTCTCCTCACATACTTCCGTACGCTCCGGGAGCTGCGCGCTGGCGGTAACCAGACTGGCTTCGACGCCGACGGCCATTGAAATTTGTGCTGACGGCCTGGCTTAACGCTCCCGGCCTTAAAACAGCCACGCCGCCCATCTTCAGCGCGGGCAGCGTGCTAAAACTTATTTTCTGGCAAACGCCTGGCTGAGTGTCCAGAGCTCACGGCGCTCATCGGCGGTAAGCCCCTGAATGCGTTCACGCGCGATCAGAAACTCCAGTCGCTCTTCAAGCGCAGAATCGTAGATGCTGGCCAGCGAGTCCTGAAACACCGCTTCGGCTTCCTCATCTACTATCATGTGGTTCCAGATCGCCAGCGTTTCAAGCGTCTGACTAAAATTTGTCCCGCGATATAACTCTAGTAGCTGCCCGGTGGTCAATCCAGGATTCTCGTTACAACGCCCCACCAACTCGATAAAGAGCGGTAGTCCGGGCATTTTCGACTCCGACAGGCCATCCAGCGAGGGCACCATCGAGGCCAGCTGCGGATTCTGTACCAGCAGGGCGATAAGCACGCGCATGGTGGTACGTTTAAGCGGTGGCGCGACCGGCGCGGCGCCGCTGGCAGCCTGCTTTGGCATCAGCTTTTCAAGCTGATTGTCATCGAGGATCCCCAGCTTATTTCCCAGCTCCTGACGCATATAAATACGCAGGGTTTCACCAGGGATCTGCGTAATCAGCGGCAAAGCCAGCGTGCTCAGGCGCGCTTTTCCATCGCGTGAGCTCAGATCCACCTGCGGCAGCAGGCTATCAAATAAAAACGAAGAGAGCGGCATCGCCTGCTCCATCCTCGCTTCGAAGGCGGCTTTACCCTCTTTGCGCACCAGCGTATCGGGGTCTTCACCATCGGGTAAAAACATAAAGCGTAGCTGACGACCATCATTCATGTAAGGCAATGCGGTCTCAAGTGCGCGCCATGCGGCTTCGCGTCCAGCCCGGTCGCCGTCGTAACAGCAGATGACCGTATCGGTGCTGCGAAACAGCAACTGAATGTGTTCAGCGGTGGTTGAGGTGCCTAATGACGCGACAGCGTAATCTATGCCGTACTGCGCCAGCGCAACCACGTCCATGTATCCCTCGACCACAAGCAGGCGGGCAGGTTCAGGATGGCTCTTGACTGCTTCATAGAGGCCATAGAGCTGGCGGCCTTTATGGAAAATCGGTGTTTCCGGCGAGTTCAGATACTTCGGTGTTTCGTTACTCAGAACCCGACCGCCAAAACCGATAACGCGGCCACGCTTATCGCGAATCGGAAACATGATGCGATCGCGAAACCGGTCATAGGTCCGGCCTTTATCATTGCTGACCAGCATGCCCGCTTCCATCAATGACTCGCGATCTTCCGACTGCTTACCGAAACGCCTGAGAACGTTATCCCAGCCGGCGGGTGCGTAACCGATAGCGAAATGATTGATGACGTCGGCGCTCAGGCCACGACGGTCTAAATAGTCGCGTGCGGGCTGTGCACTGGACTGCTGCAGACCCTGCTGATAAAACCCGTTCAGGTTCTCCATCAGCTGGTACAGGCTCTGGCGCTGATGGCGTTCCATCTGGCTGGGCCCGCTGCCTGCTTCGTAAGGCACGTCTAAACCGTGGGAAGTGGCTAACTCTTCAATTGTTTCAACAAACTCCAGTCGGTCGAAGTTCATTAAAAAGTCGATAGCGTTACCGTGGGCACCACAGCCGAAACAGTGATAGAACTGCTTTTCGCCGTTTACGGTGAAGGAGGGCGTTTTTTCATTATGGAAAGGACAGCACGCATGGAAATTCTTACCCTGCTTTTTCAGCTTAACGCGGGCATCGATAAGATCCACGATATCCGTGCGGGCAAGTAAATCGTTGATAAATACGCGTGGAATTCGTCCAGCCATACGCCCCAGATTTTCAGCTCATAAACGGCAACAAGCCGCGCTTCCTTTCGGAAAGCACGGCCTTTTACTTGACTCTGTCTGCGTGAATCACGCAATGGAGGCGAACCTCCGGAACGACTTAGTACAGACGAGTGCGGCGTGCGTTTTCGCGAGCCAGTTTCTTGGCGTGACGCTTAACTGCTGACGCTTTAGCGCGCTTACGTTCGGTAGTCGGTTTTTCATAGAACTCACGACGACGAACTTCAGCCAGAACGCCTGCTTTCTCGCAAGAACGTTTGAAGCGACGCAGTGCTACGTCAAATGGCTCGTTTTCACGTACTTTAATTACCGGCATGTAACTCTCACCTCGATAAAATTCGGTTTTGCTGCTGACTGCGGCGCCAGCACATTTCAAAATGGTGCAGCATTTTACTCCAACTCACGTCGGTTTGTAAAGCACCATGGATAATTTGAAACCAACAGGAGCGTTTGCCTGTGCGGCTGCCGGTTTTTCCAGGGGCGGGAGTATAGCGCACTCTTTAGCCGACAGAAAATGACTTTTTACGCCGGATGCCTGCGCTGCTCATCCCATTGCTGTGATAAACTGCTCGCCGCAAGAATGAGGTGATGCAATGCGAATTCTGGGTATTGAAACGTCGTGCGATGAAACCGGCATCGCAATCTATGACGATGAGGCCGGATTACTGGCAAACCAACTCTACAGCCAGGTAAAACTGCATGCCGACTACGGCGGTGTGGTGCCGGAACTGGCCTCACGGGATCATGTGCGGAAAACCGTGCCTCTGATTCAGGCGGCGCTGAAAGAGGCGAATCTGACGCCGCAACAGATTGACGCGGTGGCGTACACCGCCGGGCCGGGCCTGGTCGGTGCGCTGCTGGTTGGCGCAACCATCGGCCGTGCGCTGGCGTTTGCCTGGAAAGTGCCTGCCGTGCCGGTTCACCATATGGAAGGCCACCTGCTGGCACCGATGCTGGAAGAGAATCCACCGGCATTTCCGTTTGTGGCACTGCTGGTGTCGGGTGGACATACACAGCTGATCAGCGTCACCGGCGTCGGTGAATATGAACTGCTGGGCGAATCGATCGATGATGCCGCCGGTGAAGCCTTCGACAAAACGGCGAAGCTGCTGGGCCTGGATTATCCGGGCGGGCCTATGCTGTCGAAGATGGCGCAGCAGGGTACGGCAGGGCGCTTTACCTTCCCGCGCCCGATGACCGACCGTCCGGGGCTGGATTTCAGCTTCTCCGGCCTGAAAACCTTTGCCGCCAATACCATCCGCGCCAATCCTGACGACGAGCAGACCCGCGCAGACATCGCCCGCGCCTTTGAAGATGCGGTGGTGGATACGCTGTCGATCAAGTGTAAGCGGGCGCTGGATCAGACCGGCTTTAAGCGTCTGGTGATTGCAGGTGGCGTCAGCGCCAACCGCACCCTGCGTGAGCAGATGGCGGTCATGATGCAGAAGCGTGGCGGTGAAGTCTTCTACGCCCGCCCGGAGTTCTGTACCGATAACGGTGCGATGATCGCGTATGCGGGCATGGTGCGGTTAAAAGGCGGCACGCGCGGCGAGCTGAGCGTCAGTGTACGACCACGCTGGCCGCTGGCGGAACTGCCCGCCATCTGAAGAGCGGGTTTCAAAAAAAACTGGCCACAACGGATAAGCGCAACGCGCAGGAAACCGGGTCAGAAGAGAAAGGCAGCGCCTGGCGAAAAACGTCAGGCGTTTTCATATAACGCCCTGTGCTGGCCCGGTTACGGGCAACGCTCAGGGATGAAGTGCGCGGTTTTTATCTCCTGCCGATCTGCTCCGGCACCCCGGGCTGTCACGGTCACGAACCACCGCTCATCTGCAACCTTACGGCTGCGATTTCTTCTTACGCTTCCAGATCTTGCCTTCCTGTCCCCGCCACAGCCGCTGAATATTGTCGTGATGACGCAGCAGGATCAGGCAGGAGAGCATAGAAACCGGGAAGGTGAACTGCGGTTTGAACCACCAGACATAGAAGGGTGCGATCAGCGCGCTGACAATCGCGCCCAGCGAAGAGTAACCACTCAGTAACACCGTCAGCAGCCAGGTACCGGTTACCAGGCCGGTCAGGTCCCAGCCAATCGGCGCAATGGCCCCGAATGCCGTCGCCACTCCTTTGCCACCGCGGAAGTGAAAGAACACCGGGTAGATGTGACCCAGACAGGCGGCAATCGCCGTCAGACCAAGATAAAACGGTGTCACATGCAGCAGATACGCCAGCCAGACCGGCACCATCCCTTTCAGCACATCAAACACCAGTACGCTGGCGGCGGCGCCTTTGCCGCCCAGACGCAGGACGTTGGTTGCCCCCGGATTGCCGGAACCCTGTGTGCGGGGATCGGGCAGGCCTGCGAGTTTGCAGATCAGAATCGCACTGGAAATCGAGCCGCAAAGATACGCGAAAATAATCATACCAAGCGCGAAAGCACTCATAACACCGTACCGTTTCCTTTAGGGTCGTTTTGATCTCATCAACCGTGGATAATACGCATAATCCGCCGGAAGTGGTATCCGGCTCAGCCAAAAACAGAGACTCTCATCATGGATATCGTATTTATAGAACAACTCACGGTGTTCACCACCATTGGCGTTTACGACTGGGAACAGGGCATACAGCAGAAACTGGTGCTCGATGTCGAAATGGCCTGGGATAACCGCCTGGCGGCCCGCAGCGACGACGTCAGCGACTGTCTCAGCTATGCCGATGTCGCGTCGGCGATCCTGACCCATCTGAACGGCAGCCGTTTTGCGCTGGTAGAGCGTGTGGCTGAAGAAATCGCGGATCTGTTGATGAACCGTTTCAGTTCGCCTGGCGTGCGTATAAAGGTCAGCAAACCGGGCGCGGTGGCCCAGGCGGCGCAGGTTGGCGTGCGAATTGAGCGCGGGACTATTCCTAAATAATCTGGATGTGATTGCCATCACAATGAAACCAAACCAAATTACTGTCTGTCATAGCGTGAGCCGTTTCGTTACAGCAGGCGAAAAAGGGCAGGACCTTAAGGTTTAATTCAGGCTGGGCGCGGCATATTTAAGGCGATAGCAACGGGCTACCGCCTTTTTAATGGTTTTGAAACAGATAGAGGGAACATTTGATGGCAGATATTCATCAGCTTTGGGTTGCTGCAATCCTGGGCATTGTGGAAGGGCTGACCGAGTTTTTACCGGTCTCTTCCACCGGCCACATGATTATAGTGGGTCACCTGCTGGGCTTTGAGGGTGAAAAAGCCGAGACCTTTGAGGTAGTAATCCAGTTAGGTTCGATTCTGGCCGTCGTGGTGATGTTCTGGCGTCGTCTGTTTGGCCTGATCGGTATCCATTTTGGTGAAGTCAGACACGAGGGTGTGGGCACCGGACGTCTGTCGCTGATCCACATCCTGCTGGGTATGATTCCGGCGGTGGTGATCGGGCTGGTACTGCATGATCAGATTAAAACGCTGTTTAACCCGATCAACGTGATGTATGCCCTGGTGGTCGGCGGTGTGCTGCTGCTGGCTGCGGAATTCCTCAAGCCTAAACAGCCGAAAGCGGTAGGCGTTGATGACATTACTTATCGTCAGGCGTTCATGATTGGCTGTTTCCAGTGCCTGGCGCTGTGGCCGGGCTTCTCCCGCTCCGGTGCCACTATCTCCGGCGGGATGCTGATGGGCGTGAGCCGCTATGCCGCGTCCGAGTTCTCCTTCATCCTGGCGGTGCCGATGATGATGGGGGCAACCGTACTGGATCTCTATAAGAGCATCGGTTTCCTGACGATGGCTGATTTCCCGATGTTCGCGGTAGGCTTTGTGACGGCGTTTATCGTGGCGATGATCGCGATTAAAGTCTTCCTTGAGCTGATCAAACGCATCTCCTTTGTCTCGTTCGCTATCTACCGCTTTATCGTGGCGGCTGCGGTTTACGCCCTCTTCATGTAAACCTCAGGGCAGCCTGCTAGTCAGGTTGCCCGCTCGTCAGACCCTGCGCGACGGCCGCTATGCGCCGTCGCGTTAACTCTTCCCGAACGTCCGCCCCTTTGAATCCCGCTTCGATCACCGCTTTCGTCGGCACCGCCTGGGCCAGTGCAAACGCACGACGCAGATAATCTCCCTGCGGATAGGCCATGCTCTCCAGCCCGGCGCGTCCGCGCGCATCCGCTTCGCTGGTCAGCGCCATCTGCTCCACACGCTGCGGCTTGCGCCAGGCATCAATCCGGTCGAACAGTCCCACGAGTGACGCCGGCGATTGCCGTTCAATGGTGTGGACGATGTCGTGAAACTCGGTGACGATCAGCGCCAGGTCACGCATCGCATTCGGCACGCGCAGGCGCTGGCAGAGCGCCGCGACCAGCGGCACGCCCGCCAGACCGTGGCCGTGATGGCTGGGCCACAGTTCGGGCGGCGTCAGCGCCTTGCCGACATCATGGAACAGCGTGGCGAAGCGCACATCAATCTCATCGGAGAGGGCGGCGGCCATCGCCAGCGTCATCAGCGTGTGCACGCCGGTGTCGATCTCCGGATGCCAGCGGATCGGCGCAGGAACGCCAAACAGGTTGTCCAGCTCCGGGAAGAGGACCTTCAGCGCACCGCAGTCCCGCAGCACCTGAAAATAGACCTGCGGATTGCGACTGCCGAGCGCCTTTTCCGTCTCTTTCCAGACCCGCTCTGCGGTAAGATTCGACAGCTCGCCGCTCTCTGCCATCTGCTGCATCAGCCGCTGGGTTTCCGGGGCGATACGAAAGTTAAGGTGGGCAAAGCGCGCGGCAAAGCGTGCCACCCGCAGCACCCGCAGCGGATCTTCGCTGAAGGCGTCAGAAACGTGACGCAGCAGGCGCAGAGTAATATCGCGCTGGCCATGATAGGGGTCGACCAGCGCGCCCTGTTCATCCTGTGCGATCGCATTGATGGTCAGATCGCGGCGCTGCAGGTCCTGCTCCAGCGTCACGTCGGGCGCAGACCAGGTCACAAATCCGGTGTAGCCTTTCCCGTTTTTCCGCTCCGTTCGCGCCAGCGCATACTCTTCGCGGCTTTTGGGATGCAGGAAAACGGGAAAATCGCGACCGACCTGTTGATAACCCTGCTCAAGCATGGCCTCGGGCGTGGATCCCGTCACCACCCAGTCTTTGTCTGTCACAGGCAGATTCAGCAGCGCATCTCGCACCGCACCGCCAACTAAAAAGGTCTTCACGCAAAACTCCAGAGAAAGAGAAATGACCTGCACGCCGGGCGTGTCCTGCGCCTGAAATCAGCAATGCATCTCATTTCATTGTTGCACAGATTCCCCGGATTGCAGACATGCCAAAAAGGGGATCAGTCGATCCCCTGTGTTAATCCGGTGAAAGGGTGTCAGTTCATCCAGCGATCGCTTTTCTTGCGGCGCGGCAGCATATGCGGCAGCAGCAGGCCCAGCAGAAGACCTACGCCGAGCACGCCGCCGCCATACATAAACCACTGCATAATGATGGTGCGCTGCTTGTCATCCAGCTGAACGTTCGCCGCGCTGACTTTCTTCTGCGCCACGATCAGCTCATTTTTCAGCTTCTGGTTTTCGCCTTTCAGCCCATTGATGACGCCATCGCTGCTGGCGACTTTGTTCTGCATTTCTGCGGTGCGCTGGTTCCAGCTGTTGTCGATGTTATCCAGTTTTGCCGTCAGATCTTTCACCTGCTGCTCAAGCTGAGGCACACGGGTGCGCAGGCTCGGACTGGCGCTGAGCTGTGACAGCGGGATCCAGGTGGTGCGGCCTTCTGAATCACGGATCTGGCCATAATGCGTGTCATTGTTGGTCTGCAACAGCTGCACCTCTTCCCCGGCATTCAGCTTACCGAGCAGGCGAAACTGGTCGCCAGGTCCACTGCGGACCCAGGTCGAGAGTTCATCAGAAACGTAACGTTTTTCGTCGGCATGGGCAGGTGCAAGGGTGCTGAGGGCCAGCAAAGTGAGTCCGGCAAGTGTGATTTTTTTCATTCGATTTCGTTTGGCTTAGTCTGACTAAAATTTACCGGCACAGTCTGGAGAGGCCTCACATAAATCTGAATGAGAACTATCCTGGTCTCATCAGAGTGCGAAAAGGTCTGCGAAAGAACAAAGAAAGCAGAGACAGCGCGGCTTCTGTGCATTAATCTTCGCCTGATAACCCCCTGCCATCCGGGCGGCAGCGTAACTAACCCGCTGATAATCGCCTGAAATATGCAGGAAACACCCTCTTTAGTGCCAGCAGCGTAGTGAATAAAAAATTATGACCATCGAAATCGAACTAAAGTTCATTGCAACATCACAGGCAGCCGGGAAACTGGCTGAACGACTCTCCACGTTGCCGCACCAGCATCAGGCTGCACGCGAGCTGACTAACATCTATTTCGAAACCGATGATAACCAGCTGCGGCGCTGGGATATGGGATTACGCATCCGTGGCGTCGATCAGCGTTATGAGATGACGCTGAAAGCGGCGGGCCAGACGCTCGGCGGACTGCATCAGCGCCCGGAATATAATGTTGAGCTCAGCGAGCCGGTGCTGGACATCGCGCGCCTGCCCGGGGCGATCTGGCCAGAGGGCACCGATGTCGCGGCGCTGCAGCAGCGTCTGCAGCCGCTGTTCACGACCCATTTTCAGCGCGAAGTCTGGCTGGTCACCACCGGCAACAGTGAAATCGAAGTCGCCTTTGATCAGGGCGAGGTGACGGCGGGCGAGCTGAGCGAACCGCTGTGTGAGATCGAACTGGAGCTGAAACGCGGCGAACGCCAGGATCTGCTGGCATTTGCTCAGGAGCTGGTGGCGCTGGGTGGTCTGCGCATGGGCAGCCTGAGCAAGGCCGCCCGTGGCTATCAGCTGGCGCTGGGCAATCCGCCACGTCAGAGAGTGGCGTTTCCGCTGCTGAAAGCGGGAGCCAAAGCCACCATCGAGCAGGGCATGATCGCCGCAATGTCAGCCGGTCTCCAGCACTGGCAGTATCATGAAGAGGTCTGGCTGCGCGGGAATGCGGCGGCGCAGGATGCGGTACGTGAAGCCCTGGACCTGCTGCGTCAGGCGTTCAGCCTGTTTGGCGCGCTGGTGCCACGCAAAGCCAGCAGCGCGCTGCGTCAGCAGCTGACCACACTGGAAGAGACGCTGGTTAACGAAGAGCAGGAAGCAGCCTCGTTCTGCTTATCCTCCCTGTCGGTGGAGACGCAGCTGGCGCTGACGCACTGGCTGGCTGAATCGCAGTGGCGTCAGTGGGTCGACGCCAAAGGCGAGGCCAAGCTGCAGGGATCGTTCAAACGCTTCAGCGATATCATGCTCAGTCGCGTTAATGCCGATCTGCGTGAGACCTTCGTTACGGTCAGACAGCCAAACGAATATCAGGATAAAGCTACCCGGCTGGCGCGTCAGCTGCTGACAGTGCATCTGCTGGCCGGATCCTATCCCACCGAAACCGTGATGGCCTGGCTCGAACCCTGGCAGCAGCTCCTTTCCGCCATCCACGAGAAGCAGTCATCTGGTTTAGCCTGGCTGGCGACACAGGCGCTGAAACAGTCACCATTCTGGCTCACCAGCGGCGCTGGCCGCTGACGGGCATCCGTTTTGCCATCTAAGGAGGGAGTTATGTTGTCAGCACTTCCCGCGTTGCTTCGCGACCAGGCTGAAAAGGCCGCCCGGCTGCTTGGTGTTCCACTGAATTCGCTCAGCCCTGAACAGGCCGCCGGGCTGGCGTTCAGCGATTTTGTTCTGGAAAACCTGCAACAACATCCCGACTGGTGGCAGACGATGCGGGACCAGCCGCCTCAGCCCGACGAATGGCAGCACTATTCCGGGTGGCTGAATGAGGCCCTGAGCGGTATCGACAGCGAAGCGAGTCTGATGCGGGAGCTGCGGCTGTTCCGCCGCCGGATGCTGGTGCGCATCGCGTGGATGCAGGCGCTGCGGCACGCGACCACCGAACAGAGCCTGCAGCAGCTCAGCCTGTTAGCCGAAGTGCTGATTAGCCGGGCGCGCGACTGGGTCTGGCAGGCGTGCTGTCAGGACTTTGGCACGCCCTGCAATGCAGAGGGGGAGCCGCAGCCGATGCTGATCCTGGGCATGGGCAAGCTGGGTGGGGGGGAACTCAACTTCTCGTCTGACATCGACCTGATTTTTGCCTGGCCGGAGAATGGCACCACGCGCGGCGGACGGCGTGAGCTGGACAATGCTCAGTTTTTCACCCGCATGGGCCAGCGGCTGATCAGGGTGCTGGATCAGCCCACGATGGATGGTTTTGTCTATCGGGTGGATATGCGGCTGCGGCCGTTCGGCGACAGCGGCCCGCTGGTGATGAGCTTTGCCGCGCTGGAAGATTACTATCAGGAGCAGGGTCGTGACTGGGAGCGCTACGCGATGGTGAAGGCGCGCCTGATGGGGGACGATCACGACCGCTGGAGTCTGGAGCTGCAGCAGATGCTGCGGCCCTTTGTTTATCGCCGCTATATCGACTTCAGCGTGATCCAGTCGCTGCGTAATATGAAAGGGATGATCAGCCGTGAAGTGCGGCGACGGGGACTGAAAAACAATATCAAACTGGGCGCGGGCGGCATCCGTGAAACCGAGTTTATCGTGCAGGTCTTCCAGCTGATCCGTGGTGGACGTGAGCGTTCACTTCAGTTGCGTGCGCTGCTGCCGACGCTGGAGGCGATCAAAACCCTGGCGCTGCTGCCCGCAGAACAGGTCGATGCGCTGCGGGAAGCCTATCTCTTCCTGCGGCGGCTGGAAAATCTGCTGCAAAGTCTGGGTGACGAACAGACGCAGACCCTGCCAGAAGATGAACTGCATCGCGCACGGCTGGCGTGGGCGATGGAGTGCCCCGACTGGGCGGCGCTGATGACAGAGCTCGACAGCCAGATGGCGGCGGTGCGGGCCATCTTTGATGAGCTGATTGGCGAAGACACGCCCGATATCGACGATCAGCGTGAGCTGGCAGAGTTTCAGGTGCTGTGGCAGGACCAGCTGGAGGATAACGAACTGGCCCCGCTGGTGCCGCAGTTCAGCGACGAAAACCGTCAGACGCTGCACCAGACGCTGGAGGCGTTTCGTCAGGATATCAACCGGCGCACCATCGGACCGCGTGGCCGTCAGGCGCTGGATCAGCTGATGCCGCGCCTGCTGAGCGAAGTCTGTCCGCGTGACGATGCGGCGGTGACGCTCAGCCGCCTGACCCCGCTGCTGCTGGGCGTGCTGACCCGCAGTACCTATCTGGAGCTGCTGACCGAATATCACGGTGCGCTGCGCCATCTGATTCGCCTGTGCGCCGCCTCCCCGATGGTCGCCAGCCAGCTGGCCCGCTACCCGCTGCTGCTGGATGAACTGCTCGATCCGGCCACGCTCTATCAGCCCACCGCCACCGATGCCTATCGCGATGAGCTGCGGCAGTATCTGCTGCGCATCCCCACCGAGGATGAAGAACAGCAGCTGGAAGCGGTAAGGCAGTTTAAGCAGGCGCAGCATCTGCGTATCGCGGCTGCCGACATCGCCGGCACGCTGCCGGTGATGAAAGTCAGCGATCACCTCACCTGGCTGGCGGAAGCGATTATCGAATCCGTGGTGCGCCAGGCGTGGCATATGATGGTGCAGCGCTACGGTCGTCCTTCTCATCTGATCAATGAACATGAGCGCGGATTCGCGGTGCTGGGCTACGGAAAGCTGGGAGGCTGGGAGCTGGGCTACAGTTCCGACCTCGATCTGGTCTTCCTGCACGACTGTCCGGCCGATGCCGTCACCGACGGGGAGCGCAGCATCGATGGCCGTCAGTTCTATCTGCGCCTCGCCCAGCGCATCATGCATCTGTTCAGTACCCGCACCTCGTCCGGGATTCTTTATGAGGTTGATGCGCGGCTGCGTCCTTCCGGCGCGGCGGGCATGCTGGTCAGTACCTTTGAGGCGTTTGAAGAGTATCAGCGCAGTGAAGCCTGGACCTGGGAGCATCAGGCGCTGGTCCGCGCGCGCGTGGTCTTTGGCGAAGCGGCACTGAGCGAGCGCTTCAACGCGATTCGTCTGGCGATCCTGTCGCTGCCGCGTGCCGCCGGGATCCTGCAGACCGAAGTGCGCGAGATGCGAGAAAAGATGCGCGCTCACCTCAGCAACAAACACAAAGGGCGCTGGGATATTAAAGCCGACGAAGGCGGCATCACGGATATTGAATTCATCGCCCAATATCTTGTCTTACGCTACGCCGCCGATCAGCCAGCGCTGACGCGCTGGTCTGATAACGTGCGCATTTTCGAGCTGATGGCGAAGTTTCAAAAAATGCCTGCCGATGAGGCGCAGGCCCTGACGCAGGCGTATGTGACGTTGCGCGACGCACTGCATCATCGCGCCCTGCAGGAGCTGCCTGGCCACGTTGAGCCAGAGGCGTTTGCAGCGGAGCGGCAGACGGTGCTGAACAGCTGGCAACGCTGGCTGGTCGCGCCGTCTTCTATCCTGGCGTGAGGCTGATAGCACCATTCGCAACTGTGCTATCATCCGCGCACTATTTTTAATGCAGTCTGGAGTGTCTGGAATGAAAGTGACTCTGCCCGCGTTCGGCCAAGCCTCAGTGCTGGTTGTTGGCGATGTAATGTTGGATCGTTACTGGTATGGCCCAACCAGCCGTATCTCCCCTGAGGCACCGGTGCCGGTGGTGAAGGTGGACACGGTTGAAGAGCGTCCTGGCGGGGCGGCAAACGTGGCGATGAACATTGCAGCACTCGGTGCCGCGTCACGCCTGATTGGCCTGACCGGTGAAGATGATGCGGCGCGCGTGCTGAGTAACACGCTGAAAGACGTTAACGTTCACTGTGACTTCGTTGCGGTAAAAAGCCATCCGACGATCACCAAACTGCGCGTACTCTCCCGCAATCAGCAGCTGATCCGCCTCGATTTTGAAGAGGGTTTCGAACAGGTTGATCCGGAGCCGATTCATCAGAAGATGCGTGAGTCTCTGGCGGCAGCGGGTGCGCTGGTGCTCTCCGATTATGCCAAAGGCGCACTGAGCAGCGTGCAGACCATGATTACCCTGGCACGCGAAGCGAAGGTGCCGGTCCTGATCGATCCGAAAGGCACCGATTTCGCCCGCTACCGGGGCGCAACGCTGCTGACGCCGAATCTCTCTGAGTTCGAGGCCGTTGTCGGCAAATGCAAAAGCGAAGAGGAGATTGTGGCGCGCGGGATGCAGCTGATTGCTGATTTCGACCTCGCTGCGCTGCTGGTCACCCGCTCCGAAAATGGCATGACGCTGCTGCAGCCGGGCAAAGCGCCGTTACATCTGCCGACTCAGGCGCAGGAAGTGTATGACGTGACCGGCGCCGGAGATACGGTCATTGGCGTACTGGCGGCAGCGCTGGCGGCGGGTGACTCGCTGGAAGAGGCCTGTTTCCTTGCCAATGCCGCCGCCGGTGTGGTGGTGGGTAAACTGGGTACGTCGACCGTCAGCACCGTCGAGCTGGAGAATGCGATCCACGCCCGTCCGGAGCAGGGCTTTGGCATCATGACAGAAGCGCAGCTGAAAGCCGCCGTCGAGATGGCCCGCCGCCGTGGCGAGAAAGTGGTGATGACCAATGGCGTTTTCGACATCCTGCACGCCGGGCATGTCTCCTACCTCGCCAACGCCCGCAAGCTGGGCGATCGGCTGATCGTCGCGGTCAACAGCGATGCCTCGACAAAACGTCTGAAAGGGGAGAGTCGCCCGGTCAATCCACAGGAAAACCGGATGATCGTGCTCGGCGCGCTGGAGGCGGTCGACTGGGTTGTGGTGTTTGAAGAGGACACCCCGCAGCGCCTGATTGCCTCCATTCTGCCGGACCTGCTGGTAAAAGGCGGGGATTACAAGCCGGAAGATATCGCTGGCAGCAAAGAAGTGTGGGCAAATGGCGGTGATGTGCAGGTACTGAACTTTGAAGACGGTATCTCCACCACCAACATTATCAAAACCATTCGCGGCAGTTGAAGCAACGACTGAGCGGGAGCCGCCAGGCTCCCGCCTGAGCACTTATTCTGACTTGTTTTCCGGCACAGGTTTTACCACGTCGGCAACCGGTGGCGGAGAGACCGCAGGTGAGGTCGCTACCGCAGCCGCCGGGGTCACGGGGGTGGCTGTAACGGCCGGAGCGGCTGCCGCTGGCGGCGTACCGGCTGAGGAGCCCCGGCTTTCCAGCTGAGCCAGGCGCTGCTCCAGCGCCGCCAGCTTCTCCCGCGTACGCAGCAAGACCTGGGTCTGCACATCAAACTCTTCACGGTTGACCAGATCCATTCGGGTCAGCTGCGCCTGAAGAACCTGACGAATTTTCTTTTCGACATCATCCCCAAACTCACGCACACCTTTAGGCATCGCGTCGTGAACCTGACGGGCAAGTTGTTCAATTTTTTTCGTGTCGATCATGATGATTTCCTGGTTACGGGGAGCTGTGTCAGCGTGTTTACCAACGTAATAAGTGTTAAGTGTAATGCCAGAAATGAAAAGGATAAACCTCAAATCCGTAACGCAGAAAATGCAAAAGCAATTGCGCTATTGACGATTGCCGCTTCAGACATTCAGCGTTATAGTTGAACTGCTTATTCTCAGGGCGGGGCGCAATTCCCCACCGGCGGTAAATCAGCTTCGGCTGAAAGCCCGCGAGCGCTTTATCTCGCTGAAAAGAGGGGTAAAGGTCAGCAGATCCGGTGTAATTCCGGGGCCGACGGTTACAGTCCGGATGGGAGAGGGTAACGACATCTGTCGGACAATTGTGTCTGCTTCACGTTATTGCCACGTCTTTTTGACGTCACTCCTAAGCACGCCCTGATTCTGGTAACCCATACATATTAAGGTTTTTATTACCATGAATCAGACGCTACTTTCTGAATTTGGCACGCCTGAACAGCGTGTAGAACGTGCTATCGCCGCCCTGCGTGAGGGACGCGGTGTGATGGTACTCGACGATGAAAATCGTGAAAACGAAGGCGACATGATCTTCGCCGCAGAAACCATGACCGTTGAACAGATGGCACTGACGATTCGTCATGGCAGCGGCATCGTCTGCCTTTGCCTGACGGAAGAGCGTCGCCAGCAGCTTGATCTGCCGATGATGGTGGAGAACAACACCAGCTCCTTTGGCACCGGCTTCACTGTGACCATCGAAGCGGCAGAGGGCGTCACGACCGGCGTTTCCGCGCAGGATCGCATCACCACCATCCGCACGGCGATTGCCGATGATGCAAAGCCGGCCGATCTGCATCGTCCTGGTCACGTCTTCCCGCTGCGCGCCAGCGAAGGTGGGGTCCTGACCCGTGGCGGCCACACAGAAGCGACCATCGATCTGGTCACGCTTGCAGGCTTTAAGCCCGCCGGTGTCCTGTGTGAACTGACTAACGATGACGGCACCATGGCGCATGCGCCTGAAGCGATTGCGTTTGCCCGTCAGCATGAGATGCCGGTCGTTACGATCGAAGATCTGATCGCCTGGCGTCGCACGCACGAAACACGCCACGCCAGCTGATTACCCGGCTGCAATAAAACAGGCCTGCGGGCCTGTTTTTGTTTCTGCAGCACACGCCTGTCGCGCTTTCCTCCTCTTCCTGCTGTCCGCCGCCTGGTTAACAACATCGCGCTTTTCATTCAAATTTCCTGACGATCTTCATCATGCTTATCCGCGTGATCCCGGCATAAATGCGCGTATCGTAGTGAGCATAAAACAACCGGATCCCGGAGTTCACGAATGAGTCAGTTACGTATGCCAGCGCTGTTTTTGGGTCACGGCAACCCGATGAATGCTCTTGAAGAGAACCGTTACACCGCCGCGTGGCGTCAGGCTGGTGACACGCTGCCACGCCCGCGCGCGATTATTGCGGTTTCGGCGCACTGGTATACGCGCGGCACCGCCGTCACCGCCATGGCGCAGCCGAAAACCATTCATGATTTCGGGGGATTTCCCCAGGCGCTGTTTGATACGCGCTATCCGGCACCCGGATCGCCGGCGCTGGCGCAGCAGCTGGTGGAACAGTTAGCGCCGGTGGCGGTGAAGCTGGATCATGAATGGGGACTGGATCATGGCACCTGGGGCGTCCTGATAAAGATGTATCCGGATGCCGATATTCCGGTGGTGCAGCTCAGTATCGATGGTACCCAACCCGCCGCATGGCATTTTGAGATGGGGCGAAAACTGGCTGCGCTGCGCGATCAGGGCGTAATGATTGTCGCCAGCGGCAACGTGGTGCACAACCTGCGAAAAGCGCACTGGAACGGCAGCAAAGATATCTATCCCTGGGCCAGCGGCTTTGTACAGTTCGTTCGCGATAACCTGGCGGTGCAAAGCGATGCCGCGTCACATCCGCTGGTGAACTTTATGGATCATCCTGACGCCGCGCTCTCCAGCCCGACGCCTGAGCACTATCTGCCGCTGCTCTATGTGCTGGGCGCACGTCAGCCGGATGACGCCATTACCATCCCGGTTGACGGGATAGAGATGGGGGCCATCAGCATGCTGTCGGTTCAGGTCGGTTAAGCAGAGAATCGTGAGCAGGGACAGAAGCGGAAAACGCCCTGCGGCCTGAAGAGCACGCCTGGCGTTTCTGAACCACATCGCACGCGTACCCACCCAGGGCTGAGTAGGCGCGGGCAGGCGTGCCTGAGTTTCTCGGCTTTCCGGGCTGCCGGCACCAGCCCGTATTTACGTTAATCGTGGTGCGTCAGCCGATAAAGGCGTGCGGATAGAAGCGGGAGAGATCCTGTGTGATCAGATCGCGATCCTCACGCAGACCAATACCCGCCGGTTGATCGTCAATCAGCCAGCTGCCGATCAGCGTATAACTGTCGCCAAATTTTGGCAGCGGATGGAACTGCTGGACGATCATTCCCTCTTCGCCATAAGGCCCCTCCACCCGGGCGATCTCCTGACCGTTTTCCACGATGCGGATATTAGCGCCTTCACGGGAAAACAGCGGCTTGACCACATATTTCTCCATCGGCGGAACCTCATCTTCCGCAAACCAGGCGGGCAGCAGGTTAGGGTGATTCGGGAACATCTCCCACAGCATCGGCAGCAAGGCTTTGTTCGAGATAATGCTCTTCCAGGCCGGTTCCAGCCAGCGCACGCCAGCATCTCCCAGCTTGGTTGAGAACATCTCGCGCAGCATGAATTCCCACGGATAGAGCTTGAACAGGTTACTGATCACCTGATCCTGAGCGTCGGTAAATTCCCCTTTTTCACCCAGGCCAATCTCATCGATGTAGAGAAACTCACCCGGCAGTCCCGCTTCGCTGGCGCAATCCTGAAGGTACTGCACGGTTCCGCGATCTTCATCGGTGTCGCGGCAGCAGGCGAAGTGCAGGAGGTTAAACCCGTGCTGCTGATGTAAGTCGGCAAAACGCTCGATCAGCTTCTCCTGCAGGCTGTTAAACTGGTCGCTGCCTGCGGGTAACTGACCCGCGTTGAGCTGATCTTCCAGCCAGAGCCACTGGAAGAAAGCCGCTTCATACAGCGAGGTCGGCGTATCGGCATTGTTTTCCAGCAGTTTGACCTCGCCTTTTCCATCCCAGGCGAGATCGAGGCGCGAGTAGAGCGAAGGCTGGCGCTGACGCCATGAATCGCGCACAAAGTCCCAGGTATGCTTAGGAATGCGGAATTTCATCAGCAGCGCCTCGCTGTTGACCACTTTCTCCACCACCTGCAGGCACATCTGATGCAGTTCAGCGGTCACCTCTTCCAGATGTTCGATCTGCGCCAGCGTGAACTGGTAATAGGCATCTTCACACCAGTAGGGTTCACCATGCATGGTGTGAAAGCGGAAACCGAACTCGGTAGCTTTTTCGCGCCAGCCGGGGCGTTCTGAAATGGCAATGCGTTCCATCGGGGCGTCAGCCTCCCATTGAGCGGCTGGAGTTGCCGGTGGCGCTGCTGCGCTGCATGCTGTTCTGCTTCGCAACGGTTTCACCGAAGCCACCGCGGGTGATGGTCGAGGTGGTTGCCGGTTTCGGGGCCAGCGCCGTTTTCGGTACGGTCATGCTTTTACCCGACGTCGCCGGGCCATAGTTGCGGCCGGACGCATCCACAAACTGACCGTTGGCCGGGCTGCGGGCCGTTTTAGGCGAGAACAGCGGCTGCTGCGCAAAGCCAGAACCACCGCCCATCATACGGCCCATCATGTAACCGGCCATGAGCGGCATCCAGAAGCTGCCGCCACTCTGCTGAGATTCTGCATTAGTGGTGCCCACGCCCGCCTGAGCCGGCGTCTGCTGGCACTGATTCTCACCAAATTCCGCAACGCAGTCTTCACGCGTGGCATATTTTGGCGCGGTGCGTTCGGCCTCTTTTTTGGCCTCATTGAAGGCGGTGGTGCACTGTGCGCTCTGGCCCGGATTGGCTTTGGAACAGTCATCCGCGTTCTGGTACATCGACACCGTTTCATCGTTCTGTTCGCAGCCGGCCAGCATAAAGACAGCCGAAACAGCGAAAGCAACGGGCGTTAAATGGCGTGCCTGCCAGCTCTTACGAAAAGCGGCATAGCGAATAGATTTTGTGCGTTTCATTATGATTATCCTGTGCCCAAAGGTAGGGCATAGAATAGGGGATGGGGGGGTAAAATTGAAGCTGAAGGCCTGATGCAGCAGGGATCTTTACTTAGTTATACGTTCAGCAGAGAGGCGGGCCGCAAAGCAGCCCGCCTGCTGATTAATTACCGAAAGGATTACCGCTGCTGCGACGTGCCGCCTCCGGCGAGCTGGTTGCCACAGGGCCATTATCCACGCGTGCGGTCTGCTGCGCGTTTTCCGGCGCCACCGTTTCCGGTGAGGTAGGGATCTCTTTACCCAGCTGGCTGTTCAGTTTCTGCAGGCTCTGCTCATTGAGCGTACCCAGCGCATAACTGATATTCAGCTGGTTGATCAGATAGCTGTAACGCGCGTCAGAGAGTTGCTGCTTGGCGTTATAGAGCACGGTTGTGGCATCCAGCACATCAACGATAGTACGTGTACCCACCTGATAGCCCGCTTCTGACGCATCCAGAGAGCTTTGTGCAGAGACCACGGCCTGTTTATAAGCATTGATACTACTGATGGAGGCGTTGACGTTGTTAAACGACTGGCGTACGTTCTGAACCGCTGAACGGTGCGCACTTTCCAGCTGCTCACTGGCGCTGACAAAATTATACTGCGCCTGTTTCACCTGCGAGGTCACGGTGCCGCCGCTGTAAAGAGGCAGAGAGAAGCTCAGGCCAACCTGATTTGAACCGATGATCGCGTCCGTCGAACCTGAACTCTGGTTCGCACGGCTGCCGCCATATTTGCTGTTCGACAGATTGGTTGAGGCCTTCAGATCCAGCGTAGGCATATGGCCGCTTTCAGCGTAGCGGATCTGCTCGCGCGCTAAGTCCTGGCTCAGACGCGCAGAGAGCAGCGACAGGTTACGGTTCTCGGCTTGCTTAAGCAGAGCGTTGACCGCGTCCGGCTTCTCGGTTTTGAAGCGATCGATGTTCAGCGAAGCCAGTGACAGGTAGTTCATGCCGGTGATCTGACGTAACGTTTCCACGCTATTATCAAGATCGTTTCGCGCGGTCACTTCGTTCGCCAGCACGCTGTCATACTGTGCACGGGCGTTCTGGACGTCGGTGATGGCGACCAGACCCACGTTGAAACGCTGAGTGGTCTGATCCAGTTCGCGATAGATAGACTGTTTCTGCGCTTCAATGTAAGAGAGCGTATCAATGGCTTTCAGCACGTTGAAGTAGGCGGTGGCGGTTTTCTGGATCAGATCCTGCTGTGCCACCTGATAGGTAACATCCTGTATTCCGGCCGTTTTCTCCTGCACCGTCAGCGCACGCCATTTCGACATATCGAAAAGGGTCTGGGTTAATTGCAGTGTGCCGCTGGTGGTATCGGAATGCAGACCGCTGTTATCGCGATAACCGCTGCTATAGGTATAGTCTGCACCCAGGCCGAGCTGGGGTAACAATGAGCCGCGCGATTCGTTAATCTTCTCAAATGCAGAATCGCGATCGGCAGCGGCGCTGCGCAGATCCGGGTTGCTCAGACGCGCTTGCTGGTAAACCTGAAGCAGGTCTTCGGCCTGGCTGGCGAAGCTGAAACCGCCCAGGCTCAGCCCAATAAAAAATGGGAGCAGTTTTTTCATTTGCATTCCTTTTGTTGCAGCAAATTGCAGTGGGTGCGCTGCCGGGTAAGCCAAAAAATTATCGCCGATTCTAGCAGAGGGCAACTGTGAGATAAGTTGGCTGAACGTGCCTTCTCCCTCTAATTTACGTAAATAATTCATAAAGAACCACTTACATGGAGCACGGTGACAGGCTTTTTTCGCTCCATCCCACTCTGCACAAGGAACCTGATGATGTCGGAAGAAAAAAAATCCCCTGTGACTTTTACAAAAAACGATGTAGAAATTATTGCACGCGAAACCCTCTACGACGGTTTTTTTTCCATTGGGCGCTATCGCTTCCGCCACCGCCGGTTTAATGGCGAAATGAGCGGGGAGGTGCAGCGCGAAGTTTTTGAGCGCGGACATGCTGCCGTGCTGCTACCTTATGATCCCTTACGCGACGAAGTGGTGCTGATTGAACAGATCCGCATCCCGGCTTATGACAGCAGTGCGTCACCCTGGCTGCTGGAGATGGTCGCCGGTATCATTGAGCCAGGCGAAACGGTCGAGCAGGTGGCGCGTCGCGAAGCTGTCGAAGAGGCGGGATTAACGGTCGGCCGGATTAAGCCCATGCTGAGCTATCTGGCCAGCCCCGGCGGTACCAGCGAACGTCTGTCGGTGCTGATTGGGGAAGTGGATGCCAGCCAGGCAGAGGGATGCCATGGTCTGGAGGAAGAGAATGAGGATATTCTTGTCCATGTGGTGAGCCGCGAACAGGCTTATCGCTGGGTGGAAGAGGGGATAATCGACAATGCGGCGTCTGTCATCGCCCTGCAATGGCTGGCGTTGCACCATGAAAAACTACGCGAAGAGTGGATACAAAAATGAAACAGCGCTATACCCCTGACTTTCCCGAAATGATGCGGCTCTGCGAAACCAATTTCGCCCAGTTGCGCCGCCTGCTGCCGCGCAACGATGAGGCGGGCGCATCGGTGATCTATCAGGTGAGTGGCGCCCGTTACCAGCTGACGATTCAGGAGTCGACCCGCTACACCACCCTGGTGGAGATCCGCCAGGTTGCGCCTGCCGTCAGTTACTGGAGCCTGCCTTCAATGTCGGTCCGGCTCTATCACGATGCGATGGTCGCCGAAGTGTGTTCAACTCAACAGATCTATCGTTTCAAAGCGCGCTATGATTATCCTAATAAAAAACTGCATCAGCGCGATGAAAAACATCAGATAAACCAGTTTCTCGCAGACTGGCTGCGCTACTGCCTGGCGCATGGCGCGATGGCAGTTCCGGTCTGCTGATGCGTATAATGCGGTAAATGGCGTGGAGACGAAGGAAACGCTTTGGATAGCCTGCTAACTCTTTCTGCGGCGAACGGTTCCGGATTCAGGATTTTACAAATTACGGATACCCACCTGTTCGCGGGAAAACATGAATCGTTGCTTGGGGTAAACACCTGGTCGAGCTACAAAGCGGTACTGGATGCGATTATCGCGCAACAGCGTGACTACGACCTGATCATCGCCACCGGCGATCTCGCCCAGGATCACTCAGCCGAAGCCTATCAGCATTTTGCTGAGGGTATCTCACGTTTGCCCCGGCCCTGCGTCTGGCTGCCCGGCAATCATGATTTTCAGCCCGCGATGGTCGATACGCTGGCCGCCGCCCATATCAATGCCCATAAACAGGTTTTGCTGGGTGAGCAGTGGCAGATTGTCCTGCTCGACAGTCAGGTCCCGGGCGTACCGCATGGGATGCTGAGCGACTATCAGCTGGAGTGGCTCGACAATGCGCTGGGGCGCTTTCCGCAACGGCATACGCTGGTCCTGCTGCATCACCATCCGCTGGCTTCGGGCTGTACCTGGCTCGACCAGCACAGCCTGCGCAATTCCCATCAACTGGACGCCGTACTGCAGCGTTATCCGTTAGCCCGGACGCTGGTCTGCGGGCATATACATCAGGAGCTGGATCTGGCGTGGCAGGGCCGCCGGGTAGTGGCGACCCCTTCAACCTGCGTACAGTTCAAACCGCACTGCACCAGCTTTACTATCGACACGGTGGCACCGGGCTGGCGCTGGTTTACTCTCTATCCGGATGGCCGTCTTGATACCGAGGTCAACCGGCTCGACACCGACGCTTTTCGTCCTGATTTAGACTCAGAAGGATACTGACGCGTGGCGGCTTTGCTCTATCTGCACGGGTTCAACAGTTCGCCCCGGTCGGCGAAGGCAACGCAGTTCCGGCAATGGCTGGAGGCACAGCATCCGGCGATCGAGATGATCGTTCCCCAGTTGCCCACTTTCCCGGCCGATGCCGCCGCAATGCTGGAGGACCTGGTGCTGAGTCGCAGTGGTGAAACCCTGGGACTGGTCGGCTCGTCGCTGGGCGGCTACTACGCCACCTGGCTGTCGCAATGTTTTATGCTGCCAGCGGTGGTCGTCAATCCTGCGGTGCGGCCGTTCGAGTTGCTGACAGATTTCCTGGGCGAAAATCAGAATCCCTACACCGGCCAGCAATATGTGTTAGAGTCTCGCCACATTTACGATCTCAAAGTAATGCATATTGAACCGCTGGAAGCGCCCGATTTACTCTGGCTGCTGCAACAGACCGGCGATGAAGTTCTCGATTACCGTCAGGCACTCGACTATTACAGCGCGTGCCGGCACACGGTAGAAGAGGGCGGAAATCATGCGTTTACTGGATTCGAGCGCCATTTCCCGCAGATTCTGGACTTTCTTGGTCTGAATCATCCCTGAGTAACGCGGAAATCGCACCCCATTTTATCTTTCTAATCAGACATTTACGATGAGTCAATCGAACTATAACGCGGATGCCATTGAGGTCCTGACTGGCCTTGAGCCTGTTCGCCGTCGCCCGGGGATGTACACCGATACGACGCGGCCCAACCATTTGGGTCAGGAAGTGATTGATAACAGCGTCGATGAGGCGCTGGGCGGCCACGCGAAGCGGGTTGAAGTGATTCTGCACGCTGACCAGTCGCTGGAAGTTATTGATGATGGTCGCGGCATGCCGGTGGATATTCATCCGGAAGAGGGCGTGCCTGCGGTCGAACTGATCCTGTGTCGTCTGCACGCGGGCGGCAAATTCTCCAATAAAAACTATCAGTTCTCAGGCGGCCTGCACGGTGTCGGGATTTCTGTGGTTAACGCCCTGTCAAAACGTGTTGAAGTCACGGTGCGTCGTAACGGCGAAATCTATGACATGGCGTTTGAAAATGGCGACAAGGTGCAGGATCTTACCGTCACCGGCACTGTGGCGAAACGCAACACCGGCACCCGCGTCCATTTCTGGCCGGATGAGAGTTTCTTCGACAGCCCGCGCTTCTCTGTGTCGCGCCTCTCGCATCTGCTGAAAGCCAAAGCGGTACTCTGTCCGGGCGTGGAAATTGTCTTTAAAGACAAGCTCAACAATACCGAACAGACCTGGTGCTACCAGGATGGTCTGACCGACTATCTCTCGGAAGCCGTCAATGGCCTGCCAACGCTGCCGGAAAAACCTTTTGTCGGCAGCTTTGCCGGGGATGTGGAAGCGGTAGACTGGGCGCTGCTGTGGCTGCCGGAAGGTGGCGAGTTACTGACCGAAAGCTACGTTAATCTGATCCCGACGATGCAGGGCGGTACCCATGTTAACGGTCTGCGTCAGGGGCTGCTGGACGCGATGCGCGAGTTCTGCGAATACCGCAATATTCTGCCGCGTGGCGTAAAACTCTCTGCGGAAGATATCTGGGATCGCTGCGCCTATGTGCTGTCGGTGAAGATGCAGGATCCGCAGTTTGCCGGACAGACCAAAGAGCGTCTCTCTTCACGTCAGTGCGCCGCCTTTGTCTCTGGCGTGGTGAAAGATGCCTTCAGCCTGTGGCTGAACCAGAATATTCAGACTGCAGAACTGCTGGCGGAACTGGCCATCTCCAGCGCCCAGCGCCGTATGCGGGCCGCCAAAAAGGTGGTGCGTAAAAAGCTGACCAGCGGACCGGCTCTGCCGGGTAAGCTGGCGGACTGTACCGCGCAGGATCTGAATAAAACAGAACTCTTCCTGGTGGAAGGGGACTCCGCAGGTGGATCGGCCAAACAGGCGCGCGATCGCGAGTATCAGGCGATCATGCCGCTTAAAGGCAAGATCCTGAACACCTGGGAAGTCTCGTCCGATGAAGTGCTGGCGTCGCAGGAGGTGCATGATATCTCGGTGGCGATCGGCATTGACCCGGACAGCGAAGATCTGTCACAGCTGCGCTACGGCAAAATCTGCATTCTGGCAGATGCGGACTCGGATGGTCTGCACATCGCCACGCTGCTCTGCGCGCTGTTCGTGAAACATTTCCGCTCGCTGGTGGTGGGTGGACACGTCTATGTCGCGATGCCGCCGCTCTACCGTATCGACCTCGGTAAAGAGGTCTACTACGCGCTGGATGAAGATGAGAAAGAGGGCGTGCTGGAGCAGCTGAAACGCAAGAAGGGCAAACCCAACGTCCAGCGTTTTAAAGGACTGGGCGAGATGAACCCGATGCAGCTGCGTGAAACCACGCTGGATCCAAACACCCGTCGCCTGGTGCAGCTGACGATCAGCGATGAAGATGTCGATCAGACGCTGCGCATCATGGATATGCTGCTGGCGAAAAAACGGTCCGAGGACCGGCGTAACTGGCTGCAGGAAAAAGGCGATACCGCCGATATCGAAGTGTAAAAAAACAGGACGCGCAAGCGTCCTGTTCGCTTTATGACGCCGGCATGATCTACCCGGAGCCTCTTTCGCCGCACCGGGCAGGTTTCAGTGAGCAGAGACAGTAACTATTGTGAAAATTACGCTGGAAGAGTTACGCGCCTGGGTCGCGGTGGTGGACAGCGGGTCGATTACGGCGGCTGCCGCCCAGCTGGCGCAGACCAGTTCGGGCATCAGTCGCGCTCTGTCGCGGCTGGAGAGCAAGCTGCAGACGACGCTGCTGCATCGTACCACCCGGCGGCTGGCGCTGACGGAAGAGGGTCAGGTATTTCTGACGCATGCGCGCCAGATCCTGGCCTCGGTTGAGCAGGCGGAAGAGCAGATCGCACAGCGACGGGAGGTTCCCTCCGGACGGCTGCGGGTCAACGCCGCCACCCCCTTTATGCTGCATGTGATTGTGCCGCTGGTGGATGCGTTCCGCGCCCGCTATCCGCTGATTCAGCTTGAACTCAATACCGACGATATTCTGATCGATCTGCTGGAGCAGCAGACCGACATTGCCATTCGCATCGGCGAACTGCGCGACTCCACGCTGCATGCCCGGATGCTGGGCAGCAGTGCGATCCGGCTGATGGCCAGTCCGGCCTACCTGGCGAAAGCGGGCACCCCGCAGAGCATTGCGGATCTGGCCCGGCATCAGACCATCGGCTTCAGCTATCCCGATACCCTTAACGTCTGGCCCCTCTGGCAGTCGGAAGGCAATTTTATGCGCTTCAGACCGACGATCGCGGCCTCCAGCGGCGAAACCATCCGGCAGCTGGCGCTGGCGGGACAGGGGATCGCGCGCCTCTCTGACTTCGTCAGCCGGGAAGATTGCGTGGCAGGACGGCTGGTGCCGGTGCTCCCCGCTGAAACCCGCGATCTGCGGTTGCCGGTTCATGCCGTTTACTACCGCAACACCACGCTCTCTTCCCGTATCGCCTGCTTCCTGGACTTTCTCCGCAGCGAGATCGATCGGCGTCAGCTGCTCTGAACCGGGCAGTCAGAAAGAAAAAACCCCTGTCACAGGGCAGGGGTTGAGTGATGCGGGTCAGGCCAGGTTTGCTTTCTGATCCTGCCTGCTCAGAGAGCAGCGTCAGGGTCAGCTGAGGCGTTGCTCTCAGTAACGCCTGGGTGTGAATCTGTCAGCCTTTGACCAGTGACGGGAGCATCAGTTATCAGCCTGTTAATCAGGCACTGGGCTCCAGTACCAGAATCTTCACATCCACTACGTCATCTTTAATGATGGCGCGATGCGCATCCATGTGCGGCATCTGCTGATGCTGCTCCAGATGGCGCAGGGTTTCCCACTGTTCCAGCATAAAAATGGAGTCTGGCGAGTTCTGCTTCCACGGCACCTGCGCCTGATGGTCCAGCAGCGCGTCATACTGATGGCAGCCCTCTTCCGCCAGGACCTGCGGGATCAGCTTTTTCACCGCATCCAGCACAGCCTGACGGCGACCGGGTTTAACACAAAGTTCAGCAACGACTGTTAACATTCGCGAATTCCTCTTTCATGGGAGAATAGGGAGTAGCCCCCCATCATCTTACGCAAAAACGCGGCTCAGATGGGTCCGATAAGCGGCGATATCGCGCGGCACGTCCGGTGCTTTAATCACATCGTTACAGATAAAGGTCGGCAGTGCTTCCATACCCAGGAACTGGTTGGCTTTATGGAAGTGCAGATAGAGCCCGTCGACGCCGACGCCTTCAAAGAACTGTTCAGGATCGGTAAAGGCCTGCAGCGGCGCGTTCCAGGTCAGTGACAGCATATACTTTTTGCCCTGTAACAGACCGCCGGAACCATACTTCTTCGCGGCATCGGCGCGGGTGCGGCCATCGCTGGCATAGAGTGAGCCGTGACCTTCCGTAAAGACTTCATCGATGTAACGCTTCACCGTCCAGGGTTCGCCCATCCACCAGCCGGGCATCTGATAAATCACAACGTCGCTGTCGAGATACTTCTGCACTTCGTCGGCGATGACATAGTCGCTGTCGGCAACCGTGACCGACACGTTATGCCCCATGTCCCGCAGCTGGCTGGCGGCCACGTCGGTCAGGGTGTGGTTCAGTTCGCCTTTGGAGTGGGCAAAGGTTTTGCCGCCATCGATAATTAAAATGTTGCTCATGAATCGTCTGCCTCGTTTTCTGAATATGCGCTCAGCTTACGCGCGCAGAGGCCAGAGAAAAATGGGAGGATGATCACAACACTTTTGCTTTGGCAGCAATAATGCGCCGCTTTATGGCACCATCGACGGGCAAACTCACTCTGAAAAAATCAAAAATGAAAAAAATTATCTTCTCGTTGCTGCTGGTCAGCGGGGCTGTCCAGGCTCAGTCGCATCTCGATACTATTCTCACCACTAAAACGCTGAAGGTCTGCACCACCGGGGATTACAAACCCTACAGCTTTCTGCGGCCCGATGGTCAGTATGAAGGGCTGGATATCAGCATGGCGAATGCGCTGGCGACCTCGCTTGGCGCAAAAGTGGAGTGGGTGCCCACCAGCTGGAAAAGCCTGATGCCGGACTTTCTGGCAAAGCAGTGCGACATTGCCGTCGGGGGGATCTCCGTGACCCTGAAGCGTCAGCAGACCGCCTGGTTCGCCCAGCCGCTGGACGTGGACGGCAAGATCCCGCTGGTGCGCTGCGCCGATAAAGCCCGTTATCAGACGATTGAGCAGCTGAACCGGCCCGGCGTGCGGCTGATTGAACCGGCTGGCGGCACCAACGAAGCCTTTGTACACAGCCATCTGCCTGACGCCACGCTGACGCTGTTCCACGATAACGTTACCATCTTCCAGCAGCTGGTGGATAACAAGGCGGACGTGATGATCACCGATGCCTCTGAGGCGCGTTACCAGCAGCAGCACTATCCGTCGCTGTGTGCGATCAACCCCGACAAACCGCTGCAGTATGGCGAGAAGGCGTACATGATCCCGCGGGACGACATCAGCTGGAAACTCTATGTCGATCAGTGGCTGCATCTCAGCACCGCCACCGGCGAATATGGCGGGATTGCCCGGCAGTGGATGGGAGCTAAGTCCTGAGTCACCGCCCGGGCGTGACGCGGCGTCAGCCGCGCTGAAGCGGGCGTTGCGTCGGCGGGTAAAATCCGGCTGGCGCAGGGCCTGATCTCCCGCGCTTCCCCTGTGACTAACACCAGCGAATAAGGTACTATCCTCGCCAAACCACCGCCGGGTGTCCCGCCGTTGTGGGCCACGATGTGAGGATGAGAAATTAATGAGCGAACTGACTCAGGATGGTGCAGAGCGTCTTGCCCTGCATACATTCACCGAGAATGCGTACCTGAAATATTCGATGTACGTCATTATGGACCGCGCGCTGCCTTATATTGGTGACGGATTAAAGCCGGTTCAGCGACGTATCGTCTACGCCATGTCCGAACTGGGGCTTAACGCCAGCGCAAAATTCAAAAAGTCGGCGCGTACCGTGGGTGACGTGCTGGGTAAATACCACCCGCACGGCGACAGCGCCTGCTATGAAGCGATGGTGCTGATGGCACAGCCGTTCTCCTACCGTTATCCGCTGGTCGACGGCCAGGGAAACTGGGGGGCACCGGACGATCCCAAGTCATTTGCGGCGATGCGTTACACCGAATCCCGTCTGTCAAAATATGCCGAGCTGCTGCTGGGTGAGCTGGGTCAGGGCACGGTCGACTATCAGCTGAACTTCGACGGCACCCTGCAGGAGCCGAAGATGCTGCCGGCGCGCCTGCCCAATATCCTGCTGAACGGCACCACGGGCATTGCCGTCGGGATGGCGACCGATATTCCGCCGCATAACCTGCGCGAAGTGGCGCAGGCGGCCATTGCGCTGATCGACTCCCCGAAAACCACGCTGGATCAGCTGCTCGATATCGTTCAGGGGCCGGATTACCCGACCGAGGCGGAGATCATTACGCCGCGTGACGAAATCCGCAAACTCTACCAGAGCGGTCGCGGCTCCATCCGTCAGCGCGCGGTCTGGAAAAAAGAGGAGGGCGAGGTTGTTATTACCGCGCTGCCTTATCAGGTGTCGGGCGCGCGCGTGCTGGAGCAGATTGCCAGCCAGATGCGCAATAAAAAGCTGCCAATGGTCGAGGATCTGCGCGATGAGTCGGATCATGAGAACCCGACCCGTCTGGTGATCGTCCCGCGCTCCAACCGCGTCGATCTCGATCAGGTGATGAATCATCTGTTTGCCACTACCGATCTGGAGAAGAGCTACCGCGTTAACCTCAACATGATCGGGCTGGACAACCGTCCGGCGGTGAAAAATCTGCATGAGATCCTGACCGAATGGCTGGTGTTCCGCCGTGAAACGGTCAAACGCCGGCTTAATTACCGGCTGGAACGCGTGCTGCGCCGCCTGCATATCCTTGAAGGTCTGCTGGTCGCGTTCCTGAATATCGATGAGGTTATCGAGATAATCCGGACAGAGGATGAGCCGAAGCCGGTGCTGATGTCGCGCTTTGGTATCAGCGAAACCCAGGCCGAATCGATCCTCGAACTGAAGTTGCGCCACCTGGCAAAACTGGAAGAGATGAAGATCCGCGGCGAGCAGGCGGATCTGGAAAAAGAGCGCGATCAGCTGCAGGCGACGCTGGCCTCTGAACGCAAGATGAATACCCTGCTGAAGAAAGAGCTGCAGGCTGACAGTGCCAGCTACGGCGACGATCGTCGCTCACCACTCTGCGAGCGCGAAGAAGCCAAAGCCCTGAGCGAAACAGAGCTGGTGCCGTCTGAACCGGTCACTATTGTGCTCTCCCAGATGGGCTGGGTGCGCAGCGCCAAGGGTCACGATATCGATCCGGCCGGGCTCAGTTACAAAGCGGGCGACAGCTATCTGGCGGCCGCACGCGGCAAGAGCAATCAGCCGGTGGCCTTTATCGACTCCACCGGCCGCAGCTACACGCTGGATCCGACCTCGCTGCCGTCGGCGCGCGGGCAGGGCGAGCCGCTGACCGGCAAGCTGACGCCACCGCCGGGCGCGGTAGTTGAACAGGTGCTGATGGAGCCGGACGACCAGCGTCTGCTGATGGCCTCCGATGCGGGTTACGGCTTTATCTGTACCTTCAGCGATCTGGTGTCGCGCAACCGTGCCGGTAAGGCGCTGCTGACGCTGCCGGAAAATGCCCGGGTGATGACGCCGATGGCGGTGCATCACGAAGATGACATGCTGCTGGCGATCACCCAGGCGGGACGGATGCTGATGTTCCCGGTCGGTGAGCTGCCGCAGATGTCGAAAGGCAAGGGCAACAAAATCATCTCGATCCCGTCGGCGGAAGCGGCTGCCGGTCAGGATAAACTGGCCTGGCTGATGATCCTGCCACCGGGCAGTGCCATCACGCTCCATGTCGGCAAACGTAAAATGTTGCTGCGCAGTGAAGAACTCCAGAAATTCCGCGCCGATCGCGGACGTCGCGGCACGCTGTTGCCGCGCGGCCTGCAAAAAATCGATCGTGTAGAACTGGATGCGCCCGCGCGTCCGGCAAGCCCGGATAGCGAAGCGTAAACTACCCGGCTGACCCTGCGTCAGCCGTGGCTCAATGAGGGAACTATGTTACTGATTCTGCGTACCATTATCGTCGTCATCTATTCGATCGCCATCTGTATCTTTGGCTCTGTCTGGTGTCTTTTCTCGCCGCGCGACCCGCGTCACGTCGCCCGGTTTGGTCATCTGTTTGGCAAACTGTCGACGGTGTTCGGCCTTAAAGTGGAGCTGCGCAAGCCGGAAGGCGCGGAGAAATATGGCAACGCGATCTACATTGCGAACCATCAGAACAACTATGACATGGTGACTGCGGCTAAAATTGTGCAGCCATCGACGGTGACGGTGGGTAAAAAGAGCCTGCTGTGGGTGCCGTTTTTCGGCCTGCTCTACTGGCTGACCGGTAACCTGCTGATCGACCGCGATGACCGCGCCAAAGCGCGTGGTACCATCGGCGAGCTGGTCGATCAGTTCAATCGCAAGCGCATCTCCATCTGGATGTTCCCGGAAGGGACGCGCAGCCGTGGCCGTGGCCTGCTGCCGTTTAAAACCGGTGCCTTCCATGCGGCGGTGGCGGCAGGGGTGCCGATCATTCCGATTGTGGTCTCTAACACCCACGGCAAGGTCAACCTGAACCGCCTGAAGAACGGGCTGGTGATCGTGGAGATGCTGCCACCGGTTGACGTAAAGGCGTTTGAATCCTCATCGGTGCGTAAGCTGGCTACCCACTGTCGCGAACTGATGGCGGCGAAGCTGGAAGAGCTGAACGCCGAAGTCGCAGAACGCGAAAAAAACGGAAAAATCTGACCGGCGACTCCTTCGCCGAACTATCCTGCATGGATGCCCACGGTGAGCCCGCGCTGGCTCGCCGTGAACGCAGCACAGCAAAAACAGATCAATAAAAACAGGGTCGGCGCTTAGCGCCACGCGTAAAGGGTCAGAAGTTTTATGTCTTTCAGCAGACGTCAGTTCATCCAGCTTTCTGCTGGCGTGGCGCTCAGCGCCACGGTTATGCCCCGTGCGGCCCAGGCCGCCTCATCCGCCAGCGGCGACACGCCGCTTCCCGTTCCGCCGCTGCTGGAGTCCCGTCGCGGCCAGCCGCTGTTTCTCACGATGCAGCGCAGTCACTGGTCGTTCAACGGCGATAACAACAAGGTGCCGGTCTGGGGCATTAACGGTCTCTACCTTGGCCCGACTGTGCGGGTCTACAGCGGTGATGACGTTAAACTTATCTACAGCAACAGGCTGAATGAGCCGGTTTCCATGACCGTCAGCGGCCTGCAACTGCCGGGCGCGCTGATGGGCGGCGCACCGCGAATGATGTCGGCGGGCGTGGACTGGTCGCCGGTGCTGCCGATCCGTCAGGCGGCCGCGACCTGCTGGTATCATGCGAACACCCCAAACCGCATGGCACCGCACATCTACAACGGTCTGGCAGGAATGTGGCTGGTGGAAGATGAGGTCAGCAAACAGCTGCCGCTGCCGAAGCACTACGGCGTGGATGACTTCCCGATCATCATTCAGGACAAACGCCTCGATAACTTTGCGACGCCGGTGTATGACCCGCCACAGGATGGCGGCTTCCTGGGTGACACGCTGCTGGTCAATGGCGTGCGCAATCCGTTCGTCGAGGTCTCGCGCGGCTGGGTTCGTCTGCGTCTGCTGAACGCGTCGAATGCGCGCCGCTACGAGATGGTGCTCAGCGACAACCGGCCGTTTATGGTGATTGCCAGCGACCAGGGTTATCTGCCTGCACCGGTGGCGGTGCAGCGTCTCTCTCTGGCACCGGGCGAACGCCGCGAAGTACTGGTCGATATGTCGCAGGGCGACGAAGTCTCGATCACCGCAGGCACGGCGGCGGGCATTATGGATCGGCTGCGCGGCTTCTTTGAGCCCTCATCCATTCTGACCTCGACCCTGATCCTGACCCTGCGGCCCACCGGTCTGCTGCCGCTGGTGACCGATAATCTGCCGATGCGGCTGCTGGCCGATCAGATTCTGGATGGCACGGCGGTTCGCACGCGGGAGTTCCGTATCGGTGACAGCATGCCGGGCATCAACGGCGCGGTATGGGATATGAACCGCATCGACACCACGACCCAGCAGGGCACCTTCGAACGCTGGATCCTGCACGCTGACCGGCCCCAGTCGCTACATATTCAGGGCGTGATGTTCCTGATCAAAAGCGTCAATGGCGCACAGCCGATGGGCGAAGATCGCGGCTGGAAAGATACGGTGTGGGTTGATGGCAGCGTGGAGCTGCTGGTGAGCTTCCCGCAGAGTTCGTCCGACCACTTCCCGTTCGTCTACTACAGTCAGACGCTGGAGCTGGCGGATCGCGGAACCGCAGGTCAACTGGTGGTTCAGCCCACTGCATAAGCGCGCGGTCAGGCCGGATAACCCGCCTGACCGCGTTTTTCACCCGCCGCCGGTGACCAGACGGCGGATATGATTACCCTGAAACTGCGTCTCAGTTAAAGGTTTCCGGGTCTGGCCCCAGACGGTTGCCGCTGTCCAGCTTCGTTATCTCACTCATTTCATGCTTATCCAGACGGAAATCGAAGACCTTAAAGTTCTCTTCGATACGCGCTGGCGTCACGGACTTCGGAATCACCACCAGGCCGCTGTCCAGATGCCAGCGGATCACGATCTGCGCCGGGGTTTTGCCATATTTCTTCGCCAGAGATTTGATGATCTCCTGATCGAATACCCCTTTACCGCCCTGAGCCAGCGGACTCCAGGATTCGGTCTGGATCTGATGCAGCGCGTTCCAGGCGTGCAGGGTGCGCTGCTGCAGCATCGGGTGCAGCTCAATCTGGTTCACGACCGGCGTCACGCCGGTTTCATCCAGCAGTCGCTTCAGGTGCGCCTCGTGGAAGTTACAGACGCCGATGCTTTTAGTCAGTCCCTGCTGCTGCAGTTCAATCATCTTCTTCCAGGCGTCAACGTAGTGATCTTTTTCCGGGCACGGCCAGTGCATCAGATAGAGATCCACCTGCTCCAGTTTTAGTTTCTCCAGACTGGTTTCCATCGCCTGCTGAACGTTCTGCTGATCGTCGTTCCACAGTTTGGTGGTCACGAAAATCTCTTCACGCGGCACATCGGTCTCCTGCAGTGCCTGACCAATCGCCTCTTCGTTTTTGTAGGCGGCGGCGGTATCGATTGAGCGATAGCCGACCTCAAGCGCTTTCAGCACCGCATGGCGCGCATCTTCGATACTGGCCTGCCACACGCCGAGTCCCAGTTGCGGCATCATATTGCCATCGCGCAGTTTGATAATGGGCTGGTCTGCCATAGTTGCTCCTTTCCGTTGCGGTTAACCCGTGAGATTTCACTGTGCTTAAGTCTAGCCAACAATTGTCAGCCTGCTCAGCTCAGGCAACATCTGCCGCCCCGGGTTATGCCTGATCCCGTCAACTTCTTGCCTGATTCTCCAGACCGCTGGCGATTCAGGCACAGTCACGGCACACTGAATTTTTGTCCGAAAAGGAGTCACTATGGCGCACGATGCACTGTGTCACCGGCTGGCACAGCAGGTAGTTACCTTAATGACGCACGGTCATGACCGTCTCTGTCCGGTTGAAAATGTGTCGCTGATTTATGCGAACCAATATCGTCCCCGCACGCCGATGATGTATCAGCCCGGCATCGTGATCCTGTTTCAGGGCAGCAAAACCGGCTATCTCGGCAGCACTACCTTCCAGTATGACGCCAGCAAATACCTGATGCTGACGGTGCCGCTGCCGGTAGAGTGCGAAACCTGGGCCTCGCCGGATGTCCCGATTGCCGGGCTCTGTCTGAACGTCGATACCGCCAGCCTGCAGGATCTGCTGATTGAAATCGGTGATGACGACCAGTTCCAGCCGCAGCCGCTGACCTCCGGTATTCACTCGGCGTGGCTGACGGAACCGATGCTGTGTGCCGCCGAACGGCTGCTCGATGTCATGACTCAGCCGCGCGATGCGCGGGTACTGGGGCCGCACATCGTCCGGGAGGTTATCTACTATGTGCTGACCGGCCCGATCGGCGGGGCGCTGCTCTCACTGGTCAGCAGACAGACGCAGTTCAGCCTGATTGCGCGTGCGCTGCGACGGATTGAGAATCACTATGCGGAAAACCTCAGCGTGGATGCGCTGGCGGCCGAGGTAAACATGAGCGTTTCCGCCTTTCACCATAACTTCAAGGCGGTCACGCAGACCTCGCCGTTGCAGTATCTCAAGCGCTATCGCCTGCATCAGGCGCGCCTGCTGATGCTGCATGATGGGCTGAAGGCGAGCGCGGCGGCGGTGAGGGTTGGCTACGAAAGCCCGTCCCAGTTCTCGCGGGAATTTAAACGTTATTTTGGCGTGACGCCGGGGGAGGAGGTCAGCCGGGTCAGGCAGACGGTTGCGGATCCGTCCGCCTGAGCAGCGGCGGACCCGGAGGCAACGGGCGCGTCAGGCCCGTTTCTGCCGACGCTTCTTCCAGATGACCAGAATGCTGCCGGAGAGGCCAAGCACCAGCAGCACCATCGGCAGGACCATCAGGATTGCCATCACCTGATCTTCGTGGCGCTTGATAAACGGTACCTGGCTGATGCCATAGCCAAAGGCCACTACAATTCCGACCCACAGCACGCCGCTCAGCCAGTTAAACAGCTGGAAGCGACCATTCTGCAGGCCGGAAATCCCGGCCATGGTTGGCAGAATGGTGCGGACAAACGCGAGAAAACGGCCAACCAGCAGCGCCATCAGGCCATGTCGGTTGAACATATTCCAGGCGCGCTGGTGATACTGCGCGGGCAGATGCATCAGCCAGCTCTTTACCAGCCGGGTATTGCCCAGCCAGCGCCCCTGCAGATAACTCAGCCAGCAGCCCAGACTGGCGGCTGTCGTCAGGATCACCATCGTTGGCACAAAATCCATTACCCCTTTTGCCACCATCGCGCCTGCCAGCAGGAGCAGGCTGTCGCCTGGCAGAAACGAGGCGGGTAACAGACCATTTTCCAGAAACAGCGTCAGGAACATCACGCCGTACACCACCCACACCACATCCGGGTTCGCCAGCGCGGCAAAATCCTGATGCCAGAGCGCCTGGACTATCTCGTGTAAAACACCCATTAGCTATTCCATCACGTCACAAGGAACTATCCGTCGGCATCCAGATTACACAGTTAATGCACGAGTGACCTGAACGATGCGGGATAAATTTTAACAACAAAAATGCGATTGCCCGGCAGACTCTGCGGACAGCCGCCATCGGTTTAGCATCCGTTTACGCTTTGTTTAACTGACTCAGCGCGTCAGACGCGAAAATCCCGCCTCCAGGTCAGCCAGCAGGTCATCAACGTGCTCCAGGCCGATGTGCAGTCGAACCAGGGTTCCTGTGAAATCCACACCGCCCGCCGGACGAATAGCGGCCAGCTCTTCGGGCTGATTCGCCAGAATCAGCGACTCATAGCCACCCCAGGAGTAAGCCATGCTGAAATGATGGAAGTGGTCGAGATATTCCGCCAGCTGGGCGTCACTCAATCTTTCCTGCAGGATAAAGGAGAACAGGCCGCTGCTGCCGTTAAAATCGCGCTGCCAGTACGCATGCCCCTTGCTTTGCGCCAGCGCCGGATGGTTGACCCGCGCCACTTCCGGACGCGCCGCCAGCCACGTCGCCACCTGCAGGGCGCTCTCTTCATGCTGACGCAGACGGGTGCCCAGGGTGCGCAGACCGCGACTCGCCATGTAGGCGGTGTCGGCATCGACCATCTGACCCATCAGATAGGAGTTCTCGCGCAGCTGATCGATACAGCGTGCATTGGCTACGGCGGTGCCGATCATCGCATCGCTGTGGCCAATCAGATATTTGGTGCCGGCCTGAATGGAGATATCGACGCCGTGCGCCAGAGCATTAAATAAAATCCCGGCTGCCCAGGTATTGTCGAGCATGATGATCGCGTCGGGTGCGCGGGCGCGAACGGCCGCGACGATCGCCGGGATATCCTGCACTTCCATGGTGATGGAGGCGGGCGACTCAAGGAAAACCACCCGGGTGTTAGGCTGCACAAGCTCAGCGATTTCGCTGCCCATAGTGTGATCGAACCAGCCCGTCGACACCTGCATTTTCGCCAGAATCTTTGTGCAGAAGTCCTGCGTCGGTTCATAGACCGCGCCGCTCATCAGCACATGATCGCCAGCTTCCACAAAGGCCAGAATCGCGTTCGCCACCGCTGCCGCGCCACAGGGGTAGAGCACGCAGCCTGCGCCCCCTTCCAGCTCGGTCATCGCATCCTGCAGCGCAAAGTGGGTGAGGGTGCCCCGGCGGCCATAAAAGAGTTCGCCTTTTGCCCGGCCTGCGGTGGCGCGTTTTTTCTCCGCAACGCTATCGAAAACCAGCGAGGAGGCGCGCTGAATGACTGCATTCACCGAACCCTGGGTATAACGCTTACTGCGTCCTGCGCTAACGAGCGTGGTATCAATTTTTCTGGTGGTCATGAGTCGCCTTTGCCGCTTCTGACTAAGCCCTCACGTTATCATGAAACGACCAGCAGGGTTGAGACTCAATGGCGATTATCAGAGTGCGTCGCAGCATAAAAAAACGGGCCCGCGAACGGGCCGCTTTTATTGTGCTACATCACGCCCATCAGGTGGGGTAACCAGAGTGAAATGGCAGGGATATAGGTAATCAGCATCAGCACCAGGAACAGCATGCCGTAGAAGGGCAGCATCTCGCTGACCACCTGTTCAATCTTCTGCTTACTTACCGCGCTGGCCACAAACAGCACCGTGCCGACCGGCGGCGTAATCAGCCCGATCCCCAGGTTGGTCAGCATGATCATGCCGAAGTGAACCGGATCGATGCCCAGCGCGGTCGCTACCGGCAGCAGCACCGGGGTCAGGATCAGGATCAGCGGTGCCATATCCATCAGCGTTCCCACCACCAGTAACAGGATGTTGATGCACATCAGAATCACATATTTGTTATCGGAGAGGCTGGTGAAGGCTTCTGTAATCAGGGTCGGCAGCTGCATAAAGGTCATGACCGCCCCGAAGCCTGCCGCAAAGGCGATCAGCACCATAACGATGGTGACGGTTTTAATGGTGCGGAACAGCAGGATGTGCAGCTGCCGCCATTTGAAATCGCGGTAGATAAACATCGTCACAAAGAAGGCCCAGAGACAGGCGATGGCGGCAGATTCCGAGGCGGTAAAGATGCCGGAGAGGATGCCCCCCATGATGATCACCACGGTAAACAGCCCCCAGAACGCATCGAAGAAGATCTTCAGCGCCTGACGAAACGGGATCCGTTCACCTTTGGGGTAGCCGCGTTTACGGGCAAAGCCCAGACACATCACCATAAGGCAGGCCGCCAGCAGCAGGCCAGGGAAAATCCCGGCAACAAACAGGGAGGAGATAGTCACCATGCCGCCCGTCGCCAGTGAATAGATGACCGAGTTATGACTGGGGGGCGTCAGCACCGCCTGCACCGAGCCGCTGGCGGTGACGGCGGCGGCAAAATCCCGTGGATAGCCTTTCTCCTCCATCTGCGGGATCATCACCGAGCCAATCGAGGCGGTATCCGCCACCGATGAACCGGAGATCGCGCCAAAGAAGGTCGAGGCGACGATATTCACCAGGGAGAGCCCGCCGCGAATAAAGCCGACAAAGATATAGGCGAAGTTGACCAGCCGCCGGGCAATGCCGCCCTCTGCCATAATCGCGCCAGCCAGAATAAAGAACGGGATGGTCAGCAGCGAAAACTTGTTGATGCCGTTAGTCACCTGAATCACCACCGCCTCCAGCGGCAGATCGATCCACCACGCCCCGATAAAGGCGCTGAGGCCGACGGCGAAGGCGACCGGAAAGCCCACCATCAGCAATACCAGCAAACTGCCTATCAGAATCAATGCATCCATTTTTCTGCTCCGCGTTAGTGGGTGCCGCCCAGCGAGACGATCGGCCGCTGGCTCTGATCGCCGTTCAGCAATCGCTCAATGACAAACAGCAGGGTAAAGATCGCGCCGATCGGGATCGGCAGGTAGATCTCGCCGTATGTTATCGCGGGCAGTGCCGCGAGACTCTGCACCCACATCGCTTCACACAGGCTGTAGCTGGCCTGAAAGATCACCAGGCAGGTGACGATCATCAGCAGATCGCTGACGCGCAGCATCAGGCGCTGTCCGGCGGGTGACAGGCGATCGGTGATCATCGACACGCAGATATGGGTTCCGGCGCGCAGGCCCACCGGTGCGCCGATAAACGTAAAAATGATCATGCAGATAATGGCGACCGGTTCCGGCCAGGAGAGGGCACTGTTCATCACGTAACGGGCGAAGATCCCAATCGGGATCACCGTCACCATGATCAGCAGCGCCACAGCGGCCACCAGCATACAGAGCAGATAAAGCCCATCCATCAGACGCGTATAAGCAGTCATAATTGATACCTGATTAAGCACGCCACACGGCAGTGTGGCGCCGGGATTATTTCACCTCAGCGATCCGGGTCATCAGATCCTGATATTTGCCGCCAAACTGATCGCGCACCGGCTGCGTCGCTTTAACGAAATAGTCGCGGTCGGTCTGCTGGAACGTGACGCCGCCCGCCTTCATCTTCGCGATCGAGTCGTCGGTGTAGGTCGCCCAGAGCTGGCGCTCTACATCCTGCGCCTCTTTACCGAGCTTCTTCAGCAGCGCCTGATCGTCGGGCTTCAGGCGATCCCAGGCGCGTTTTGAATAGAGGATCATCTCCGGCTGAATAAAGTGGCCGCTGAGGGTGTAATACTTCGCCACCGGCAGATAGTTGTGGGCCACAAAGGTCGGGGGGTTGTTCTCGGTGCCATCGACCACGCCGGTCTGCATGGCGCTGAACACTTCACTGACGCCCATCGCCACCGGGTTTGCGCCCATCGCTTTCAGCGTTGCCAGCGAGATGGCGCTGTTCTGCACCCGGATCTTCATCCCTTTGAGATCCCCGGGCTGCGCGAGGGGCTTTTTGGTGATCATGTTGCGCTCACCGGCGTCGGTCCAGCCGAGAAAGACCATGCGGGCGTTGGGATCGTTATCGAACCGGCTGGCGATCTCGCGACCTATCTCACCATCCAGAACCTTGTGCATGTGGTCAACGTCGCGAAAAATATAGGGCAGCGTCAGCACGCTGGTTTCCGGGGCAATCGAGGTCACCGGTGCCAGCGAAACGCGGATCATATCGATGGCGCCGAGTTGCACCTGTTGCAGCGTCTGGTCTTCATCACCCAGCACACCACCGGCATAGATCTTCATCTCCAGCCGTCCGTCGGTAGCCTGTTTCAGTTTGTCACCCATATGCTGCAGAGCGATCACCGTCGGATAGCCCGCGGGCTGCACTTCGGCAACTTTAATGACCTGTGCCTGGGCGGCAGCGCTCATCATCATCACCGCCAGGGCAGTCGCCAGGCCTGTTTTTGTCATTCTCATTATATTGTCTCCCGCAGAGGTAGGACGGCCCGGGATTGGGGCAAACCGGAGAGGGCCGTGAGGAGCCAGCATAGTGAAAACCGGCCTGAGTAAAATGCAGCGATGCTGATTGAATGAATTCCATCACATTTTGAAACGTTGTTTTAATAAATTTTCATGCAGCTTCACATTTTAGAAACATCCGGGCATATGCCCTCTGAAAGCGGTCGCAGACAGCGCCGCCGGCCGACTGCTGTTTGTAAATACTAATGAGAACTACTATCAATTCGGCACCAGTTTGCTATTATTTGCGCTTGTTTTGCATCCCTGAATCAGAAGTTGGAGAAGCAGCGTGGTAGCCAGTGAGTTGATGCAAACGGACCTCTCCGTTTGGGGCATGTATCAACATGCCGATATCGTGGTAAAGGTGGTTATGATTGGCCTGTTGCTGGCCTCTGTCGTAACCTGGGCGATCTTCTTCGGCAAATATGCCGAACTCAGCGCGGCGAAGCGTCGCCTGAAGCGCGAGCAGCAGGCGCTGGGCGAAGCCCGCACTCTCAATGACGCCGCCCGCATCGCCCGGTCGTTTACCGGTCACAGCCACAGCGCGGTGCTGCTGAACGATGCGCAGAACGAACTTGCGCTGTCGGCGGGTGTGGAAGACACCAACGGCATCAAAGACCGCACCAGCTTCCGCCTGGAGCGCCGCGTCGCAGCCTTCAGCCGCCACGCCGGACGCGGCAACGGTTTCCTGGCCACCATCGGTTCGGTGGCGCCGTTCGTAGGGCTGTTCGGCACCGTCTGGGGCATCATGAACAGTTTTATCGGCATCGCAAAAACCCAGACCACCAACCTTGCCGTGGTCGCGCCAGGCATCGCCGAAGCGCTGCTGGCGACCGCGGTCGGCCTGGTGGCGGCTATTCCGGCGGTGGTGATCTACAACGTGTTTGCCCGCATGATCGCTAACTATAAAGCCTCGCTGGGCGATGTGGCCGCTCAGGTCATGCTGCTGCAAAGCCGTGATATCGACCTCGGCACCGTTGCCCCGGATGTTCCGCGTCCCGCCACCGCTCAGAAACTGCGGTTAGGGTAAGCACCGATGGCAATGCGATTAAACGACGACCTGGAGACACAGGGTGAAATGCACGAGATCAACGTGACGCCGTTTATCGACGTTATGCTGGTCCTGCTGATCATCTTTATGGTGGCCGCGCCTCTGGCGACGGTCGACGTGCGGGTCAATCTGCCCGCATCAACCAGCGCGCCGCAGCCACGACCGGAAAAGCCGGTCTACCTGTCGATCAAGGCGGATAAGCAGCTTTATGTCGGCAACGACCACGTGACGCCCGATTCGCTGGTGAACGTACTGACCAGCCAGACCCAGGGTAATAAAGAGACCACCATCTTTTTCCAGGCAGATAAGTCGGTGGACTATGAAACGCTGATGAGCGTGATGGATAAGCTGCGCACTGCGGGCTACCTGAAAATCGGTCTGATGGGTATGGAAACCGTGAAGAAATAGCGGGTTATCCGTCCGCTGAACAGGGCGACGGCTTCCGTCGCCTTTTTTTATGGCTGCGCGCCAGCCACACAAAATCAGGCCAACCGGCGATCGCACCGATCGGTTATGCTGGCTGAGCTGAATTGTTAATTTGTTGTTACCTATGTACATAGTTTTGTAAAGTGCAATGGTGAGCCTGGTCACATTAATCCTGACGCAGGCAGGCTAAAACGGCTAAAAAACAACAGGAAGCCGTTATGAGTCACACCCCGTCTTTACAAAAACCACCCAAAAGTGCCGCCCGAACGATCTTTAACGTCACCAGTGGTAACTTCCTGGAGATGTACGATTTCATGGTCTTTGGCTACTACGCGACCGCGATAGCCAAAACCTTCTTCCCTGGCGATGATCCCTTTGCCTCCCTGATGCTGACCCTGATGACCTTTGGCGCGGGCTTCCTGATGCGCCCGCTGGGGGCGATCGTTCTGGGTGCCTACATCGACCATCATGGCCGTCGCAAAGGATTGCTGCTGACGCTGAGCCTGATGGCAATCGGCACGCTGACCATCGCGCTGGTGCCAGGCTACGCGACCCTGGGCGCGGCGGCACCGATCCTGATTCTGCTGGGGCGACTGCTGCAGGGCTTCTCGGCGGGTGTTGAGCTGGGCGGCGTGTCGGTCTATCTGGCGGAAGTGGCCCCCAAAGGGCGTAAAGGCTTTTTCGTCAGCTGGCAGTCGGGCAGTCAGCAGATTGCGGTGATCTTCGCTGCGCTGCTGGGGCTGATGCTGAACCACCTGCTGGCGAAAGAGGCAGTCACGGAGTGGGGCTGGCGCATCCCGTTTGTGGTCGGCTGTCTGATTGTGCCGTTCCTGTTCTATATCCGCCGGATGCTGGAGGAGACCGAAGCATTCAGCAAACGCAAACACCACCCGAGCATGACGGAAATCATGCGGTCGGTGGCGAGCAACTGGGCGCTGGTGCTGGCGGGGATGCTGATGGTGGTCACCACCACGGTGATGTTCTACATGATCACTGCGTTTACCCCTACCTTTGGCAAAACTGTGCTGATGATGAGCGACAGGCAGGCGTTTATGGTGACGCTCTGCGTCGGCCTCTCAAACCTTTTCTGGCTGCCGCTGATGGGGGCGCTGTCCGATCGCGTCGGACGCCGCCCGCTGCTGATCGTCTTTACGCTGCTGATGATTGTCACCACCTGGCCGGTGCTGCACTGGATGGTGGGCTCGGCCAGTTTCGCCCATCTGCTGGAAGCGGAGCTGTGGCTGTCGTTCCTCTACGCCAGCTATAATGGCGCGATGGTGGTCTATCTGGCGGAAATTATGCCTGCCGAGGTGCGTGCTGCCGGTTTCTCAATGGCTTACAGCCTGGCAACGGCGCTGTTTGGCGGCTTCACCCCGGCCATCTCCAGCTATCTGATCCACGCCACCGGTGATAAGGCGATGCCGGGCGTCTGGCTGACCTTTGCGGCCGTCTGCGGGCTGATCGGCACGCTGCTGATTGGCCGGATGGTGAAGCAGTATCAGCTGCGTCACCGCACCGCACCGGTCAGCGCCTCGCTCTAAAACGACAAATCGACCACCACGCTGTCGCTGTAGTTTCCGGCTGGCGGCGTGCTCTGCGAAGTCAGGATGCGCGCGGTGTAGTTATAGCCGCGCGTCAGTCCATCCGCTGACACCGCCGAGGAGATCGTACTGCTCCAGCGTTCCGTTCCTGCCGACCCCCAGCGATTGCTGCTGGATCCTTTATAGATCTCATAGCTCAGACGATTAGCCCCGCTGGCCATATTTCGCACGCTGCCCACCGGATAACTGCCATTGCTCAGTCCGACCGTATAGGTGCTGCCTTTGCTGCACAGGACATTAATGGTCTGCGTAACGGCGGAGAAACTGCCGACCAGCGGCGCACTGCCAAAGCTGATATTGGGCGAGGTAATCGTCGTACAGTCATTGGTGAGGATGGCGGTGAGGTTGATCGGGATGACGCCGCTGCCGTTCTGTTCGCTTAAGCAGAGTCCCCCTATCGCGATGCTGGTGCAGATGCGGTACGTCACCGCCATATTCAGCGTCACCTGATATGTCCCGGCGGCCACCACCTGGCCGGGCACCGTTCGCAGATAGACCGGAATGGCAAAATTCAGGCTGCCCAGCAACCCCGCCAGGTTGATCAGGGTCTGGGATCCATAGACGAACGGCGTGCCGCCAATCGTCAGTTCGCTGGCGCAGGCTGAGTCGGTACAGAGCCGGACCGGCACATTGTCGCTGCCGGTGTCACCGCTGCGCTTTAATATCCCGCGCGTGCCGTTACTGTTGGTCGCGCCCGTCAGCTGAAAGGTGATCTGGTTATTGCCCAGCAGCGACACTGCGGACCCTGACCCGCAGTTGACGTTGGCATTGGTGGTCACTGAACTGATGGTGGTGTTCGCCACAAAGGTAGAGACCGATCCGAAGCTGGCGCTGGAGGCGGGCAGGGAACAGGCGGCGTAGCCCAGCGAGGGCAGCAGCAGCAGGCCAGCCAGTAGCAGAGATCTCATCATGGTTGCGCTCCGTAGAGAGGATCAGCGGAAGTGGCGCTGCCTGTCGCCGGGGGCGGCAGCGCACAGGTCAGGGGACCGTAGGTTTTCAGCGCCTGCGGCTGACCGCTGGCGATGCGCAGTTCGGTTTCACAGCGGCGACCGTCGGGCGTAAGCACCGCAATCGGGTTACTGGCGGTGAGATTTTCCATCCAGACGAGTCCATCCCAGCCGACATATTCGGTGGGACGGCCGGGACGCAGCACCTGGCTGGAGACTGGCAGCGGCTGCCTCCGGCTGTCGAGCAGGATCACACTGGCCGAGCGCAGCTTCTCTACCGGGAAATCGAGCAGGTAGCCGCTCTGGCGTTTCACCGCGAAGCGCTGCTCCACCCGAGGGGTCGTCATATCGGCGGGCAGATCGAGCGTGTCAATATCATAGCGGGCCGGGTAGTAGCTGCTGATGGCGGGCACCAGCAGGTAGCCCTGCTGACTGGTGCGGCCCATCGGCTGATTTTCGTAGCGGACGGTCACGTCGGGGTAGCGGGTTTTCACCAGCACAAAGGCGTCATTGATCGCATTAGCGGCAAAGAGATGATTGTCCATCAGCACCAGCGCGCCGGAGAGATCGGCCCACTGCGTCAGGTTTTCATTGTCGCCGTAGAAGCCCGCCGAAGTGTCGATCTGATTGTTGCGATAGCGCAGGCTGCCCTGACGATAGTCACCGCTGTTACCGCTCTGATTCGCCCAGCCCGCATCCCAGGCAATGCCGCCGTCGCTGGGCATGGCGCGGGAAGCATAGAGGCGCTGGCTGTCGCGGCCGCGCTGATCGCGTTCGGTGCTGATCGCGGCGCTGCCCTGTTCGCCAAACGGGATCACCAGCGAAATAGCGCCGGTCCAGCTCTTCTCCTGCTGATCGCGGCTGGCGGAGACATAGAGGCTGCTGTTGCCCCAGAGGTTTTTGCTCCAGGAGAGGTTCCACAGCCGGGTGCGATCGCCCTGGCCGTCCGTGATATCGATAAAGGCGGCCCCCACGCTGCCAAAGCGGTTCAGTGAGACGCTGGCACTGTACTGCGCGCTGCGGCGCGACAGCGCGTAGCGGCGGCTGTCCGGCAGGCCTCCGGCACGACTGCCGACCAGTGCCAGGTTGCCGAACGTGCTGCTGCGCTGGATCTGCTGCGTGCCGAGGTTGAACCAGCGATTGTTGTACTGGTATCCCCAGCTATATTGTCTGCCGTTGTCGCCCTCAAGCTGGCTCTGGGCTACCGCACCGTTGACCACGCCCCAGCTGCCAACGCGCAGCTGCCCGCCGACGCCCCCCATCGCCAGGCTTTTGCTGCCTTCGGCGTGGCTCTCCAGCGTCAGCCAGTCGGTCATGCCGTATCGCCAGGATCCGCTGGCGGCGGCAGCACCATAATCGAAGTTGCGGATACCGTAGTTTTGGCGGATCGCGCCTGCAGAGAGCGCGTAGTCAGACAGTCCCGGCTTCAGCAGATTACTGGAGACATAAAACGGCATGGTGGTGGTGACGCGACGTCCCACCGCGTCGGTGGTAGTGATCACGGCGTCACCCGCGCCGTTAACAAAGGGCACATTGGTCATCGACCAGGGACCTGGCTGCACATTTGCCTGGCTGGATCGATAGCCGTTAATAAAAAGATCGACGGTAGAGGGCACGGCGGCCTGGCCGGAGAAGGCGGGCAGCGGATAGGTCACCAGATCGGGGCGGACACTGAAGTCGCGGCCCACCTGCAGGCCGCCGAGCCGCACGCTGCTGCTCCACGCCAGCGAGTCGGTGACCAGGTCGCCGACCCGCCAGCTCATCGCCGTGTTCTCATCGTCGCGACTCCACCAGCTGTCATAACGGATATAGCCATCGTCCTGATAGGTGGTCTGGCCTTCGAGCTGCTGCAGCCAGACGCCATTGCTGGAGATGTGTCCGGCCTCCCCGAACAGGCGCAGCTCATTCCAGAGCGAGAGGCGGGTGCCGCTGTTGTCGGTGCGGCTGGCGTAGAGATCGTAGTTAATCAGTGCGCCGCGGCTGGTGCGTCCAGGATAGCGTGGCCCGTTTTTCGCCTCGCCGATCACCTGACCCGGCAGCCACGCGGGCGGCACGGTGAGCAGCAGCCGCTGCCGTGCCGCGTCATACTCCACCTTTACCGCCTGCAGGCTGCTGACATCGACCAGCGCCTCAGCGCCCAGCTTCTCCGCTGGCAAACCGGCACGCTGCAGATCGCCACTGCGCAGCCGGAAATGTCCGTCGCGCTGCTCGACCGGCACGATGTTGCCGTTGGCCTGCTGGTTAACCACCAGCTCCAGCATATATTGCTGCGCGTCGCCCTGGCTCTGCAGGCTGGGCGGCGGCGGCAGGGCGGAGTAAGTCTCCGCCCGCAGCGCGTCGGGTGCGGCGGTGCAGAGGAGGCTGGCGACCGCCAGCGCACAGGGATGCAGGGAGAAAGATCGCATTCAGCGCTTACTTCTGAGCCGCGCTACGCCACTGCTTTTTATTCACTTCTGCGCTGAGTTCACCACTGACCGGTGAGCTGAGGGGCCAGCGGTGATTGCTCTCCGCCAGCACGTAACCATAAAGGCCTTCTCCCAGTCGGCGACCGCCAATCGTCACATTGCTCAGCCGGGCATGGCCGTTGCCGCTGTTCGTCAGCTGAAGCCAGCGCCTGCCGCCCTCGCTGACCTGCTGCCAGCGCAGCGCCGGGCGCACGCTGTCGGCGGTGACGCCCTGACCATACACAAACAGCGGCACCGAGTAGCGCATCTGGAAAGTCAGCCCGGCCTGGTTTTCACCGGGATTGCGCGGCGTCGGGATCTCATCCAGTACCACCCGATAGGCCCGCTCTTTACCGGCCGCAGGCGCGGTCTGTTTGATCAGCCTCACCAGCTGTTTCTGACCCGGCTCCATCCGCACCATCGGTGGACTGGCGACCACCTCCTGCTGGGTCTGATACTGCTCCTGGCCATTAATCTGCTGCCAGCTGAAGACCCGGACCTGCATCATGGTGGTGCTGTTTCCGCGATTCTCCAGCCAGAGTTCGCTGGCTTTCTCCTCGGGATTGATGGCGGGGTCGATGGGCCAGATCATCACCGAGTTAGCGGCAAAGGCCGGTGAGAGCAGGCCGGAACTCAGCAGTAACAGCAGGGCGCGCAGTGGCTTCATGTGCATATCCTTATTTTATTGCCTCACCAGCTCAGGGTGACGGTCAGCGTGTCGGTATAGACGCCCGCGCGTGCAGTGCCGGGAAGTTTCAGCTGGCCGTAGATCGGCAGCGTAATGTTGCTGGCATTGCTGTAGCTCAGTGGCACCGACTGATTAACCGGGATCACCGAGGTGCGGCTGGCGTCACTAAAGAGCGTATAGGGAACGGTACTGCTGAAACCGGGCAGCTTCAGGTTGCGGGTGGTGGTGAAATTACTGCCCTGATTGATGCTCATGTTCAGCGTGGTGCCCGGCGTACAGGCCAGGTTAATGGAGGTGCTCTGCACAAAGCTGGCGTTGACGGTATTGGCTGACACGCCAGATTGCGAACCGAAATCAAGCGCACCGAAAACGCCGGTGTTGGTGCCGGAGATCACGCAGCCTGCCACAATCGACGCGGTGACCTGGAAGGTGCTGGTCGGCAGACCCCAGGCGCGGAGGCTGCCTGTCAGCAGCGTCAGGCCACACGCGATCGTCAGGCAGGCTCGCCAGAGAACCACCTTTTCTGTCCTGCAGCAGCAGTTAATAGTTCACGGCGACGTTGATCGTATCGGTGTAAGTACCGGCAGGGATCAGCGGATTAAAACCACCGCCCACCACCCGGCCGTAGATGGCGTAGTTGGTGCCCAGCGTCGGATCGGAGGTGCCGCTGGCCGCGATCGGCGTATTGTTCGCGATTGCGGTCGTAAAAGAGGCGTCACTGTAGAGGGTATAGGCGATGCCCTGCGCATTGTTCGATCCCAGCAGCAGATAGCGGGGGGAGGCAGAGGCAGTACCGTAAATCGTGGCGGGTGCCGCATTGCTGCTGGTCACCACTACGTTGTAGTCCTGACCGGTAGTGCAGCGCACAAAAATACCGTTACCCGCCGCGCCGACAAGGGTGGCATTCAGGGTATCAAAGGTGGCTGCGCTGCTGCCGAAGTTCAGGGTACCGAAGTTAACACCGGCTGTAGCGGACTGGCCATTGACCAGGCACCCGGTGGTCAGTGTCAGGGTGGCGTTGATCGTTCCCGAGGTCGTCGCCGCCTGGGTTAATGCGGGAAGGGCGACAGTAAACCCTGCAGCGGCAATAAGAAAAAGCTTGAGTTTCATAATATTTCCTTACGGATTATCGAGAGTCAGTGCTTTTTCACCCGGTGTTAATTAATAATTCAACCCAAAAAAAGGAAATAAAAACAGCAGAGCGGTCGGCGCCGCAGTCATAAGAAAAATCTTAGGCTTAAGAGTGATGATTTATATCAGTTTTACTTACTATAGATCAGTTAAAGCGTTCCGCGAAGCACGGGCTTTTATTTTTCCCTAATCTAATGCGCGTCCTGGCCGATAACCCAGTAACAGCAAGGCGTAAAGCGAGACGGCAAAACGAAATTGCCCGCTATTTTTGGCCGCTGGCACGCTTTCTGCTTCGGTGATATGTTCCTGTACCAATCAGACAAAATAACGTTTTACCGGCTGGCACCGCTGGCGGGTAATAAGATGCAGCATAGAGAAAACCTGCGTCTGCGGGCACGTTTGGCCGGAACTTAAGAACCAAAAATACCGGCATTTATCTGCTTTCACCCGTTGGGTGCTTTTTTAATGACTTTTAAAGACTGTACACAGCACCCGTTTTTCCACGGGTGGTGAGGAGTTATCTATGTTGCCTGTCACCTGGGATAGCGTTCTGATCTGCGTTTCGCTGCTCGTGGCCTTTATTGCCTCTTTTACTGCGCTGGATACCGCCGGACGCGTAGCGGTTTCCCGTGGCTGGCGCGCCCGGTTCTGGCTGCTGGTGGGCGGAACCACTATGGGCATCGGCGTCTGGGCGATGCATTTTATCGGTATGCTGGCGATGATGATGCCTATGACGATGCGCTACGACATCCGGCTGACGATCCTCTCGCTGCTGGTGGCGATCCTGACGTCGATGCTGGCCTTTGGTCAGACGGTGGGCGGGCTGCATCTTACCCGACAGCGACTGCTGCGCGGCAGCCTGATCCTGGGCTCCGGGGTAGTGGTGATGCACTATCTCGGCATGTGTGCGCTGCTGGTTGAACCGCGACCCGAATGGAATGGGCTGCTGGTGGCGCTTTCGGTGCTGATTGCATTTGTCGCCTCCGGCGTGGCGCTCTGGCTGGCGTTTCATCTGCGCAAGGGCGATCACCATCTGCTGCTGATGCGGGGGCTGGCCTCGCTGGTGATGGGGATCGCGATTGCCGGTATGCACTATGTGGGCATGGCGGCGGCGACATTCAGTGACGACAGTACGATGCAGGCGCACGGTCTCAGTAATCCGGGGCTGGCGGTGTGGGTGACGCTGATTACGCTCTCGATTCTGGGGATCACGCTGCTCTGCTCGATGCTGGATGCGCAGATGCGCGCCGCCCGGCTGGCGACGCGACTCAGGCAGGCGAACAAGGAGCTGCGGCAGCTGGCGCTGCATGACAACCTGACCGCGCTGCCCAATCGGGTCATGCTGGAGCAGCAGCTCGATCAGGCGATCAAAAAAGCGATGCTTAACGGGCATCGCATTGCCGTGATCTATATGGATCTTGACGGCTTCAAGGCCGTGAATGACACCTGGGGTCATCACGTCGGCGATCGGCTGCTGATGGCGGTTGCGGAACGGCTGCGCAGCCAGCTCAGCGAGACGATGCTGCTGGCGCGTCTGGGCGGTGATGAATTTGTGCTGATGGTTAAGGGATGCGATTTCAGCGTGGCCTGCCAGCTGGCGCAAAGACTGGTAAACGTGATCGGCGCGCCGTTTGAATTTGACCGCTATGTCCTGCACGTTTCGCTCAGCGCGGGCATTGCGATCTTTCCCCTGCACGGCCGCAATCGTCAGGAGCTGATGTTTAACGCCGACGCGGCGATGTACCACACTAAACACAGCGGGCGCAACGGCTGGTGCCTGTTTGAGCTGGCTATGAGCGCCGCAACGCAGCATCAGCTGGAGCTGACCAACGACCTCTGGGAGGCGCTGGATCGCCAGCAGATGCGCCTGTTCTATCAGCCGAAATTTCGTTCCGGCGGCACACGCCTGATGGGATTTGAGGCCCTGCTGCGCTGGCAGCATCCGCAGCGCGGCCTGCTGACGCCTGAGATGTTTCTGCCGCGTGCCGAAAAAACCGGGCAGATTGTGGCGCTCGGCAACTGGGTGATCGAGGAAGCCTGTCGTCAGCTCAGCATCTGGCACAACCAGGGCCACAGTGAATGGACTGTCTCGGTCAACCTCTCCGCGCTGCAGTTCCATCAGCGCGATCTGCTGTTTATCCTGACCCAGACGCTGACCCGTTATCAGTTACCGGGCTGCGCGCTGATGCTGGAGGTCACCGAAGCGATCGCGATGCGCGATCCCGCGTTCAGCCAGCAGCGTATCCGCGAACTGCAGCAGGCGGGCGTCAGCATCGCGATCGACAATTTCGGCATCGGCTATGCCAATCTGCTGCATCTGAAAGATCTGGATGCCAGCGAACTTAAGATCGATCGCAGCTTTATTAACTGCCTGCGGCCCGGCAGTGAAGATGCGACGGTGGTCAGCGCCATGCTGACGCTGGCGCAGAGTCTCAACCTGCGGATGGTGGCGGAAGGTGTCGAGACGGAAGAGCAGCAGCATCTGCTTACCAGCCTGGGCTTTGATGCGCTGCAGGGCTATCTGCTGGGCAAGCCGACGCCAGCAGACCGGGTGGAAGTGTTTGGCCTCATGGCCCGGCAACCCCCGATGGCGTCGGCGTCAGGCTGACGATAATGGACGATAACGATAGGTTTCGGCACTTACAATGAGTGGAAACCTGCGGCGTTAACGGCTCATCAGCCGTCACGCCGCGCCGATAATAACGAAAACAGTCACAAAAACCTCTGTTCAACGCCAGACGCGGCTTTACCCGGGAATGCACAATGTTAGCAACCTCATACGACTCTTTTATCGTCATCGTCTCGATTCTTGTCGCGATGCTGGCCTCGTTTACCGCCTTAGATATGGCCGGCCGGGTGGTGCATTCGACCGGCAAAGTGGCCCTGGTCTGGCTGTTTGGCGGCGGTTTTTCCATGGGCATTGGCATCTGGGCGATGCACTTTATCGGCATGCTGTCGATGAACATGGATATGGTCATGAGCTACGACGCCGCACTCACGGCGTTATCGGCCGCTATCGCCGTGTGTGCCTCTATCTTTGCGCTGTGGCTGGTCTGCCATGGCGAACTGCCTCTGCGACGGCTGGCGGGGGGAGCTCTCATCCTCGGCAGCGGCGTGGTGGCGATGCACTACACCGGCATGGCGGCCCTGATGTTCTCTCCTGGCATCGTCTGGAAATGGGGCTGGGTGGCGCTGTCGGTGGTGATCGCGCTGGCCGCTTCCGGCGCGGCGCTGTGGCTGGCGTTTAACCTGCGTGAAGGGAGAACCGGCCGGATCACCATGCTGCGCATCGGCGCCTCGATCGTGATGGGATGCGCGATTGCGGGGATGCACTACACGGGCATGGTGGCGGCAGAGTTTCCCGCTCACAGTCATTCCGTCGGACAGGGGGTCAACAGTGACTGGCTGGCGATTCTGGTCACGGTGGTCACGCTCTCCATCCTGGGCATCACGCTGCTGGTGTCGATGCTGGATGCGCGGCTCCAGGCGCGCACCTCGCTTCTCGCCAGTTCGCTGGCGGAGGCCAACCGCGAGCTGGCGCAACTGGCGCTGCACGATAACCTCACGCGGCTGCCAAACCGCATTCTGCTGGAAGATCGGCTGGAGCAGGCGATCAACAAAGCGAATCGCGAACAGACGCAGTTTGCGCTGATGTTTATGGATCTCGACGGCTTCAAGGCGGTGAACGATGCCTTCGGCCACCATATTGGCGACAGCCTGCTGGTAGGCGTAACCGAGCGGATGAGTCAGCAGATGACCGGCTACTACACGCTGGCGCGGCTGGGCGGCGATGAGTTTGTGCTGCTGGCAGAAATCGAGGATCCCAACGATGCGGCGACCATCGCCGACAAGCTGGTAAAAGCGGTGGACTGCCCGTTCGATATCTCCCGCTACGAGCTGGTGGTGTCGCTGAGTATCGGCATCGCGGTCTACCCCGGCGATGGAGTGGATGAGCGTGAGCTGATGTTTAACGCCGATGCGGCGATGTATCACACCAAAAACAACGGCCGCAACGGCTACACCTTCTTCCAGCCCTCCATGAACATCCAGGCGCAGAGCCAGCTTCAGCTCAACAACGATCTCTGGCAGGCGCTGGACAATCAGGAGCTGCGGCTCTTCTATCAGCCTAAATATTGCGCCCCGCGTGGCCCGATCCTCGGTTTTGAGGCGCTGCTGCGCTGGCAGCATCCGCATCACGGCCTGCTGTCGCCCGATAAATTCCTGCCGATGGCGGAAAAGACCGGCATGATTGTCAGCATCGGTAACTGGGTGATCCACGAAGCGTGCCGGCAGCTGCGTCAGTGGCATCTGCAGGGCCATCCGGACTGGTCGATCGCGGTAAACCTGTCGCCGTTACAGTTTGAACAGGCGAATCTGGTTGAAATCGTGACAGAGGCGCTGAAAAAGCATCAGATCCCGGCTGAGCAACTGACGCTGGAGGTGACCGAAACCACCGCGATGCGCGATCCGGATGCGAGCGTGCGCATCCTCACCGAGCTGACCCGGCTGGGTGTCAAAGCCTCGATCGATGACTTTGGCACCGGCTACTCCAGCCTGCTCTATCTGAAGCGACTGCCGGCCAGTGAACTCAAGATCGACCGGGCGTTTGTCAGCGAACTGCAGCATCAGAAAGAGGATGCCACTATCGTCTCGGCGATTGTGGCCCTGGCGCAGTCGCTGCAACTGAAGGTGGTGGCCGAGGGAGTAGAAACCGCCGAACAGCAGGCTTTCCTGACCCGCCTGGGCTGCAATATGTTGCAGGGCTATCTGCTGGGCAGGCCGGTTCCGCCTGAGCGGGTGCCGGAAATGGCGAACTTTGTGGCGGAAGAGATTGAAGAGGCGGTCGCCAGCGTAAGCCACTCTGCAGACGCCGACGAGCCGCTGATGCCGCAGGTCGCCTCCCTCTGACGCGCCGCTGGCCGGGCAGAGAAGCTTCTCTATCCGGCCGATAAGCGACGCGTAGCGCCTGTCATTGATCGCTGTGCGTGGTAAAGTCTCGCGGTTAAACAAGGAGAGGTCACCCGTGGCGAAATACCAGCGATTGATGGATGAGATTCAGCAACAGATAGAGGCCGGTATCTGGCTGCCGGGCACCCGTTTGCCGTCGCTGCGTCAGCAGGTGGCGCAGCAGGGCGTCAGCCTGATGACGGTGCTTCATGCCTATGAGTTGCTGGAGAGTCAGGGCTGGATCGTCTCGCGTCCCCAGTCGGGCTATTACGTGGCGCCGCGTGCCCTGGCCCCCGCGCCGATGAGCGTGGCGATCAGCGAACAGGTCGATATCAACGACTTCGTGTTCGATGTGCTTCAGGCGACACGCGATCCCGCCATCGTCCCGTTTGGCTCCGCCTTTCCCGATCCCGCGCTCTTTCCGCAGCGCCAGCTGATGCGCTCGCTGGCGAACGTCTCACACCATCTGACCCCCACCGATGCGCTGCACAACCTGCCACCCGGCAACGCCACGCTGCGGCAGCTGCTGGCACAGCGTTATGCGCGGCAGGGCATCACTCTGTCGCCGGATGAGATTGTGATCACCAGCGGGGCGCTGGAGGCGCTGAACCTCAGCCTGCAATCCCTGACGGAGCCGGGCGACTATGTGGTGATTGAACAGCCGGGCTTTTATGGGGCGCTGCAGGCGATCGAGCGGCTCAGGCTCAAGGCGCTGGCGATCCCGGTGGACGCCAGAGAGGGCATCGATCTGGTGCAGCTGGAGGAGGCCCTGCAGCGCTGGCCGGTAAAAGCCTGCTGGCTGATGACCACGCTGCAGAACCCGCTCAGCGTCACCCTGACCCCGGAGCGTAAGCAGCAGCTGGTGGCGCTGCTGGCGCGGTATCAGGTGCCGATGATCGAAGACGATGTGTATGCCGAACTCTGGGCCGGAGATGTGCCGCCGCTGCCAGCCAAAGCCTGGGATCGTCAGGGAAACGTGCTGCACTGCGGGTCGTTCTCGAAATCGCTGGTGGCGGGATTCCGCGTCGGCTGGGTCGCCGCAGGCCAGCATGCGCAGCGGATCCAGCGCCTGCAGCTGATGAGTACGCTCTCAACCAGCGCGCCGATGCAGCTGGCGCTGGCCGATTTTCTCGCCACGCGGCGTTACGACACCCACCTGAAACGGCTGCGGCAGATTCTGGTGAAGCGACAGCAGATGGTGCGTCAGGCGTTGCTGAAGGTGCTGCCGCTGCAGGCGACGGTCAGTGAAGCCCGCGGGGGGTACTTTCTCTGGGTGACCCTGCCTGAACGTATTGATACCACCCGGCTCTATCAGCAGGCGCTGGCGCTGGGGATCAGTATTGCACCGGGACAGCTATTTTCGGCAGGCGAGCAGTTCCGTCACTGCTTCAGGCTGAACACCGCCTGGCCGTGGGATAGTCGGGCCGAGGCGGCAATCGAAACGCTGGGGCAGTTGATGGCGGAAGGGCTGGCGGATTAAACGTTCGCCGCCTGCTGGTGGCCCCAGGTCAGGTAGTAGACATCGTAGAAATCCACTTCCCCTTTTTGCGTCAGCAGACGCTGGATGCCGCTCTTCACCCGCTCCGGCGTATCGGGCAGGGAAAGGATGCGTGAGATGGCCTGCTCACGCACCGGCTGAACGTAATACCATTCGCCGTTGTAACAGACACGCAGGTCGAGCGCATCGATATCTTCAAAGCGATACTTCGGGTTGATATCAAGCAGCATCAGCAGGCTCATCACCAGCACAAACACGGTAGCAAACCAGAAGGCAGGCCAGCCCAGCATCTCGGTGGTGAAAATCAGCGCCACGCAGAGGCCGTAGCAGAGGTACATCACGGCCCAGAGACCCGGATGGTTTTTCAGAAACGAGAGGCTGAAGCGCGGCAGGTTGTCGCGACGTTCTTCACGGTTAAGCGTGGCGATCTCGTCGATCAGGATTTGTTTAATAGCGTCCATTAGTTACCTCACTGTCATCTGTTAGCTATTACAACAGATAACAGTCAAGCACATCAGAAACAGATCTGCGCATTTTTTATATAACAGTTAAGCAACCGGCTGCCGGAACGTGCGCGGCCCGAAACGGGTTCTGCGGCGGGCTGACAATTTGCAACACTTTAGCGCAGCAAGAACCGCTCTCCGCCGTCATCCCGGCACAGTCTGGCCCTACAGATCGCGACACATTTGGCTTTAGTCAGCAATATCAGTTAATTATCACAATTCTGCTGGCTGGCGCACATTGCATTGTGGCCGGGGTTTGCCACACTTAGAAAAAAGCCGGAGAACCTGTATGCGAGCCCCATCCTCCAGTCTGTTATTAATGATGTCTTTTGCCGCAGGCACCTTCTCGGCCGGGGCCTCTGACAATCCGCAGCACCTGATGCTTGCCAGCCCCTCGGGTGGCGTGCCCAACAATCCGTTACCACTGATCATCTGGCCGCGCGTGGTGCCGGAAGATGAAGAGATTGCGCTCTGGTTTGAGAAAACCTTTGAAGAGAACGGCTGGCCGCCAGCCTGGCGCTACCCGATCTACCCTTACACCCACTACCATCCCAACACCCACGAACTGCTGGGCGTCGCGGAAGGCTGGGCGGAAGTGCTGTTCGGCGGCGATTCCGGCCGGATGGTCACATTGCGCGCCGGAGATGCGGTACTGATCCCGGCGGGTGTCGGCCACCGGCAGGTCAGCGCCAGCGACGACTTTATGGTGGTGGGCGCCTATCCCCGTGGCATGTCACCCGAGACGTTACGCGATGAGCCTGCGATGCTGCAGCGATCGCAGGAGCAGGTAAAAAACGTGCCTCTGCCCACGCAGGATCCCTTTACCGGTAAAGAGGGCGCGTTAACGGAGATCTGGCAGCCCATTGCGGCAATGCATTTGCAGCAACAGACCGACTTTTAGACGCCTGTCAGCCCTGGCAAATAAAAGCGCGCGAGCCGTCCCGCGCTTTTTTCTGGCTGCCGGAGCCTGCTGTCACGATGCACTATCTGCACCCATTTCCGCTGCGGCACCATTGAACATTTGCTCACCGCTGCCGATAACCCTCCTGTTAAGACTCACTATTTTTCTTAATACGCTTGTCTTTGCCGGCCTTTTCCGTTTTAGTCCCGGCCAGCGTATTAACAGAATTTCAGGCCCACATCCGGCTTCCGAGTAGCAGGCAAATAACAATGGATAATCACTCAGATGTCATGTATCGCATGCTGGTACACAGCGTGATCGACTACACGATCACCATGCTTAAACCGGACGGAACGGTCGCCAGCTGGAACGACGGCGGTCAACAGGTTCTGGGTTACCAGCCTGACGAAATCATCGGACAGTCCGTCGCCCTGTTCTACAGCGAAGAGGATCGTCGTCGCGGTTATCCGCAGCGGGATCTTGAGAGGGCCGTCAGCACCGGACGTGCTGAAAGCGCAGGCTGGCGCTGCCGTAAAGATGGCAGCACCTTCTGGGCCGAGGTGATGATCTATCCGATCCGCGACGAGGCGGCTCATCTGCTGGGATTTTCGCTGGTCTGCCGGGACTGTACCCGGCAGCAGGAGCAGCAGCGAAAAGAGCGTGAGCAGGAGATGCGCTTCCGTCTGCTGGTCGAGGGCGTCACCGATTACGCCATCTATATGCTCGATCATGACGGCAACGTAGTGAACTGGAATGCCGGCGCGCAGCGTGCCAAAGGCTATGTGGCGGAAGAGATCGTCGGTCAGCACTTTTCCCGATTCTACAGCGCCCAGGATCGCCTGAATCATATTCCCGATCAGAACCTGCAGACCGCGTTCCGCACCGGCCGTTTTGAAGATGAAGGCTGGCGCTATCGCAAAGATGGCAGCGCCTTCTGGGCGCATGTGGTGATCGATGCGATCCGCGACGATCAGGGCAAACTGCTGGGCTATGCCAAAATCACCCGCGACTGCACGGAGCAGCAGCGCATCCGCAGAGAGCAGCAGCAGCAGGAGCAGCGTTTCCGTCTGCTGGTGGAGGGCGTTACCGACTATGCCATCTATATGCTGGATATCGACGGGGTCGTGGTGAACTGGAACGCCGGTGCGCAGCGGGCCAAAGGCTACCGGGCAGACGAGGTGGTGGGGCAACACTTTTCGCTGTTTTACAGTGCGCAGGAGCGGCTCAACAGGACACCGGAAGCGAACCTCGGCATTGCGCTGAAGACCGGCCGCTTTGAAGATGAGGGCTGGCGTTACCGCAAAGATGGCAGCGCCTTCTGGGCGCATGTGGTGATCGATGCCATCCATGACGATGAGGGTAAACTGGTCGGTTTTGCCAAGATCACCCGCGACCGCACGGAACGCCGTGAACAGGAGCAGCAGATCCTGCGCGCCCGCGATCTGGCGGAAGCGCAGAGTGCTCAGAAAACCGCGCTCTCCCGCTTTCTGGATAACATCATCGCCAACATCCCCTCCTGCGTGATCGTTGAGGATGCGATCACGCGCGAGATCCTGCTGGTCAATGACCGCACGCAGCAGCTGTTCGGCCTGTCGAAAACGCTGATCGTCAATAAGCGCCCGCATGAATGTATGTCGCCTGAACTCAGCGACTACTTCAACAATCTGGCCGACGTTGCGCTGCGCAGTGAGGGCGTTCATGAGCGTGAGCAGCTGCTGATGACTGCCAGCGGCGAACGGATCCTGCACTCCCGTGCGAAAGCGATTACCGGGCAGGATGCGCGGCGCAACTATCTGATGCTGCTGGTGGAGGATGTCACCGACCAGCGCGCCGCCGATGCCCGTATTCACCATATGGCGCATCACGACAATCTGACCAGCCTGCCGAACCGCATCCTGTTTCGTCAGCGGCTGAGCGAAGCCCTGCGCATCGCCGGTCAGACAAAGCAGCAAAGTGCCGCGCTCTGCCTTGACCTCGACCACTTTAAAAATGTGAACGACGCGCTGGGTCACCAGATCGGCGATGAGCTGCTGCGCAGCGTGGCAAAGCGGCTGCGCAGCGCGCTGCGTGACCAGGATACGCTGGCGCGCATCGGCGGCGATGAGTTCGCCATTGTGCTGCCGTCGATCGCCAGCAGTGATGAGGCGAGCATTGTGGCGAGGCGCCTGATTGAGGCGATTCGTCCGCCGGTCAACATCGAAGGTCATAATCTGTCGGTCGGGCTGAGTGTGGGGATTGCGCTCAGCACCACCATCACCAATACGCCCGAGCAGCTGCTGCGCTGTGCAGACATGGCGCTGTATGAAGCCAAACGCAACGGCCGCAACCGCTACGAGCACTTTACGCTGGAGATGGATGATCAGGCGCGCAGCCGGCGGCTGATTGAGAACGATCTGCGTGATGCCATCAGCGGCGGGCACCTGCGGCTCTACTATCAGCCGATCACCAACGGCGATCATCACACCATTATTGGCTACGAGGCGCTGATGCGCTGGCACCATCCGATCCGTGGCCTGATCATGCCCAACGACTTTATCCCCATTGCCGAAGAGACCGGCCTGATTCATATGCTGGGCGCGTTCGCGCTGTATGAAGCCTGCCGCGAAGCAGCGAGCTGGGAAGGGGAGCAGTCGGTTTCGGTCAACCTTTCTCCGCTGCAGTTTAAAAACAGCTCGCTGGTGCCGGTGGTGGAAGGTGCCCTGAGGGAGTCAGGGCTGGACCCGGCGCGGCTGGAAGTGGAGATCACCGAATCGGTGCTGCTGGATGATTCGCTGGGCAATATCCGCACCCTGCAGAATCTCAAGGCGCTGGGCGTGCAGATTGCGCTGGATGACTTCGGCACCGGCTATTCGTCGCTGAGCTACCTGCGATCCTTTCCGTTCGACAAGATCAAAATCGACAAGTCATTCATTAACGATATGGGCGACAGCCGCGAGGCGCTGGCGATTATCCGGGCCATCACCGGCATGAGCCGCAGTCTGGATATCCAGATCACCGCCGAAGGGGTGGAGAGCGATGAGCAGTTCGCGCGGCTGCGCGACGAAGGATGCACCCTGTTTCAGGGCTTCCTGTTTGGCCGCCCTCAGCCGTCGGAACTGCGGCTTAAAACGCTGGATTAATCGTAGAGGCCATGCTGCTGAACCGGCGCATGGCTGAGATTATCCCGAATGCGGCGCACCGAATCGCGTACCACCAGCCTGCCATTCAGCAGCAGGCTGCCCGTGGGGGTAGCGGGATTCAGGCGCATCTCCTGCAGCAGCTTTACGGCGGCGGCTCCCAGCTCATCCCGTGGAACCTGCACCGAGGTCAGCGGAATATCGTGGATGGTCGCCAGGTTAAAGCCATCCATACTCATCACCGAAATATCCTGCGGCACCCGCAGTCCGGCCTGTTGCAGCGCACTGACCGCCCCGGCGGCAATGTAATCCCCGCTGGCGAGGATCGCAGTGGGGCGCAGCGTGTCCGGGCAGTGGCGCAGATAGTCACCGAGGCGTTCCGCCGCCTCATGGCTGCTGAAGCCGTTCAGAGTCAGCAGATGCTGGCGGCTGTCAAAGCGCAGATTCATCGCGTGCCAGGCGTCACGGACCCCCTGCAATCGCTGCTCCATGGTGTAGCGGCGCAGACAGTGCAGCGACAGGATCTGCCGGTGCCCCTGCTCAAACAGGTAGCGCGCTGAAAACTCGCCAATCAACTGGTGATGGGGGGAAACCGAAGGCAGGCGCATACGGCGATCGCGGGCGTTGATCAGCACACAGGGTTTATTCATCTCTGCCGCCAGCTGATGAATATGCTCATCATCAATGCCAATCAGCACGGCCGCTTCGGTCTGCTGCATTTTATCGATAAACCGCGCGGCATCACTTTCCAGCTCGTCCAGCGGGCAGAAGCGCAGCCGTACCTCATGCGGCTCCACCGCCTGGCTGATCCCCTGAATCACCTTGTAATAGAAGATGTCGCTGCGCACGTCAAAGGCGCGAGGCGGAGCGAAGACCATCAGATCATTCAGCAGCAGGCGACCGCTGTGCAGATTATTCAGCACGCCCTGCTGCTGCGCCACGGCCAGCACTTTATCGCGGGTCGCGGGCCGGGTATTGGCTTTACCCGCCAGCACCCGCGACACCGTACTGATGGAGACGCCGCTCAGGGCCGCAATTTCACTGACTTTCAGCCTTTGTTTCATTCTGTGATCGCCTTCAAATCTGCCAATGAAAAATTTTTCATAGCCTGCTAAATCGCTTCAGATAAGAGTCTGGAGGCCATTTTTCGCCCCTGTTAAGCCTGCCATGAAAAGAGTTGCAAAAAAGAGGCTGTACCCGCGTTTCGCACTTTTTTAAGTTCGAAAAAAAGGACACGCGGTACGCCAGCAGGCGGTGTGCGTAATCAATGGTAATAAGGAGTGGCACGATGAGCCTCGAATCGACAACCAAACCCATTAGTGCTTCGCGCACGGTGCGCGTGATTAAAAATTTACGCTGGTGGATGCTGGGGATGTTTCTGCTGGGGGTAACCGTCAACTACATCACCCGCAACTCGCTCGGTATTCTGGCACCGGAGCTGAAAACCAGCCTCAACATGACCACCGAGCAGTACTCCTGGGTGGTGGCCGCGTTCCAGCTGGCCTACACCCTGTTTCAGCCGCTGTGCGGCTGGCTGATCGACGTGATCGGCCTGAAAATGGGCTTTCTGATCTGCGCGCTGGTCTGGTCGGTGACCTGTCTGCTGCATGCGGGCGCAGGAAGCTGGCTGCATCTGGCCCTGCTGCGCTTTGTGATGGGCGCATCGGAAGCGGCGGCGACCCCGGCTAACGCCAAAGCCATCGGTGACTGGTTCCCCAAAAAGGAGCGGCCGGTCGCTGCGGGCTGGGCGGGGGTTGGCTTTTCGATTGGGGCGATGCTGGCACCACCGATCATCTATGTCGCGCACGTTACCTTTGGCTGGCAGGGCGCCTTCCTGCTGACCGGCGGGCTGGGGCTGCTGTGGGTCGGACTCTGGTGGTGGGGCTATCACTCGCCTCAAAATCATCCCCGTCTTTCTGCGGAAGAGCGCGATTTTATTAATCAGGACAATGAGGCCGTCGGCGAAAAGCTGCCGTTCTTCACTGCGCTGAAAGTGATCGGCAAAGAGAAAAAATTCTACGGCATCGCGATCCCGGCCTTTCTGGCCGAACCGGCCTGGGCAGTGCTGAGCTTCTGGGTGCCGCTCTATCTTGCCAATGAGCGCGGCATGGATCTCAAACAGATCGTGATGTTCGCCTGGCTGCCGTTTCTGGCCGCCGATCTCGGCAGCGTGGCCAGCGGCTATCTGACCCGACTCTATGTGCGCTGCTTCGGCATGACCCGCGTCAATTCGATTGTCGCCAGCTCCGTGACCGGCGCGCTGCTGATGGTCTCGCTGGCGCTGATGACCCTGGTGAAAGATCCCTGGCTGGCGATCGCCCTGATCTCCGTGGGGGGCTTCGGACATCAGGTGATCTCCTGCATGTTGAGTGCGCTGGTGGTGGAACGGTTTGATCGCCGCCAGATGGCCACGGTCAACGGGATGCGCGGCTCCTGCGCCTGGATCGCCAGCTTTATCTTCTCGCTGATTATCGGTGTAACCGCCGATACCATCGGCTTCAATCCCCTGTTTGTGGCGATGGGCTTCTTTGACCTGATTGGTGCTGTTTTCCTGGTGATGCTGATCGCCGAACGCCGCCAGCGCCCTGCTAACCTGTAAGGATACCGCGATGAAAACTCTGAAGAACTGGACGCTGCATCAGCACGCCGATCACTTTGTTGAGCTGAAGGTCGACGATCGTCACTTCCTGCGGCTGTACGTGCTGGAAGATAAGCTGATGCGTGTGCTGCTGAAGCGCGACGGCGAGCTGGCGCTGAACCGCACATGGAGCATTGCGCCTGTGGGAGATGTGCCCTGGCAGGGACGCGATCGCGAGGCGCTGGATGGCTTTACGCTGCCCGCCTTTCAGCTGGAGCACGATGCACAGCAGCTGCGGATCAGCACGCAACGGCTGCGGGTAACGGTGCATCAGCCGCTCTGCCTGAGCTGGGAGCAGTTCGACGGCGAGACCTGGCAGCCGCTGACGGCGGATCGCCACACCGGGGCCTATCTGCTCAATGCGCATGGCGATGGGGTGGAGCACTATCAGCGGCGTCAGCCGCAGGATCGGGTTTACGGTCTGGGCGAAAAAAGTGGCGACCTGAACCGGGCTAACCGGCGCTTTGAGATGCGCAATCTCGACGCCATGGGCTACAACGCCGCCACGACCGATCCGCTCTATAAACATATTCCGTTTACCCTGACGCAGCGCGACGGCGTCAGCTTTGGTCTGTTCTATGACAACCTCAGCAGCAGCTGGCTCGACCTGGGCAATGAGCTGGACAACTACCACCTGCCTTACCGCCGCTACCGTGCCGAGGCGGGCGATCTCGACTACTACATGATGCTTGGCCCGACCCTGCTCGACGTCACCAAAGCCTTTGTCCGCCTGACCGGGCGCACCCTGTTTCAGCCGAAGTGGAGCCAGGGCTACAGCGGCTCCACGATGCACTACACCGACGCGCCCGACGCGCAGCAGCAGCTGCAATCCTTTATCCGCCTGTGTCGTGAGCATGAGATTCCCTGTGACTCGTTCCAGCTCTCATCGGGTTATACCTCGATTAACAATAAACGCTACGTCTTCCACTGGAACTACGACAAAGTTCCGAATCCAGACGCGCTGAGCGATGCCTTCCATAACGCTGGCATGAAGCTGGCGGCCAACATCAAGCCCTGTCTGCTGCAGGATCATCCGCGCTATCAGGAGGTGGCGGCGCAGGGACTGTTTATCCGTGACTCGGAGCAGGATCGCCCGGAACGTTCGGTGTTCTGGGACGATGAGGGATCGCACCTCGATTTTACCCATCCGCAGGCGGTGCGCTGGTGGCAGGAGAACGTCACTCAGCAGCTGCTGGAAAAGGGGATCGATTCCACCTGGAACGACAACAACGAATATGAGGTCTGGGATGGCGAAGCCCGCTGTCACGGTTTTGGTCAGCCGATCGCCATCAAGCACATCCGGCCGGTGATGCCGTTGCTGATGATGCGCGCCTCAATGGAAGCGCAGCAGCAGTTCGCGCCGCACAAGCGGCCCTATCTGATCTCACGCTCCGGTTGTGCCGGGATGCAGCGCTATGTGCAGACCTGGAGCGGCGACAACCGCACCAGCTGGCAGACGCTGCGTTATAACATCCGCATGGGGCTGGGGATGAGCCTGTCGGGGCTGTTTAACGTCGGCCACGATGTCGGCGGATTCTCGGGCGACAAACCGGATGCCGAGCTGTTTGTGCGCTGGGTTCAGAACGGCATTATGCATCCGCGCTTTACCATTCACTCCTGGAATGACGATCACACGGTCAATGAGCCCTGGATGTACCCGGAGGTGACGCCGATGATCCGCGAGGCGATCCGGCTGCGTTATCGCCTGATGCCGTATCTCTACACTCTGGCGTGGCAGGCCAGTGCCGAAGATGAGCCGATGCTGCGGCCGACCTTCCTCGATCACGAGCAGGATCCGCAGACCTGGCAGGAGTGCGATGACTTTATGCTGGGGCGTGACCTGCTGGTGGCCAGCGTGGTGGAGCAGGGCGCGCGCAGCCGTGAAGTCTATCTGCCCCGTCATCGCGGCGGCTGGTATGACTGGCACAGCGGCAGAGCGTTTGCGGGCGGCGAAACGGTCACCCTGGATGCGCCGCTGGATCGGCTGCCGCTGCTGGTGCGGGCGGGCGCGGTGATCCCGCTGGGCGAGTGCGAAACCACCACCGATGCGCGTCGCGATACGGTGCGGCAGTGGCAGATCTGGCCTGCACCGGAAGGCGTGACCACTATGGGGGAGACCTTTGACGATGATGGCGAGAGCCACGGCTGGCAGCAGGGGAATGCTCTGTGGCTGAACTGGACGCTCAGCAGCAGCGCCACCCGTATCGATCTGACGGTAGAGAAACGCGGGGATTATCAGCCTGCCTGGCGCGAGATCACCCTGTTACTCCCGGCGGGAGAACACCGTGAGCTGTGGGTAAATGGCGAGAAAGCAGCGAGTTACCGGCTGTAAAAGGGGTGATGAGGTAGCAGACGGAGGGAAAGGCGTTCGGCCCAAAAAAGGGCCGAACGGGGCAGCCGGTAAAAGCGGATTCGCTTCGCCGCCGGAAGCTGTTTCCGGCTGATGTCGCGTGATGACCGCGGCCGGTAAGGGAACTGTCAGCGATCTGAGGCGGCCCCGATAACGATTACTCGGCGTGATTCTCGGTGCTCATGCGGCCCAGATCTTTATCGACCAGGAACAGGCCGTTGCCGCTGTTGCTGACCAGCGCCAGTTTATCCAGCACGGTTTTAAACAGCTTCTCTTCTTCATGCTGCTCGGCGACATACCACTGCAGGAAGTTAAAGGTGGAGTAATCCTGTGAGGTCATGGCGGCATGCGCCAGTTCGTTGATCTTGCGGGTGATCAGCTGCTCATGATCCAGCGCCTGCTCCAGCACTTCATTCAGCGAGGTGAACGCAACCGGCGGCGCGGCAATGGTGCCCAGTACCGGCATCGCGCCGGTGTCGCTCAGGTAATCAAACAGACGCTGCATATGCTGCATCTCTTCGCGTGAATGCATTTTCAGGAAGGAAGCGGCACCCTCGAAGCCTTTATCGCTGCACCAGGCGCTCATTTGCAGATAAAGATTGGCAGAGAAAAATTCCAGGTTTAGCTGGTCGTTTAAACGTCCAGTCATTTCAGCAGTCAGCATGGCCGGGTCCTTTTAAGAAGATGTTAAATACAGAGGTTAAGCGGTGGATTATGCATCAGAGATGTTAGGGGTGTGAAGCCTTTTTATCAAAAAACGTGAATTTATCTGTTTGATTTAAATAGAATTATTTCGGAAATTGAATGCGACCAATTCTCATTTTTGCACGCGACCAGCCGGGCCATAAAGCCAGATAAATCAGCACCATGATAGTGCGGACAGGCGGGCCTCTGCGGGTGACGGGGGCGCAGTCGCCGGGGGAATTTCTGATTCGCTGATGGCCCGGCTCGATGACGCCGGATTCTGAAGCGATGATCCCGCCCGCTGATAAGGGCAATGACGCGGCCTGCGTCGCCCCTGCCGTCAGCGCGACGGTTTATTATGCGGCTCTGGCATAGATCCTGCTTGAAACCGCATTCCCTTAGTGACACCTGCCTGCAACGGAAACAGGCAGTTAACCCGGTTTACAGGAGACGATTATGTCAGATGAACAGCTGGTAGCGAATCCGGTGAAAATAGCGGCCACCAAAGGCAGCTACGTCGCATTAATTTTTGCCATTCTGTTTTTCTCAGGGCTCTTTTATAAGGTGGAGGGACTTTCCTGGCTCGGCGCCTTTGACTTTACCACCCTGGGAGGCAGCTTCGGCACGATGAAAGATCCCGCCAGTAATACCTTTCTGGGCGCAGGGGGGCTGAGCGCCAAAGCGGGCTTCCTGTTCGCCCTGTCGCTGACGCCTACGGTAATGCTGGCGCTGGGCGTGCTGGAGATATTCACCCACTACGGCGCGATCCGCGCGGCACACCGGTTGCTGACGCCGCTGCTGAAGCCGCTGATGGGGCTGCCAGGCCGGTGTGGTCTGGCATTAATCACCGATCTGCAAAGCACCGACGCCGGGGCGGCCTTAACTAAAGAGATGGCCGACCAGAAACAGATCGGTAAAAAAGAGCTGGTGGTGATGAGCGCCTGGCAATATTCCGGCGCTGGCTTAATTAATAACTATTTCGCCATCGGCTCCGCACTGTTTGCCTCGATGACGCTGCCGATCATCATTCCGCTGTTACTGATGTTCGTACTGAAATTTGTCGGTGCGGCGATAACGCGTGCCGTGTTAAACAGTGTCTACAAAAAGGATTTCGCCGATGAAAAGTAATCCCGTCACAACATCAGGTAACCCCTTCGATGTATTTGTCACCGGGGCGCGTAAAGGGTTTCACATCGCCATCCATAACCTGATGCCCAATGTGGTGATGGCTTATGTGCTGGCCGAAGTCCTGAACCTGCTCGGGATTATGCCGTTTCTCGGCCAGGTTTTTGCGCCGGTGATGGGGCTGTTTGGCCTGCCGGGCGAGGCGATCACGGTGCTGCTCACGGCATGGCTGTCATCATCGGCTGGCACCGGTGTTGCGGTCAGCCTGCTGACCAAAGGGCTGCTGACAGGTGCCGACATCACGATTCTGGCTCCGGCGATTTTCCTTATGGGATCACAGCTGCAATATATGGGGCGGCTGCTGGGCGTGGCCGACGTGCCCAAAAAATACTGGCCGCTGCTGATGCTGGTCAGCATCATCAACGCGCTGATCGCGATGTCTGTTATGCGTCTGTTTATACAGGAGTAACGCTGTGTCTGAGGTTTTAGAGCATTACCACTATTTGCACGAGATTCCGGAGCTGGGTTTTCAGGAGGTGAAAACCTCGGCCTATATCGCAGACCAGCTGAAGAGAGCGGGCCTGAAGGTGACGCGCAACATCAATAACACCACCGGCATCGTGGCGGAGATCGACAGCGGCGTGCCGGGCCCGGTGCTGGCGCTGCGCGCGGATATGGATGCGCTGGGGCACATTATTGATGGCGTGCCCTGCGCGCGTCACACCTGCGGCCACGACGGCCACTCTTCGGTGGTGCTGACGGCGGCGGCGGCGCTGCTGCGCGAGGGCACGGTAAAACGTGGCCGGCTGAAGATCCTGTTCCAGCCCGCCGAGGAGTTAGGGGCCGGGGCGCTGTCGATGATTGAGGGGGGCGCGCTGGATGATGTGGAGATGATTCTGGGGTTCCATCTGCGTCCGCTGGAGGAGTGTGTGGTCGGCCAGGCGGTGCCCGCCGTGCTCTATTCCGCCTGCAGCACGCTGGAAGCCACGATCAAAGGCCAGCCCGCCCATGCGGCCCGTCCGCATCTGGGCGTCAATGCGCTGGATGCCGCCGTGCAGGCGGTGCAGGCCGTTAACGCTATTCATCTGCCACCCGGCCTGACCTGGAGCGTCAAAGCGACCCGCTTCCTCTGCGATGCGGGCGTCACCAACTCGGTGCCGGATGAGGCCCGCGTGGTGTGGGATCTGCGCTCGCAGGAGAACGGACCGATGACGCTGCTGAAGGAGCAGGTCACGCGCGCCATCACCCACAGCGTCGCGGCGCTGGGGGCCAGCGCGGAGGTCCGCGTGCTGAAAGAGATGCCCGCAGCCGAGATCGACGATGAGGCGACCGCCGTGATCCGCGCCGCCATCGTCGAGGTGCTGGGCGAAGAGGGGGCGCTGCCGACCCGGACCACACCAGGCAGTGAGGACTTCTTTTACTATCCGGTGACGCGGCCGGGCGTAAAAGCGGGATTCTGGGGGCTGGGCACCAACCTGACGCCGGGTCTGCATCATCCCGATATGCGTTTCGACCTCAGCTCACTGGAGATCGGGGTACAGATCTTTAAAGCCTGCGTCAGAAAGGTGCTGGGATAACCGGGACCGGGCGGGCGCAACTGCGGCCGCCTTCTCTGTTTACCGTTCCGCCTCCGATAAATCGCGTTTCTCTCCCTGTAGGCCGCGCGCGCAAAATATTGTATGCTATGCCGCCTTAAAGCTGACCAGGTAACCGGACTTCACGCCAATGTAACGTCGCGCTGACCCGCCAACGATGAAAGATCGTTTTAGGCACCGTTTACCCGCCGGTAAGGTTCTGCCGGCCACCATGATTTATCAGCAGCGCCAGCAGGTGCGCTGCCTATTGAGAAAAATTCCATGTCTAATCCCTTTTTAGAAGAGGTGGCTCGCCGCCGCACCTTCGCGATCATTTCGCACCCGGATGCCGGTAAAACCACCATTACCGAAAAAGTGCTGCTGTTCGGACAGGCTATTCAGACCGCCGGTACGGTGAAAGGCCGTGGTTCTAACCAGCACGCCAAGTCAGACTGGATGGAGATGGAGAAACAGCGTGGTATCTCCATCACCACCTCGGTCATGCAGTTTCCCTATCGCGACAGCCTGGTGAATCTGCTGGATACCCCGGGCCACGAAGATTTCTCCGAAGATACCTACCGTACCCTGACGGCGGTTGACTGCTGTCTGATGGTGATCGATGCCGCGAAAGGCGTCGAGGATCGTACCCGCAAGCTGATGGAAGTGACCCGCCTGCGCGACACGCCGATCCTGACCTTCATGAACAAACTTGACCGTGACATCCGCGATCCGATGGAGCTGCTGGATGAGGTCGAGAGCGAGCTGAAAATCGCCTGTGCGCCGATTACCTGGCCGATTGGCTGCGGCAAGCTGTTTAAAGGCGTCTATCACCTCTACAAAGATGAAACCTATCTTTATCAGACCGGTAAAGGCCACACCATTCAGGATGTGCGCATCGTGAAGGGGCTGAACAACCCGGATCTCGACGCCGCCGTAGGCGAAGATCTGGCGTCGCAGCTGCGCGAAGAGCTGGAGCTGGTTCAGGGTGCCTCGCACGAGTTCGAGCAGGAAGCCTTCCTGAATGGCGAACTCTCACCGGTCTTCTTCGGTACCGCGCTGGGGAACTTCGGCGTCGACCACATGCTGGATGGCCTGGTCTCCTGGGCGCCGCGTCCGATGCCGCGCGACACTGACACCCGCCGGGTGGAAGCGAAGGAAGAGAAGTTCACCGGCTTCGTGTTTAAGATCCAGGCCAATATGGACCCGAAACACCGCGACCGCGTTGCCTTTATGCGTGTGGTGTCCGGTAAATATGAAAAAGGGATGAAGCTGCGTCAGGTGCGCACCGGCAAAGATGTGATGATCTCCGACGCGCTGACCTTTATGGCGGGCGACCGTGCGCATGTTGAAGAAGCCTACCCCGGCGATATCATCGGCCTGCATAACCACGGCACCATCCAGATTGGCGACACCTTTACCCAGGGTGAGAACATGAAGTTCACCGGCATTCCGAACTTCGCCCCAGAGCTGTTCCGCCGTATTCGCCTGCGCGATCCGCTGAAGCAGAAACAGCTGCTGAAAGGGCTGGTTCAGCTGTCGGAAGAGGGCGCCGTACAGGTCTTCCGTCCGGTGCATAACAACGATCTGATCGTGGGCGCTGTTGGGGTGCTGCAGTTCGACGTGGTCGTGGCGCGTCTGAAAAGTGAATATAACGTCGAAGCGATCTACGAAGCGATTAACGTCTCAACGGCGCGCTGGGTAGAGTGTGACGACGCGAAAAAGTTTGATGACTTCCAGCGTAAAAACGAAGTGAACCTGGCGCTCGATGGCGGTGATAATTTGACTTATATCGCGCCAACCATGGTCAATCTGAATATTACTCAGGAACGTTATCCCGACGTCCGTTTCCGTAAAACACGCGAGCACTGATCGCGCTGTTTCCGGGCCACTCCAGCTGGGAGTGGCCCTGTTTCCCCCGCTCCAGACTCCTCCTAAAAACACTGCTTTTATTCTGTTTTGACGTGTGATCAACCAGTTAGCCAGGCAAGTTGCAAAATGCCGTCTATGATTATTTTATCGGACGGCGGAAGAGACTTCTCTTGTCCTTACGTCCTGTAACGCAGTGGCCTTATTGCCGCTGTTTCGCCCACAGTTTTTGGGTGAGTTAACTGATAGAAGGAAGATATCGATGAACAAGACTAAGATTGCTAAAACCCTGATGGCCGCCATGATTGGTTCAGCTCTGATCAGCGGCAGCGCACTGGCTGATGAATCCATGTCGCAGAAAGCGTCACAGACAGCCGACAGCGCGGGTTCAAAAATCGATAGTTCTATGAAAAAAGTCGATGGTTTTATGGATGACAGCGCCATCACCGCCAAAGCCAAAGCGGCCCTGGTGGATGACGACGCGATTAAAAGCACGGATATCTCGGTAAAAACGCATCAGGGCGTCGTGACCTTAAGCGGTTTCGTCACCTCACAGGAGCAGGCTGAAAAGGCTGTGGCTGTGGTGCAGAAGATCGAAGGTGTTAAATCCGTCAGCGACAAACTACACGTCAGAGACAGCAAATCATCTTCAGTGAAAGGTTATGCGGGCGATGCCGCAACGACCAGCGAAATTAAAGCTAAGCTATTAGCAGATGACATTGTTCCGTCGCGCAACGTCAAAGTTGAGACTACCGACGGTGTTGTTCAGCTTTCAGGGCATGTTGCTAATCAGGCACAGTCAGACCGTGCAGAAAGCATCGCTAAAGCCATTGAAGGCGTGAAAAGCGTTAAGAATGACCTGACGGTTAAATCTTAATAGCTGACGTGCGGTTGCTCCGGTGGCCGCACGAATAAAAGACACCCATCCGGGGATGAAATAAGCAGTTCGAATTTAAATAGGGTAAGGAGAGGCTTATGTTTCGTTGGGGCATTATTTTTCTGGTAATCGCACTGATTGCTGCAGCGTTAGGTTTCGGCGGTTTAGCGGGTACAGCAGCATGGGCAGCTAAAGTTGTCTTCGTTGTAGGTATTATCCTGTTCCTCATCAGCCTGTTCACCGGCCGTAAAAAGCTTTAGCCGATGAGTCCTGCAGTATAATGCAACCTGTTGCATAAAGCGGAGACCCGTCATCCGCAGCGAGTCACCTGAAGAGAGGGATCCCTTCATTTCGCTGCGATGGCAAGCCAGCACGCTGGCCTGCTGGTTAAAGGATGAGATGACTGGTTCTCCGGCATGCTGCCTTCATCAACGGAGCGATCCCTCAGCATACCCGGAACCCTGATGAGGTTCGCACAGTGGGTATTCGCATTCCTGTCACGCTCGGCACCCTTGAACCTCTGGCCCTGACCCCCTTTAAATCACGAAAAATCGCGCTCGTCTGCGAAGGCGGCGGTCAGCGAGGCATTTTCACTGCCGGTGTTCTGGATGAATTTCAGCGCGCCCGCTTTAATCCCTTTCAGCTTATGCTCGGCACCTCTGCCGGCGCACAGAATCTCTCTGCCTATGTCTGCGGTCAGCCCGGCTATGCCCGGCGCGTGATTACCCGCTATACCACCAGTAAACTCTTTTTTGATCCGCTGCGCTTTGTGCGGGGCGGCAATCTGATCGATCTCGACTGGCTGATTGAGATTACCCGCAGCGAATTTCCACTGGCGATGCGACAAGCCGAGCAGGCCTTTGCCAGCGGGCGTGAATTTTATATGTGCGCCTGCCGCAGCGACGACTACACGCCAGGTTACTTTACTCCTACGGCTGATAACTGGCTGGAGCTGATTAAAGCCTCCAGCGCCATTCCTGGTTTCTACCGGCTGGGCGTGAACCTGGAGGGGGTCAGCTACCTCGACGGGGGCATCAGCGATGCGATCCCGGTGCGGGAGGCCGCGCGTCGCGGTGCCGATACGATTGTGGTGATCCGCACCGTGCCCTCGCAGATGTTCTACACGCCCAAATGGTTTAAACGCATGGAGCGCTGGCTCAGTACCGGCGCGCTGCAGCCGATGATCAATGTGCTCAATATGCATGAGCAGAGCTATCGCGAGATTCAGCAGTTTATTGAAAATCCGCCGGAGGATTTGCGTATTATTGAAATCTTTCCCCCGCACGCGCTGGCCAGCAGTGCGCTGGGCAGCCGGATCGCCTCGCTGAATCAGGATTATCATCTGGGACGGCGCTGCGGGCGCTACTTTATCGCCACGCTGGGCCAGTGGCTGAGCGACGCGGAGCCGCTTAGCCCGCCGCGCATCGTGACGCCGCCCGCGCCGGTCGCCAATGCGCCCGATACCCGGCTGATTATCACGCCGTCGCTGGCGGACAACGATGCAGATTACGACAAAGGATCGCTGGCATGAAATTTATCGACACGCACTGTCACTTTGATTTTCCGCCCTTTGAGGGGGATACCGTCGCGAGCCTGGCCCGCGCGGCGGAGGCGGGCGTTGAGAAAATCATCATTCCGGCTATCGATGCCAGCCGCTTCGGGCGGGTCTGCGAGCTGGCCGCAACGCATCCGGCGCTCTATGCCGCGCTGGGGCTGCATCCCATCGTGATTGAAAATCATCGGGAAGCGCACCTTGATCAACTGGAAACCCTGCTGCAACAGCGGCCGCGTAAGCTGGTGGCGATCGGTGAGATCGGGCTGGATCTCTATCGCGACGATCCGCAGTTTGATAAGCAGCAACGCTTTCTGGAAGCGCAGCTCAGGCTGGCGAAACGCTACACGCTGCCGGTGATCCTGCATTCCCGCCGGACCCACGACAAGCTGGCGCAGATCCTGCGTCGTCACGATCTGCCACGCCGGGGCGTAATACACGGTTTTGCGGGCAGCCTGCAGCAGGCGCAGGCCTTTATAAAACTGGGTTATGCGATTGGCATCGGCGGCACCATTACCTATGAACGCGCCAGTAAAACCCGGCAGACCGTGGCGCAACTGCCGCTGGCGTCGCTGCTGCTGGAAACTGATGCACCGGATATGCCGCTGCACGGCTTTCAGGGCCAGCCTAACCGCCCGGAACGGGCGCGTCAGGTGTGGCAGACGCTCTGCAGCCTGCGTAAAGAGTCACCTGAAGCGATCGCCGACGCGCTGTGGCAGAACAGTCAGCAGCTGTTTCAGCTCGATTCCGCGTTTCCCGCAGTGCGCAACTGATCCCTTCCGTATCGCCCGGCCGGTCGCCCGTTAAATGTGATAATAGTAACATTGCCCCGGCTGGCGTATAATGGCGATCAGGCCCTGTTATCTGAGATTTTAGTCACAGTATACGCGCCAGTTTTGCAGCAGATTCTTATTTCTATGTGACTCCTGGCACATATCAGTGCGCGTCAGAGTGTTATTATTATAACATTCCGCCGACGAGCCGGTGGGTTGCATCCCGATCCTTTGGAGAGCCACATGACCGATATCAAACACCTTGCCCTGCGCGCCCTGAAACTGATGGATTTGACCACCCTGAATGAAGATGACACCGACGCAAAAGTGATCGCCCTCTGTCATCAGGCCAAATCCCCGGCGGGCAACACCGCTGCGATCTGTATCTATCCACGTTTTATTCCGATCGCGCGTAAAACGCTGCGCGAGCAGGGCACCCCGGAGATCCGTATCGCCACCGTCACCAATTTCCCGCACGGCAACGACGATATTGACATTGCGCTGGCAGAAACCCGCGCGGCTATCGCCTACGGTGCCGATGAGGTGGATGTGGTCTTCCCGTACCGTGCGCTGATCGCCGGTAACAGCCAGGTTGGTTTCGATCTGGTGAAAGCCTGTAAAACCGCCTGCGCGGAAGCGGATGTGCTGCTGAAGGTGATCATCGAAACCGGTGAGCTGAAAGAGGAGGCGCTGATCCGTCAGGCCTCTGAAATTGCTATCGACGCGGGTGCGGACTTCATCAAAACCTCCACCGGGAAAGTGCCGGTTAACGCCACGCCGGAAGTGGCGCAGATCATGATGAACGTGATCCGCGATAAAGGTGTCAGCCAGCAGGTCGGTTTCAAACCGGCGGGCGGCGTACGTACCGCTGAAGATGCTGCGATCTACCTGCAGATGGCCGACGCGACACTGGGCGCAGAGTGGGCCGACGCACGCCATTTCCGCTTTGGTGCCTCAAGCCTGCTGGCGAGCCTGCTTAACACGCTGGGTCACGAGAGCGACACCAGCAAAGCCGGTTACTGATCCCTCTGGCGGTCGCCGACCGCCTGTTCTTCACTCTTTCCCTGAACCAGGGGGCTACCTTGTTCCTGCCACAAGAAATTATTCGTAAAAAACGTGATGGTCTTGCGCTGACGGAAGAGGAGATCCGCTTCTTCATCAACGGCGTGCGTGATAACACCGTGTCGGAAGGGCAGATCGCTGCGCTGGCGATGACCATCTATTTTCATGATATGACGCTGCTGGAGCGGGTGGCGCTGACGATGGCGATGCGTGATTCCGGCACGGTACTGAACTGGAAGTCGCTGAACCTCAACGGCCCGCTGGTGGATAAGCACTCGACCGGCGGCGTCGGCGACGTCACGTCGCTGATGTTAGGGCCGATGGTCGCCGCCTGCGGTGGCTATGTACCGATGATCTCCGGGCGTGGCCTGGGCCACACCGGTGGCACGCTGGACAAGCTGGAGGCGATTCCGGGCTTCGATATCTTCCCCAGCGACGACCGCTTCCGCGAGATCATTAAGCAGGTGGGTGTCGCCATTATCGGCCAGACCAGCTCGCTGGCACCGGCGGATAAGCGGTTCTACGCGACGCGTGACATTACCGCCACCGTCGACTCCATTCCGCTGATTACCGCCTCGATTCTGGCGAAAAAGCTGGCCGAGGGGCTGGATGCGCTGGTGATGGATGTCAAAGTGGGTTCCGGCGCGTTTATGCCAACCTATGCGGCGTCAGAGAGCCTGGCGCAGTCGATCGTTGGCGTTGCCAATGGCGCGGGCTGCCAGACCACCGCTCTGCTGACCGATATGAATCAGGTGCTGGCCTCCTCAGCCGGTAACGCGCTGGAGGTGCGTGAAGCGGTGCGCTTCCTGACCGGCGAGGCGCGCAATCCGCGCCTGCTCGACGTCACGCTGGCGCTCTGCGGTGAAATGCTGATCTCCGGCAGACTGGCGGCGAGCGAGAGCGAAGCGCGTCAGAAGCTGATGAGGGTGCTGGACAATGGCCAGGCCGCCGAGTGCTTTGGCCGCATGGTGGCCGCGCAGAAGGGGCCTGCCGATTTCGTCGAGCGTTACGCGACCTACCTTCCGCAGGCCACACTGAGTAAACCGGTCTATGCCGATCAGCCGGGGATTGTCAGCAGCATGGATACCCGTGCACTGGGCCTGGCGGTAGTGGCGATGGGCGGCGGACGTCAGCGCGCCAGCGATACGATCGATTACAGCGTCGGGTTAGACGAAATGATCACCCTGGGCGAACGCGCTGATGCGCAGCGTCCGCTGGCCGTCATTCACGCCAGCAGCGAGGATCAATGGCAGCAGGCCGCCGCCGCGGTGAAAGCCGCGCTGGTGATCGGTGACAGCGCCCCGGCGGAGACGCCGGTCGTCTACCGTCGTGTGACTGATATCAGCTAACTGATCCGTAACCGGTGCCAGCGGCGATCCATTCGGGTATACTGATCTGATCGCTTTTTTTTGACTTGTCACGCGCGGATGCGCAGGAGACTTGCATGAAACGTGCTTTTATTATGGTTCTCGATTCCTTTGGAATTGGTGCCAGTAAAGATGCCGATAAATTCGGCGACGCAGGTTCGGACACCTTAGGTCACATCGCCGAAGCCTGCTTCAAAGGTGAAGCAGATAAAGGGCGCAAAGGCCCGCTGCATCTGCCGAATCTCACCGCGCTGGGTCTGGGTAAGGCGGCTGAACTCTCTACCGGTCGCTTCCCGGCAGGTCTGGATCCTGAAGCGAAAATCACCGGCGCGTACGCCTACGCCAGCGAACTTTCGTCAGGTAAAGACACGCCCTCTGGTCACTGGGAGATCGCCGGAGTACCGGTGCTGTTTGACTGGGGCTACTTCAGCGACAAAGAGAACAGCTTCCCGCAGGAACTGCTGGATAAGCTGGTTGAGCGCGCGGATCTGCCGGGCTACCTCGGTAACTGCCACTCTTCCGGTACGGTGATCCTCGACCAGCTGGGCGAAGAGCATATGAAAACCGGCAAGCCGATTTTCTATACCTCGGCGGACTCCGTTTTTCAGATCGCCTGTCACGAAGAGACCTTTGGTCTTGAGCGTCTTTACGCGCTGTGCGAAATTGCCCGCGAAGAGCTGACCGAAGGGGGCTATAACATTGGCCGGGTCATCGCGCGTCCGTTTGTGGGTGACAAGGCGGGTCAGTTTGAGCGCACCGGTAACCGTCACGATCTGGCGGTCGAGCCACCTTCAGCGACCATGCTGAAAAAGCTGGTGGATGAGAAGGGCGGTCATGTGATCTCCGTAGGTAAAATCGCCGATATCTACGCGGAACAGGGCATTACCAAAAAGGTCAAAGCGACCGGTCTGGATGCGCTGTTTGACGCCACGATTCAGGAGATGAAAACGGCGCCGGATCAGGCGATTGTTTTCACTAACTTCGTGGATTTTGACTCCACCTGGGGCCATCGTCGCGACGTCGCCGGTTACGCGGGCGGACTGGAACTGTTTGACCGCCGCCTGCCGGAGCTGATGGAACTGGTCGGGGAAGATGACATTCTGATTCTGACCGCAGACCACGGCTGCGATCCGACCTGGCAGGGTACGGAGCACACCCGTGAGCACATTCCGATTCTGATCTACGGACCGAACGTAGAGCCTGGCTCGCTCGGCTATCGCGAAACCTTCGCCGATATCGGTCAGACAATTGCACACTATTTTGGCCTGTCCGAGATGGACTATGGCAAGAACATGCTGTAAATCAGCAATTTAATAAGGATTAAACAATGGCAACCCCTCATATTAATGCTGAAATGGGTGATTTCGCAGACGTCGTACTGATGCCTGGCGACCCGCTGCGTGCGAAACACATCGCAGAAACCTTCCTCGAAAACGCGGTAGAAGTGAACAACGTGCGTGGGATGCTGGGCTACACCGGCACCTACAAAGGCCGTAAAGTCTCTGTGATGGGCCACGGCATGGGGATCCCTTCCTGCTCAATCTACACCAAAGAGCTGATCACCGATTTCGGCGTGAAGAAGATCATCCGTGTGGGCTCCTGTGGTGCGGTACGCGCGGATGTCAAACTGCGTGACATCGTGATTGGTCTGGGTGCCTGCACCGATTCCAAAGTGAACCGTATGCGTTTCAGGGATCACGACTTCGCGGCGATTGCGGACTTCGACATGGTGCGTAACGCGGTCGATGCGGCGAAAAACCTGGGCGTTGACGCGCGCGTGGGCAACATCTTCTCTGCCGATCTCTTCTATACCCCGGATCCGCAGATGTTCGACGTGATGGAAAAATATGGCATCCTGGGCGTGGAGATGGAAGCCGCAGGTATTTACGGTGTGGCCGCTGAGTTCGGTGCGAAAGCGCTGACCATCTGTACCGTTTCTGACCATATCCGTACGCACGAGCAGACCACCGCTGCCGAGCGCCAGACGACCTTCAACGACATGATCAAAATTGCGCTGGAGTCTGTCCTGCTGGGAGACTAATCCGCGTGGCGGACGGGCGCGCCCGTCTGCTGCCTCTCTCCCTGAACCGATCCTCCTCTGCCGGAGGATCGGCATTTTCCGCCGACTTCCCGTAACATTCACATCAAATGACATACTTTAACTGAGGCTTGTGCATCTTCGCGCTGGCACCCCGGCGTTCGCGCCTTATCATGGTGCGCAACAACAGATAATAATGAATTGTCCGATAATACCCCCTGATGAACTTTCGTAACTTCGACGCTGAAGAGAAGCTGTTTGCCCGCCGTGCCGCGATAGCCTTTGCTCTGGTCTGCACCTGTTTCACTATTCTTGGCGTAAACCTCTACCGCCTGCAGGTGCGCGATCATAGCTACTACCAGACGCGCTCTAACCAGAACGACATTAAGATGATCCCCATCGCCCCTACGCGCGGGCTGATCTATGACCGCAACGGCATTCCGCTGGTGCGCAACGTCAGCTGGTACGCCATCACGCTGACGCCTTACAAGATCAGCGACATGGACGCCACGCTGCGGGCGCTGACGCCCATCGTGAATCTGACGCCTGACGAGATTGAGACGTTCCGCCATGCGCTGAAGCAGACCAGCCGTTACAAGCCGGTGGTGCTGAAAGAGGAGCTGACCGAGGAGGAGGTCGCCCGCTTTGCGGTGAATCAGTTCCACTTTACCGGGGCGACGATTGAAACCTATCAGGATCGCGAATATCCCTATGGCGCGGATCTGGCGCATGTGGTCGGCTATGTGTCGAAAATTAACGACAGCGACTACAAACGGCTGAATGGCGAAGGCATTGCGGAGAACTACGCGGCAGACCATAACATCGGTAAGCAGGGGATTGAGGGCTATTACGAAACGCTGCTGCATGGCAAACCAGGCTATCAGGAAGTGGAGGTGGATAACCACGGCCGGATTGTGCGGGTGCTGAAAGAGGTGCCGCCGGTCGCCGGTAAAAACCTGACGCTGACGCTGGATCTCCACCTGCAGCAGTATGTGGAGAGCCGTCTGGCGGGGCAGCGTGCGGCGCTGCTGATAGAAGATCCGCATGACGGATCGGTGCTGGCGATGGTCTCCAGCCCCAGCTACGATCCCAATCCCTTCGTTAAAGGCATCAGCTATCAGGCCTATAAAAAACTGCTGCAGGACAAGGATCTGCCGCTGATCAACCGCGTGACGCAGGGACTCTATCCGCCCGCCTCGACGGTGAAGCCGTATATGGCGATGTCGGCGCTGCTGACCCATGTGATCACGCCACAGACGCAGTTCTTCGGTGCGCCAACCTGGACGCTGCCCGGCACCGATCGGCGCTATCGCGACTGGAAAAAAACCGGTCACGGTATGCTGGATGTGACGCGCGCCATCGAAGAGTCCGCCGACACCTTTTTCTATCAGGTGGCATTCATGATGGGCATCGACCGGATTCACACCATGCTCAGCCAGTTCGGTTATGGCAGGCCCTCCGGCATCGATCTCAATGAGGAGTACAACGGCTTACTGCCGAGCCGCGAATGGAAGCAGAAGGTGCATAAAAAGCCCTGGTATCAGGGAGACACGGTGTCCGTGGGCATCGGCCAGGGGTACTGGATTGCGACGCCGATTCAGATGGTGAAAGCGATGGTGGCGCTGATCAACAACGGCCGGGTCATCGCGCCCCATCTGCTGGAGAAAACCCAGCGCGGCACACTGGTTGAAAATTACCATCCGCAGCAGCGCGAAACGCAGATTGGCGATCCCCGTTCACCTTACTGGTCGCTGGTGCGCCACGCGATGTTTGGCATGGCTAACTCACCCAACGGCACCGGGTATAAATATTTCCACACCGCACCTTATGGCATCGCGGCGAAAAGCGGGACCTCTCAGGTGTTCAGCCTGCGCCAGAATCAGACCTATAACGCGAAGATGATCCCGGTCCGGCTGCGCGACCATATCTTCTATACCGCCTTTGCGCCCTTTAATGACCCGAAAGTGGCGGTGGCGCTGATTCTGGAGAACGGAGGCGGGGAAGGGGTCACGGCAGCGCCCGTAATGCGGGATATACTGGATCACATTTTCCTTCCGCCGACGCCGGACGCGACCGCCCCGGCCACGCCATAAAAAAAGGGGGCGACTGCCCCCCCTGCGCGTCAGACGCTGAGCGTTTTCGTGACCTGACCAATCGCGTGCACCACGTCCGTTGCGCCCTCCCGAATCTCCGCAATGACGCCACCCGCCTCCTGCGCCAGCTGCACGCCCTGATCGGCGCGCTTCAGGTTCGACTCAATCCCTTTCAGTGCCCGGCTCGCCAGCAGATGGTTCTGCTGTATCCGGTTTTCGATGTCGGTGGTCGCGCGGTTGATGTTCGCCGCCAGCGTGCGAACTTCGTTCGCCACCACCGCGAAGCTGCGGCCATGCGTGCCGGCGCGCGCCGCTTCGATGGCCGCATTGAGCGCCAGCAGGTTGGTCTGATCGGCGATCCGACGAATCCCTTCAACAATTGCTCCGATACGATCAGAGGATTCACTCAGTCCGGTAATATCCCCGGAGATCCCCTGCAGTTCGCCGGCCAGCGCGTTCATGGTTTCGACGCTGCTGGCGATCACATCCGCCCCCAGTTTTGTGCTCTTATCCGTTTGCAGCGCAGTATGATAAGCCCGCTGCGCCGCATCATGCTCCTGTTGATTCTTCTCCACCTGGGCGGTGACGTCGGTCGCGAACTTGACGATTTTGTAGAGCCTGCCCTGTTCATCAAATACCGGGTTGTAGGTGGCACGCAGCCAGATCGTCTCGCCCTGCTTGTTGACGCGGGGAAACTGACCCGAGACAAATTCACCCCGATTCAGCTGCTGCCAGAATTCGCTGTACTCCCGGCTGTCACGCACGGCCGCAGAACAGAAGCGGCTGTGATGAACGCCTTCCACCTCTTCGCGACGGTAGCCCATGGTTTTCAGGAAGTTGTCGTTGGCTTTCAGGACTTCCCCTTTGAGGTTAAAGGCGATCACCGCCATCGATCGTTCAATGGCGGTGGTGATGGCGCGCTGCTCCTGCGCATCGTTAATATGGCTGGTAATGTCGGTGGCCAGCTTGACGATTTTGATTACCCGACCGTGACGGTTCTGCACCGGAACATAGTTGGCTTCCAGCCAGATCGGGCGGCTGTTCTTCGCCATGCGCAGAAACTTATCGCTGAAGCTTTCGCCCCGGTTGAGTCGCTGCCAGAAGTCGCGATAGGCCTGCGACTGCAGCTGTTCCGGCGTGCAGAACAGGCTGTGGTGCTGGCCCTCGATCTCCGCCAGCGTATAGCCCATGCTCGCCAGAAACAGCGCGTTGGCGCCGAGAATGGTGCCATCGGGTGAGAATTCGATCATGGCGATGGAGCCGTTGAGAGAGCTCAGCGTAGCCGCTGAGTGTGAGCGCTTCTGCCAGCTATGACGGGAAGCAATACCTGATGTAATAGTAGAAAACATGATGATCCTTATTATTAGTGTGGGTCTCGCAAGTTATATCGGCAAAATAGCGGCGCAATAGAGAGGGCAGCCCGCTGCTGGCTGAAATTTATTCGATCGACGGCCGCTTTTTTGCCGTGAAACAGACCCGATGGCCGGGTTGATGGAAAAGCGGTCAGTTGGTGTGATTTTGGTGAAAAGCGTTTGACGCTGCCGGGCCGCTTTGGTTTAATGCGCCCCGTTGCCCGAATAGCTCAGTCGGTAGAGCAGGGGATTGAAAATCCCCGTGTCCCTGGTTCGATTCCGGGTTCGGGCACCATATTTAAAGAACCCGCCTCTGGCGGGTTTTTGCATTCTGAGGCGAACCCGTTATCGACAGGTTCGATTCACTCGCCACATCCCGCCGAACAATCCGAATTTCCATTTCCGCCGTTCATTCCGGCTCTGAATTGAGTAGCCACACAAACAGATTTCACGGCGAAACCAATTTGCCGTCCCGGCTCTGTGCTGCGTTGCCAGAGTGTCACCGCCTGATATGCTGTCCAGCGTGCAATTGACCGCGACTAATCGTGTTTTATAAGCCACTCTTTACAGAATCCACCTGACAGGCACAATACCCCTTTTTTCCAGCGCTCTCACGGTCATGTCAGAAGAAGCACTGCGGCTGCAGATACAGAACCTGAAAAAGCATAATGCGCGTCTGAAGCGTATAGCCCATGACGCCCGGAACAAACTCAACGCGGCGCTGGATGGCACCGGGCTGTTTCTCTGGCAGCTCGATATCCCCAGCGGCAAACTGGTGATCTTTAACCGGCGCTGGGGCGCGATGCTGGGTTTCCAGCCGAAAGAGACCGACGCCAACTTTGAATCCTGGAAAGAGAGCCTGCACCCCGATGATGCCGCTGAGGTTCTGCGGGCGTTTTACGATCATATTGCCGGCAAAGCGCCTTACTACGAGGCGCTGCACCGCATGATCGCAAAGAATGGCAGCATTACCTGGGTGCTGGATCGTGGCCGGGTCAGTGAGTGGAACGCCCAGGGCGAGCCGGTAAAAGTGATCGGCACCCATATCGACATGACGAAAGAGAAGCAGTATGAAGCGCAGCTCGCGCTGCTGGCACTGCACGATCCCCTGACGCTGCTCAACAATCGCCACGCTCTGCAAAACTATTTCTGCGAAATGAAAGCGCAGGGAGCACTCTGTGTTGCCTTTATCGATCTGGATAACTTCAAGCATGTTAACGACACTCTGGGACATCGCAGCGGGGATGAGGTACTGATCCAGCTCAGTCAGCGTTTAACGGAATGCGTACCCGCTGAGGGGGTCATTGGCCGGCTCGGCGGCGATGAGTTTGTTCTGTTATTGCCCTATCCGCTGCACCACCCCCTGGTCCGCGAACTGACTGACGCCTGTCTTGATGCGGTGCTCACCCCTTTTGATATGTCAAACGGTCACGCTCAGATCGGCGCCTCTGTCGGCGTGTCGCAGGTGCAGGAAAATGATGACTTCGATACCGCACTGGCTCGGGCGGATGCAGCGATGTATCGCATTAAGAAAAATGGTAAACGCGGTATCGCGATAGATGACGCCTTTCCCGACGCAGTCGACCTTTGCTGAGCCTGACCGCTGGCGCAGCCGTTTCTTCTGACCTTACCGGATCCTCCCTGGCTTTTTTTTCCCTGCCGGTCGCCTCAGCGATCGGTGCGCAGCACCACACGAACTAAATTTTAGTATTAATCCTAAAACGGCTTTTCATTTTCTCACCTCTCTCTATTACCGCTTCGTTTATTCTTTAATACCCATCGCTGATGATGAGGTGACATTTGAATTTAATTTTCATTAAATCAGCATATTTGATCGTTTATCGATCAAAAATGGTTATTTTCAACTGGCGCGATTGACCTTCTGCGTCTCGCTTAATTCCTGGGTGATAACAAAGTAACCTGATTATATTTACCGCTTCGCTTAGGTAAATTGATCGTTTGTTGATCATCTTCACTAACTGATATTGATGAGGTTATCTTTCTGCCGCTTCGTTTACTATTTTTTCAATTGGACATTTTTCGAAAATGATCGATTAATAGGGCGCGGCTTTTTATGTGAAAAAGCATTGCCGCGTCGTTGCGCTTCTTTCGAATAGACGCGCAGCGATAGTTTAAATACGTTATCAATCCAGGATAGGTAACTCTCTCTAATAATCCAGAGCGTGACGGATTGTTATTTTGTCGCTTGATCGGTCCGATTTTCTGTCTACATTTAGATTGCTGAATCGGCCTGATGAAGCATTAACTGTGCAAATTCTGATTTTTAATTTCAAAGAGGAACACAGAATGACTCAATATCGTGGTGGGGCCGGAAATTTTGCGGCTGACAAAGAGCGTGCTGCGGAAGCGGGACGTAAAGGTGGCCAGAAAAGCGGCGGGAACTTCAAGAACGATCCCGAACGTGCGATTGAGGCAGGGCGTAAGGGAGGGAAGGTAAGTCGCCGGAGCTAAACGAATCTGATGCTGCTGTCAGGGCTGTGGATGCCGTTTACCGGGCTGTAAAAGATCTCTTTTATTTTCCTGCAAGATAATTACATTCTGAATTGTGTCGCTGCTGAATCAACAGCAGGCAAAGACGCCGTTAATTAAACCGGAGAGGCTTCCTTTCCGGTTTTTTTTATTTCCGATCGATTAAATCTATACCATTTAATAAAACTTTGTACAGGTAATGCCTGGCCGGTGCAATTTTTATGCGCCAGATTGAAAAATGTATACAGCTATTTATAAAATTGTACAAATTGCAGCTTGGCTGACGAAGCGGCTGCAGGAAAAAGAATTAAGAGCTAACGTGTTGCTGTAAAAGGGTAAAGTGCATCTGATATGCTACTTTTGTCTTAAATTTATACCGATGCGGTGGGCGATATTATAAATCTCCACTAGACTTTCCGTGTGTCAACGAAATGACTGGCGTTGCGTTATTAACGGCGCAGCTTTTTTAACAGTGAGGCTATCTTATGACAGTGAAAACGTTAAATGACCTGTTCATCCACGACTTGTCCGATGTCTATAGCGCTGAGAAACAGATAACCCGTGCATTGCCTAAAATGGCGCGTGCTGCCAGTGACGAAAATCTTATCGCTGCCTTTAATCAGCATCTGGAAGAGACCCGTGCGCAGATTGAGCGACTGGATGAACTGGTGGAGGTCACACCTGAGGTCAGAATTAAACGAATGAAGTGTCATGCGCTGGAAGGGCTGGTCGAAGAAGCGCAGGAGATTATCGAATCCGTCGAAAAAGGCGAAATCCGCGATCAGGGGCTGATCGGTGCGGCGCAGAAGGTGGAGCACTATGAGATTGCCACTTACGGTACGCTGCATGCGCTGGCGCTGAAGCTGGGGTACACCAAAGCGGCAGAGTTGCTGGAGACGACCCTGAATGAAGAGAAGCAAACGGATGAGAAGCTCACCTCGGTAGCCGAAGCGATTACTGTTTCTTAAGGAGAACGACATGACTGCGATTGAACATTATCACGACTGGCTGCGCGACGCGCATGCTATGGAAAAACAGGCAGAAAGCATGCTCAGCAAGATGTCGGGCCGTCTTGAACACTATCCGGCACTGGAGCAGCGTCTGGCTCAGCATCTCGACGAGACGAAACATCAGCTGACGCTTCTGGAACAGCTGCTCGACAGCCACGGTATCGACCACTCAGTGATGAAAGATGCGATGGGTAAGATGGCGGCCACCGGTCAGGCTGTCGGCGGGATGTTCAACTCAGATGAAGTGGTCAAGGGCGCAATCAGTGGCTATGTTTTTGAAAATGCCGAAATCGCCAGCTATACCAGCCTGATCGCCACGGCTGAACAGGTCGGTGACGCGCAGGGCGTTCGCATACTGAGTGAAATCCGCGATCAGGAAGTGGCCATGGCGGAGTGGCTGCTGCAGCATATTCCTGAAGTCACACAGCAGTTCCTGCAACGTGCCTCACAGCCGGGCACCGAAGCGAAGAAGTAGTCCCGCAGGATGACCTGCATGAAAAAGCCGGGCGAACCCGGCTTTTTGCGTTGCTGGTGTGACGGACTCAGTCCGCCATCAGATGGCCATACATCGTCATCAGCTTACGCGTGACGCCGTTGGTCCAGCCAAAACCATCCTGGAGCGGATATTCGCCCCCGCCGCCCGGACGGGCGCGTTCGCCGCTGATGTCATACTTCTCGACCAGCTTATGGTGCAGCTGGTAGAAGTTATTCACGGTATTAAGCCAGTTCACCGCCACTTCCGTCGCCAGCGTCTCTTCACCGTAGTTGTTCAGGCCGACGATCGCCATCCACTGCATCGGTGCCCAGCCGTTGGGCCGATCCCACTGTTCGCCGCTCTCTACCATCGAGGTCAGCAGGCCGCCATTGCTCAGCAGCAGGTGACGCAGGGAGATCGCCTGCAGGTGCGCCTGATGCGGCGTTGCCAGCCCGACAAACAGCGGAACCACCGACGCCACGGTAAAGGCACCGAAACGCTCACGCCGCCAGTCGTAGTCGCGGAAGACGCCAGCGGTGCTGTCCCACAGATAGCGGGTGATCGCACGTTTACGCGCTTCGGCCTTTTTCTGCCACGCCAGCGCGGTCAGCTCTTCGCCCTTGGCGTGCGACAGGGTGGCGATCATCAGCTCCAGCTTGTACAGGAACGCATTCAGATCGATAGGAATAAATTGTGTGGTGCGAATGCTCGACAGCCGTTTCGGGTTACGCAGCCAGCGCGAGGAGTAATCCCAGCCCGATTCCGCGCCCGCACGCAGGTCGCGATAGACCTCGCTGGCCGGACGTTTCGATTCGCGGGCGGTTTCCACATCTTCCATCCACGACTCATCGCGCGGCGTATCGCGGTCGTCCCAGTAGCGGTTCAGCAGCGAACCGTTCGGCATCCGCACGACATGGCGATAGGCCTGATTAGGCATCAGCGACCCGGCGCCATCCATCCAGAACTGATACTCCTTCATCAGCTGTTCCTGATAGCGTTTCGCCCCGCGCACGCCATCCTCTTCGAACAGCTCGACCATCAGCGCAAAGACCGGCGGCTGCGAGCGGCTGAGGTAGTAGGTCCGGTTGCCGTTGGGCACATGACCGTAGTTGTCGATCAGCCAGGCGAAGTTATCCGCCATGTGACGCAGCAGATCGTCACGGCCCGACTCCGCCAGGCCGAGCATGGTGAAATAAGAGTCCCAGTAGTAGGTTTCGCCAAAGCGGCCGCCCGGCACCACATAGGGTTTCGGCAGCGGCAGCAGCGATGAGTGCGGCATATGCTGCTGCGGCATTTTGGTCAGGACCGGCCACAGATCATCGATATGCTCGTTGAGCGTTTTATCCGGGTTGGAGACATAAAAGCTTTCGTTTACGCCAGGCAGATAAAAGTGATCGGCGACAAAACGCGACAGGTCGAAGTCACTGCTGCGTTTCTGACGACGATAGCGCATCAGCACATCCAGCGGATCGTACTTTGGCGAACAGTCGGGGAAGGTTTTGCTGTCCTCGAAGATCCGCGACATCTGGACATGTTCAAACAGTTCCAGATAACGATCGGCAGGCGTGAGCGCATCCGGGGCAGGCAGGCCTTCAATCAGCTCCGGCTCCGGTTCGGAATCCTGCATGCGCTCCAGTTTCAGTTCATGGGGATCGTATTGATACTCAACTTCCGCCCCGGCACGAACCTCTTCAAGTGCATTCTGTTGCTGGCGATAAGTATTAATAGCGGCCTCCTGAGCGGTCGGGGTTGCACAAAGGACAAATTATAGCCTCCCCGACCTGCGGAACAACAATGCAGAATATCTATGAACGTAATAAAAATTGTCTATTAATCGAGGTTTTTTAATAAATTTCAGTCAATTCAACCAAATATAGCGCTGTTCACCAAAAACACATTTCGGATGAATCTCTTAGCGGCCTGAATTTAAAAAATTAACCTGAAGAAAATCGACGTCTGTTAACATTCTGACACAGAATCCCGGGCCGGAAAGGGGACAAAAAATGGCATACGCAACGGGAAAGCGGGGCGGACGGCGGCGCTGAGCGGGAGGGGCTCCCGCTCAGCATCTGGCGCATCAGGCCTTCGCCAGCGCAGCGCGGATCACCGCCTGCCACGTGGTCGTCGGACGGCCGGTCAGGCTGCTCAACTGACGGGAATCACTGAAAAGCGCGCCTTTCTCTGCACCTGCATCGGAGTCAGCCAGCATCTCTGCCAGGCCTTCCGGCAATCCGGCGCTTTTCAGCGCGGCCGCAAACTCAGCCTGGGAAAGATTCACGTAATCGACCTTTTCACCACTCTGCGCGGCGATTTCGGCCGCAAACGCCGCTAGCGTATAACTGTCGTCACCGGCCAGCTCATAGACTTTCCCGGCCTGGTCCGGCCGGGTCATCACTTCCGCCGCGGCATCCGCGTAATCCTGACGCGCAGCCGAGGCGATGCGGCCTGTGCCCGCCGCGCCGATAAATGCATGGTGTGCCAGCGCTGGCGGAATGCTGGCGGCGTAGTTCTCGGTGTACCAGCCGTTGCGCAGCAGAGCGAACGGAATGCCTGAATCTCTCAGCAGCGCTTCCGTGGCGCGGTGCTCCAGCGCCAGGCCCAGCGGCGAGGTATCCGCATGCAGCAGGCTGGTGTAGGCGATAAAGCGCACGCCAGCGGCGCGGGCGGCCGCAATGACTGCCCTGTGCTGCGCTTCACGCTGGCCGACTTCACTGCCGGAGATCAGCAGCAGTTTTTCCACACCGGCAAAAGCGGCCTCCAGCGTCTCTGGCTGGCCGTAGTCGGCCTGGCGGACGATGACGCCCTGTGCGGCCAGATCGGCGGCTCTGGCGGGCGTACGCACCGCGGCGACGATCGTCTCTGCCGGAACTTTCTTCAGTAGTGCTGCAATCACCTTACGGCCGAGCTGGCCGGTTGCGCCTGTCACTGCAATCATGATCTTTCTCCTGTGGCTGTTGGTGAAATTCAGACTAGGGGATAAACTAACTTTAAGTAAGTACTTACAGAATTGTTAGTATGGGAAAGGCAGAGTAAATGGCTGAAAAACTGAGTGAAAAATTTATTCGTGGCGAACTGCTTAACGTTGATTGCCCCTCGCGTGACGTCCTGAAGCGGGTCACCAGCCGCTGGAGCGTACTGATTCTGCTGGCGCTGCAGGACCAGACGCTGCGCTTCAGCGCGCTGCGCCGGGCCGTCGGCGGCGTCAGCGAACGGATGCTGGCGCAGAACCTGCGTTACCTGGAGGAGGATGGTTTTGTGCAGCGCATCGCTTTTGATGTGGTGCCGCCGCACGTTGAGTATCGCCTGACACCGCTCGGTCGCGAGGTCGGGGAGCAGGTCGTGGGGCTGGCGGACTGGCTGGAAGAGAATCTGGGCCGGATTCTGGCGCAGCGCGGCAGCCTTCCGGCAGCCTGAATTTCCGCGCTGGTGGTCAGAATGTGACGACACCGGCATTTTTTAATCTGCAATTCTGCTTTTCGGCCCAGCGCATTTCTGCACCGCCACCGCGCCACCGGCAGGGTGGCGCAAATAACCCAGCCGGCCTCCCAACTTATTGCCGCTAATTAAATCGATTTATCCGGTCCGGGCCAGCAATAATCTGCGGCCTGGCTTTCATTGTTAATTCATCCGTAAATTTTGACTCATTTTATTAACATTCCTGCGGCCTCTTAATTCCCGGCTCCGCCGTTTATTTTGTCAGAATCCCCGACGGGATCTGCCGGAGTAAAACCAAAAATAAAACAAAGCGGCAGAGACGGCTGTTTTCAGGTTTAACCTGTTAAGAAATAAGATGATTTCATGTTTTCTGCGTCACTTTTCGGCCCGCGTGGTCAGTGTGATCAGCAAAATAGTGTCTGAAAACAGGCCGTTGAGACCCTTTTTCAGGCGGAATTTGTGTTCGCCGGCCCGCTTTTTAATGCGGCAAATACCGTAACATTAATGACACAAAAACACCCTGTGGTTAACCTTTAAGCCTTATTTTTAAATAGATAATTCCTGCTAAAAACAATGATCAAAATCAAAAAAGACTGTTATAGTTTTCATTAACCCCACTGTTTCTGTTTCCTCGCCGCGAATAGTTCTAAATTTGCGGCGGGAATTTCAATAAGCGCAGAGAAGTCGCGTATCAGGCTTAAGTTGTTAATTATAAGTAAATACATGGTGTTCTATGTGGCAAATCTATGTGGCAAAGAGGTAAGCAATGTTCGGATTAGATGCCTTTCATCTGGCCAGGATACAGTTCGCCTTTACTGTTTCCTTCCATATTATCTTTCCCGCCATCACCATCGGTCTCGCCAGCTTCCTGGCCGTCCTCGAAGGTATGTGGCTCAAAACCCGCGATCAGACCTATCGCGATCTCTACCACTTCTGGTCGAAAATCTTTGCCGTTAACTTCGGCATGGGTGTGGTCTCCGGGCTGGTCATGGCCTATCAGTTCGGCACCAACTGGAGCGGCTTCTCGGAGTTTGCGGGCAGTATCACCGGTCCGCTGCTGACCTATGAAGTACTGACGGCGTTCTTCCTGGAAGCGGGCTTCCTGGGCGTGATGCTGTTCGGCTGGAATCGCGTCGGTCCGGGTCTGCACTTCTTTGCCACCTGCATGGTCGCCCTGGGCACGCTGATCTCCACTTTCTGGATCCTGGCATCCAACAGCTGGATGCACACCCCGCAGGGTTATCTGATCCAGAACGGCGTGGTGGTTCCGCAGGACTGGCTGAAAATCGTCTTTAACCCCTCATTCCCTTACCGCCTGTTCCATATGTCGGTGGCGGCCTTCCTGGCGAGCGCCTTCTTTGTGGGATCGTCGGCGGCCTGGCATCTGCTGAAGGGCAACAATAATCCGGCTATCCGCAAGATGTTTTCCATGGCGCTGTGGATGGCCCTGATTGTCGCCCCGATTCAGGCGATGATTGGTGATGCGCACGGTCTGAACACCCTGGAGCATCAGCCAGCCAAAATCGCGGCGATCGAAGGACACTGGGAAAACCCGCCGGGCGAAGCGACGCCGCTGATCCTGTTCGGCATCCCCGATATGGAGCAGGAGCGGACCAAATATGCGCTGGAAGTGCCTTATCTCGGCAGCCTGATCCTGACGCACAGTCTGGATAAGCAGGTGCCGGCACTGAAGTCGTTCCCGAAAGAGGATCGGCCGAACTCAACGGTCATTTTCTGGTCCTTCCGCGTAATGGTGGCGCTGGGCCTGCTGATGATTACGCTGGGTGTGGTCAGCCTGTGGCTGCGCGTTAAAGGCCGCCTCTATGAGTCGCGTCCTTTCCTGTGGTTTGCGCTGCTGATGGGGCCATCGGGTCTGATTGCGATTCTGGCGGGCTGGTTCACGACAGAGATTGGTCGTCAGCCGTGGGTCGTCTATGGCGTACAGCGAACGGTTGATGCGGTCTCCGCGCATGGCGACATGCACATGAGCATCAGTCTGCTGGCCTTTATTCTGGTTTACAGCTCGGTATTTGGCGTGGGGTATCACTATATGATGCGCCTGATTAAGCAGGGACCGGTTGTCGGCGAAGGTCACGTTACCGAAGAGGGCGGGCCCGGTCAGAAGAAAACCCCGGCACGTCCGCTTTCCGCTGCCACCTTTAAGGATGGAGAGCACTAAGATGATCGATTTTTCCGTAATCTGGTTTGTGATTATCGTCTTCGCAACCCTGATGTATATCGTGATGGATGGCTTCGACCTGGGGATTGGTCTGCTGTTCCCGTTCAATAAAGATGCCGGTGAGCGCGACATGATGGTGAACACCGTCGCGCCGGTCTGGGATGGCAACGAAACCTGGCTGGTGCTGGGCGGCGCGGGCCTGTTTGGTGCGTTTCCGCTGGCCTACGCGGTGATCACCGACGCGCTGTCGATTCCGCTGACCGCCATGCTGATTGGCCTGATTTTTCGTGGTGTCGCCTTTGAGTTCCGCTTCAAGGCGGTTGAAGGCCACCGGGCATTCTGGGACAAATCCTTTATTGCGGGTTCGGTCATCGCGACCTTCAGTCAGGGGGTGGCGGTCGGCGCTTTCCTGGATGGCATCCCGGTTGAGGGCCGTCGCTTCGCCGGTTCGGCCATGGACTGGCTGGCGCCGTTCCCGCTGTTCTGCGGCCTGGGTCTGGTCGTCGCCTATGCGTTGCTGGGCTGCACCTGGCTTATTATGAAGACCGAAAATGAGCTGCACCGTAAGATGTCCGCGCTGGCGACGCCGCTGGTCATCGCGCTGTTAGTGATCATCGGTATCGTCAGCCTGTGGACGCCGTTCTCACACGCGGACATCGCCCATCGCTGGTTCAGCCGGCCAAACCTGTTCCTGTTCCTGCCGGTTCCGGTGCTGGTGCTGCTCTGCTCGTGGGGAATTGTGCGCGCCATCAAGCGCGAGGCGCACTATTCGCCGTTCCTGCTGACGCTGGCCCTGATCTTCCTGGGCTTCTCCGGACTGGGTATCAGCGTCTGGCCAAACATTATTCCGCCATCGGTCACAATCTGGGATGCGGCCTCACCGCCGCAGAGCCAGGCCTTTATGCTGGTCGGTAGCCTGCTGATTATCCCGATGATCCTGGGCTACACCTTCTGGAGCTACTACGTGTTCCGTGGAAAAATCAAAGCAGACGCAGGATACCATTGATATGAAAAGCCTCAGCAGCATGAAAGACCACAAGGACGAAACGAAAGCCCCCTGGTGGAAGCGTGTGATGTGGCTGGTCGTTATCTATGCCGCCAGCGTACTGGCGCTGGGCGTTGTTGCCTCGCTGTTCCGTATGATGATGACGGCAGCGGGCATGCGCAGCCATTAGTCGCAGGCAGCAGAGAGCCGATCCTTTTGCAGGGGCGCTCTCTGCGATATGCCCGGTGCGGGCGGCCTGCTCCTCACTCTGAGGTGCGCCCGTCACGCCGGGTAGTGTTACGTGAAAGGCTGACGCGGGTCAGCCTTTTTTAATTAGTAACCTAAGCAATTAATGCGGTATGCCGCTGAAATCGCGGTTTATCGCACCTCTCATCTTATGGCGAATGGCGATTTTTGCTATTCTCTTGTGCCGAAAATTCCAGCGCTAAACTGCACCGTAACTTGCCATCATGCTCACTCAGGCCATTAAAAAACAGCACATCAACGATCTGGTTGAGTGGATAGAAGCCAATCTCACCGACGACCTCAATATCGATCAAATCACCCTCAAGTCCGGGTATTCCAAGTGGCACATGCAGCGCATGTTCAAAGAGATGACCGGGCAGACGCTGGCGGCCTATACCCGCAAACGGCGTCTGACGATGGCGGCGATGGCGTTGCGACTGACGCGCATGACGCTGATCGATATCGCCGTTCGTTTTGGCTTTGATAATCAGCAAAACTTTACCCGGGTTTTTAAAGGTCACTTTTCGCTGACGCCTGGCGCGTTTCGCCGCATTCCCCATCTGCCGGTAAAGAACTTTCATGGTCGCATCCTGGTGCGAACCCTGGCCGAGCGCGCAACGCTGGTGGAGCGCGAGGAAGCGTTGCCTCTGTGCGGTGAGACGCTGGAGTGGGAGTGTAAGTTTGGAGATTACATCGCCGATCGCGACCACCGGGTCGCCAGTCAGGCGCGGCAGCTCGTCGCGCTGGCGGGCAGCAGGGTGACGCAGGGCTGGCTGGGTTTTCAGTATGGCCCAGGCTACAGCTCTGCCGACCAGCAGAATATCAGCCTGTTTCAGGCGCTGGAGCCGCAGCATGCCGGGCTGCTGGGAGAGACCACCCGCTGGCACGAGGAGTGCGGCCTCTACGCGTCGATCCGCTGGAGCGGCAAACCGGAGCAGCTGACGCGCTTTATCGAAGATATCTACTATCAGCATCTGCCCGCGCTGGGCGTGTCGCGCCGTCCGGGCAAAGATCTGCTGCGACTCGATTTCGCGCACTGCAGAGCCGACTGGCTGAGCGGCGTCTTTTCCATTCCGGTGACGCAGGCGTAAGCAGCCGGGCAGGGGAATGGCTCATTCATCTTTCGTGCGGTATACCGTGACAAACCGCACGATTTTATAAAATAACGCGCCCGACTGGCGTAAAATCCTCCTCCGAAACCTCATCATACCTTAATCATCGTGCATCTGTGATGAGGCTGGAATATTCATCTGCATTTCAGGCCGTTTCCGGCCAGAACGACAACCGAAGACCACTATGCGACGCTTATTGATTTCACTTATTCTGGCATTGCCTGTTATGGCAGTGGCGCAGCAGGCTGAGCCTTTCTCACCGCCTGACGGACTGCATCCGCATGCTCAAAGCTCTCAGCATGAAATTCTGGGCGACGGGGAGCTGCCGGCGCACACCACTTCCCACTCTTCTCTCTCCGGATTTAACGACATGCTGTAAGCGTGGCTGCGCTGCCAACATCTGCGGCGCACAACCGTGTCCGGCTCAGCAGCAGCCGGACGCGCTTACGCAATCCGACGCCTGGCTCCTTTTCACCTGCTCTATCTGTCTGACTTTTCTGCTGGCTACGACGCTCTTCCTGCCTCTCTTTTCTCTGTCGCTCCTGCGCTGGATGACGCCTCGCGTCCGTCGCGTAAAATATATCTTATCCCGGCCGATCGCATTTTTCGTTCTTGTGCTGAAGATATATCATAGCTAATCTTCTGGCTTCAGATGCGAATGATTGTTATTTAACTCCGGCGCGCCCCGGCCTGCGGGCACACCGGTTTCCGGGAGAGACACTTTGCCTTTATCAGCGAACCCACGCACGCCGCAGCGCGTCCGTAATGAATTACGTTTCCGTCATATTGAAGTGGTCAGTAAAACGCGGGTCGCCGGTCATTTCTGGCGCATCCGCTTCAGCGGCAGCGATCTGGCGGGCTTTACCTCGCCAGGCTTTGACGATCACATCAAAGTCTTCTTCCCGGCTGACGATACGCCACTCGCTCTGCCGCAAATCACGGAAGAGGGGATTGTCTGGCCGGAGGGGCAGCATCCCCAGGCGCGGGACTACACGCCGCTGGCGTTTGATGGTGAGTCTTCACTGACCCTGGACTTCTATATTCACCAGCAGGGTGTAGCCAGTGACTGGGCAACGCGGGCACAGCCGGGCGATCGGCTGATTATCGGCGGGCCGCGCGGTTCGCTGGTGGTGCCGACCGATTATGCCTTCCAGCTCTGCGTCTGCGATGAAACCGGTCTGCCTGCCTTTGCGCGTCGTCAGCGTGACGTTCAGGCGCAGGCGCTGCATCTTTACGCCTTTACCGATAGCGCGACGGGCCGCGACTATCTGTCGGAGACGGATAACCTCACAGCACACTGGCTCGGCAGCGGTCAGATGCAGAAGGCGCAGATCAGCGAACTGATGGCCCGGCTGGATGCGATCGCGCTGCCGGCAGAGGATTACTTTATCTGGCTGACCGGCGAGGGGGAGGCGGTGAAAGCCCTCTCGGACTACTTCACGCTGCAGCGCGGCCTCGACAGCCGCTTCGTGCGGGCGGTGGCCTACTGGCACGCGAAGTAGGCGGTTACGGCAATTGAGTTTTGTCAGGCGGCGAACTACCATCAACCTCCTTTTTCTCCGCAGGGCAGGCCATGAAACCGTATCCGACTTCCACTTCCTCTGACGCGCAGGCTGGCTGCGGCGGGCGTCGTAAACGACGTGAAAAAATGCTGGAAGCGAGTGAGATCCGCCTGCTGATGCTGCACTTTCTGGAACAGCGTGCGGCGCACGGCTATGAGCTGATTAAGTCGGTTGAGGAGCTGTCAAAGGGAGAGTATTCACCGAGTCCGGGAATTATCTATCCCAATCTGACGCTGCTGGAGGAGATGGAGGCGATTCAGGTGGTGGATGCGCAGGCCACACGCAAAGCCTATCGCCTGACGCCCGCAGGCAGGGCGCAGCTGGCCGAACAGCGTGAAATGGTTCTCAGCCTGATTGCGCGGCTCTCTTCACTGGCGGTGCTGGTCAACAACCGCAGCATTCCTGCCGTGGAGCAGGCGATTCACGGGCTGAAGGTCGCGCTGAATCGGCGGCTGGCGCAGGAAGATATCTCAGACGCCGCGCTGCAAACGCTGATTCAGGCGCTGCATGACGCGGCAGAGAAAATCACCGGCAGCGAATAGCCCTTAGCTGATTTCCGTTTTGTGCTTGTCGATATGACCCAGCGTGCGGTCCGGGAAGCAGATGTCGCGCACGCGCTGCTTCAGCGTGGTCGCGTCGGGGAAGCCGCCATCGCGCTTACGTTCCCACAACAGATGCTCATCCAGCGTAATTTCAAAGACACCGCCGGTGCCCGGTTTCAGTGTCACTTCCGCCAGATCCTCCGCAAAAGTGTGCAGAAGCTCCTGTGCCATCCACGCTGACCGCATCAGCCAGTTGCACTGCATACAGTAATGAATAACAACCACCGGTTTTTGCGCCATCACTCTCTTCCTTTATGTATTAATAAATGCAGATGCATTCGGGTTAAAAATCTGTGCGCTGTGGTGAGTTATCCCGTTAAACCTGCCAGAGGGCATAGAGGCGGGTAAAAAGTCTGGATCGTCGGCATGGTGCTCATGCCTGGTGCCGCGTTGACCGCGTGCTTTTTTATGCTGCCGGCAGGCAGGAAGGCGAAGAGTAACAACTAATCCGTGGCTGCGCGCCTCTGCGACCCGTTTTTCAGCGATTGACGCAGCTTCCCGCCTGCCTGCGGAGAGGCCGCGCGGCCGCGTGTACGCGCTGCCGGACAGCCTCTGCCACGGCGCGCTCAGCCCGATCCTCAGGGTCATGCTAAGTGTAACCCGCCTGATATTCAACCCTGATTTCTGGCCGTTTCGCTTTTAAAAACATTGCTTTGCGCGCTTTTAATTGCCGATTTTGCGCTATACCTGGAGTGCCTGACAGACTGAGGAGACCACTATGGCGACATCACTTGATCAGACCGCTGAACAACTGGGTAAAATTTTACTCGCTTCCGGATGGCATCTGACCACCGCTGAATCCTGCACCGCCGGGCTGATCAGCATGACGCTGGCTGCAGTAGAGAGCAGCGGCGACTTTTACACCAGCGGCTTTGTGACCTACAGCGAAAACGCCAAAATCCGCCTGCTGGGAGTACATCCCGACACGCTGAAGCAGCATACGGCGGTAAGCGAACAGACGGCGAGGGAGATGGTGCAGGGGGCCTGCGCCCGTTCGGGTGAACCGGTGGGATTATCGATTACCGGCTATGCCGGGCCGGATGGCGGAGACGATGGTACCCCGGCGGGCACCATCTGGTTCGGCTGGATGCTGCCGGATGGCACGGATGAGGCGGAGTGCCACCAGTTCAGCGGCGATCCAAAATCCGTGATGGAGCAGGGCACAGAGTTCGCGCTGCAGGGGCTGATCAAACGGTTACGGCGGGCCGCCCGCTAGAGGCGCGCACCGCACCTTTCTGGATTCAGCGACAGTCGACGATCAGCCGACCCTGCACACGGCCCTCCAGCAGAGCCTGCGCGCCCTCTCTGGCTTCGCTCAGCGGGATCACCCGGCTCAGCCTGCTGAGCCGTTCGCTATCCAGCAACTCACCGAGGCGCTGCCACGCCTGCTGGCGAAGCGGTTTCGGACACATCACGCTATCGACACCGGCCAGGGTCACGCCACGCAGGATAAAGGGCGCGACGCTGGCTGGCAGGTCGAGCCCCTGGGCCATGCCGCAGGCTGCGACCACGCCGTCCCGCCGGGTGGCGGCCAGGACATTCGCCAGCGTGTGGCTGCCGACGCTGTCGATGGCGGCGGCCCACTGCTCTTTAACCAGCGGTTTGCCGGGCTGTGAGAGCTCTTCACGATCCATCACCGAGGTTGCGCCCAGAGTGTCGATTAACCAGCCGTGGTCGCTGGCGCGTCCGCTCGACGCCGTGACCTCATAGCCCAGACGCGCCAGCAGGCTGACGCTATAGCTGCCGACGCCGCCGCTGGCGCCGGTCACCAGCACCGGCCCCCGTTCCGGCGTGATGCCCTGCTTTTCCAGCGCCATCACACAGAGCATCGCGGTCAGGCCCGCCGTGCCGATCGCCATCGTCTGCAACGGACTCAGCGTGGCGGGCAGCTTCACCAGCCAGTCACCACTGACGCTGGCTTTCTGCGCCAGGCCGCCCCACTGTTTTTCACCGACGCCCCAGCCCGTCAGCAGCGCCACATCATCCTCTTTCCAGTCAGGATGGCGGCTGGCCGTCACCCGGCCAACAAAATCGATACCCGGCACCATCGGAAACTGGCGCACGATCGGGCCTTTATTGCAGATCGCGAGGGCATCTTTGTAGTTCAGGGATGAGTAGCTGACGTCGAGCGTGACATCGTGGTCGGGCAGTTGGGATTCGGGAAGATCTTTCAGCAGAGAACGGTAACCCTGTTCGTCATTTTCAATGACCAGTGCCTTGAACATGCAGCCTCCGGCAGAGTGGAAAAGAGAGGCTAAGTCTACGCCAGGCGGTCGCAATGCGGTAGGGCACGGGGTGCGTGTGCGGGCCAGCAGAGCGACGGCCTGGAAAATACGCGTTTAACGCTGGCAGGCAGAAGTGCATAAATCTGCATATATTTCATATAATTAATCGCGCCTGAAAAGGCTGTTGTTTGAATTATATTATATAAATCATAAGGTTGAGTTTTAAATCAATGAATGAACAATTCCCGTCTCTGGCTTGTCGGTGCTTAAAAAAGATGACATGATGAGCGCCACTTTTTTGACCCTGCTTCTTCACCATCGAGGACGTCGCCATGTCCGGTTTACCGCGCATCCGCCCGTCTTACCGTTCGCGTTTTCCGGCGCACTGCGGGCTTTTCTCTTTCCCGATCTCTCCGTTACTGACCATGCGGTGAGTCCGTCAGGCGGTGGCGGTGAAGCACCCTTCACCCGCTGCGTAATGCCTGCCGAACGTTCATTATTCGCCGGGGCACCGTCCCCATAATTGTGCCGCAGGCACTTCTCCCTGACGTTGGGGATTCGCTATGACTCCACTGAAAATTGCTGCCAGCGCCGCCGTTGCGCCCAGCCTGACCCTGAACACCGCGCGTGATGTGGTGACGCTGGATAACACCGACTTTACCGATGTGGCGGCGGTTGTCGTCTCGCTGGCGGATACCCGCAGCGGTGTACTGGCCCTGCTGCGCCACACCGGCTTCAATCTGCCGGTCTTTGTCGCGAACGCCTTTGAAGAGGAGGTGATGCACCTGCCCGGCGTCAGCGGTGAGCTGAATGGCGAGCCGGAGGCGTGGCAGGCGCTGGAGGCGGCTGCGCAGGCGTATGAAGCGGCGCTGCTGCCGCCGTTCTTTGAGACGCTGAGCCGCTATGTCGATATGCAGAACAGCACCTTTGCCTGTCCCGGTCATCAGGGCGGTGCGTTCTTTAAAAAGCATCCGGCAGGCAAACAGTTCTTCGACTTTTATGGCGAGAACGTTTTCCGTTCGGACATGTGCAATGCCGACGTCAAGCTGGGCGACCTGCTGATCCATGAAGGCTCCGCCAAAGATGCGCAGAAGTATGCTGCGAAGGTGTTTAACGCCGACAAAACCTACTTTGTGCTGAACGGCACCTCCAGCGCCAATAAGGTTGTTACCAATGCGCTGCTGACCCGGGGCGATCTGGTGCTGTTCGACCGCAACAATCACAAGTCGAATCATCATGGTGCGCTGATTCAGGCGGGCGCGACGCCGGTTTATCTGGAAGCGGCGCGTAATCCCTTTGGCTTTATTGGCGGCATTGATGCGCACTGCTTTGATGACGCTTATCTGCGCAGGCAGATTGCGGCGGTAGCGCCCGAGCGTGCCGGAGAAGAGAGGCCGTTCCGTCTGGCGATTATTCAGCTGGGCACCTATGACGGCACGGTTTACAACGCGCGTCAGGTGGTGGACCGCATCGGCCACCTGTGCGACTACATCCTGTTCGACTCCGCGTGGCTCGGCTATGAGCAGTTCATTCCGCTGATGGAGGGCTGTTCACCGCTGACGCTGGAGCTGAATGAGAACGATCCAGGCATCTTTGTGACGCAGTCCGTGCACAAGCAGCTGGCCGGTTTTTCGCAGACGTCGCAGATTCATAAAAAGGATAATCACATCCGTGGCCAGCGGCGCTTCTGCCCGCATAAGCGCCTGAATAACGCATTTATGCTGCACGCATCCACCAGCCCGTTTTACCCGCTGTTTGCCGCGCTGGATATCAACGCCAGAATGCATCAGGGCGAAGCGGGGCGTCGGATGTGGGATGAGTGCGTCAGGCTGGGGATTGATGCGCGCAAAGCGATCCTGGAACGTTGCGAAATGATCCTGCCGTTTGTGCCGGAGAAGGTAGCGGGACAGCGCTGGCAGGATGCCCCGACGGAGACGATCGCCCGCGATCTGCGTTACTTCAGCTTTGAACCGCAGGAGAAGTGGCACGGATTTGCCGGATATGCGCGCGATCAGTATCGGGTCGATCCCTGTAAGCTGCTGCTGACCACGCCGGGCATCGACGCGGCCAGCGGTGAGTATAGTGAGTTTGGTATACCGGCGACGATCCTGGCGAACTACCTGCGTGAGAACGGCATCGTGCCGGAGAAGTGCGATCTCAATTCAATCCTGTTCCTGCTGACGCCCGCAGAGAGTCCGGAGAAGATGGCCAATCTGGTGGCGATGCTGGCGCAGTTTGAGCAGCACGTTAAAGAGGATGCGCCGCTGGCCGAAGTGCTGCCGACCCTCTACCGCAAAAATGCCGGACGCTATGCGGGTTACACCCTGCGGCGTCTCTGTCAGGAGATGCACGATCTCTACGTCAGCCACAATGTGAAGGATCTGCAGCGCCTGATGTTCCGCGCCGCAGAGTTCCCGGCGGTCAGGGTGAATCCACAGGATGCGCATCAGGCCTATATTCGCGGCGAGGTGGAGCTGGTGCCGATAGCCGAAGCGGAAGGGCGGATCGCGGCGGAAGGAGCGCTGCCTTATCCTCCGGGCGTGCTCTGCGTGGTGCCGGGAGAGATCTGGGGCGGCGCGGTGCAGCGCTATTTCCTGGCGCTGGAAGAGGGGCTGAATCTGCTGCCTGGCTTCTCGCCGGAGCTGCAGGGTGTTTACACCGAAGAGGATGAGCAGGGACGGAAATATCTGGTGGCGAATATGATGGTGGCGGGCTGATTTAAGCCGGGGCAGCGGCCCGCCGGGTGAAGGGGAGTTCGCTGCGCGAACGGGGCAATGGTTTCGCCGGGCAGCGGATTTACGCTGAGCGGGTTTCGCCCGCCAGGCGAGAAGGAGTTTCAGTTCACCCGTGCGGGCGGACGCGTCAAGGGGCGGACGCCCGCCCCTTAACAATCCCGGCGTCCGGCTGCCTTCGCGCCCCGCTTCGTGCGGTACCCTCGTCACGCCCTGCGGCCTGCGGGCCGTCCGGACGCGCCATCCCTGGCGCGTGCCGTCCTTTCGCCGACGTCCTGTCGGCTCATCCTGGCCTCCGGTTGTTCCCCGGCGCTGCGGACGCCTCTGTCAGACTGTCGCCTGTGAATTCTTTTTGTTTATTACGATGCAGCCTCGTCTGCTGGCCTGGAAGCCAGAGCCAGAGCCAGAGCCAGAGTCAGAGCCAGAGTCAGAGCCAGAGCTAATCCTCTGAACCTGAAGCGATAAAGTACCCAACACAGAAAGAAGAAGTTACAGCGGGGAGGGAGGCCGTCAGAGCCGCTGAGCGGATGAGGGATTTCAGGACGAGCGACAGGGATGTCGCGAAGAGGCGGGCTCACGCCAGGGATGGCGCGTCCCGCCGGTCCGTGAGAAACCCGGAAGAATCGAAGCGGCGGTGATGCAGGCCGGAGCCCGGGGTCAGGGGGGCGCGGCGACTGGCGCCCCCTTGTCGGTCGCCTGCTGAAGCGGGCCTGAAACTGCCCCAGCCACCAGGCGAACGAAACCCGCACAGGGTAAAACGACTGCCAGGCGAAGCCCAGCCTGTTTGCGCAGCAAACACCCCCAGTCAGAACCCTCTGTAACTCTTCTGCGCAGTATTCACCTTATAAAGATAACGGCGCGACTCCGCCGACGGATGCTGACTGGTCAGGGTCTGATAAACCTTACCCGGTGACATATTGTTTATCATCGCAAACGCCCGATCTTTATCGCTTGAGAAGACGCGCAGCACGCTGCCAGCCCCGCCGTTATAAGCCGTGATCACTGCATAGCGGCGTGACAGGGGGTCCTGAATGCCGCCCAGATAGTTGCGCTGCAACAGCGCCAGATAGGCCGTACCGGCGTCGATATTATTCTCCGGATCCAGCAGATAGCTGCGGCTCGGCTTGCCCCATTTGCCCTTCATACGGAACACATCCACACCGGCGGTATGCTGCACGACCTGCATCAGGCCCAGCGCATCTGAGTGACTGACCGCATAGGGGTTAAAGCTCGACTCGGTCTGCATAATCGCCAGGATCAGCGACGCATCGACGCCATACTCTTCGGCGGCTTTACGCACCATCGGCAGATATTTGTGCGCACGCTTGTCGAGGTGGTTCGGCACCATCGGAATCGAAATAGAGTAAATCACATGCAGACCGGACGTGCGGCGCATCAGTTTGTGCTGGATCAGATAGTCCGCAAAGGCTTCAGCGCGGCCCTGCCAGCGAATCGGCTGACCGGTGTTGTCCAGTACCTGACCATAGAGCAGCGGCTCTTTACTGATCTCGATGTCGTTGGCATCGGAGTAGAGATCGACATTGCCCGGATCTTCGCCAATCAACAGGGTGGTTACGATCGCCTGGCGCAGGCTGGCCATAGGATCGGTGCCTGAGATCGTTTCGATCGTCAGCTTACCGCTCTCAAAGTTGATGTGGCTGCGGGTGTAATAGTTGTCGCTGTATTTGACGTAATCTTTTGGTCCGGCAATCAGGACCTCATTGATACCCCAGATATTCTCAATATTGTGAGCAAACTGCCCCATCAGAATATCAAAGCCATTGGTATCTTTTACCCACTCTTCGTGAGACTGCTGATGCTTCGACCCGGAACAGGAGACCAAAAGTGGAGCTATCACCAATAAGGCGATTAATTTTTTATTCATTGGGAGTGCAAGCCTGACCTGGATAACCGGCCTCACTGAAGAGGCCCGGAATGTTTACGCTTCTGGCGGAGTATAGCCTTCGATATGAACGTCCTTGCCTTCGAACAGGAAATTAACCATCTCCTTCTCCAGCACTTTACGATCCTCAGGATTCATCATGTTGAGCTTCTTTTCGTTGATCAACATGGTCTGTTTGGCCATCCACTTCTGCCAGGCTTCTTTGGAAATCTCATTATAAATACGCTTACCCAGATCGCCCGGGTAGAGCTGAAAATCCTGTCCTTCCGCGTCGCGCTGTAAAAAGGTACAAAAAATCGTGCGGCTCATTACTCTTCCTCATTAATCTCACAACTGTTCAAAGCCAGTTGTCGGGGATGGCGCAGCTCGTGCAAAAGTCGCTCAACGGGTGCGGCTAATCCCACAGATGGTGGCAGCGCTAAGTTATACCAGAGACCGCCTGCTTCATCCATCGCCGCCCCGGCAGAAGGCCATGCCAGCCACATCGGAACAATATCCAGATGGAAATGGCTGAAGGTGTGACGGAAAGCGGTCATCTGCTGCGGTTTCGCATGGATGCCCCGCGCCGCCAGCCAGTCGGTCATGGCCGCTTCGGTGGTGAACTGCGGGAAGCAGAACAGACCGCCCCACAACCCCACCGGCGGACGCTGCTCCAGCCAGACCTCATCGCCATTCTGCATCATCAGGAACCAGCCACTGCGCTCCGGCAGCACCTGCTTCGGCTTCCTGCCGGGATAGCTCGCCCAGCTGCTGCTGGCGTAGGCCTCACAGCCGCTGTTCAGCGGGCAGATCTCGCACTTCGGCTTCGAGCGGGTACAGACGATCGCCCCCAGATCCATCATCGCCTGATTGAACTGGCTGACGCCTCTGGCGGGCGTGACCTCTTCGCTGATCTGCCAGAGCCGCTTCTCCACCTCTTTTTTACCCGGCCAGCCGCTGACGGCGTAGCAGCGCGCCAGTACGCGCTTAACGTTGCCATCCAGAATCGGAAAATGCTGACCCAGGGAGAGCGACAGGATCGCGCCTGCCGTCGAGCGGCCAACGCCGGGCAGGGCGGAGACATCCTCAAAGTTCTGCGGAAACTCGCCGTGATGAACTTCGACCACCTGCTTTGCGGCTTTATGCAGATTACGCGCACGGGCGTAGTAGCCGAGGCCGGTCCAGAGATGCAGCACTTCGTCCAGCGGTGCCGCAGCCAGATCGGTGACCGTGGGGAAACGCGCCATAAAGCGTTCAAAATAGGGGATAACCGTGGCAACCTGGGTCTGCTGGAGCATTACTTCGGAGAGCCACACCTTGTAAGGTGTCTTCTCCAGCTGCCACGGCAGGGTTTTGCGACCGAAGCGCTGATACCAGTCCAGCACCTGTTGCGCGAACTGCGGCGCTTGCATCATAAGAAGGAAATTTTCCGTGTTTACTCTACACTCAGGCAGGAATTCCAGCACATGCGCACCTGGGTGTAAACCGGAAGATTGCAAAGGCTTGCTTCTGCTTATGAACTTTGCATAATGCCCGTTTCCCGGAACAGGCTAACCAGCAGGCTTTTACATGATTAATGACGTCATCACCCCAGAATTTGATGAGAACGGGCGGCCATTGCGCCGGATCCGCAGCTTTGTGCGCCGCCAGGGTCGCTTAACAAAAGGCCAGCAGCAGGCGCTGGATACCCTGTGGCCGGTTATGGGCGTGGAATACCAGCCGGAACCTGTCGATCTGACCGAGCTGTTTGGCCGTGATGCCCCGGTGACGCTGGAGATCGGCTTTGGCATGGGCGCTTCGCTGGTGACGATGGCGCAGAACACGCCGCACCAGAACTTCCTGGGAATTGAAGTGCATGCGCCGGGCGTCGGTGCCTGCCTGGCCTCTGCGAAAGAGGCCGGTGTGCAGAACCTGCGGGTCATGTGTCATGACGCGGTGGAAGTGCTGGAGAAGATGATTCCGGATAACTCGCTGCGCATGGTTCAGCTCTTCTTCCCCGATCCCTGGCATAAAGCGCGTCACAACAAGCGCCGTATCGTTCAGGTGCCTTTCGCCGAGCTGGTAATGCGCAAGCTGAAGAAGGGCGGCGTGTTCCACATGGCGACCGACTGGGAAGCCTATGCCGAACATATGCTTGACGTGATGAACAGCATCGATGGCTATCGCAATCAGTCAGAACAACAGAATTACGTGCCGCGTCCTGAAACGCGTCCACTGACCAAGTTTGAGCAGCGCGGGCAGCGTTTAGGCCACGGCGTATGGGATTTAATGTTTGAGAGGGTGAAATAATGGCCACACAACGCAGCCGCCGTTTACGTAAAAAACTGCACATCGACGAGTTTCAGGAACTGGGTTTCTCGGTTGCCTGGCGCTTCCCGGAAGGCACCAGCGAAAGCGAAATCGATGAGACGCTGAACCAGTTCATCAATGAAGCGATCGATCCTAATGGTCTGGCCTTCGATGGCAGCGGCTATCTGGTGTGGGAAGGTCTGGTCTGCCTGCAGAAAACCGGCAAATGCACCGAAGAACATCGTGCGCTGGTACGCAAATGGCTGGAAGAGCACAAGCTGCAGGATGTGCAGATGACGGAACTCTTTGACGTCTGGTGGGACTAATAGCCACGCCCCCGGTGCATATCGCGGGCCAGGTTGTCAGTCACACAGCGTCGGGCTGAGTCCCGATCTCTGAACGGTTTCAGACCAGATGTTAGGGAGTGGATATGATGCGTAAAGCGCTACTTGCTGTGCTGCTGGTGGCAGCGACCCAGGCGCAGGCCGCCTATGAATGCAGCGTTAAGCCGCAGGACGATGTGGTGATTAAGCCGCAGAGCGTGCAGGTGGTCGGGGCCAACGGCAACATGGAAATCTCGCCGCAGGGCGATGTGCAGTTCAACGGCAAGCGGGTCACGCTCGATGCGGCCGGCCGTCAGAAAGCGATCGACTACCAGAATGCGCTGCGCCGCGATCTGCCCTGGATCGATAGCGGGGCGACGTCACGGCTGGAGAAAGGGCGTGCGGCACTGGATCGGGTCATCGTCGAAAAGCTGGGAAGCGGCAGCAACGTTCGTAATCGCCTGACGACCCTGAATGGTCAGCTGAAACAGCAGATGAACCGCATCATCGAGCATCGCGAAGATGGCCTGACGTTCCATCATCAGGCGATCGATAAGGTGCGCGCCGAAGGCGAACGGCTGGTGCAGTCGACGCTGGGCGGCGTTATGCAGGACAGTCTGAATGAGATGGGCAGTCAGCAGGGCAGTGGCGGCAGTAACCCGCTGCAGGCGATTATGGGAAATCTGGGGGGGCTGCAGCAGTCGATTCAGGCTGAGTGGAGCAGGCAGGAGCAGGATTTCCAGAACTTCGGTCACGAAGTCTGTAATCGCGTCATCTCCCTGGAAGACCAGCGCAAACAGCTCGCTGGCGCACTGAAAAACTAAGTTAACGCCTCAGCCTGCCGGGCTGAGGCGTCCTGCCTACTCTTCCGCTAAGAACAGCTCCAGCAGCGAATTCAGGAACAGTTTCCCCTTCTCCGTAATCTGCCACTGCGCCGGGGTTTCGATCACGTAACCGGCGGCGATCGCGGCATCCATCTGCGGACGGATCGTCTGTTCGGCTAAGCCGGTGTAGCGGCTGAACGCGTCGCGCGGCGCGGCTTCCAGCAGGCGAAAACGGTTCATGAAATATTCAAACGGCTTGTCGCTGTCTGCTACCTCATACTGCTTTTCGCGGTAGTTGCCCTGCATAAAGCCACGCGGATGACGGGTTTTTACCGTGCGCACGATGCGGCCATCCGGCTGCGTCAGCTTGCCATGCGCGCCACAGCCAATCCCCAGATAGTCGCCAAAGCGCCAGTAGTTGAGGTTATGTTCACAGCGGTAGCCCGGCTTCGCATAGGCGGAGGTTTCATACTGCTGATAACCGGCCTCCCGCAGCAGCCGATCGCCCTGTTCGAAGATATCCCACAGCGCATCATCGTCCGGCAGCACCGGCGGACGCGAACCAAACAGCGTGTTGGGCTCGATGGTGAGCTGATACCAGGAGAGATGCGGCGGATTAAGCGCAATCGCCCGGCGTAAATCGTCGAGCGCCTCCTCCAGCGACTGATCGGGCAGACCATGCATCAGGTCGAGGTTAAAGCTGCGCAGCGACAGGGATGCCGCCAGTTCAGCGGCGCGAACCGCCTCTTCCGGGCCATGAATACGGCCCAGACGCTGCAGTTTCTGCGGGCTGAAGCTCTGAACACCAATCGAAATACGGTTGATACCGGCGCGCTGATAGGCGCTGAAGCGGTCCGCTTCCACGGTGCCGGGATTGGCTTCCATCGTCACTTCCGCATCCGGCGCAAGGTTCAGGCGCGCCCGCACGCCATCCATCAGCATCTGCATCGCGCTGCTGCTCAGCAGACTGGGCGTGCCGCCGCCAATAAAGATCGTGCGCACTTCCCGGCCATGAATCAGCGGCAGGTCGATCTCCAGATCGCGCAGCAGATGCTGCACGTATTCAACGTGCGGCACCTCATCTTTCAGCGCGTGGGAGTTAAAATCACAGTAGGGACACTTCTGTACGCACCATGGAATATGGATATAGAGACTCAGTGGCGGCAGATTAGGCATTACGCATCGCTTCCAGCAACAGCGTCAATGCTTTACCCCGGTGAGACACTGCACCCTTTTCCGCTTTGCTCAGCTCGGCAGCGGTTTTACCCAGCGCCGGAACAGAGAAAATCGGGTCGTAGCCAAAGCCACCGTTGCCAGAGGCTGAGCGAGTGATCTCACCCGCCCAGCTGCCGTGGAACACCAGCGGTGTCGGATCTGCCGCATGGCGCAGATAGACCAGCACGCAGTGAAACTGCGCCTGACGCTGACCGTCCGGCACATTTTCCAGCGCCTGCAGCAGCTTCTCCAGATTCTGCTGATCGCTGGCATTCTCGCCGGCATAGCGCGCCGAATAGATGCCAGGCGCGCCGCCCAGCGCATCTACGGCCAGGCCGGAATCATCGGCAATCGCCGGTAAGCCGGTGATCTGCGCCGCGTGACGCGCCTTGAGAATCGCATTCTCGATAAAGGTCAGGCCGGTCTCTTCCGCCGACTCAACCCCAAGGTCACTCTGTGCGACGATATCCAGACCAAAAGCGGAGAGTAACTCCGCCAGTTCACGTACCTTGCCGGGATTGCCGGTGGCGAGGACAACTTTTTGCATAACGGTTCCAGTTTGATTCATTTACAGCAGATACCAGAGACCCGGGAACAGGTCCATGCCGAGAAAGTTCAGGGCATACAGCACCAGGATGACGATCATCGCCGAGAAATCGATGCCGCCCATCGCAGGCAGAATGCGGCGAACAGGGGCCATCAGCGGCTCGGTTAACTGCACCAGCAGGTAATCAACGGGGCCACGGCCCTGACTGATCCAGCTCATCAGCGAGCGGACAATGATGACCCAGAAGACCAGATAACCGGCGGATTTCAGCAGCGACAACAGACCGACCAGCAGATTGGTCGGATCGACCGAGAACACGCCGACCTGAATCAGCAGCAGAATCGGGTATTTCAGGGTGGTCAGCACAAAGGCCAGCAGCAGCGAGGCGGTATCGATTGGCCCCAGCGCCGGAATGATGCGGCGCAGCGGCTTCACAACCGGCTGCGTTACTTTCACGACAAACTGCGCCACGGGATTATAAAAATCGCAGCGCGACCACTGCATCCAGATGCGCAGCAGCAGCACCATCACGTAGAGATCGATTAGCGTTTTTACTAAAAACGTCAGTGTTAACATGAAGTTCCTCTGTTATTTTTGTGAGTTGTGCGCATAGTCTCGTGCGCCAAAAATGGCGGTGCCGATACGCACCATTGTACTGCCTGCGGCGATTGCCGCCTCCATGTCATCGCTCATTCCCAGCGAGAGCGTATCAACGCCTGGATAGTGCTGCTGCAACTGCCGGAAGGCCTCCGCCATCTGCTGGCATACCGCCAGCTGCTGTGCGTAATCACTCTCCGCGGCCGGAATCGCCATCAGCCCGCGCAGTCGCAGGTGTGGCAGGGCTGCGATCTGCTCTGCCAGCCCGGAAACGGCCTCCAGCATGATGCCAGATTTGCTGTTCTCGTCACTGATATTTACCTGAATTAACACATTCAGGGGAGGCAGCGTTGCAGGCCGCTGATCGTTGAGCCGCTGCGCGATGCGCTGACGGTCGATCGTATGACACCAGGCAAAGTTTTCCGCCACCAGACGACTTTTGTTGGACTGCAGCGGGCCAATGAAGTGCCACGCCAGCTCAGGATGTGCGGCCAGCGCCTGAACCTTTTCAACCCCCTCCTGAACGTAATTTTCGCCGAAGGCTATCTGGCCAGCGGCAAACGCCTCTTCGATCGCGCTCGCAGGTTTGGTTTTGCTGACTGCAAGCAGGGTAATTTCTTCTGGTGCGCGGCCGCAACGCGCGGCAGCGGCGGCGATTCTCTGCCGCACTTGCTGTAGGTTCTGCTGGATTGAGGTCATAGTCAGGAGAAATCATGGATCTGGATGAAATGGTGGCGCTTAGTGTAAAGCATAATGCCGCCGATCTGCACCTTTGCAGCGGACATTTGCCCTGCTGGCGGCGGCAGGGAAGGCTGGAGACGATGCCGCAGCAGCCCCGCATCACCACGGAGGGCATCGCGCAGTTTATGGCGCAGTGGCTCAGTGACTCACAGCGCCAGCAGCTGGCGCAGGCGGGCCAGATCGATTTTGCCCTGAGTATGGCGGACGGCTCACGGCTGCGTGCAAATCTCTTCAGGCAGCGCGAGGGTCTGTCGCTGGCGCTGCGGATTATCGCCACGACATGCCCGACACTGGCAGAACTGCAACTGCCCGCCAGCGTACCCCCACTGCTGGCGCAGCAGGATGGGCTGATTCTGGTGACCGGTGCGACGGGCAGCGGCAAATCCACCACGCTGGCGGCGCTGGTGGATGCGCTGAACCGCCAGCAGGCGTGTCATATCATCACGCTGGAAGATCCGATTGAGTTTATCCATCAGAGCCGGCAGTCGCTGATTCAGCAGCGGGAGATCGGTCTGCACTGCGCGTCGTTCGCGCTGGGCATCAGGGCGGCACTGCGTGAAGACCCGGACGTTATCCTGCTGGGTGAGCTTCGCGACAGCGACACCATTCGTCAGGCGCTGACGGCGGCGGAAACCGGCCATCTGGTGCTGGCAACGCTGCATACCCGGGGGGCGGCGCAGGCGGTGGATCGGCTGGTGGATGTCTTTCCGGCGGAGGAGAAGCCGCTGGTGCGGAGCCAGCTGGCGGGCAGCCTGAAGGCGGTGATCGCGCAGCGTCTGGTGCCGTCAGCGGCGGGCGGGCGCATTGGACTGTTTGAGATACTGATCGCCACGCCCGGCATCACCAATCTGATCCGCGAGGGGAAGATGCACCAGATCCCCGCGCTGTTGCAGACCGGCGCGCAGGCCGGTATGCAGACGTTTGAGCAGAGCCGTCTGGCGCGGCAGGCCGCCGGTCTTATTTAGCGGGCATCAGTAATGGTTTTCGAACCAGTCCTGCAAAATGATGGCGGCAGACTGTGAATCGACCGACCCTTTGTTGAGCGCACGATAGCCGCCGCGCTCGAACAGCCCGGCCCGCGCTTCTACCGTGCTGAGGCGTTCATCCTGCAGCTCAACCCGTATGCCAAAGCGGCCATGCAGGCGATTGGCAAATTTACGGGCGCGGGCCGTCAGCGGCTGCTCGGTGCCATCCATATTCAGCGGCAGTCCCACTACCACGAAGTCGGGCTGCCACTCTTTCAGCAGTTTTTCGATCAGCAGCCAGTCGGGGGTGCCATCCTGCGCTTTCAGCGCCGCCAGCGGGCGGGCGCTGCCGGTGAGTTGCTGACCCACGGCGACACCAATACTTTTAGTGCCGAAATCGAAACCTAACAGAGTCTGCGTTGACATCAGGCGTGTCCGGCGTCGCTGGCCATATTGTGAATATCGACGCCAATACTGCGCGCCGCTTCGCGCCAGCGCTCTGACACCGGCGTCTGAAACAGGATGTTGCTATTAGCGGGTGTGGTCAGCCAGGCGTTTTCCATCAACTCATTCTCCAGCTGATCTTTCTCCCAGGCACAGTAGCCCAGCGCCACCAGCACGTTAGCAGGCTGAGAAGGGGTGCCTATCGACTCCAGCACATCGCGGGACGTGGTGATGACCGTGTTATCGGAGACACGAATGCTGGAGGTAAATGTGCGTTGCGCTGAATGCAGAATAAAACCGCGATCTTCCGCCAGCGGACCGCCGGTAAAGACCGGTTTGTCCAGCCGGATCGCCGGGTCGCGATCCTCAGCGGAGATTTTCAGCTTTTTCAGAATGCCTTCAACCGTCAGGTTTTCCATGGGTTTATTGATGATCAGTCCCATTGCACCCTCTTCATTATGTTCGCAGAGATAGACTACGGAACGTTTGAAGAAAGGATCCTGCAATGAAGGCATGGCAATCAAAAAGTGATGTTGTAAATTCATTCTCACACGATGTACCAAAAAATAACCGGCACGCGACGGCCGCACCGGTATTGGGTTGATCACGGAGCTACGCCCCGGCGTCTTGCTCAGCCCAGGCGTTTCTCAATGGCATCCATCAACATGCCGGTGATGGAGATCGGGAACGCAGCCTCAATTTCACGTACGCAGGTCGGGCTGGTTACGTTAACTTCAGTTAGTTTATCACCGATGATGTCCAGACCGACAAAAATCAGCCCTTTTGCTTTCAGCGTCGGGCCGACACGACGTGCAATCTCCCAGTCGCTTTCGCTGAGCGGGCGCGCTTCACCGCGTCCACCGGCCGCCAGGTTGCCCCGGGTCTCGCCGCCCTGCGGGATACGCGCCAGGCAGTAAGGCACCGGCTCGCCGTCCACGACCAGCACGCGTTTGTCACCCTCTTTGATCGCCGGAATGTAGTTCTGCGCCATGCAGAAGCGGCTGCCATGTTCGGTCAGGGTTTCGGTAATGACGCCAAAGTTCGGATCATCCTGCTTCACGCGGAAGATAGAGGCGCCGCCCATGCCATCCAGCGGCTTCATGATGATGTCACCATGCTCCTGCCAGAAGTCGCGCAGCTGCGCCTTGCTGCGGGTGACCAGCGTATCTGGCGTGAATTCGGCAAACCAGGCGGTGTAAAGCTTTTCGTTGCAGTCACGCAGGCTCTGCGGTTTGTTGACGATCAGCGTACCCAGCTCTTCTGCGCGCTCCAGAATATAAGTCGCATAGATAAACTCGGTGTCGAAAGGGGGATCTTTACGCATCAGCACTACGTTCAGATCGGCCAGCGGGATCACCTGCTCACTGCCAAACTGATACCAGTTGTCAGGGTTCTGCTCGACGCTCAGCAGGCGGGTACGGGCAGAGGCCACGCCACCGCGCAGGGAGAGATCCTGCATCTCCATGTAGTGAATTTCGTAACCACGGCGCTGTGCTTCCAGCAGCATGGCGAAGCTGGTGTCTTTTTTAATATTGATGGACGAAATCGGGTCCATCACGATGCCAAGTTTAATCATTATTATCTCCTCGGTGAGGCGGCGTCTGCCGCCTCGTCTGGTTCGGTCTGCAGTGGGCCGATGGGTCAGGACATTATGCCTGCGCTCTCACCGCTGAAAGTATCGCTTAACCCAGGTCGCCAAACCTCACCTGAAGTGCCGTAATAGCCGTCAGCGCGGTGGTTTCGGTTCGCAGTACCCGTGGGCCAAGCAGAATGTCAGTAAAACCGTGCTCTGCTGTCATCGCAATCTCATCCGCAGACAGCCCGCCTTCAGGGCCAATCAGCAGCCGCACCCGTCCGACAGGCTGCGGCAGCGTATTGATGCTGTGGCTGGCGCGGGGATGCAGGTTGAGCTTCAGACCGCTGTCCGCCTCCGCACACCAGGCCTCCAGCGTCATCGCGTCACGAATCAGCGGCACGCGATTGCGGCCACACTGCTCACAGGCGGCAATCGCAATTTTCTGCCACTGCTGGATTTTCTTTGCCAGACGCTCAGCATCAAGCTTTACGCCACAGCGCTCGGAAAACAAGGGTGTAATGACATTCACGCCCAGTTCGATCGATTTCTGGATAGTGAATTCCATTTTTTCACCGCGCGACATCACCTGACCTAAATGCAGGTGCAGGGGTGACTCGCGATCGTCCGGCTGGCTCTCTGTGACCGATACTTTTACACGCTTTTTATCAACATGCGTGATCTCTGCTGCAAAAGTCAGATTAGTGCCATCAAAGAGTTCCAGACGCTGACCGGCCGTCATCCGCAGCACCCGGCCGACATGATTGGATGCATCTTCATCCAGGGTAATTTCACTGCCGATGCTGAGGGGCTCGGGGTGATAGATGCGAGGTATGCGCATAAGTTTCCTGAAACCGGACGCCGCACGGCGGCGGCGTCATGGGAAAAAAGCTAGTGTAGGGCAGGGATTTTAGCGCTGGCAAGCCTGCTGCACATAAGGATTGTGATTGCCCTGGACTCTGGCGATGCGCTGGTCGCGTTCACACTCCCATTTTGTGACCGGATAGAGCTTATCCCAGGCCGTAAACAGCTGCGTCTGCTGGCGCGAAATACGCAGATGATACTGGTCACGCATGTAGAAGTAGGTGCGGGCAATCGCGCCGCGTGCCCGCGCAGGCGGCTCAGCCTGTTTGAGTTTAAAGTCGATCTTCATCTCGCACTGGCCATACTGCTTTTCGCTGCCGTTCCACTGACTGTAGGCGAAGTTGCCCCGGTCGCCGTTCACTTCACCCACCGCAGGCTGCAGGTTATGCAGGTCGGTTTCGATACGACGATAGTCGGGATCTTTGCTGCAGTTTTTACGGCCGCCCGCCTGCCAGCACTGGCGCTGATGACCAAACTCCCAGGCTGGCATCACATGTTCCCACTCAATACGCGCAGCGCGATTGGCGTTTTTACGCACCTGATAGCCGCAGCTGTTGAGATCGGGAACGCCTTTTTTCCCCTGCCAGGTAATTTTACAGCCACAGTAGAACGATCCAGGCGCATCGGCGTTGATCGCCGCGGCAAAGGTTTTGGCCTGCTGGAAATTATTCTGGTGATAGTTATTCAGATTGAGGGCGTCAGCGGCGGGCGCAAACAGCAGCGCCAGCGCCAGACTTATTATGCGAGACATATTCCGGATTTTTACTCAGTACGAAAAAGGGCGGCAGGTTAACAGAATGTGGAATAGGGCGGAATGGGGATTCTTCTCAGGTCGCGATAAACTCGCCCGCAATAAGCAGGCTGCCGCAGTGTACGCAGCGATATTCGCTCTCTTTGCGCAGCACGCGATTGTGGCGGCGCACGGTCAGCTGATGCTGCTGGCACTGACAGCGATACGCAAAGGTCTTGCTGCGCACGGAGGCGATCTCAAACTGATGGGTACGTCGTGCCGGCACGCCCAGCACCTGCTCCATCATCCATTTCCACTCTTTGCCGTGCGGGGCAACACGACCGAACTGCTTCCAGACCAGCAGATGCGCCAGCTCATGCGGCACCACTTCATCGATGAAGGCCTGCTGGTTTTCCAGCAGCAGCACCGGATTAAGGCGGATCTCCCAGGCGTTGAGCCAGGCGGTGCCCGCCGCCGTGCCGCGCTGCTGATAAAGCAGTTTTGGTTCGGGCCAGGCGGTCTCCAGTGTCTGATTGGCGCGTTCAAGCGACTGGCGCAGCGAGCGCATCACGGCCTGCTGCAGAGCGATGGGAAGTCGGGGCGTTTTCATGGCGCCCAGAATAGTCGCCGTCGCGTCGGAACTCAACGTTGTCCGCGAAAATCGGCGGCGCAGTAGCTATACTTTGCCGCCAGTTTCCCGCCAGATAATCTGTAATCGCGATCCTGCTTTGAGAGACCTGGCGACCGGCTGAAATTTCTGGATTAAATAGGGTTATGGCCTCTTATAGAATATCCTGTCGACAGGGTTCACTGCAGAGTGGATGGATAAGAAGCGGATGGCAGAGTGTACGGACAACGCAATGAAAAATAAGAACATCAGGAAACAGCGGATAGTGCTGGTGACCGATTTGATGGCTGGCCGCGGCGGCATGGAAAATGTGACCTGTCAGCTGATCACCGCTCTGAATGCCCAGGCTGGAACGGAAGCGGGGCTGTTCATTATCAACAGCGGCGAAGAGAGCCACTCCCGCGCCTGGACCGCCAACGCCGTTTTAGCCGAGAGCGTCTGCACGCTGCGGAATAAGAAGATAAAGAATCTGATTCATACGCTGAGAATGGCCGTCTTTTTCCGTCGCTATCGGCCCGACCATGTGCTGACCCTGAACACGATCCCCACGTTAATGGCCCGCCGGGCAATCGCGCTCTCCGGCCGTAAGATCGTCCTGTCGAGCTGGATGCATCTGCCCCCGCGGGATCGCTACCGTCCGCACTATCTGCGACGGGCCGATCACCATTTTGCGATCAGTCATCAGATTAAACAGCAGCTGGTGGAGCTGGGCGTACCGGCCGCCGCTGTCGACGTCATCCATAACCCTGTCAGGCGCAGCGACGTGGTGATTGGCAGGCCGCAGGCGCTGAAATTTCTCTACATCGGCCGTGTTCACTTCCAGCGCCAGAAACAGCTGAAAGATCTCTTTGATGCCCTGCATCAGCTCACCCTGCCCTGGACGCTGGAGATGGTGGGCGATGGTGAGGATCTGGCGCAGTGTCAGCACTACGCGGCGCAGCTCGGCCTCCAGGATCGCATCACCTGGCATGGCTGGCAGGAGGACGCCTGGGCGTATGTCAGCAGCCACATTAAACAGGTCTCCTGTCTGATCATGACCTCTAACTTTGAGGGCTTCCCGCTGATCCTGCTGGAGGCGATGTCGCGCGGTGTCTACTGCGTCTCATCCGACTGCGTCAGCGGGCCATCGGAGATTATTCAGAACGGTCTCAATGGTCAGCTCTACCCGACTAATGACAGCATGGCGCTGGCCGCGATTCTCAACGCCATGAACGACGATTTTCACTTCCCTGAGCATCAGGTTATTAAAGCGAGCATTGCCGGTTTTTATGAGGAGAATTATATGAAGCACCTGCTGAGTGTGTTTAACCGCCTGACTGAGGTTAAACATGACGATTAAAACCAGCCGCAACGGATTGACGTTGCTGGTGAATTTCTCCGTTATTGCGCTCTGCCTGGCGCTGTCGCTGAATATGTTTGTTACGGGCCTGCCACAAAAGATCTTCTATCTGGTTTCCTATCTCTCTGTCGCCTCCGTGCTCTATGGCGTGGTGCGCAGGCGGATGGACTTTAAAGAGAACCGCTTTTACCTGCTCCTGTTTGCGGTGCTGATCCTGTTCGCGCTGATTCGTCTGTGCTGGGCGATTCACGTTAAAGGCGTTGAAACTGCGCCCTCGACCGACGCCATCACCAATATCGGCAACTATCTTCTGGGGGCGAAGCGTCTGCTGCTGGGGGCCTTTGTCCTGCTCAGTCTGGCCATTTACGGGCAGCGGGTTTCGTTAACTACGCTGCGTATCGGCAGGCTGCTGATGCTGGCGGGGCTGCTGATCACGCTGGGCTTCGGGATTCATGAGCATCTCTATACGGAGAATGTCCGCATTAAGCTCACCACCGAAGCGGCCTCGATGTCCTCCTATATGATTCTGTTTATCTACTGCGCCTGGCTCTGGCTGAGCCGCTTTGAGACGCACGCGTACTGGAAGGTGGCCGATATCACGGCGCTGGCGGTGACTCTCGCGCTGCTCTATCTGTGCGGCACCCGCGTCACCCTGATTGCGCTGGTCGCCGTCGGGCTGCTGTTCCTGTTACAGACCTACAGGCTGGCGCTGTTCGCCAGCTGGCGGACGGGCTCGCTGCTGGTGGGGCTGCTGGCGGTGCTGGTGCTGATGACCGGTAATCGCTGGGTGGAAGGCGTTCAGGATATTGAGAACTACGGCTCGAACAGTTCGACCTCGCTGGGTGCACGCGTGGCGATCTGGGGTGGGGCGATGGACTTCATCGAACATCATGATGGCTTTGCGACGCCGGATGCGCGGACCACCGAGGCGCGGAAGTTCATCATGGCGCACTATCCTCTCAATATCGAAGGCTACACCAACGTCAAATACAACATGCACAACGAGTTTCTGGAGGTTACGACGCTGCAGGGCTGGCTGGGAACGCTGTCGCTGGCGTTACTCTATCTGACCGTGCTGGCGGGCTGGCTGAAGAGATGCCCTCTGCGCGGCGTGGCGCTGCCGATTGTGGGGCTGTTTATCTGCGGGCTGACCGACTCGGTGCTGCCCTATAATCAGACCGCCACCATTTTTATTATGGCGCTGGCGCTCTGCTGCCTGCCGCGCGCTTTACCGGCGGCGCGGATGACATCCTCATCCTGATGCGCTGAACCAATAAAAAGGGCGGGGTTTCCAGAGAAACCCCGCCCTTTTTTTCATGCGTAATCTTAGTCGCGTGAACCGATATCGCGCAGTTTTTTACCAGCCATCAGATTGCGTTCGATGTGCTCCAGCGAGACGTTTTTGGTCTCCGGGATCAGCATCACCGTCAGCAGAATGAAGAACAGGTTAAGCGCCGCGTAGACCCAGAAGGTGTTGGCATTGCCCAGCGTGTTCAGCATCGTCAGGAAGGTCGCACCCACGATCATGTTCGCGATCCAGTTGGTGGTGGTGGAAACGGTGATACCGAAATCGCGGCCTTTCAGCGGCTGAATCTCGGAGCAGAGTACCCAGATCAGCGGACCGGCTGACATCGCAAAGCCCACGATGAACATCAGCAGCATACCGATAGCGAAGTACTGCGCGCCCGGAGTATGGATGCCGAAGTGCAGCATAGTACCCAGCACGCCCATACCGGCCGCCATCACCATGAAGCCCAGAATCAGGGTCGGTTTACGGCCCCAGCGATCCACCAGACCGATGGCAATAAAGGTCGCGAGTACGTTAATCAGACCCACAATCACCGTGCCCCACATCTGCTGGGTGGTGTTGGCGAAGCCGGCGATTTCAAAGATTTTCGGCGCGTAGTACATGATGACGTTCATGCCGGTAAACTGCTGCATCACCTGCAACAGGATGCCGAGATAGACCGCGCGGCGGAAGTGGCTGCTGCTGGTGAACAGACCCCAGCCAGACTGCTTAACTTTCAGGCTTTCACGAATCTCTTCCAGCTCACGTTTGGCCTGTTCGCTGGTGTCACGCAGACGATCCAGAACGCGTTGTGCATCGCGGAAGTTGCCTCGTGCCGCCAGCCAGCGTGGGCTGTTTGGCAGGAAGAAAACCCCGATCAGCAGCAGCAGTGCCGGAATCGTGATGATGCCCAGCATCCAGCGCCAGTTGCCGGTAAAGCTGAACGCGGTATCGGTCAGGTACGCACCCAGGATACCGATGGTGATCATCAGCTGATACAGCGAAATCATACTGCCGCGAATTTTTTCTGGTGCAATTTCAGAAAGATAGAGTGGGGCGGTATAAGAGGCGATACCGACAGCCAGACCCAGCAGCACGCGGGCGCTGATCAGCATCTCCGGGTTCGGCGACATTGCCGACCAGAGTGAACCGATGACGAACAGAATCGCGCCGGTCATCAGGCTTTTTTTACGGCCCAGACGGGATGACATCCAGCCGCTGCCGATCGCGCCGACGGCGGCACCAAACATCATCGAACTGACGATCCACTCCTGCTGATGAGCGGTAACGTTGAAGTCCTTTGCGATAAACGGCAGGGCACCGGCGATCACGCCGATATCCAGACCGAACAGCAGACCCGCAAGGGCCGCCAGAAAGCAGACAAATAAGGTCATCGCCTTATTTGAAGTTCTGCTTTTGTGTGTATTGCCAGGCATTTTAGCCTCCAGGTTTATCCATCATTGTTTTTATCGATGTTAAAAAACCTTTTGCGAGAAAAAAGTGAAACCGATCACATCAGTGTAATCGCTTACACATGCTGAAACCCTGAAATTCAGCCTATTTCTCTCGTAAAGATTCATTAATCAGTGAGGTATAGCACTCATTAAGTTTCTGACAATGCTCTGTTTACCGGCTATCAGACGACGCTGAAAATAACGCATTTTCAGAAGAATAACTACGTGCGTTAAATCTTAAATATCAGATAAACAAAGCATTTCGATTTGTAATCGTTAACATTTTGTTGTCAGAAAAAGCGAAAGGAAGTGTAGCTGAGAAATAAGAAATTGCCCTGGCGCGAAAAGATCACGCCCGAAATTGCGTTTTTAGCAGGGAAGCCAGGCCAGAAACAGCCGCTGCCCAGAGTGCGGAAAGGAAGAATCTGCGCCTGCCGTCAGTGATGCGGCTGAAAAGGGCATAAAAAAACCCTGCCGGAAGGCAGGGCTTCATGGGCAGCCGGTGACCTTACAGGCCAGCCGCGTCACGCAGCAGGGCGGCTTTGTCGGTTTTTTCCCATGGGAAATGTTCGCGACCAAAGTGACCGTATGCGGCGGTCTCTTTGTAGATCGGGTGCAGCAGATCCAGCATCTGAATCAGACCGTATGGACGCAGGTCGAAGAACTCACGCACCAGCAGCGTCAGCTGCTCGGTTGACACCTTCTCGGTGCCAAAGGTTTCTACCATGATAGAGGTCGGTTCAGCCACGCCGATGGCGTAGGAGACCTGGATTTCACAACGGTCAGCCAGACCCGCCGCGACGATGTTTTTCGCTACGTAACGCGCGGCATAGGCTGCAGAGCGGTCTACTTTAGAGGGATCTTTACCGGAGAATGCACCGCCACCGTGACGCGCCATGCCGCCGTAGGTATCCACGATGATTTTACGACCGGTCAGGCCGCAGTCGCCCATCGGGCCGCCGATCACAAAGCGACCGGTTGGGTTGATGTGATATTTGGTGGTGGCGCTCAGCCACTCTGCTGGCAGAACCGGCTTGATGATCTCTTCCATCACCGCTTCCTGCAGATCTTTCTGGCTGATGGATTCGGCATGCTGGGTCGACAGAACCACGGCATCGATGCCGACGATTTTGCCATCATCATACTGGAAGGTGACCTGGCTCTTGGCATCCGGGCGCAGCCACGGCAGCGTGCCATCTTTACGGACTTCAGCCTGGCGCTGAACCAGACGGTGCGCATAGGTCACCGGCGCAGGCATCAGCACGTCGGTTTCGTTTGTGGCATAGCCGAACATCAGACCCTGGTCGCCCGCACCCTGTTCCAGCGGATCGGTACGGTCAACGCCCTGGTTGATATCCTGAGACTGTTTACCAATCGCGCTTAATACCGCGCAGGAGTTGGCATCAAAGCCCATATCGGAATGAACATAGCCGATTTCACGTACAGTTTTACGGGTAATCTCTTCGATATCGACCCATGCGCTGGTCGTGATTTCACCGCCAACCAGCACCATACCGGTCTTGACGTAGGTTTCGCAGGCCACGCGCGCTTTAGGATCCTGCTCCAGGATCGCATCCAGCACAGCATCGGAGATCTGGTCGGCGATTTTATCGGGATGTCCTTCTGATACGGACTCGGACGTGAAAAGGTGTTTAGCCATTCTGTTCTTTACCTTAAATATGGTTTGAGTACGACTGCATAGCGTCAGGGAGGGTTTCTGGCCTGACGCCCCTTCAGGCAAAGCCGCGAGCAGTGAGGAAGTATCAGCACAGCAGGCTGACACCGCCTGGATCGTAACCTGTTTAGATGGAAAACCATCTGGACGGCTATTTTAGGATAGAGGATAAACCAATTGCCAGCCCTTTTTCTGTTTCCGCGTTCGCCCTGCCACTGTTATCGGCATAATTTACTGAGGCTACACACAATTCGCCGATAATCTTTTTGCATTTCCAGACGGTAAACTGTATAAAACGCCGCTGCTTTTGATAGCAGCAGCAAGGATGACGCCCCTGTCTGCGTCGCGCCTGTCAGACCCGGGTCTGGCTTTCACCCTGGTTGTTCTCCATGTGCCCCTGGCATATGCGGAGGTGATACAAGTAATGAACCACGCGTTTTCTTCTTTCGGTTCTCTGCGCAGCGCGGCTGCGCTGGCTCTCTCCTGCTTCCCATCTGTTTCTCATGCCTGCCGACACGCTGTCCGGTGCGGTAATTTTACCGACACAGGCACCGGCTAATCTTTATCTCTGTTCTCAGGGGTTTGTTACTTCTCTGCGGCTGCGCAGCGGAACGACACTGGTTATCTCTGGTCTATACCGATCGGTTAAATGTTCTCTGTTTAAACCGGGATGGTCAGGGTGTTTTACACTTAACGCTGAGGCGTGAATCGCGCTGACGAGAATGTCAGGTGAACAGGACATTGCATTTAATGTGGCGACAGGTTTTCAGATTGGCGGCCATACAGCCGGTTAACAGTTTCATCTTTCAACGGAAAATTGAGGTTCGCGATGTCTGACGACATGAAGAATATCAAAGGTTCGTCAGCTGGCGAACAGGGTACACTCCGCTCCATGCAGGAGGTTGCAATGAACGATCAGGATGCGAGCAAAATGTTGCGCACGTACAACATCGCCTGGTGGGGCAACAACTATTACGACGTTAACGAGCTGGGCCATATCAGCGTCTGCCCGGACCCGGATCGCCCCGAGGTGCGCGTCGATTTAGCCCGGCTGGTTAAAGAGCGCGAAGCGCAGGGCCAGCGTCTGCCCGCGCTCTTCTGCTTCCCGCAAATCCTGCAGCACCGTCTGCGCTCTATCAACGCCGCCTTTAAACGTGCGCGCGAATCTTACGGCTATACCGGCGACTACTTCCTGGTTTACCCGATCAAGGTTAACCAGCATAAGCGGGTGATTGAGTCGCTGATCCACAGCGGTGAGCCGCTGGGACTGGAAGCTGGCTCAAAAGCAGAGCTGATGGCGGTGCTGGCGCATGCCGGTCAGACCCGTTCGGTGATCGTCTGTAACGGCTACAAAGACCGTGAATATATTCGTCTGGCGCTGATTGGCGAAAAGATGGGCCACAAGGTCTATCTGGTGCTGGAGAAGATGACCGAGGTCCGGCTGGTGCTGGAAGAGGCCGAGCGTCTCAACGTGGTGCCGCGTCTGGGTATCCGTGCGCGTCTGGCGTCGCAGGGCTCCGGCAAATGGCAGTCAAGCGGCGGCGAAAAGTCGAAGTTCGGTCTGTCGGCAACCCAGGTACTGAAACTGGTTGAGATCATGCGCGAAGCGGGTCGCATCGACAGCCTGCAGCTGCTGCACTTCCATCTGGGATCGCAGATGGCCAACATCCGCGATATCGCCACCGGCGTGCGTGAGTCGGCGCGCTTCTATGTGGAGCTGGCGAAGCTGGGCGTCAACATCAAATGCTTCGACGTCGGCGGCGGTCTGGGTGTCGATTACGAAGGCACACGCTCGCAGTCTGACTGCTCGGTCAACTATGGGCTGAATGAGTACGCGAACAATGTAATCTGGGCGATTGGTGCCGCCTGTGATGAGCATGGTCTGGAACACCCGACGGTCATCACCGAGTCGGGCCGTGCCGTGACCGCACACCATACCGTGCTGGTCTCAAACATCATCGGCGTGGAGCGCAACGAATTCAGCGAACCTGAAACGCCGGAACCGGATGCGCCACGTCCGATCCTCAGCATGTGGGAAACCTGGCAGGAGATGCACGAGCCGGACACCCGCCGTTCGCTGCGTGAATGGCTGCATGACAGCCAGATGGATCTGTCTGATATCCACACCGGCTACTCGTCCGGCACCTACGATCTTAAACAGCGTTCATGGGCCGAGCAGCTCTACCTGAGCATCTGCCATTACATCCAGCAGCATCTCGATCCCAGCAACCGTGCGCACCGTCCGATCATCGACGAACTGCAGGAGCGGATGGCGGATAAGATCTATGTGAACTTCTCGCTGTTCCAGTCAATGCCGGATGCGTGGGGTATCGACCAGCTCTTCCCGGTGCTGCCGCTGGAAGGGCTGAACAAAAAGCCGGAGCGTCGTGCCGTGCTGCTCGACATCACCTGTGACTCCGATGGCACCATCGATCACTACGTGGATGGCGACGGTATCGCAACCACGCTGCCGATGCCGGAATATGACCTGGATAACCCGCCGATGCTGGGCTTCTTTATGGTCGGCGCCTATCAGGAGATCCTGGGCAACATGCACAACCTGTTCGGCGACACCGAGGCGGTGGATGTCTACGCGCGCGAGAACGGGGAAGTGGAAGTGCAGCTCTCCGACGAAGGGGACACCGTGGCAGACATGCTGCGCTACGTGCAGCTGGATCCCAACGAGCTGATGACGCTGTTCCGTAATCAGGTTCAGACCTCCGATATCGACGACGAGCTGCGTGCGCAGTTCCTCGAAGAGTTTGAGAGCGGCCTTTACGGATACACCTATTTAGAAGATGAGTAACCGACGCGGGCAGGCGGCGATCGCATATTGCAGTTGCCGTTCACTATGTCGATAATCTGACACACTCAATCCCTTCCTCGTCGGGCCTAACGACGCGGAGGGGATTTTTTTCATCTCAACCTTAATGGCTTGCGGGCCTGGCCCGACTCACGCACAAAGAGAGAGCAATTATGTACAACACGCTTGGCAATCAGTACGACAACTCCCTGGTCTCTAACGCCTTCGGCTTTATGCGTTTCCCGCTGAACTTTCAGCCTTATGACAGCGACGCCGAATGGGTGATCACCGGCGTTCCTTTCGATGCCGCCACCTCGGGTCGTCCGGGCAGCCGCCTGGGGCCGGGAGCGATCCGTCAGATCTCCACCAACCTGGCGTGGGAAGGCTGCCGCTGGCCGTGGGATTTCGATCTGCGTCAGCGTCTGAACGTCGTCGACTGCGGCGATCTTGTTTACGCCTTCGGTGATTCGCAGGATCTCTCCGACAAGTTACAGGCCCATGCAGAAAAACTGCTGGCGAATGGCAAGCGCATGATGACCTTTGGCGGCGACCACTACGTTACGCTGCCGCTGCTGCGCGCTCATGCGAAACATTTCGGCAGGATGGCGCTGGTGCACTTCGATGCGCACACTGACACCTACTCGAATGGCCCGACGTTCGACCACGGCACCATGTTCTTTACCGCGCCGAAAGAGGGGCTGATCGATCCACAGCACTCCGTGCAGATCGGTATCCGCACCGAGTTCGACAAGAGCCTGGGCTTCAACGTGCTGGATGCGGCGCAGGTCAATGACCGCAGCGTTGATGATATCCTGGCTGAAGTAAAACGTACCGTCGGCGACCTGCCGGTCTATCTGACGTTCGATATCGACTGCCTGGACCCGGCCCATGCGCCTGGCACCGGTACGCCGGTCATTGGCGGTCTTACCACCGACAAGGCGACCAAACTGATCCGTGGCCTGCAGGGGATGAACATTGTCGGCATGGACCTGGTTGAAGTCGCCCCGGGCTATGACCACGCCGATCTGACCGCGCTGGCTGCGGCCACGCTGGCGCTGGATATGCTGCATGTTCAGGCTGTGAACAAAGGTTAATCCCCGCGCTATCCCACGCCTGCTGGCTGCGTCCGGCAGGCGTTTGTCCTCTGTTTCTCTCTGTGCCCACGCCTCGCCCGCACCGTCTCCACCCGCCACGTCAGCCCGTGATCCGGGCGCAACCCCGCATCAGCAACTAAACTTATTGATACCCATTCTCAATGTGGAGGCAATCATGGGCTTTCTTGATGAACTGGCGGGTTCACTGCAGAACCACCAGAGTGACGGGCATCTTCCGGGGCAGCTTCAGGCTGTCTGGCACTGGGTGCAGGAGCAGGGCGGTGTCGAAGTGTTGCTGCAAAAATTCCAGCAGGGCGGACTGGGTGACGTTTTCAGCTCGTGGATTGGCACCGGCGCGAACCAGCCGCTGGCGCACAACGATATTCACTCGGCGTTTGGCCAGTCTGAGCTGCAGTCGCTGGCGGATAAACTGGGCACGGATGTGCAGGGGGCGGCGGGGACGCTGGCGGTGATTCTGCCGCAGCTGATTGACCGGATGTCACCGCAGGGGCAGATGGATGAAGCCTCACTGCACGAGAACAAACTCGATCTGGGCTCTATGGTGAATCAGATCTTCCACCGCTAGACCGCTGAGCCGCATGGCGGGCGCATCCCTCCGGCTGCACCCGCCTTTGACGTTACTTCGCGTCTGCCGCGATGCGCTCACGAATATGCTCCGCACGCGCTTCAGAGGCCGGGTGAGAGTCAAACATTGAACTCTGACGACCCTGTTCCAGCTTCGCCAGCTTCTCGAAACTGGTCACCAGACCCATCGGGTTGATGTTGCGCTTCTTCATCAGATCGTAAGAGTAATCATCCGCCTGCGACTCCTGAGACTGAGAGAACTGGGCGTTAACCAGCTTTTCACCCATTTCGCCCAGCTGCGACTGCGACAGGGAGCCGATTACACCCCCCACCGACGCGGCAGCCGTGCGGGCGGCGGTGGTGGCATACGCCAGCTGCATCGCCTTGCGCGTATGGCCCAGCGCGACGTGGCCCATCTCATGGCCCAGCACGCCTTCAACTTCGTTGTCGGTCATCATATCCATCAGGCCGCTGTAAACACGGATACAGCCGTTTGCCATCGCCCAGGCGTTGACATCTTTGGTCTGATAGACCTTGTAGTTAGCCGGCACGCCATTAATGTTATCGCCCAGCGCGGCCGCGATCTTGTTCAGCCGCTGCTGATAGTCGCTGTTTGCCGGGGCGATCTGATTATCCTTGTCCATCTGCTCACAGGATTGATCGCTCAGCTGCTTTACCTGATCGTCGCTCAGGGTATAAGCCTGAAACGCCTGTGCGCCTGACTGCATCAGCCCGTTATTGTCTAAACCCTGACAGCCGCTGAGCAGCGTCGCCAGCCCCAGCGCACATACCGTTTTCTGGATTTTCATGCTCTATCCCATTCATAACAAGGTAAGAAAAACAAACACCTGAAACGCAGTCAGGTGAATAAACGTTTTGGTTATAGCGTGCCCGTCCGCACTTTGCTAGCAGAGTTGGCCGGAAAAGCCAGACGAAGCGGCTGCATTTAGCGTTTTACAGCATGTACTTTTGCCCCGATTTTCATGTACATTGATGGGCAACTTTTTCCTTGTTTTGCCCGCTAACTCATTAATAACAATAAGTTAAGGTGCGAAGCATTAATCCGACCTGGAGTAGAAAATGCCCTCTCGTAAAGAGCTTGCCAACGCCGTTCGTGCGTTAAGTATGGATGCAGTACAGAAAGCGAAGTCGGGACATCCGGGTGCCCCGATGGGTATGGCGGACATCGCTGAAGTCCTCTGGCGCGGCTATCTGAACCACAACCCAACGAACCCGCAGTGGGCTGACCGCGACCGTTTCGTGCTCTCTAACGGTCACGGCTCAATGCTGATCTACAGCCTGCTGCACCTGACCGGCTACGATCTGCCGATGAGCGAGCTGGAAAACTTCCGCCAGCTGCACTCAAAAACTCCAGGTCATCCGGAATATGGCTACACCGCAGGCGTGGAAACCACCACCGGCCCGCTGGGGCAGGGCATTGCGAACGCCGTTGGCTTCGCGATTGCTGAGCGCACACTGGCAGCCCAGTTCAACCGTCCGGGTCATGATATCGTAGACCACAACACCTATGTCTTCATGGGCGATGGCTGCATGATGGAAGGCATCTCTCACGAAGTCTGCTCGCTGGCGGGAACCCTGAAGCTGGGCAAGCTGGTGGCCTTCTATGATGACAACGGTATCTCTATCGACGGTCACATTGATGGCTGGTTCACTGATGACACCGCGAAGCGCTTTGAAGCGTACGGCTGGCATGTGATCCGTGGCATCGATGGCCACGATGCAGACGCGATTGCTAAAGCGATCGACGAAGCGAAAAGCGTCAGCGACAAGCCTTCACTGCTGATGTGCAAAACCGTGATCGGCTTCGGTTCACCGAACAAAGCGGGCACCCACGATTCTCACGGCGCGCCGCTGGGCGATGACGAAGTAGCACTGACCCGCAAACAGCTGGGCTGGAACCACGCACCGTTTGTGATCCCTTCTGAAATCTACGCTGAGTGGGACGCGAAAGAAGCGGGTCAGGCGAAAGAGTCTGCCTGGAATGAGAAATTTGCTGCCTATGCGCAGGCGCATCCGGAGCTGGCGGCTGAGTTCACACGTCGCGTCAGCAACGAGCTGCCGGCGAACTGGCAGGAAGAGTCACAGAAATTTGTTGAGCAGCTGCAGGCCAACCCGGCGAAGATTGCCAGCCGTAAGGCCTCACAGAACGCCATTGAAGCCTTTGGTAAAATTCTGCCAGAGTACCTGGGTGGCTCAGCCGATCTGGCGCCAAGTAACCTGACCATCTGGTCCGGCTCTAAGCCGATCAATGAAGATGCGGCCGGTAACTACATCCATTACGGCGTGCGCGAGTTCGGTATGACCGCCATCGCCAATGGCCTGGCGCTGCACGGCGGCTTCCTGCCTTACACCGCAACCTTCCTGATGTTTGTGGAGTATGCGCGTAACGCCGCGCGTATGGCGGCCCTGATGAAGATCCGTCAGATCATGGTCTACACCCATGACTCCATTGGTCTGGGCGAAGATGGCCCGACGCATCAGCCGGTTGAGCAGATGGCGAGCCTGCGCACCACGCCAAACATGAGCCTGTGGCGTCCTTGCGACCAGGTGGAGTCTGCGGTGGCGTGGAAATATGCTATTGAGCGTAAAGATGGCCCGACGGCGCTGATCTTCTCCCGTCAGAACCTGGCGCAGCAGGAACGTGATGCTGCACAGCTGGCGAACGTCGCGCGCGGCGGATACGTGCTGAAAACCTGTGAAGGTACGCCGGAGCTGATCCTGATCGCTACCGGTTCAGAAGTGGAACTGGCAGTAGGCGCCTGGGATAAACTGACCAGCGAAGGCCGTAAAGTGCGCGTGGTCTCCATGCCATCGACCGATGCTTTCGACAAGCAGAGCGAAGAGTACCGTGAATCTGTGCTGCCGAAAGCGGTCAGCGCACGCGTTGCTATTGAAGCGGGCATCGCAGATTACTGGTTCAAATACACCGGCCTGAACGGCGCGATTGTGGGCATGACCAGCTTTGGCGAATCTGCTCCTGCGGATCAGCTGTTTGAACTGTTTGGCTTTACCGTCGACAACGTGGTCGCGAAAGCGAAGGCGCTGCTGGCATAAAAACGCGGCCAGGCGGCGCTTCACCCGCCTGGCAGTAAAACTCGGGGACGATCTTTTCGTCCCTTTTTCCTCTTTTATTCCTGCAGTAATAACTGATTTTTGCCCGTTTTTGTGATGCAGATCCAAATTTAAGCAGGCAGATTGATCACAGTCATTCCCGTTATTCCTTCCTTCTATTATTGTAGCTGAACCGTTTCAGTCGCCGGGCAGATCGCCCTGGTTTCGGACAATGCCGGGTAAGAATCTCCTGTACAAAATGCAGTGAAACGCTCAGGCTAACGGCACGTTTTTTTCAGTCTGACGTGGCAGGAGAGAAATGACGGTACGGGTAGCGATAAATGGTTTTGGCCGGATTGGACGCAACGTCCTGCGCGCGCTCTATGAAACGGGCCGGCGGGCGGAAATCACCGTGGTCGCCATCAACGAGCTGGCAGAGGCCACCGGTATGGCGCACCTGCTGAAGTATGATACCAGCCACGGCCGTTTTGCTTTCGATGTGCGCCAGGAGCGCGATGTGCTCTGTGTCGGGGGCGATACCGTGCGCATTCTGCACCGCGCCGCCATTGCCGATCTTCCCTGGCGCGAACTGGATGTGGATATAGTGCTGGACTGCACGGGCGTCTACGGCTCGCGCGCTGATGGCGAAGCGCATCTGCAGGCGGGGGCGAAGAAGATACTCTTCTCGCATCCCGGCGGCCATGACCTCGACGCGACCGTCGTGTATGGCGTGAACCAGCAGGATCTGACGGCCAGCGACCGCATCGTCTCCAACGCCTCCTGTACCACCAACTGCATTATTCCGGTGATCAAACTGCTGGATGACGCCTTTGGCATCGAGTCCGGCACCGTCACCACGATCCACTCCGCGATGCACGATCAGCAGGTGATCGACGCCTATCACAGCGATCTGCGTCGCACCCGCGCCGCCAGTCAGTCGATCATTCCGGTCGATACGCGTCTGGCGGCCGGAATCACCCGCATTTTTCCGAAATTCAACGATCGCTTTGAGGCGATAGCCGTGCGTGTGCCGACCATTAACGTCACGGCCATCGATCTCAGCGTCTCTGTGCGCCAGGCCGTGAAGGCGTGTGAGGTGAACACCCTGCTGCAAAGCGCAGCAGAGGGGGCATTTCGTGGTATAGTTGACTATACGGAATTACCGTTAGTCTCAGTCGATTTTAACCATGATCCGCACAGTGCCATTGTGGATGGAACACAAACGCGGGTCAGTGGTCAACACCTTATCAAGACCCTGGTCTGGTGTGACAACGAATGGGGCTTCGCTAACCGGATGCTCGACACGACGTTAGCGATGGCCGCAAGTGGTTTCAGGTAAGACGCGGTTTGCGTCTGGCAAAACTTATGAGAATCAACGAGAGGATTCACCATGTCTGTAATTAAGATGACCGATCTGGATCTGGCTGGCAAACGCGTGCTGATCCGTGCCGATCTGAACGTACCTGTTAAAGAAGGTAAAGTGACGTCTGATGCACGTATCCGTGCTTCACTGCCAACCATTGAAGCGGCGTTGAAACAGGGCGCGAAAGTAATGGTTACCTCTCACCTGGGTCGTCCGACCGAAGGTGAATACAACGAAGAGTTCTCACTGCTGCCGGTAGTTAACTACCTGAAAGAGAAGCTGAACGGCACCACCGTGACGCTGGCTAAAGATTACCTCGACGGCGTTGACGTCGGCGCTGGCGAGCTGGTCGTTCTGGAAAACGTTCGCTTCAACAAAGGCGAAAAGAAAGACGACGAAGCGCTGTCTAAAAAATATGCTGCACTGTGTGACGTGTTTGTGATGGATGCCTTTGGTACCGCGCACCGCGCACAAGCCTCTACCCACGGCGTCGGCAAATTTGCCCCTGTCGCCTGTGCAGGCCCGCTGCTCTCTGCTGAGCTGGAAGCGCTGGGTAAAGTAATGAGCAACCCTGAGCGTCCGCTGGTTGCGGTCGTCGGTGGCTCTAAAGTCTCTACCAAATTTGACGTGCTGCAGTCGCTGGTGAAAATCGCGGACACCGTGATTGTCGGCGGCGGCATCGCTAACACCTTCGTGGCTATCGACAACAAGGTCGGTAAATCACTCTATGAGCCAGACTTCGTGGAAGCGGCTAAAGGCCTGCGCGACCAGTATGGTATCCCGGTTCCGGTTGACTCCCGCGTCGGCACGGAATTCTCTGAAACTGCCCCTTCAACCGTGAAAAAGGTTTCGGAAGTGGCGGATAACGAAGAGATTATGGACTTCGGTGATGAAACCGCACAGGCGATGGCTGCGATCCTGAAGGATGCTAAAACCATCCTGTGGAACGGCCCGGTAGGCGTGTTTGAGTTCCCTAACTTCCGTAAAGGCACCGAGATCGTGGCTAATGCCATTGCAGACAGCGACGCGTTCTCTGTAGCAGGCGGCGGCGATACCTTAGCGGCTATCGATCTGTTCGGCATTGAAGACAAAATTTCCTACATCTCGACCGGCGGCGGCGCATTCCTGGAGTTCGTGGAAGGCAAAAAACTGCCGGCCGTTGCCATGCTGGAAGAGCGTGCGAAGCAGTAATCCTTTGGGGGCGATGCCTGACGGCATCGCCTGAAGTCTTGCCCGACTGGGCGTTTAAATCGACGTTCCTTAAGGGGAACAACGGTCACGAAACAGGACACAATCATGTCTAAAATTTTTGATTTCGTAAAACCCGGCGTTGTCACTGGTGATGACGTACAGAAGATCTTCAAAGTTGCAAAAGAGAACAAATTCGCACTGCCAGCCGTAAACTGCGTCGGCACCGACTCCATCAATGCGGCACTCGAAGCTGCAGCGAAAGTGAAAGCGCCAATCATCATCCAGTTCTCTAACGGCGGTGCAGCCTTTATCGCGGGTAAAGGCTTCAAGAGTGACAAGCCACAGGCCGCGGCCATCTTCGGTGCGATCGCCGGTGCACACCACGTTCACCTGATGGCAGAGCAGTATGGCGTGCCGGTTATCCTGCACACCGACCACTGTGCCAAGAAACTGCTGCCGTGGATTGACGGTCTGCTGGACGCGGGCGAAGAGTATTTCCAGAAAAATGGTAAGCCACTCTTCTCATCTCACATGATCGACCTGTCAGAAGAGTCTCTGGAAGAGAACATCGAAATCAGCAGTAAGTACCTGGCGCGCATGGCGAAACTCGACATGACCCTGGAGATCGAACTGGGCTGCACCGGTGGTGAAGAAGATGGCGTGGATAACAGCCACATGGACGCGTCAGCACTTTACACCCAGCCAGAAGATGTGAACTACGCGTACGAAAAACTGCATGCGATCAGCCCGCGCTTCACCATTGCGGCCTCATTCGGTAACGTTCACGGCGTTTACAAGCCAGGCAACGTCAAACTGACCCCGACCATCCTGCGCGATTCGCAGAAATTCGTGTGTGAAAAACATGGCCTGCCGCACAACGCGCTGGACTTCGTTTTCCACGGCGGTTCAGGTTCTTCAGCAGCAGAAATCGAAGAGTCTATCAGCTACGGCGTGATCAAGATGAACATCGATACCGATACCCAATGGGCGACCTGGGACGGCATTCTGCAGTACTACAAAAAGAACGAAGGCTACCTGCAGTCGCAGCTGGGTAACCCGGAAGGCGACGACAAGCCAAACAAAAAATATTACGACCCACGCGTCTGGCTGCGTTCTGCCCAGTCCTCGATGGTCGTGCGTCTGGAGCAGGCTTTCAAAGAGCTTAACGCTGTCGACGTTCTGTAACCTTTATCCGTTACCGTACAAAAAAGGCCCGAAAGGGCCTTTTTTTATGCGTTAATCCTGCCGGAAGCCGGGGGGATTTGGCACTTCATCCGATAATTGATTACCCTTGTTAACAGGGTGTCGGATTACATCTGGCAGTTTTGTCATTCCCCGATGGGAATCTAACAACAGGGCTTATTAATGGAAGAGTTACACGTCGTCGACGGCATCAATAACGCGGGCAACTGGCTGATACGCAATCAGGCGCTGATCCTCAGCTATGCCGTTAATATCGTTGCGGCCATCGCCATTCTTATTGTCGGGATGATTATCGCCCGCATTATCTCTAACACGGTCAATCGCCTGCTGCGCGCCCGTCACATCGACGCCACGGTCGCGGATTTCCTCTCTGCACTGGTGCGTTACGGCGTCATCGCCTTTACGCTGATCGCCGCGCTGGGACGCATTGGCGTCCAGACCGCCTCGGTGATCGCCGTGCTGGGTGCCGCCGGTCTGGCCGTGGGTCTGGCCTTACAGGGCTCGCTCTCAAACCTGGCGGCTGGCGTACTGCTGGTGACCTTCCGTCCGTTCCGGACCGGTGAATTTGTCGATCTGGGCGGCGTCATGGGCACCGTCCTGCATGTGCAGATCTTCTCCACTACACTGCGCACGGCAGATGGCAAAATTGTGGTCGTGCCCAACGGCAAGATCATTAGTGGCAACATCGTTAACTTCTCGCGCGAACCGGTTCGCCGCAATGAATTTATCATTGGCGTCGCCTATGACGCGGATGTGGATGAGGTGATCGCCTTACTGCAGCAGGTGGTTGAAGCTGATAGCCGCGTGCTGAAAGATAAGGGCATTCAGATCGGCCTGAACGAGCTGGCTACCTCCTCTCTCAACTTCGTAGTGCGCTGCTGGAGTAACAGTGGAGACCTGCAGAATGTCTATTGGGACCTGATGAAGAACTTCAAGCGGGCGCTGGATGAGAAAGGTATCGGTATTCCTTATCCGCAGATGGATGTGCATCTGCACACCAGCCGTCAGCCGGAGGCCGCTTCAGCCGGGGCACAGCCGCAGTAATCCTTTTGGGCGGCTGCAGTCGCCCATTAATTTTGCTAATCGCAGATTAAATCTTTCAATTTCCGCTTATTATCTTCTCTCCTTATACTTCATCACATCCAATCCTGTGAGGAAGTTATTCCGTGTTATCTCTCTATTTTCAGGGGCTTGCCCTGGGTGCTGCGCTGATCCTGCCACTGGGCCCGCAGAACGCGTTTGTCATGAATCAGGGTGTGAAGCGTCAGTATCATCTGATGACGGCGGCACTCTGCTCGCTGAGCGATATTCTGCTGATTTGTGGCGGGATCTTCGGCGGCAGCGCACTGCTGAACCAGTCGCCGCTGCTGCTGATGGCGATCACCTGGGCAGGCGTTGCCTTTCTGTTGTGGTACGGCTGGGGTGCGCTGCGCAGTGCTTTTCGCGGCGACGCCGATCTGGCGGATGGCGAGCTGTTAAAGCAGGGCCGCGGGCGGATTATCGCAACGCTGCTGGCGGTCACCTGGCTCAATCCGCACGTCTACCTTGATACTTTTGTGGTACTGGGCAGTCTGGGCGGTCAGCTGCCGACCACCACAGCGCGCCAGTGGTTCGCACTGGGGACCATCAGCGCATCGGTTCTGTGGTTCTTCGGTCTGGCGCTGCTGGCAGCGTGGCTCTCTCCGCGACTGCGCACGGTGAGAGCACAGCGCATCATCAATCTGCTGGTCGGCGCGGTCATGTGGTTTATCGCCCTGCAGCTGGCACGCCAGGGTATGGCTGGTTTTTGATCCCGGCCCGCGATCCGTGCCGGTAATTGCCGCATGGCGGGCGAACTTTTGCCATAATGACCACTCAAAGCATGGCGCATACCGATGCGCTGCTGGGCTTCGCCGGTTAGAAGCCGTCATAGTGACCTTTTCAAGGAGGACTTTCATGAAACTGAAAGCATTGGCTCTGGCCGCAATCATGAGCGCCGGGGCACTGCCTGGCGTACACGCTGATGAGTTACCAAACGGGCCCCACGTGGTGACCTCAGGCAAGGCAACAGTCGATGCCCGTCCCGATATCGCCACGCTCTCTATTGTGGTGAATGTCTCATCCAAAGACGCTGCCGATGCGAAAAAGCAGGCGGACAGCCGGGTTGCACAATATTTCGATTTTCTGCAGAAAAACGGTATTGAGAAGAAAGATATCGATGCCGCTAACCTGAGCACTCAGCCTGAGTATGACTATACCAAAGAGGGGAAATCGGTGCTGAAAGGCTACCGTGCCGTCCGTCAGGTGCAGGTCACGCTGCGTCAGCTGGATAAGCTGAACGATCTGCTGGATGGGGCGCTGAAGTCCGGTCTGAACGAGGTTCGCAGCGTCGAGTTAGGCGTGGCCAACCCGGAGAGCTACAAAGAGCAGGCGCGTAAAGCGGCGATTCAGAATGCGACCCAGCAGGCCTCTCAGCTGGCGGAAGGATTCAACGCGAAGCTGGGGCCGATCTACAGCATTCGCTATCAGGTTGCCAACTATCAGCCGATGCCGATGAACCGCATGTATAAAGCGGCGGCGGCACCAGAGACTTCTGCGCAGGAGACCTACGATCAGCAGAGCATCAACTTTGACGATCAGGTCGATGTGGTGTTTGAGATCAAGCCCAACGCGGCACAATAAAAAAACGGGGCTGATGCCCCGTTTTTGTTTTCAGGCAGCGACCTCATCCTGACGCAGCACCCGATGTCCATGCGCAATCAGCGCATCGGTCACCCGGCGCATTAACCGGCTTTCTGGCGCAAACCGATGCCAGTAGAGCATCCGGCGCTGATAGAGGCCCGGCGTCAGATCGATCAACTCACCGCTCGCCAGCTCACGCTCAATCTGCAGATGCGGGATCATACAGCAGGTCGAGCCCTGGCGTGCCATCTGCACAAAAGCCTCCGAGGAGTTCACGATGTGGCAGGGCACGCTGCCGGGTGACAGGTCAAAGTTCTGCTGCAGAAAGGCCTGATGCATATCGTCAAGATGATCAAACGCCACCGCAGGCGCTTTCAGCAGGGCAGAGCGTGTGACGCCGTTGGGGAAGAAGCGATCGGCAAAGTCACGCGACGCCACGAACAGGTAGTCGAGCGCGCCGAGCTGATCCACCAGGCAACTGGGCAGAGGCTGCGGCTGGATACTGACCGCACCGACGACTTCACCGCGACGCAGGCGCTCCTGCGTGCGGGTCTCATCTTCAACCTGCAGGTTAAGGCGCACTGGCGAGTCTGCCAGCACATCCTTCAGCGCAGGCAACAGCCAGGTTGCCAGACTGTCGGCGTTGACCGCCAGCGACAGCAGCAGCGGCGTGGTGCCACTGTTCTCATCGCCCAGCCACTCCTCTTCCAGCAGTTCCACCTGATGCAGTAATGCCAGTAGTTTCTGACCCTGTTCGGTGGGCCGCGGCGGCACCGTGCGCACCAGCAGCGGCTGACCAAACAGGTTCTCCAGCTGCTTGATGCGCTGCGACACCGCCGACTGAGTGATGCACAATTTCTGTGCAGCACGCTCAAATCCGCGTTCGCGGATCACTGAATCCAGCGCCTGAAGCGTTCGATAATCCGGGCGTTTCATTTTTGTTTTCTCTCCTTCAGGGTGGACGTCACTATGCCACAGAAGTGTCACCGGTGATGGCTCACTTGTTTTTGTGGGCTGGCTTCCAAACCGATAAATCCACGTCGGTCAGCCGCGCATTTTCAGCAAGCCTTGTTTTATACTACGCGCACTTCGTTGTCGCACAGGTTTTAAACATACCATGACCCAGGATGAACTGAAAAAAGCCGTTGGCTGGGCTGCACTTGAGTACGTGCAGCCAGGCACTATTGTTGGTGTTGGTACCGGATCGACCGCGTCCCACTTTATCGATGCGCTTGCCACGGTCAGACATCAGATTGACGGTGCCGTCTCCAGCTCCGATGCCTCGACCCAGAAGCTGAAAAGCCTGGGCATTCAGGTGTTCGATCTGAACGAGGTTGACCAGCTGTCGATCTATGTCGATGGCGCGGATGAGATTAATCCCCGGATGCAGATGATCAAAGGCGGCGGGGCGGCGCTGACGCGGGAGAAAATCGTGGCCGCGGTGGCGCAGACCTTTATCTGCATTGCGGACGCCTCCAAAGAGGTGGATATCCTGGGCCGTTTTCCGCTGCCGGTTGAGGTGATCCCGATGGCGCGCAGCTACGTGGCGCGTGAACTGGTGAAAATGGGGGGCCTGCCGGAGTATCGTCAGAACGTGGTTACCGACAACGGCAACATTATTCTCGACGTGCATAATCTGCGTATCCTCGACCCGATCGAACTGGAAAAAACTATCAATGCCCTGCCAGGCGTGGTTACCGTTGGCCTGTTTGCCGCGCGCGGTGCCGATATCGCGCTGATCGGCGGGCCGGATGGGGTGAAAACCATCAAAAGATGATCTGGCCGGCGTCACTCCGGCGCCGGTTATTTCTGCCTGCAAATCATCTTTTCTCGCCAGGATGAAATTTGGTGACTTATGTCACATAACTGTCATCGGCAGCGGGTTCGTTCTCTCTTCCACGCCCACCTCATGATTTTGTCCGGCAATGTGCTGCCGTCAGCCGTTGCCGTGCTGGCCTTCGGGCAATCGTTTGTATTGCCGGACGCGATTTTTTTGATATTTTGACAGAAGGCTGGCTTATGGTAGTCCTCATTGAACGCTGAATAGGATCGGGAAATGGCAAAGGTATCACTGGAAAAAGATAAGATTAAGTTCCTGCTGGTGGAAGGTGTCCATCAGAGTGCGCTGGATAACCTGCGGGCAGCAGGCTACACCAACATCGAATTCCACAAGGGCGCACTGGACTCTGACGCATTAAAAGCATCGATCCGCGATGCGCATTTCATTGGTATCCGTTCCCGCTCCCAGCTCACTGAAGAGATTTTTGCCGCGGCTGAAAAGCTGGTTGCCGTGGGCTGTTTCTGTATCGGGACCAACCAGGTGGACCTGGACGCTGCGGCCAGCCGCGGGATCCCCGTGTTCAACGCGCCGTTCTCCAATACCCGCTCAGTAGCGGAACTGGTGATTGGTGAGATGCTGCTGATGCTGCGTGGCATCCCGGAAGCGAATGCGAAAGCTCACCGTGGCATCTGGAACAAGAATGCCAAAGGGTCGTTTGAAGCGCGCGGCAAGAAGCTGGGTATCATCGGTTACGGTCACATCGGTATGCAGCTGGGCGTGCTGGCGGAAAGCCTGGGGATGCACGTCTTCTTCTACGACATTGAAAACAAGTTGCCGCTGGGTAACGCCACCCAGGTTCGTCATCTGGCCGATCTGCTTAACATGAGCGATGTTGTCAGCCTGCACGTACCGGAAACCCTCTCCACGCAGGATATGATTGGTGCAGAGCAGCTGGCACAGATGAAGCCTGGTGCGCTGCTGATTAACGCCTCACGCGGTACCGTAGTCGATATTCCGGCGCTGTGCGACGCGCTGGCCAGCAAGCAGGTGGGTGGCGCTGCTATCGACGTCTTCCCGGTCGAGCCGGCCACCAACAGCGATCCTTTCATCTCTCCGCTGAGCGAGTTCGATAACGTAATCCTGACGCCGCACATTGGCGGCTCAACGGAAGAAGCGCAGGAGAACATCGGGATTGAAGTGGCGGGCAAGCTGGCGAAATACTCCGACAACGGATCAACCCTGTCAGCGGTGAATTTCCCGGAGGTGTCGCTGCCGATCCACGGTATCAGCGCCAGCCGTCTGCTGCATATCCATGAGAACCGTCCGGGTGTGCTGACGGCCATCAACCAGATTTTTGCGGAGCAGGGCATCAACATTGCCGCGCAGTATCTGCAGACCTCGCCATTTATGGGCTATGTGGTGATCGATATTGATGCGGAGCCAGAAGTGGCGGATAAAGCCCTGCAGCTGATGAAGGCCATTCCGGGCACCATCCGCGCCCGTCTGCTTTACTAAGCCGTTCAGACAGGAGGTGGCGCAAGGTCGCGCCACTTCCCGTTGTCAGCAACGTCAGGCTCAGGCTGCTTTGCGGCTGAGCCCGTTCCTTTTACGCTGCACTCTTTTTTCTGCCCGATCGGGTTTTTCAGCCGTCTGAAAAGGGCGCTGCTACTCCCACTGCCAGAGCGTCGACGGCGTGATGACCGCAGGCAGCGGCACATCCCACTCTGCTACCGGCAACTCCTCTACCTGCTGACAGTCGTGCGCCACACCCACGGGCAGGAAGCCGTGCTGCCGCCAGTGCTGCAGCGTGCGATCGTAGAAGCCGCCGCCCATTCCCAGCCGCTGCCCGTGGCGATCGAATGCCACCAGCGGCACCAGCATCAGATCCAGCTGCTCCAGCGTGATCAACTGCCGGATATCCAGCGGCGGTTCCGGGATGCCCAGCCTGTTCGTCATCAACGGGGTGTCGGGCGTGTAGCGTAAAAAGAGTAAATGACCGGGAGAGAAGGGGTGTAACACCGGCAGGCAGACCGTTTTTTTCAGGTGCCAGAGCCGGGCGATCAGTGGCCGGGTATTGAGCTCACCATCGACAGAGAGGAACAGCGCCACAGTGTCTGCCGCAGAGAGTGGCGCGAAGTTCAGGGCGAGTTCAGCGAGCTGTTCCGCCGCCTGAGCCTGCTGCTCATCGGTCAGAGCACGCCGCAGATGGCGGACCTGCTGACGAATCGCCTGACGTTGTGTCATGGAAGGTTCTGACATGATTTCCCCGCCGGATAAGCCGCTGAGCAGCCACTATAACATGTCGGTCGGGGGAAAAAAGCAGGACGAAAAGAAGGGAGATCTCCGAGATGCCGCCGCAGGCTGTAACCCTTGAACCCTTGGTTCAAGGTGAACATGCCGTCGTAACCATCAGGCTTCTCGGACGAACCGAGCATGCACACAGGTTACAGAGCGTCACATTCTGTTTTTTCGAAATATCGGCTCAGGGGACTGGCCCACATGCAAACATCTCAGAGAAAATTTACCTCACCGTTGCCTGACACAGAGCAACCATGAAGTTTTATTCGAACTTCGCACCTTCACGTTCAGAGATGCGACCCTGCTCAACCAGTGCCTGTTCAATCGTCTGCTGCAACATACGGATGCGCTGTTCCATATTAGCAGCATAGTCGCGCGTTTTCACTTTCTCCTGCGCCAGCTCGTGGCAGATGTTTAACGCGGCGATGAACACCAGTTGTTCTGTATTTGTGACTCTAGTGCGAACTTTTAGATCTTGCAACCGTTGATTGAGATCGTCAGCCGCGCTATTGAGCGCATCTTGCTGCTCTGGCGGACAATTCACTCTCAACGAACGACCAAAAATTTGTAAATCTACCGGTTGTGCAGACATGCCACCTTCCTGACTGATTACTTCGCTCGCAACTCCCTTAGCAGTCAATGGCTTGGGAGGCGGGCAACTATATAGACCCACGAAATAAGATACAACCCCTTTTCTGGAAACCTTGAGGCAGCTAGTGGTAGCATAACACGAACTTATTCTGCCAACGACGATGAAAACTTATGTCCTTACAGAACGCAACCCCCGATTACAACGCGCTTGCCGCCGTACTCTCACAGCAGGGTGTGGGAATGACACCAGCAGAAATGCACGGTCTCCTGAGCGGCATCCTTTGCGGCGGTAACCAGGACACCAGCTGGAAGACGCTGGTACACGATCTGGCTAACGAAGGCATGGCGTTTTCACACACTCTTGCCGTGCCACTGGCGGCGCTGCATGAACACACGGCGACTACACTGGAAGATGACGGTTTCCTGTTTCAGCTGCTTCTGCCCGCTGACGATGACATCACCGTCTTTGACCGCGCCGACGCGCTGGCCGGCTGGGTTAACCATTTTCTGCTCGGCCTGGGCGTAACACAGCCTAAACTGGATAAAGTCACCGGTGAAACCGGCGAAGCTATCGACGATCTGCGCACGATTGCACAGCTCGGTTATGAAGAAGATGAAGACCAGGAAGAGCTGGAGCAGTCGCTGGAAGAGGTGATCGAATATGTGCGCGTGGCGGCACTGCTGTGTCACGACAGCTTCACCCGTCCGCAGCCCACCGCGCCAGAAGTTCAGAAGCCGACGCTACACTGATTTCAGGGCAACCCGTTTAACCGGTCAGTTTACAGGGAGTGCAGAAATGATTTCACTGGAACGATTCCTGCAGCGCCGTCAGGCACTGCTGGCGAAGATGGCGCCAGGAAGCGCAGCGCTGATTTTTGCTGCGCCCGAAGTAACCCGCAGTAACGACAGCGAGTATCCGTTCCGCCAGAGCAGCGATTTCTGGTATTTTACCGGGTTCAATGAACCGCAGGCGCTGCTGGTGTTGATTAAAAGCGATGAAAATCATAACCACAGCGTGCTGTTTAACCGGGTACGCGATCCCAACGCAGAAATCTGGTCTGGCCGCAGGCTGGGCCAGCAGGCGGCGCCGGAAAAACTGGGCGTCGATCGCGCTTTACCCTGGAACGACATCGGCGAACAGCTTCACCTGCTGCTCAACGGCCTGGATGTGATCTACCACGCGCAGGGCGAATACGCCTACGCGGATACGCTGGTCTCCGGCGCGCTGGATAAGCTGCGCCGCGGGTTCCGCCAGAATCTCAGTGCGCCAGCGACCGTGACGGACTGGCGTCCGTGGGTGCATGAGATGCGCCTGTTTAAAGATGAGGATGAGATCGCGCTGCTACGCCGTGCCGGGGAGATATCCGCGCTGGCGCATACCCGCGCGATGCAGACCTGTCAGCCGGGCATGTTCGAGTATCAGCTCGAAGGGGAAATTCATCACGAATTTACCCGTCACGGTGCACGTTATCCCTCCTATAACACCATCGTGGGCGCGGGCGAAAACGGCTGCATTCTGCACTACACCGAAAATGAAAGTGAGATGCGCGATGGCGATCTGGTGCTGATCGATGCGGGCTGCGAGTTCCAGGGCTATGCAGGCGACATCACCCGAACCTTCCCGGTGAACGGCAAATTCAGCCCGGCCCAGCGCGCTATCTATGACATCGTACTGGCCTCCCTGAAACGCTCGCTTGAGCTGTTCCGTCCCGGCGTCAGCATCCGTGAAGTGAATGATGAAGTGGTACGCATCATGGTCACGGGGCTGGTGGAGCTGGAGATCCTGGAGGGTGATGTCGATACCCTGATCGCGGAAGAGGCGCATCGCGCATTCTTTATGCATGGTCTGAGCCACTGGCTGGGTCTGGATGTGCATGATGTCGGTCATTATGGCACCCCCAGCCGCGATCGGATTCTGGAGCCGGGCATGGTGTTAACCGTCGAGCCGGGCCTCTATATCGCGCCGGATGCGGATGTGCCCGCCCGCTATCGCGGGATTGGTATCCGCATCGAAGATGACATCGTGATCACCGAAACCGGCATCGAGAATCTCACCGACAGCGTCGTGAAAGAGGCCGATGAGATTGAAGCACTGATGGCGGCGGCTCGACAGGCATGACGATTCTGATTGCCGGTGGCGGCATGACCGGGGCGACGCTGGCGCTGGCGATCTCCCACCTGACTCAGGGCACGCTGCCGGTTACGCTGATTGAAAGCAGCGAGCCGGGCAGCCGCGCGCATCCGGGTTTTGATGGCCGTGCAATTGCGCTTTCTGCCGGCACCTGCCAGCAACTGGCGGACATTAACCTGTGGCAGCACATCGCCAGTTGTGCCACGCCGATTACCGATATCCACGTTTCTGACCGGGGTCACGCCGGTTTTGTCTCGCTGACGGCAGCAGATTACGCTATTCCGGCGCTGGGGCAGGTGGTCGGTCTGTTCGACGTCGGGCAGCGGCTGTTTGCGGAGCTGAAAAAGGCCCCGGGTGTCACTCTGCGCTGTCCGGCCCGCGTAGTCCGCGCGGAGCGTACCGCGCAGCAGGTGGAGGTGACGCTGGATAATGACGAGCGGCTCAGCGGTCAGCTGCTGATCGCGGCAGATGGGACGCGCTCTGCGCTGGCCGCCTCCTGCGGCATCCAGTGGCAGAGAGAGGCCTATCAGCAGATTGCTGTGATCGCGAATGTCTCTGCGGCACTGCCGCATCAGGGACGGGCGTTTGAACGTTTCACCGAGCATGGTCCGCTGGCGCTGCTGCCGATGTCCGACAACCGCCTGTCGCTGGTCTGGTGTCATCCGGACACGCAGCGCGACCGGGTTGCACAGTGGAGCGACGCCGACTTTCTCAGCCAGCTGCAGCGCGCCTTTGGCTGGCGACTGGGCAAATTTACCCATACCGGCCGGCGCGAATATTATCCGCTGGCGCTGCATCAGGCGGTGTCACCGATTGCGCACCGCGTGGCGGTCGTCGGCAATGCGGCTCAGACGCTGCATCCGATTGCCGGGCAGGGCTTTAACCTGGGGCTGCGCGATGTGATGTCGCTGGCTGAAACGCTGGCCGCCGCCCATCGGCAACAGCAGGATCCCGGCAGTTATCCGGTGCTGCATCACTATCAGCAGCGTCGCCAGGCCGACCGCACCGCCACCATCGGCATCACCGACGGGCTGGTGCGCATCTTCGCAAATCGTTATGGACCGCTGGTGGCGGGACGTAACCTGGGCCTGCTGGCGATGGATCATCTGCCGTGGCTACGAAATCAACTGGCCGAGCGCACGCTTGGCTGGGTCAAGCGTTAATAAAGAGGCTCAGATGCAAACTTTTGATGTGGTGATTGCCGGTGGCGGTATGGTGGGACTGGCGGTAGCCTGTGGCCTGCAGGGCAGCGGACTGCGCATTGCCGTGCTGGAGAAATCGCCAGAGCCATCGATGGCGCTGAGTGCGTCACCCTCCATTCGCGTGTCAGCCATCAATGCCGCCAGCGAACGGCTGCTGCAGAAGCTCGATGTCTGGTCGGCCATTCTCTCACAGCGATGCCGCGCGTATCACGGCATGGAAGTGTGGGACAGAGACAGTTTCGGCACCATCGCCTTTGACGATCAGCAGCAGGGCCTGTCGCATCTGGGCCATATCATCGAGAATCCGGTCATTCATCATGCGCTCTGGCAGCGCGCCACTGAGTGCAGCGATGTTACGATCATGGCGCCCGCGCAGCTGCAGCAGGTTGCCTTTGGTGACAACGAAGCCTTTATTACCCTGCAGGATGGCACCATGCTGAGTGCGCGACTGATGATTGCCGCCGACGGTGCCCACTCCTGGCTGCGCAACAAGGCTGACATCCCGCTGACCTTCTGGGATTACGATCATCACGCGTTAGTGGCCAACGTTCGCACGGAAAAGCCGCATGACGCGGTGGCCCGTCAGGTGTTCCACGGCGACGGCATTCTGGCCTTCCTGCCGATGCAGGACCCGCATCTGAGCTCGATTGTCTGGTCGCTCTCACCGCAGGAGGCGAGCCGTCTGGAAACCATGCCGGACGCGCTGTTCAATCAGCAGCTCGCCGTGGCGTTTGATATGCGGCTTGGCCTGTGCCAGCTGGAGAGTGAACGCAAATCGTTCCCGCTGGTGGCGCGCTATGCCCGTCAGTTCGCTGCGCACCGTCTGGCGCTGGTGGGCGACGCGGCGCACACCATTCATCCGCTGGCAGGCCAGGGCGTGAACCTGGGCTTTATGGATGCCGCTGAGCTGATTGGTGAAATTCGCCGCCTGCATCAGCAGGGCAAAGATATCGGTCAGCACCTCTACCTGCGCCGCTACGAGCGCAGCCGCAAGCACAGCGCGGCCATGATGCTGGCAGGCATGCAGGGCTTCCGTGAAATGTTTGCGGGTAATCATCCGGCGAAAAAACTGCTGCGCGACGTGGGCCTGAAACTGGCCGATCGTCTGCCGGGCGTCAAGCCGATGATGCTGAAGCAGGCGATGGGGCTGAACGACTTGCCCGCCTGGCTCCGCTAATATCCCCCCTCTGAAAGCCAGCCTGCGCTGGCTTTTTTTATCGCTTAACGCCCTCTGCACCCTAAAAAGGCAACGCTGCACCAGCAGGGTTCCTCATTTGATTTATTCTAATTTTGCCGCTCAATTCGCATTAGTTTTTTTCATTTCCGACGTTTCTGCGGCTGGCATTTTTTTAACATCCCGGACGTCGTCTCGCATAAATTTGCTACGTATATTTAGAAGACCTGCATTTATTGCGCGATTAATCACAAAATCGCAGTTTTTTATCCTGCTGCCTCCCCTTCCTGGTTAGGCTGTGCTTCTGATTTCGCCCCCGGTTTGCTTATGGTTAATCTTCAGATTCGGTGGTAACGTCAGCCGTAAGAGAACGTTTGCGTCGGTGCTGAACGCCGGCGCACTTTTGCACTCACTCGCTTCTGCACAGGATCGTTATGACTCAGCAAACACCTCTGTTTGAACAGCATCAGGCCTGCGGTGCCCGCATGGTGGATTTTCACGGCTGGATGATGCCGCTGCACTATGGCTCGCAGATGGATGAGCATCATGTGGTGCGCACCGACGCCGGTATGTTTGACGTCTCCCACATGACCATTGTCGATCTGACGGGCCCGCGGACCCGTGAGTTTCTGCGTTATCTGCTGGCAAACGATGTGGCAAAACTGACTCAGCCGGGAAAAGCGCTCTATACCGGCATGCTGAATGCCTCAGGTGGCGTCATTGACGATTTAATTGTTTACTTTATGAGCGAAACTTTTTTCCGGCTGGTGGTTAACTCCGCGACCCGTGAAAAGGATCTCGCCTGGATCGCGCAGCACGCCGAAGGCTATGGCATCACGATTGCCGAACGCAATGACCTGGCACTGATCGCCGTGCAGGGTCCGCAGGCGCAGCAGAAAGCTCAGACGCTGTTCACCGCAGCGCAGCGCGAGGCAGTGGCGGGCATGAAACCTTTCTTCGGTGTGGAGTCGGGTGATCTGTTTATCGCCACTACCGGCTACACCGGAGAGGCGGGCTATGAGATTGCCTTACCCGCTGCGGAAGCGGCCGGGTTCTGGCAGCGTCTGCTGGCTGCCGGCGTTAAGCCCGCCGGACTGGGCGCGCGCGACACGCTGCGACTGGAAGCGGGTATGAACCTCTATGGTCAGGAGATGGATGAGAGCGTGTCACCGCTGGCCGCCAATATGGGCTGGACTATCTGCTGGGAACCCACCGATCGCGATTTCATCGGCCGGGAGGCGCTGGAAATGCAGCGCGAACGGGGCACCGACAAGCTGGTGGGGCTGATCCTCACAGAAAAAGGGGTGCTGCGTAACGGCCTGCCGGTACGCTTCACCGATAGTCAGGGGCAGTTGCAGGAGGGGATCATCACCAGCGGCTCTTTCTCACCGACACTGGGTTGCAGCATCGCCCTGGCGCGCGTACCGGCCAGCATCGGCAGCAGCGCCATCGTTGAGATCCGTAATCGCCAGATGCCGGTCCAGGTAACCCGTCCCGTTTTTGTCCGCGCCGGTAAACCGGTCGCTCAGTAAATTTTATTCAGGAGAAAAGGCCAATGAGCAATGTGCCAAATACGTTGAAGTACCGTGACAGCCACGAGTGGGTACGTAAAGAAGCTGACGGCAGTTACACCGTAGGCATCACGGAACATGCGCAGGAGTTACTGGGCGACATGGTGTTCGTCGACCTGCCGGAAGTGGGCGCGACCTTTGCCGCAGGTGAAGAGTGCGCCGTTGCCGAGTCCGTTAAGGCCGCCTCAGATATTTATGCGCCGATCAGCGGTGAAGTGGTCGCGGTTAACGAGGCGCTGACCGACTCACCTGAGCAGGTCAACAGCGAGCCGTATGACGGCGGCTGGTTATTTAAAATCAAAGCCAGCGACGAGTCTGAAATCGACGCGCTGCTGGATGCAGATGCCTATAAAGCGTCTATCGACGAGTAGTCGTCAGGCGGCCTCGCCGTGAGGCCGCAGATTTCTGTTTGACCTCCGGTTCCCCCAGCCCGATTCAGGATTTACTGCTAATGACCCAGACTCTCAGCCAGCTTGAACACAACGGTGCCTTCATCGAGCGCCATATTGGTCCTTCACCTGAGCAGCAGGCGCTAATGCTCGAAGCCATTGGCGCCCGTTCGCTGGAGGCGCTGATCGGTACGATTGTGCCGGCAGACATTCAGCTGCCAGGCCCGCCCGCGGTGGGCGATGCCGTCACGGAACAGCAGGCGCTGGCGGAACTGAAAGCGATTGCCAGCCAGAACCTGCGCTACAAATCCTGGATTGGGATGGGATACAGCGCGGTGATCACCCCGCCGGTGATCCTGCGTAACATGCTGGAGAATCCAGGCTGGTATACGGCCTATACCCCTTATCAGCCCGAAGTTTCCCAGGGCCGTCTGGAAGCGTTGCTGAACTTCCAGCAGCTGACGCTGGACCTCACCGGCATGGATATCGCCTCAGCTTCTCTGCTGGATGAAGCGACCGCCGCCGCAGAAGCGATGGCGATGGCAAAGCGCGTCAGCAAGCTCAAAAACGCCAACAAATTCTTTATCGCCGATGATATTCATCCGCAGACGCTGGATGTGGTCCGCACCCGTGCGGAGACCTTTGGCTTTGAGCTGATCGTCGATCGCGCAGAAAAGGCGGTTGAGCATGAGGACCTGTTTGGTGTGCTGCTGCAACAGGTGGGCACCACCGGTGACGCGCACGATTACAGCGCGCTGATCGGCGACCTGAAAGCGCGCAAAGTGGTGGTGAGCATGGCGGCGGACTTTATGTCGCTGGTTTTACTGGAGGCACCAGGCAGGCAGGGCGCAGACATCGTCTTTGGTTCAGCCCAGCGTTTTGGCGTGCCAATGGGCTACGGCGGCCCGCACGCAGCCTTCTTCGCCAGCCGCGACGAGCATAAGCGTTCTATGCCTGGCCGTATCATCGGGGTGTCACGCGATGCCGCAGGCCACACTGCGCTGCGTATGGCGATGCAGACCCGCGAACAGCATATCCGTCGTGAAAAGGCTAACTCCAACATCTGTACTTCACAGGTGTTGCTCGCCAACATCGCCGGTCTCTATGCGGTGTTTCATGGCCCGGCGGGTCTGAAACGCATCGCCTCACGCATTCACCGCTTCACCAGCATTCTGGCTGCCGGGCTGCAGCAGGGCGGCCTGAAACTGCGCCATCAGCACTGGTTCGACACGCTGACGGTTGAGGTGGCAGATAAAGCCGCTGTGCTGAATCGCGCGCTGAGCTTTGGCGTAAACCTGCGCAGCGACATTCACAATGCGGTCGGCATCACGCTGGATGAAACCACCAGCCGCGACGATATTCTGGCGCTGTTCGCTATTCTGCTGGGCGATGATCACGGTCAGAATCTGGACGTGCTCGACAGTGACGTCGCCCGTGCAGGCCACGCGATTCCGGCGGGGCTGCAGCGTCAGAGTGAGATCCTGACCCATCCGGTATTCAATCGTCATCACAGTGAAACCGAGATGATGCGCTACATGCACAGCCTGGAGAAAAAGGATCTGGCGCTGAACCAGGCGATGATCCCGCTCGGCTCCTGCACCATGAAGCTCAACGCCGCCGCCGAGATGATCCCGATCACCTGGCCGGAATTTGCGGAGCTGCATCCGTTCTGCCCGGCTGAGCAGGCCACCGGCTACCTGCAGATGATCGGCCAGCTTTCTCAGTGGCTGGTACAGCTCACCGGCTATGATGCGCTCTGTATGCAGCCTAACTCCGGCGCGCAGGGCGAATATGCCGGACTGCTGGCAATCCGTCGTTACCACGAAAGCCGTGGCGAGGGCGATCGCCACCTCTGTCTGATCCCGGGTTCGGCGCACGGCACCAATCCGGCTTCCGCGCAGATGGCGGGCATGGACGTGGTGGTGGTGGCCTGTGATAAGCAGGGCAACATCGACCTGAACGATCTGCGTGAAAAAGCGGCGCAGGCGGGCGATAAGCTCTCCTGCATCATGGTGACCTACCCGTCTACGCACGGCGTCTATGAAGAGACGATCCGTGAAGTGTGCCAGATTGTGCATCAGCATGGCGGTCAGGTTTATCTGGATGGCGCGAACATGAACGCGCAGGTCGGCATCACCACGCCGGGCTACATCGGCGCGGACGTCTCGCACCTGAACCTGCATAAAACCTTCTGCATCCCGCATGGCGGCGGTGGTCCGGGCATGGGGCCAATTGGTGTGAAAGCGCACCTTGCGCCTTTTGTACCGGGACATAGCGTCGTGCAGATCGACGATATCCTGACGCAGCAGGGGGCGGTCTCCGCAGCGCCGTTTGGCAGCGCCTCCATTCTGCCAATCAGCTGGATGTACATCCGTATGATGGGCGCAGAGGGGTTAAAGCAGGCCAGTTCGGTGGCAATTCTGAACGCCAACTACATCGCCAGCCGCCTGAAATCCGCCTATCCGGTGCTCTATACCGGGCGTGACGGGCGCGTGGCGCACGAATGTATTCTCGACATCCGTCCGCTGAAAGAGCAGACCGGCATCAGTGAGCTGGATATTGCGAAGCGCCTGATCGATTACGGCTTCCATGCACCGACCATGTCGTTCCCGGTCGCTGGCACCCTGATGGTCGAGCCGACAGAGTCAGAGAGCAAAATCGAACTGGATCGCTTTATCGACGCGATGCTGGCTATCCGTATGGAGATCGATCGGGTGGCCGCTGGGGAGTGGCCGCTGGACGACAACCCGCTGGTAAATGCCCCGCATACCCAGCTGGAAATCGTCAGTGAGTGGTCGCACCCTTACAGCCGTGAACTGGCGGTCTTCCCGGCAGGCAGCCACAACAAATACTGGCCGACGGTAAAACGTCTGGATGATGTCTTTGGTGACCGTAACCTGTTCTGCTCCTGTGTGCCGATGAGCGACTATCAGTAGAGCAAATAGTAATAACCCCTAAAGGGCCGATTCATCGGCCCTTTTTTTTCGGAGAAGCAGCATGAAACTGGCACTGGTGACAGGCGGCAGTCGGGGCATCGGACGTGCCACGGCGCGGTTACTGGCCGCACGGGGATACCGGGTTGCGGTGAACTATCGTCAGCGTGAAGAGGAAGCCCGGCAGGTGGTGGCGCAGATCCGGCAGCAGGGAGGTAACGCCTTTGCGATCCGGGCAGACATCAGCGATGAAGCAGAGGTGATGGCTCTGTTTGCGCAGCTCGACCAGCAGCCGGAACCGCTGACGTTACTGGTCAACAACGCCGGGATTCTGTTTCAGCAGTGCCGGACCGAAGAACTGGATGCGGCGCGTCTGCAGAAGGTCTTTGCCACGAACGTTATCGGAACCTTTCTCTGCTGCCGCGAGGCGGTAAAGCGGATGGGGACCCATCATGGCGGGCAGGGCGGGGCCATCGTTAATGTCTCATCGGCCGCGTCCCGCCTCGGTGCGCCGGGCGAATATGTTGATTACGCCGCCTCAAAAGGGGCAATGGATACGCTGACGCGCGGATTGTCACTGGAAGTGGCGCAGCAGGGGATTCGGGTGAACGGCGTTCGTCCGGGATTTATTTACACAGAGATGCATGCCGATGGCGGCGAGGCAGGCAGAGTGGAGCGGCTCGCCAGCGCGATCCCGATGGGACGCGGCGGTGAAGCTGAAGAGGTGGCGGAAGCGATCGTCTGGCTGGCCAGTGAGGCGGCCTCTTACGTCACCGGCAGCATCATTGACGCTGCCGGCGGCCGTTAATCCGCGCAGCCCGGCGGCGGGGGATTAGAGGTTTTCGCCGTTACTGGCGATAACCTGCTGATACCAGCCGAAGCTCTTCTTCTTCGCACGGGAAAAATCGCCACTGCCGTCATCGTTTTTATTCACATGAATAAAGCCGTAACGCTTGTCGTACTGACCGGTGGTGAAAGAGACACAGTCCAGACAGCCCCACGGCGTGTAACCCATCAGGTCGACGCCATCCCAGGTCACGGCTTTCTTCATCTCTTCGATATGCGCACGCAGATAGTCGATGCGATAGTCATCTTCAATCACGCCCCCGGCGTTGGGCTTGTCGATAGCGCCAAAACCATTCTCCACGATGAACAGCGGCTTCTGATAGCGCTCATAGAGGTCGTTCAGGACATAGCGCAGGCCCACCGGGTCGATCTGCCAGCCCCAGTCTGAGGCTTTTACATGCGGGTTCTTCACAACACCCTCAAAGCCGGTGATAGGGTCATCAACACCGCTGGCATCGGTCTTCACGGCGTTACTCATGTAGTAGCTGAAGCCCACATAGTCTGCACATCCTTCGCGCAGTGTGCTGGCATCGTCAGCTTCCATCTGAATCTCATACCCTTTGCGCGCCCACTCTTTCAGGGTGTAGGCCGGGTAGGCGCCGCGCATCTGCACATCACTGAAGACATAACGCTGGTGCATCGCTTCCTGAGCCAGCACCACATCGTCCGGATGACAGGAGAAGGGGTAGACCGGCACCATGGCGATCATGCAACCAATCTTAAATTCAGGGTTGATGGCGTGGCCGAGCTTCACTACCCGGGCGCTGGCCACAAACTGGTGGTGCATCACCTGATACATCGCCTGTTCCGGCTTCTCATGCTCGGTGAAGATCACGCCTGAGCAGCAGTAGCCAAACAGCGGATACTGCCAGTTGCGCTGGTTGTTGATCTCATTAAAGGTCATCCAGTATTTCACTTTGTGCTTATAGCGGTTAAGTACCACTTCGCTGAAGCGCACAAAGAAATCGACCACTTTGCGGTTGTACCAGCCGCCATACTCTTTCACCAGGTGATAGGGCATCTCGAAGTGCGAAAGGGTGATGACCGGTTCAATGCCATACTTCAGCAGTTCATCGAACAGGTCGTCATAAAACTGCAGGCCGGCTTCGTTGGGCTGCTGCTCATCGCCGTTGGGGAAGATGCGGGTCCAGGCGATGGAGGTGCGGAAACATCTGAAGCCCATCTCGGCAAACAGCGCGACATCCTGCTTGTAGTGGGAGTAAAACTCCACGCCCTGATGGTTTGGATAGAAGTGGCCGGGCTGCACGCCATCGGTGATCACCCGATCCACACCATGTGAACCGCCGGTCAGGACGTCAGCAATGCTCACGCCTTTGCCACCCTGATCCCAGCCGCCTTCGACCTGATGCGCGGCAACGGCGCCGCCCCAGAGAAAGCCCTTTGGTAACTGCAATTCTGCACTCATGCGCGACTCCATTCCGGATAGTGAAATTGAGCTGAGTGTAGCAAGGCAATAAAGAAAGTCACGATATAACACCGGGCCGGATAGTGCGTTTGTTACATCTGAAAAACAGGCTGTTTTATTTTTTCAGCTGGCGACCAATCGCTTCGATAATATAGGTGACCGGCACCTGAGTCGTGATATCGCAGTGATCCGCGGTGCGGATAATGGGGACATGATAGCAGAGTGAAAAATCTGCCAGCTTTGCCAGCGAACAGCTTTCCGTATTGGTAATGGCCACGATTTTGCACTTATTCTGGCTGAACTGGCTGGCAATGCGCAGGATCTCTGCGGTTTCACCGGACACCGACAGCATAATCGCCATCGCATTTTCATAGAGATCTGCTGTCACCGGATAATAGGGATCATCAATTGCGTGGCTGAATTTTCCGAGATTAGAAAAGAAACGCGCACCATATTTCGCCAGGCTGCCAGAGGTGCCGACACCAATAAAGAAAACCTGCTCCGCCTGATTAATTTTCCGGGCAACCTGCGCAATCAGTTCTTCAAATTCGGGATTATTAATGCTTTTAAAAAAGCTCAGCATATCGCTGACGCCCGCCGTGTTGAGCAGCGGCGGGCTCTTCTCGTCTAAGCGCAGGCGGATACGGAACTCTGACCAGCCTTCACAGCCCATTCTGCGGCAGAAACGCAGCACGGTGGTGGTGGAGACCCCCGTCTGCTCAGCCAGTTCGCGAATCGTCATATAGCTGACGCTTTCACGGTGCTTAATGATGAACTGATAGACCTGCATTTCCAGATCGTTAAGGCGGGCGAGATCGCGATGCGAAAACATGAATGACTCGTTGAACAGTTGACCGGCGGCTAGTTTATCAGATTTGGCGTGCGGTTTAGCGGCAGAGAATCACATCAGAAATTTTTAGCGTACAGCTGTACACTGAAAAATTTGTTGGTTACGCTGGAAGGCGTGACCTCGCGCTAATGTTGTTCAGGATAGGGAAATGACCACGACGCTCTCTCATAAAACCCGGTCTGCTGCGGGCGACTGGTTCGCAGAAGAAATCGCCAACAGTATCAGTCACGGTCTCGGCTGCCTTTTCGGCATCGTCGGACTGCTGCTGATGCTGCATCAGGCCGCTGAAAGGCAGGCGGATACGCTGACGTTTATCAGTTACAGCCTCTACGGCGGCAGTATGATCCTGCTGTTTCTGGCGTCGACGCTCTACCATGCGATCCCCAATGGCCCGGTCAGGCCCTGGCTGAAAAAGCTGGATCACTGCGCCATCTATCTGCTGATCGCCGGTACCTATACGCCGTTTCTGCTGGTCGGTCTGCGGACGCCGCTGGCCTACGGATTGATGGCCGTCATCTGGCTGCTGGCGCTGGCAGGCGTGCTGTTCAAGCTCACGATAGCCGAGCGTTTTAAGGCGCTCTCGCTGGTGACCTATCTCTGCATGGGGTGGCTGTCGCTGATTGTGGTTTATCAGCTGGCGATGATCCTGCCGGCGGGCTGCGTCTGGCTGCTGGCGGCGGGCGGGATAGTCTACTCGCTCGGGGTGATTTTCTATGTGGCGCGGCGTATTCCCTATAATCACGCGATCTGGCATGGATTTGTGCTGGGAGGCAGTCTCTGCCATTTCTGCGCCATCTACTTCTATGTACGCTAACCCAGCCCTGTTCCGCTGAGCCGGGCTGGCCCCTCCACAGAGTGGAAGGACCTGCGGGCGAAATCAGCCCTCATCCAGCGAATAGGGCAGCGGCTGAATGGTCAGGTGGCCGCCCTCATCACCTTCGACCCGCAGCACGCTATCCGGCTCCAGATCGTTGTTAAGCACCACCTGAACCCAGCTGGTGCCGTCATCTAACTGCACCGCAGCCAGTACGCTGCCGGTACGACGCCAGCGATCGCCCATCTGAAGCTCCAGTGAGCCATTCGCCTCGGGAAGATGGCTCGCCTGACCCGCCAGCCAGTAAAGTGCGCGCTTATTGGCACCGCGATATTTGGCCCGGGCCACCATCTCCTGACCGGCATAGCAGCCCTTTTTAAAGCTGATGGCATCCAGCGCCTGCAGGTTAGTGGCCTGCGGAATGAACTGCACGCTGGTCGCGGGCTCGATCACCGGGATCCCCGCTTCAATATCCAGCGCCAGCCACTGCTGACTGTCATTGAACTGCGCATCGTCGTTGAGCTTCTGCTTCAGCGTCTCCGCCACGGCCTGCGAGGTGACAATCAGAAAACGTTCTGCCGGGTGCGCGAACCAGAGCAGCGTAGTCTCTCCCTGCTGCACCACCGGTTTTTCGCTGTCGGGCAGGCTGTCAAACAGAGTGGTCAGCGCGGCGCGCGCCTGAAAACCGGCCACGCCCAGCACGACTGACTCATCGTCGGCGACCATTGTCACTTTCGAAAAGACAGCATATTTCTTTAATTCGGTCAGCTGGGTGTCGCGCAGTGCACGGCGGATCAGATAGGCATAGCCCTCACCGCGATGGAACAGGCGCAGGCTGCTCCACATCTTGCCTTTGGCATCGCAGTGTGCGGCGGGCGCGTGGTGATCACTATCCAGTGCGGCGACATCCAGCGTCAGCTGACCCTGCAGGTAAGCGGTGCTATCGGCACCGGTGATGGAAACCAGTGCCCAGTTATCCAGTGACATCAGGGTTAATGGCAGACGGGACGACGCGGCAGGCTGGCGCGGCGGTAAAGTAAAAGTGGGCATGGAGATATCCTGTATAAGAAGGTTCATCCGGAACAGTTTCTTCAATGTTAAAAGAGCCGACTGGCAATGCAACCTGTTTACGGAAAACGGCGCACAAAAGGCGTGATAACCCTGAAAAGATCCGGCCTGAAATGTGGCAGGTTGCACAGCGTGCGACGCCGCGCCTGCGAGCCGTATTAAACCAGGTTACACTAGGCGCCACGTTGTGAACTGTGGAAACTGATGCATGGATATTAATGATAAATCACGTATTCAGTGGGCCTGCCGTCGCGGCATGCTGGAACTGGATGTGGCGATTATGCCGTTCTTCAAATTTGAGTATGACACGCTGAGCGACACCGATAAGCGGGTCTTTGTGGCCCTGCTGAAGAGTGACGATCCCGATCTGTTTAACTGGCTGATGAATCACGGTGAGCCAAAAGATCCTGAGCTTAAGCGGATGGTGAATCTGATCCAGCAGCGCAACCATGATCGCGGCCCCGTGGCAATGTGATCTGCGACCCTCCCGGCTGGCGTATGGATTGCTGTGCGCCTGGCTGGCAGCCGCCGTGACGGGCACAGGGCTGCTGACGCTGCCGGTCGGGGAGGGGCTTTTCAAAGGGGCGGTGATGCTGCTGTTGCTGGCGGAAGGCTGGCAAAGCTACCAGCGCCTGACGCAACGGCGCGGTGTGCTGCAGCGGGAAAGCGTGCACTGCTGGATCTGGCAGGGAAAACGCTTCCGGCCCGTACAGCCACTGCGCTGGTTGCCGATTGGCGTACTGCTGGTGGCGAAGAACGAGCAGGGTGAAGTCCTGCGCTGGTGGCTGATGCAGGACAGCATGCAGCCTGGTGAATGGCGGGCATTACGCGCCTGCTGCTTCAGCAAGGCGCAATACTAAAGGCCGTCTGGCGGACAAAAGGGTGACGATCTTTCGCCGGCCTGCGTCCGGCAGGAGGGGCGCTACAGCAACGCGGCGGTTTCGGTCAGCACCTGTTCGCACCACTGCTCTACACGCTCATCAGTGATCTCAAACTGATTCACATCATCCAGCGCCAGACCCACAAACTGTGAACCATCGGCACTGAGCGGTTTTGGACTGGTGAACTCATAGCCTTCAAGCGGCCAGTAACCGACAAAACGCACGCCCATCGGCTTCAGCAGATCGTGCAGCATTCCGAGCGCATCTAAAAACCACTCGCCATAGCCAATCTGATCGCCCATGCCATATAGCGCGACGATCTTATTCTGCAGGTTCAGCGCGGGGAGCTGTGACCAGATCGCCTCCCAGTCCTCCTGCAGCTCACCGAAATCCCAGGTCGGGATGCCCATGATCAGCAAGTCGTACTGCTCCATCAGGCGCGGATCATCATCTTTCACGTTGTGCAGCGTCACTAACTCTTCGCCAATGAAATCGCGAATTTTCTCCGCTACGATTTCGGTGTAACAGGTACTGGAACCGTAAAAAAGACCGATTTTCATGCAGATAACACTCTGTAAATACTGACTCTGGCGCAATTGTACCAGAAGCACCGCTGAATCAGGCATAATGAGCATGATTTTACACCAGACGGCGGAGATAACGTGCAGGACAGCGAACTGACAGAACAGTTTCTCGATGCGCTCTGGATTGAACGCAATCTGGCGCAGAACACGCTCGCCTCCTATCGTCAGGATCTGCAGACGCTGACCGGCTGGCTGGCGCATCACGGGCTGACATTACTCAGCGTGACCCCGCTGGATCTGCAGCAGTTTCTGGCCGAACGGCTGGGGGGAGGGTACAAGGCGACCAGCTCAGCGCGACTGCTGAGCGCGATGCGTCGCCTGTTTCAGTATCTTTACCGCGAAAAGCTGCGCCCGGACGATCCCAGCGCGCTGCTTTCCGCGCCGAAGCTGCCACAGCGGCTGCCGAAAGATCTCACTGAGGCGCAGGTTGAACGGCTGCTGCAGGCGCCCGATCCTAATATTCCGCTGGAGCTGCGTGACAAGGCGATGCTGGAGCTGCTCTACGCCACCGGACTGCGCGTTTCCGAACTGACCGGCCTGACGCTCAGCGATATCAGCCTGCGCCAGGGCGTCGTCCGCGTCATCGGTAAAGGGGATAAGGAGCGTCTGGTGCCTTTAGGTGAAGAAGCGGTTTACTGGCTGGAGCAATATATGGAACATGGTCGCCCGTGGCTGCTTAATGGCCAGACGCTGGACGTGATGTTTCCCAGCAACCGGGCGCAGCAGATGACGCGGCAGACCTTCTGGCACCGCATCAAGCATTACGCCACGCTGGCGGGCATCGACAGCGAAAAGTTATCGCCACATGTGATGCGCCATGCCTTTGCGACCCATCTGCTGAACCACGGTGCCGATCTGCGTGTCGTACAGATGCTGCTGGGACACAGCGATCTCTCCACCACCCAGATTTATACGCATGTTGCGACTGAGCGCCTGCGTCAGTTGCATCAACAACACCATCCGCGGGCCTGACCCGCGGCCATAAGGACAAAAATGAACAAGCATTTCGCGATGCTGGCCCTGTTAGCCAGCGCCTTTTCCGGTCTGGCCCATGCCGATGACAGCGCCATTCAGCAATCACTTAAAAAGCTCGGTCTGAACCAGACTGAAATCAGTCCGTCACCGCTGCCCGGTTTCAAAACCGTGCTCTCGGAAAGCGGTGTGCTCTACGTTACCGATGACGGAAAACATATGATCCAGGGGCCGCTCTACGATGTCAGCGGCAAACAGCCGGTCAACGTCACAAACCAGTTGCTGGACAAAAAGGTTGAGGCGCTGGTGCCGGAAATGATCGTGTATAAAGCGCCGAAAGAGCAGCATGTGATTACGGTCTTTACCGATATCACCTGTGGTTACTGCCACAAGCTGCACGAGCAGATGGCCGACTACAACGCGCTGGGCATTACCGTGCGCTACCTGGCGTTCCCGCGTGAAGGTCTGAACGGTCAGATTGAGCCGGCGATGAAGGCGATCTGGTGCAGTGCTGACCGCAACAAAGCGTTTGACGAGGCGATGAAAGGCAATGCGCCGAAGATGGCCGCCCCGGACAGTTGCAAAATCGACATTGCGCAGCACTATAAACTGGGTGTGCTGTTCGGCATCCAGGGCACCCCGGCGATGCTCACGGACACTGGCATGATGATCCCGGGCTATCAGTCGCCGCAGGAGCTGAAGCAGGTGCTCGACAATCAGAAGCGTGGTGGTTAATCGGTGGTAAAACAGGATGTGGAACTCCGTCGCCGTGAGGTGACGGTCGACGATGCGCTACCGGCCACCCTGCCGCCGCTGCTGAAACGACTCTATCTGCAACGCGGCGTGCGTGACGCCGCCGAGCTGGAGCGTGGTGCCAGAAATCTGCTGCCGTTTCAGTCCCTGAGCGGGATTGATAACGCGGTGGCGCTGCTGCATGAGGCGCTGCTGGATGGGCGTCGTATTATGGTGGTGGGCGACTTCGATGCTGATGGCGCAACCAGCACCGCGCTGACAGTAATGGCGCTGCGCAGCATGGGCGGCAGCAATGTGCAGTATCTGGTGCCCAATCGTTTTGAAGATGGCTATGGCCTCAGTCCGGAAGTGGTTGAGCAGGCGCGCGCGCGCGGTGCCGCGATGATCCTGACGGTCGACAATGGCATCTCCTCTCACGCCGGGGTTGAGTGTGCGCATCAGTATGGCATTCCGGTTCTGATTACCGACCACCATCTGCCGGGCGAGACGCTGCCCGCCGCAGAGGCGATCGTCAATCCCAATCTGCCCGACTGCGACTTCCCCTCGCGCGCCCTCGCCGGTGTTGGCGTTGCGTTCTATCTGATGCTGGCCCTGCGCGCCCACTTACGCACGCAGGGCTGGTTTGGTGCCACCCGCGCGGAACCTAATCTGGCGGAGATGCTGGACCTGGTGGCGCTCGGCACGATCGCCGATGTGGTGCCGCTCGACGTGAATAACCGCATCCTGGTGTGGCAGGGGCTCAGCCGGATTCGGGCCGGGAAATGCCGGCCAGGCATCCGTGCGCTGCTGGAGATTGCCAATCGCGATGCCCGCCAGTTAGCGGCCAGCGATCTGGGTTTTGCACTGGGACCCCGTCTCAACGCCGCAGGACGCCTGGACGACATGTCGGTGGGCGTGGCGCTGTTAATGACGGAGGATCTCAGCCAGGCACGGATGCTGGCCAGTGAGCTGGATGCGCTCAATCAGACCCGAAAAGAGATCGAGCAGGGTATGCAGAGCGAAGCGCTGGCGCTCTGTCAGGCGCTGGAGCGTGAACAGCGCGATATGCCGCTGGGACTGGCTTTCTATCATCCTGAGTGGCATCAGGGCGTAGTGGGGATCCTTGCGTCACGCCTGAAAGAGCGTTTTCACCGCCCGGTGATCGCCTTTGCCCCAGCGGGCGATGGCACGCTGAAAGGTTCGGGCCGCTCAATTGCCGGTCTGCACCTGCGCGATGCCCTGGAACGTCTGGATACGCTCAACCCAGGGCTGATGCTGAAGTTTGGCGGTCACGCGATGGCTGCAGGCCTGTCGCTGGAGACTGAGCGCTACGAGGAGTTTCGTCAGCGCTTTGCCGATCTGGTGGGCGAGTGGCTGGATGGGGAATCCCTGCAGGGCATCATCTGGTCAGATGGCGCGCTGCAGCCGCAGGAGTTTTCGCTGCAGACGGCGGAGATGCTGCGCGAAGCCGGTCCCTGGGGCCAGGCTTTCCCGGAACCGGCGTTCGACGGCAAATTTAAGCTGCTGCAACAGCGGCTGGTAGGGGGGCGGCATCTGAAAGTAATGGTCGAGCCGCTGGATGGAGGGCCGCTGATCGACGGTATCGCCTTTAATGTTGATACCACGCTGTGGCCTGACAGCAGCGTTCGCCAGGTCGAACTGGCCTATAAACTGGATATCAATGAGTATCGCGGCCATCGCTCGGTGCAGCTGATCATCGATCATCTCTGGCCCCTGAGCTAAATCAGCCTGACGCGCGCGCCGCCAGACATCGCGGACCGCGCGTGGGGCCGATTACCCTTCCTTAGCCGCAGCGAATAACGAAATGGCGTCATAACCTGATGCCGGATGGGGCAGGTCACGCCGGCACGGCATCAGCCCGCTGTCTCAGCGCTACAATCTGCCGACAGTTTCGGGTAAACTTGAACGTTAATTTTCCTGTCCCATCGAACATAAGAAAGACGCCAAAGCCATGTTTGAAATCAACCCGGTCAAAAATCGTATTCAGGACCTCAGTGAGCGCAGCGACGTTCTTCGGGGGTATCTTTGACTACGATGCCAAGAAAGAACGCCTCGAAGAAGTAAACGCGGAGCTGGAACAGCCCGATGTCTGGAACGAGCCTGAGCGAGCCCAGGCGCTGGGCAAAGAGCGCTCCTCGCTGGAAGCGATCGTACAGACGCTGGAGCAGATGTCTCAGGGTCTGGAAGATGTACAGGGCCTGCTTGAGCTGGCCGTCGAAGCGGAAGATGAAGAGACCTTCAACGAAGCCGTTGCCGAGCTGGATGGCCTTGAGAGTAAGCTGGGCGAGCTGGAGTTCCGCCGCATGTTCTCCGGCCAGTATGACAGCGCCGACTGTTACATCGATCTGCAGGCCGGTTCCGGCGGCACTGAAGCGCAGGACTGGGCCAGCATGCTGATGCGTATGTATCTGCGCTGGGCAGAAGCCAAAGGCTTCAAAACCGAAATTATCGAAGAGTCTGAAGGTGAAGTCGCAGGCATTAAATCTGTGACCATTCGTGTGTCAGGCGACTACGCCTTTGGCTGGTTGCGGACCGAAACGGGGGTGCATCGCCTGGTGCGTAAGAGCCCGTTCGACTCCGGCGGCCGTCGTCACACCTCCTTCAGCTCCGCCTTTATCTATCCGGAAGTGGATGACGATATCGACATCGACATCAACCCGGCCGATCTGCGTATTGACGTTTACCGCGCCTCCGGTGCGGGTGGTCAGCACGTTAACCGGACAGAATCTGCGGTACGTATTACCCATATTCCAACCGGCACCGTGACCCAGTGTCAGAACGATCGCTCTCAGCACAAGAACAAAGATCAGGCGATGAAGCAGATGAAAGCGAAGCTGTATGAGCTTGAGATGCAGAAGAAAAATGCTGAGAAACAGGCGCTGGAGGACAACAAGTCCGACATCGGTTGGGGAAGTCAGATTCGTTCTTACGTTCTCGATGATGCACGCATCAAAGATCTGCGCACCGGCGTAGAAACACGTAACACCCAGGCGGTGCTGGACGGCGATCTGGATCGATTCATTGAAGCTAGTTTAAAAGCAGGGTTATAAGGAACCGACATGTCTGAACAAGAACCGCAGAGCGCTGATGCCGCCGTAGAGTTAAATAACGAACTGAAAACGCGTCGCGAAAAGCTGAGCGTACTGCGTGCAAACGGTGTGGCGTTCCCTAACGATTTCCGTCGCGACAGCCTCTCAAATCAGCTGCATGAGCGCTACGACGAGAAGAGCAACGAGGAGCTGGAAGATCTCGGGATCGAAGTCAGCGTTGCCGGACGCATGATGACCCGTCGTATCATGGGCAAAGCCTCGTTCGTAACGCTGCAGGATGTGGGTGGTCGCATTCAGCTCTACGTTGCCCGTGACGATCTGGCGGAAGGTATCTACAACGAGCAGTTCAAAAAGTGGGATCTCGGCGATATTCTCGGCGCACGCGGCAGACTGTTCAAAACCAAAACCGGCGAACTGTCGATTCACTGTTCTGAGCTGCGCCTGCTGACCAAAGCTCTTCGTCCGCTGCCAGACAAGTTCCACGGCCTGGCCGATCAGGAAACCCGTTACCGTCAGCGTTACCTCGATCTCATCGCCAATGATGAATCGCGCAACACCTTCAAAATTCGTTCGCAGATCATGGCTGGCATCCGTCAGTTCATGGTGGGCCGCGACTTTATGGAAGTGGAAACCCCGATGATGCAGGTGATCCCGGGCGGCGCGTCTGCGCGTCCTTTCATCACCCATCACAATGCGCTGGATATCGACATGTATCTGCGTATTGCGCCGGAGCTTTACCTGAAGCGTCTGGTGGTAGGCGGACTCGATCGTGTGTTCGAGATCAACCGTAACTTCCGTAACGAAGGCATTTCGCCACGCCATAACCCTGAGTTCACCATGATGGAACTCTATATGGCCTACGCGGATTACAAAGATCTGATCGAACTGACCGAAAGCCTGTTCCGTACCCTGGCGCAGGATGTGCTGGGCAGCACGGTCGTGCCATACGGTGAGCAGGAGTTTGACTTCGGTAAGCCGTTTGAAAAACTGACCATGCGCGAAGCGATCAAGAAATATCGTCCGGAAACGGACCTGGCCGACCTGGAAGATTTCGACAAAGCGGTAGCGATTGCAGAGTCACTGCATATCAAAGTCGAGAAGAGCTGGGGCCTGGGCCGTGTCGTCACGGAGATCTTCGAAGAGACGGCAGAAGCGCATCTGATCCAGCCAACCTTCATCACCGAATATCCGGCTGAGGTCTCTCCGCTGGCGCGTCGTAACGATGTGAACCCTGAAATCACCGATCGTTTTGAGTTCTTTATTGGTGGTCGCGAAATCGGTAACGGCTTCTCCGAGCTGAACGATGCCGAAGATCAGGCAGAACGTTTCCTGCAGCAGGTGAATGCCAAAGATGCGGGTGACGACGAAGCGATGTTCTACGACGAAGACTATGTGACCGCGCTGGAACATGGTCTGCCGCCAACGGCGGGTCTGGGTATCGGGATTGACCGCATGGTGATGCTGTTTACCAACAGCCACACCATCCGCGACGTGATCCTGTTCCCTGCACTGCGTCCGGGCAGCAAGTAATCGTTAAGCGTCAGATAAAGGCCGGGTTTTCCGGCCTTTTTTATGTCTGTGGTGTGTCCCGGCACGCCTGATGCTGTCTCCTCTGCCTGCGCACATCCCTCAATCCGGAGCAACGATAACGACGCAACGCCCTGACGCTATGCGTCACTGGCAAACGCGGGAAGGCGAAGAGCGCGAACTTTATGCCGACAGCGATGCGCGCATGTCGGTTGGTGCGTCACTGGGGAGATTGCTGGGGTCAATCCGCCCGGGCATTCACCACGAAAGGCTTTTTCCCGGACGGCGCAGGTCATGTCCCCATGCGGAGCGCGCGGAAGAGGCGTTCATCTTCGTGCCTGACGGTTATCCTGACGCCTGGATCAACGGCGAACTGCATTCGCTGTCGCCGGGTGATGTGGTGGCCTTTCCTGCGGGCAGAGGCATCTGCCACACCTTTATTCACAACAGCGAGCATGAGGCCCGCTTCTGAGTGGCAGGTGAACCCCCAACCCTGAGAATCAGATTACTTATCCTCTGAACCCGGATTATTAAGCAACCCGTAAAGACAGGTGGCTCAATCCCCCTGAACCGTCAATGGGTAACCCTCCCGGTTTGCCTGACAAAAAATCTTAAGATTTCAGGGTCTCTTTCAGCCAGGTCTGAAACCGCGAATACGGCACATAGAGGGCAACATCTTTATATAACGTCTTACCGGTCGCATTGTCATCAATGTTGTTACTGTAGCCAATAATCACCCCTGCCAGCGTATCATCAGAGGCGTTATACACCGCGCCGCCCGACATCCCTTTCACCACACCCGCATTCGCCGCAACCACGACACATGCTGGCTTGTTCCAGCTATTCGCCAGCGTGGTGTTGATCAGGTTCTGTCCGCTGGAGCTGACTGGCATGGCTGAAATAAAACTGTAGCCGTAGAGATTAACCCGATCGCCGATATGGCTATTGCGAAAGCTGGGGGGCAGGTTCATTTCGCTGTTCTTATGGTAGACCACCGCCAGATCGCATTCAGGATGCCAGGCTTTGACCCGGTAAAGCGAAAATTTCGCCACATGCGCAGCGGTCAGGCTGTATTCCGGCGTCAGCGGGATGGTAGTACCGAGCGTACCTAAACCCAGTATGGTGGGAATACCGGTCACGGTCATATCAACCCGTTTTTCCGCTTCCCGACTGTACTCATAGTGACCGACCGAGCAACCCGTTAAGCCGAAAACCATCAAGGCTATGAGTCGTTGCATTCTTTCTCCCTGCGTCAGAAGTGGATGACATCACCTGGCAATTTATTAGGGATATATCGGCAAGGTTGCGAATTAATTGATTAATTCCCAGTTAAAAAGCGTAAACGCTCAGCAGAAAATCACAACCTGGCGCGGCCCGCACAAGACGCACGCGATACGTCAGCGCGTCAGCAGGATTATTGCAGTGCAGGCAATAATCCTTTGCTGCGTACAGGCTATGTCGCTCTCCGGGGCTATGCTGTAATACGCCGCGTGACGCAGATCAAATTTTAAAGCGCGTCGTGGCGCTGCGCAGCTGCGCGGTTCACCTGCAAATAAGACCGGGAGAGTGTTATGCCTGTAGCATTACTGGCGCTGGCGCTGAGTGCGTTCGCCATCGGAACGACGGAATTTGTCATTATGGGATTGCTGCCGGAGGTGGCCCGCGACCTTCAGGTGTCGATTCCCTCGGCGGGCTGGCTGATCAGCGGCTATGCGCTGGGTGTGGCGATCGGCGCGCCGATTATGGCGCTGCTGACCGCGCGGCTGCCGCGCAAAAAAACGCTGATCCTGCTGATGGTGATTTTTATCATCGGTAATCTGCTGTGCGCGCTGGCTTACAATTATCACCTGCTGATGCTGGCCCGGATCGTTACCGCACTCTGTCACGGTGCGTTCTTTGGTATTGGCGCGGTGGTCGCCGCCAGTCTGGTGCCTGCCGATCGTCAGGCGTCCGCCGTGGCGCTGATGTTTACCGGCCTGACCTTAGCCAACGTGCTTGGCGTTCCGCTGGGCACCAGCTTCGGACAGATGTTTGGCTGGCGGGCCACCTTCTGGGGCGTGGCGGTGATTGGCGTGCTGGCCTTTATCGCTCTGATCGTGAGTCTGCCGCAGAACAGAGAGGAAAAACCGGTTCATCTGGCGAGTGAAATCGGCGCGCTGGCTAACGGCAAACTGTGGCTATCACTGCTGATGACGGTGTTCTTTGCCGCAGCGATGTTCGCGCTGTTCAGTTATATTGCGCCGCTGCTGTCAGAGGTGACCGGCATCAGCGGTCGCGGAGTGAGCTGGACGCTGTTCCTGATTGGCGCGGGCCTGACGGTCGGCAACATTCTCGGCGGCCGGCTGGCCGACTGGAAAGTCTCCTTTAGCCTGATCCTCAGCTTCTCACTGATCGCCATCTTCTCATTGCTGTTCAGCTGGACCAGCCATGCGCTGTGGCTGGCCGAGGTCACGCTGTTCCTGTGGGCGATGGCCACCTTTGCTACCGTGCCGGGGCTGCAGATCAACGTGGTTCGTCACGGTAAAGAGGCGCCTAATCTGGTGTCCACCCTGAACATCTCGGCATTTAACGTCGGCAATGCGCTGGGTGCCTGGGCAGGCGGTGCAGTGATTGGCAAAGGATTTGGTCTGACGGCGGTGCCGGTTGCCGCGGCTGCGCTGGCCGTTATCGGCCTGCTGATCTGCCTGATCACCTTCCGCAAATCGGGACGCGCGGCCGTCAGGGCGCGCGCTTAAGTCAGGCGCGCGGCGATACGGGCCGGAAAGTCAGCCACCTGCTGCTGCAGGTGGCTGACAAAGGCATCGACCAGCGCCGAAGCGGGGCGATGACGTGGCCTCACCAGGCTGACGGTAAACGGCACCGCTACGCTGAACTTACGCATCACCACACCGCTGTCGGCGTAATCCAGCGCCGTCAGCGGATTCACGATCGAAATCCCTACGCCTGCTCTGACCATCGCACACACCGAGGCCGCGCTGTGAGTCTCCATCACCATACGTCGTTCGACGCCCTTTTCCTGAAACAGCGTATCCAGCAGCTGACGATAGCTGTCGCTGCGCGACAGGCTGACATACTGTTCGCCCGCAAAATCCTGAGGCGTCAGCTCGTCACGCTTACAGAGGGGATGCTGCTGCGGCAACACGCACACCTCATCACAGGTCAGCAGGGCGAGGCGATCCGTACCGGCCGGGGCGTGCTGCGTTTCGGTTAAGCCGATATCGTAACGCTGTGCAGAGAGCCACTCTTCAAGCAGAGGTGACTCCTGAGGAATGACGTTGAGGCTTACATCCGGGTAGCACTGCAAAAAAGGCTGGCAAAGCGGCGGCAGCAGCGACTGCGAAAACACGGGCAGGCAGGCGATCGACAGCTCTCCCTGGCGGAACTGGCGCAGCCCCTCAGCGGCTTCCATGATGCGGTCCAGCCCATACCAGGATCGCTGAACCTCTTCAAACAGACGCAGCCCCTGCACCGTGGGTTGCAGGCGGCCGCGGACCCGGGCGAACAGCGCCAGTCCCAGCTGCTGCTCCAGACGTGCCAGCTCCCGGCTGACGGTCGGCTGCGAGGTGTGCAGCAGCGTAGCGGCCTGAGTCAGATTGCCGCTGGTCATGACAGCGTGAAAGACCTCAATATGCCGCCAGTTTATGTTTGCCACAGCCGCTTCCTATATCCATTCTGCATAGATCCTATTAAAACAGATATTTTCCGCTATGGCATGTTTCTGGCTTAATGCCGGTATCGCCACAGGAGAATTGCTATGCCACGTCCTTTACAGAATACCGAAACTGCTCTTAACGCCGCACATCTGCTGCCGCTGGCACGCCGCTATGCCGGACCATTCTGGGCTTACGATGCGCAGATCATTCAGGCGCGCATCGCCCAGTTGCAGGCGTTTGATGTGGTGCGCTTTGCGCAGAAAGCCTGCTCGAATACCCATATTCTGCGCCTGATGCGCGCGGCAGGCGTAAAGGTTGATTCGGTCTCTCTGGGCGAGATCGAGCGTGCGCTGGCCGCCGGTTATCAGCCCGGCGGTGATGAGATCGTCTTTACCGCCGATCTGTTTGATCAGCCGACGCTGGAGCGGGTCGCCGCGCTGAAGGTGCCGGTGAATGCCGGATCGATCGATATGCTGCATCAGCTGGGAGCGGTGTCGCCGGGACATGCGGTGTGGCTGCGGGTCAATCCGGGATTTGGTCACGGCCACAGCCAGAAGACCAATACTGGCGGTGAAAACAGCAAGCACGGAATCTGGCACGGCGACCTGGAGGAGGCGCTGGCTGCGATTACGCAGCATGGCCTGAAACTGGTGGGCATTCACATGCACATCGGTTCAGGCGTGGACTATGGGCATCTGCAGCAGGTGTGTGATGCGATGGTGGAACTGGTGATGGCTTCCGGTCAGGATCTGACAGCGATCTCCGCAGGCGGCGGTCTTTCTGTGCCTTACCGCTATGGCGAAGAGGCTATCGATACCGCGCACTACTTCGGGCTCTGGGATGCGGCACGCCAGCGTATTGCTCAGCATCTGGGCCACGCAGTCAAGCTGGAGATCGAACCCGGCCGCTTCCTGGTAGCCGAGGCGGGTGTGCTGGTGTCGCAGGTCCGGGCGGTGAAGTCGATGGGCAGCCGTCACTTCGTGCTGGTCGACGCCGGTTTCAGTGACCTGATGCGTCCTTCGATGTACGGCAGCTATCACCATATTTCGCTGATGGCGGGTGACGAACGGGCGATTGATGAGCAGCAGACCCTTGATACTGTGGTGGCAGGCCCGCTGTGCGAGTCGGGCGATGTCTTTACCCAGCTTGAGGGTGGCATGGTCGAGCCGCGTGCGCTTCCGGCGGCAAAGGTGGGCGATTATCTGGTCTTCCACGACACGGGTGCCTACGGCGCTTCGATGTCCTCTAACTACAACAGCCGTCCACTGATCCCGGAAGTGCTGTTCGAACAGGGCCAGCCGCGCGAGATCCGCCGTGCGCAGACGATTCAGTCGTTGCTGGCACTGGAAATCAGCTAATTCCCCTCTCTGGCGGCCAGCGTGCCGCCTCAGCAACGACCCGTGTTACGGCTGCGTGCTCTGTCTCGTCTGCGTGCGGTGACGAAGAAAATCGCCTTTTCTGGCGCGGCCTTCAGCGATATCTTAAGCCCGGATCTGTACTCCCAGTAAAGGATAAGAATGTGATTAAGATCGTTCCGCTCAGTGAAATGCCGCAGTTTGCCGGTCAGATCATCGACTGGCAGTGGCGCGCATTTGGTGACGCTAACAGCCGGGCGTTTTTCGCCAGCGTGGTAAACAGCAGCCTGAGCGGCGCTGAATTTCCGATCACCTTTGTTGCAATTGAGGCGGGCAGGGCGATCGGCACCGTCGGCTTCTGGCGCTGCGACCTCATCAGCCGTCAGGATCTCTTTCCCTGGCTGGCGGCTCTCTATGTGGATGAACCGGCAAGGGGCAAAGGCGTGAGTGAGGCGTTGCAGCAGCACGTCATTGCGTGGGCACGGGAACAGGGCTATCCGCGATTGTGGCTATGGTCCACTTTTTCGGGCTACTACGAACGGTCTGGCTGGCTGCCACAGGGTGAAGCCCTGGAGTATCCTGACAAACCGGTCAAGCTCTATTGCCGCGACCTGTAAGCGAGGCCAGCCGCCAGTGAGGCAGCTGGCAGGCGTGATCAGGGAGCCGGATAGGTATAGCGACGATGGATCGCCTCAATACCTTCCAGGATCTCTGCATTTAAGGTCAGATTGAAGCTGTCGATATTCATCTGCAGCTGCTCAAGCGTGGTGGCACCCAGCAGCGTGCTGGCTACAAATGGCTGCTGACGCACATAGGCGAGTGCCATCTGCGACGGATCGATCTGATGCTGCTGAGCCAGAGCCACATATTCGGCAATCGCCTGCTGTGACTGCTCGCCGCTGTAGCGGGTGAAGCGGCTGAACAGCGTGTTACGCGCGCCTGCGGGCTGTGCGCCGTTGAGATATTTGCCGCTCAGCGTGCCAAAGGCCAGGCTGGAGTAGGCCAGCAGCTCAACCCCTTCATGCTGGCTGATCTCCGCCAGACCCACCTCAAAGCTGCGGTTCAGCAGGCTGTAGGGATTCTGAATGCTGACGATACGCGGCAGCTCATGTTTTTCCGCCAGCTGCAGGTAGCGCATTACGCCCCACGCGGTTTCATTCGACACGCCGATATAGCGGATCTTACCGGCGCGCACCTGTTCAGTCAGTGCTTCCAGCGTCTCCAGCAGCGTCACCTGTGCGGTGGTTTCGCTGTACTGATAGCCGAGCTTGCCAAAAAAGTTGGTCTGGCGCTGAGGCCAGTGCAGCTGGTAGAGATCAAGGTAGTCGGTATTCAGGCGTTTCAGGCTGGCGTCGAGCGCGGCACGGATATTTTTACGATCCAGCGCCATATCGGGACGAATGGAGGCATCAGCGCCGCGCGTTGGTCCGGCGACTTTGCTGGCCAGAATGACTTTGTCGCGACAACCGCGCTGTTTAAGCCAGCTGCCAATATAGCGTTCAGTCAGACCCTGGGTTTCCGGGCGCGGTGGCACCGGATACATCTCGGCAGTATCAATCAGGTTGATGCCGGAACGGATAGCCAAATCCAGCTGAGCATGCGCGTCGGCTTCGCTATTCTGTTCGCCAAACGTCATAGTGCCCAGTCCCAGCTGACTCACTTCCAGCGTGCTGTGGGGAATACGATGATAGTGCATTGCCAGCGTCCTTTTCTTTATGGAACGGAATGTTGTGTCCTCAGGGACTATAGCGCGAGCAACGGCGGGGAAGGAAGGGGGAAAAGTCGGGGAAATCACCTGTCAGCGGGGAATCGTTGACAGGTGATCAAAACAGGTACTTAACGTTCAATGATCGTTGAGACCTCATCGCTGTTAATCTGCACGGCGTGGCCTGTCTGATCGGTGTATTCCACCAGGCCCGTCTCTTTATCGATGCTGGGCTTCCCCTCGGTCATGATCATCCGGCCATCTTTGGTCGCCATAACATAATCAGAACTGCATCCGCTTAAGCATGCTGCGGTCATTACTATCAGTGCTGCCCCTGCCAACCCTCTCATCACGCCTTATCCTCACAAATCGTCAATTGCAAAAAGTGTAGTAATAAATGGTTTTGCTGGCGGGGTTAATCGAAGGAATCTGAAAATAACCGGGCGAGCAGGCTCGCCCTTGACTTTCTCAGGCGTGCTTTTTCTTACTGCGCATCAGGTTAAGACACTCAACCGCCATTGAGAAGAACATGGCGAAATAAATGTAACCTTTTGGTACGTGCACCGCAAAACTCTCCAGAATCAGGGTAAAACCGACCAGAATCAGGAAAGAGAGCGCCAGCATTTTCACGGACGGATGGCGGTCGACAAACTCACCAATGGCTCGCGCGGCGAACATCATCATAAACACGGCAATCACGACCGCCGCCATCATGATGAACAGATGATCGGAAAGGCCGATGGCGGTGATGACGGAGTCGAGGCTGAAAATGATGTCGAGCATCATGATCTGCACAATCGCGCCCAGGAAGGAGTGCACGCGCGTATTATGTTCGCCTTCGCCACCTTCAATCGTTTCATGGATCTCCATGCTCGATTTCCACAGCAGGAACAGGCCCCCAAACAGCAGGATCAGATCGCGCGCGGAGAAGGGGTGATCCATCAGCGTGAACAGCGGGTTAGTCAGACGCGCGACCCACGCAATGGAAGCCAGCAGGCCCAGACGCATTAACATCGCGCCCATCAGACCGATGCGGCGTGCGCTGGCTTGCTGATGTTTCGGCAGTTTTGCGACCACCAGTGACAGGAAAATGATGTTATCAATACCCAGCACCACCTCAAGGATGGTCAGGGTACCCAGCGCCAGCCAGGCGTTGGGATCAGAAATCCACTCAAACATACCGACATTCAATCCTAAACGAAAAGTAAACGGCGATTATACGCATTCGGTTCGCCGATCTCCCGCAAAATTGCGGTCCTGTCAGTATTGAAGGCGATTCAGAGCAGAAAATGGCGCGCCAGCAGTGGCCCGGTGAAACTCTTTTTGAGGTAAAAGCCGCGCGGCAGGGTCATGATCGGCTGGCCCTGATCGCCAATACCTTCGGTCAGTGCCTTGCTGTTGGCGGCTTTAGGACGGATCTGCAGCCAGGCACCATGGCGTGCCGTGATCTGCTCGACGCGTCCCAGCACGATCATATCCATCAGCTCTTCCCAGTCCTGGCGCAGCATCTCATCTTCTTTCTCGTCCGGGCTCCATAACAGCGGCGCGCCGACACGGCGTTCACGCAATGGGATCGCCCGTTCGCCTTCCACCGGGATCCAGAGGACGCGGGCCAGCTTATGGCGGACATGGCTGGTCTGCCAGGTGACGCCGCTGTTGCCGGTCAGGGGCGCGACGCAGACAAAGGTAGTTTCCAGCGGTTTACCCTGCGCATCAATCGGGATGGTTTTCAGTTCAATGCCCAGATGCGCAAAATCCTGTTCCGCTTTGCTGCCAGCGCAGGCACCAAGGTGCCACTCCAGCAGCATTCCGACCCAGCCTTTATCACGTTTCAGATCGGCAGGCATCGGCAGGCCCGCGCGCGCCGCCAGTGTTTCCAGGGTGAATCCGGCTAACGCCTGGGCGCGTGCCAGCAGGCTGGCTTCGTCTTCGGGTGGTCCGGGCTGGTTACTCATGTTGCTCACTCATGGTGGTTGAAAAATGTACAGAGGCGGACAGATAAAATCGTTGACGAAAATAAATCGTCTCCGGGAGCGATAATAACATGATTGATCGCGCTTTTTTTACTGCAGAGCCTTTGGGTCATCCACAGGAAGCCCGGGTTATCCCAGCTTACCCGCAAGAATGAACAGGATCTCCAGTCCGGTTATCCACAGAAAAATGGGATAACCCCCCATTGTGTGCGGTACTGGTTCCATTTACAGCCTTGACTTTTCGCGATCTGAGCATAATTTCACCGCTCTGACCTGACTCTGAGCAATTATCTGTGGATAAAAAAGGCGGCGGCTAAATTTTAACCATTTGTCAGCCGTCGCAAAACTATTCGCTGTCTGTAAAAAGCATCCGCATAACCGTTCTGAATTTAATAGCAATATAATCAGTAAGATAATAAGTTTTCTGATTCCGCCTATCCGTTACCCGCCTGGGGGGTTATTCAGTTAACTCCCGCGTTCTGCACAAAGCTATCCACAGAAATAGTGAATAAGATCGATCTTTTTTGCGGTTGTTGTTTATAACTTCGCGATTTTCTGTGAGTTATCCCGATAAACAGGACTTAACCCCTCATGAATCCAGTGGTTTACCGCCTGTAAGGAGTGTGAAACAATCAGCGCATTCAAATTTTGCTTTGAGGTAGTCCGGTGATCGATGATGATGGCTACCGCCCGAATGTTGGTATCGTAATCTGTAACCGGCAGGGACAAGTGTTATGGGCCAGGCGCTTTGGACAGCACTCCTGGCAATTTCCTCAGGGAGGCATCAATCCCGGTGAAACCGCAGAGCAGGCGATGTATCGCGAACTGTTCGAAGAGGTCGGATTACACCGGAAAGATGTGCGAATACTTGCTTCTACCCGTAACTGGTTGCGTTACAAGTTGCCAAAACGTTTGGTGCGTTGGGACACAAAGCCGGTATGTATCGGCCAGAAACAGAAGTGGTTTCTCTTGCAGTTAATGTGTAATGACGCGGATATCAATGTGCAGCACAGCAGCACGCCGGAGTTTGACGGCTGGCGCTGGGTCAGCTTCTGGTATCCGGTACGTCAGGTTGTCTCCTTCAAGCGCGATGTCTACCGTCGGGTGATGAAGGAATTCGCTGGCGTGGTGATGACTATGCAGGAGAGTGCGGGGCAGCGAAATAATCCTGCCCATCGACGTAAGAGAGGATAGGCCACGCCCTTTATGCTCACTCAGTTGCGCGAAATTGTAGAAAAAGTGGCGAGTGCGCCGCGTCTCAATGAAGCACTCGACATTCTGGTCAATGAGATCTGTCTGGCGATGGAAACGGAAGTCTGTTCCGTTTACCTCGCCGACCACGATCGTCGCTGCTATTACCTGATGGCGACGCGCGGACTTAAAAAGCCGCGTGGCCGCACGGTGACGCTGGCGTTTGATGAAGGGATTGTCGGTTTAGTGGGCCGTCTGGCCGAACCGATCAACCTCGCGGATGCGCAGAGCCACCCCAGTTTCAAATATATTCCCTCAGTGAAAGAGGAGCGCTATCGCTCCTTCCTCGGCGTCCCCATTATCAGTCGTCGCCAGCTGCTCGGCGTGCTGGTAGTGCAGCAGCGCGAACACCGTCAGTTTGATGAAAGCGAAGAGTCGTTTCTGGTCACGCTGGCCACGCAGATGGCGACGCTGCTGTCGCAGTCTCAGATGGGGCAACTGTTTGGTCAGTTCCGGCAGACGCGGGTGCGTGCTATTGCGGCAGCACCGGGTGTCGCCGTGGCGCCGGGCTGGGTCGATGAGACACAGCCACTGCTCGATCAGGTTTCCGCCGCCTCCACGCTGGATGTTCAGCGTGAGCGCGAACGTCTGTCGCTCGCCATGAGCGAAGCGGCCAATGAATTTCGTCGCTTCAGCAAACGTTTCAGCGCCAGCGCCCAGAAAGAGAGCGCGGCTATCTTCGATCTCTACTCTCACCTGTTGACCGATGCCCGGCTGAAGAAGGATCTCTTCGCGGAGATCGAGCGCGGATCCGTAGCCGAATGGGCCGTAAAGCAGGTCATCGAGAAATTTGCTAAGCAGTTCGCCAGCCTGAGTGACAGCTATCTGCGCGAACGCGCAGGCGATCTGCGGGTGCTGGGTCAGCGGCTGCTGTTTCACCTCGATGATACGCTGGTCGGGACCAACGCCTGGCCGGAGCGTTTTGTGCTGGTGGCCGATGAGCTGACCGCCACCACCTTAGCGGAGCTGCCGCAGGAGCGGCTGGCGGGCGTGGTGGTGCGTGATGGCGCGGCCAACTCGCACGCCGCTATCCTGACGCGTGCCATGGGCATTCCGACGGTGATGGGGGCAGATATTCAGCCTCATCAGCTCAATAAACGCCTGCTGATCGTCGATGGCTACCGTGGTGAGCTGTTGATCGATCCCGAGCCGGTGCTGGTGCAGGAGTATCAGCGGCTGATCAGCGAAGAGAATGCGCTGAGCAGGATGGCGGAAGGGGTCGTCGACCAGCCGGGTGAGCTGAAAAGTGGCGAGCGCGTGCAGGTGATGCTGAACGCTGGCTTAAGCCCGGAGCATGAGCAGGCGCTGGGCAGCTGGGTGGATGGCATCGGCCTCTACCGCACCGAAATCCCCTTTATGCTGCAGAACGGCTTCCCGTCGGAAGAGGAGCAGGTGGCACAGTATCAGGGCATGTTGCAGCTGTTTCACGATAAGCCGGTGACGCTGCGAACGCTTGATGTCGGGGCTGATAAGCAGCTGCCTTATATGCCGATCAGTGAAGAGAATCCCTGCCTGGGCTGGCGCGGCATTCGCCTGACGCTCGATCAGCCGGAGATTTTCCTGGTGCAGGTGCGCGCGATGCTGCGAGCCAACGCCGCCTCCGGCAATCTCAGTATTCTGCTGCCCATGATCAGTCATATCGATGAGATCGATGATGCAAAACAGCTGATCGATCGCGCCGGACGTGAAGTGGAAGAGATGTTGGGTTACGCCATTCCTGCGCCACGTATCGGCATCATGATCGAAGTGCCGTCGATGCTGTTTATGATCCCGCACCTGGCATCGCGGGTCGATTTTGTTTCAGTCGGGACCAACGACCTGACACAGTATCTGCTGGCGGTGGACCGCAATAACACCCGCGTTGCCAATCTCTATGATTCGCTGCATCCGGCGATGCTGCGCGCGCTGAATGCGATCGCCCAGGAAGCCCGTCTGGCTAATCTCGAATTATGCCTGTGTGGTGAAATGGCAGGCGATCCGATGTGCGTCGCCCTGCTGGTGGGTCTGGGTTATCACCACCTCAGCATGAACGGCAAAAACGTGCCACGCGTGAAATATCTGCTGCGTCATCTGGATTATGAAGAGGCGCAGGCGCTGAGCGAGCAGGGGATGCATGCTCACACCGCCACCGAAGTCCGCCATCTGGTTTCAGCCTTTATGGAGCGGCGCGGTCTGGGTGGGTTGATTCGCGGCGGTCGCTGACCGCCTGGCTCGTCAGGCGATGTTCTGCCATTCCGGCTCCAGTCAGTGCTTACCATCCTCACGTACTCTCTGTACGCTCCGGTGGTTCCGCGCTGTCACTGTACGGAGTGGCTGCAACGGGTGCCTCCGACGGGGCAGGCTAAACGGGTTATCCGCGTTTACATTTGCGCGGCATTTCACAAAACCGGCTGTGCTATGATGCGCAGCCTTAATTTATGTGCCTGACAACACCCCTTTTCAGGGCTGAAAAATAGACGGTGAATGATGAATAACGGCTATATTGCATTTCCGCAGTTCGATCCGGTGATCTTTTCGATCGGACCAGTTTCGCTTCACTGGTACGGACTGATGTATCTGGTGGGCTTTGTTTTTGCCATGTGGCTGGCGGTACGCCGGGCAAATAAACCTGGCAGCGGCTGGAAGAAAGAGGAAGTTGAGAACCTGCTGTACGCCGGTTTCCTGGGGGTCTTCCTGGGTGGACGTATCGGCTATGTGCTGTTCTACAATCTGCCGCTGTTTTTGGAAAACCCTCTCTATCTCTTCAAGGTCTGGGATGGCGGTATGTCGTTCCACGGTGGCCTGATCGGGGTGATTGTGGTGATGCTGATCTTTGCCCGCCGCACCAAACGCACCTTCTTCCAGGTCTCTGATTTTATTGCACCGCTGATCCCGTTTGGTCTGGGTGCCGGACGTCTCGGCAACTTCATTAACGGCGAACTCTGGGGACGTGTCGATCCGAACTTCCGCTATGCCATGCTCTTCCCCGGCTCACGCAGCGAGGATGTCGCGCTGGCCGCCAGCAATCCGCAGTATCAGGCCCTGCTGAATACCTACGGCGTGCTGCCGCGTCACGCGTCGCAGCTCTATGAACTGGCGCTGGAAGGTATTGTACTCTTTATCATCCTCAACCTGTTTATCCGCAAGCCACGCCCGATGGGCAGCGTCTCTGGCCTGTTCCTGATTGGCTATGGCGCATTCCGCATTATCGTGGAATTCTTCCGCCAGCCGGATGCTCAGCTTGGCCTGTTTGAAGGCGGCATCAGCATGGGCCAGATCCTCTCTGTGCCGATGATTGTTGCCGGCATTATTATGATGATCTGGGCGTATCGTCGTCGCCCGCAGCCCCAATTTCGCGAGGAAAAATGAAACAGTATCTGGATTTAATGCAGCATGTGCTGAACGAAGGCACACCAAAAGCTGACCGTACCGGCACCGGCACGCTTTCAATTTTTGGTCACCAGATGCGTTTCAATCTGCAGGATGGTTTTCCGCTGGTCACCACCAAAAAATGTCATATCCGCTCGATTATTCATGAGCTGCTGTGGTTCCTGAAAGGTGACACCAACATCGGCTATCTCAAAGAGAACAAGGTCTCGATCTGGGATGAGTGGGCGGATGAGAACGGCGATCTTGGCCCGGTCTATGGTAAGCAGTGGCGCAGCTGGGGAACCGCCAGCGGCCAGGAGATTGACCAGTTAAGCCAGGTGATGGAGCAGCTGAAGCGCGATCCCGACTCCCGCCGGATTATCGTCTCTGCCTGGAACGTCGGTGAACTCAGTGAGATGGCGCTGGCACCCTGCCACGCGTTCTTTCAGTTCTACGTGGCGGACGGCAAGCTCTCCTGCCAGCTCTATCAGCGTTCGTGTGACATCTTCCTGGGCCTGCCGTTTAACATCGCCAGCTATGCGCTGCTGGTGCACATGGTCGCGCAGCAGTGCGATCTGCAGGTAGGCGACTTTGTCTGGACTGGTGGCGATACGCACCTCTACAGTAACCATCTGGAGCAGGCGCGCCTGCAGCTGACCCGCGAACCGCGTCCGCTGCCAAAGCTGGTCATTAAGCGCAAACCGGCGTCACTGTTTGACTATCAGTTCGACGACTTTGAGATTGAAGGCTACGATCCGCATCCCGCGATCAAAGCCCCGGTCGCCATCTGATCGATAAAAATGAGAAAGCCCTGGCTCGCAACCGGGGCTTTTTTTTGCCCGCCGAACGCTGAATCTGCGGCACCGCTCGCACGCTTTTGACCGTCACTGTCGATGAGGCCGATTCTCTGCCACCTTCGTTCCAGCGTGCCCTAAAATTCCTTGTTTCACCGCTCCGCAGACCGCACTCTGCCGCTATGAAAACCACACTCATACGGGGTTTTACCCTGCCGGAACTGCTGCTGGTGCTGGTGATTGCCGGCACATTAAGTCTCGCGGCACTGCACGGCTGGCAGCGCTGGCAACAACGACAGCAACTGCGCGACAGCGCGCAGCAGCTGCAGGGTTTTCTGCTGCGGGTTCGCGCCCGGGCGAACCGGCACAACAGCGATCTGGTTTTGTGGTCGCGGCCTGGCGCGCCCTGGTGCATTGGTGTCGGCAGCCCTGCCGGTGAATGCCATCCTGGCAACCCGCTGCATTTCGTGGCCCCGCATCCGGATGTGGAACTCACGGGCATCCGGGGAGAGCCGGGTTTTTATGGCCGTCGTAACGTCGCCACGGCGGGCAGCATCGGGCTGGGCAACCGTGCCGGAGGCATAAAACTGGTTATCTCCGCCCGGGCCCGTATTCGCCTCTGTATGACGGAGGAGGAGAGCTGTCGTTGAAAGCAAACGGATTCAGCCTGCTGGAGATGCTCATCGCGATGGCAATCAGTGCCGTTGTGATGATCAGCGTTGGACACTTCCTGCCACGACTGCTGGCAGAGAATGCCAGCATGCTGCAGCGGGCGCAGCTGCGCCAGGAGTTACAGCAGATAGTGGCCACGCTGGAAAAGGCGGTGCGGCGGGCCGGATATTGTCATGGCGAATGCGGGCCGGGCGCACTCACCCTTCGCGAGAACTGCCTGCTGCTGCGCTGGGATGAGAACAGTAACGGAAGATGGGAGGCGGTGGGCCATACCGGCAGTGATTATTACGGCTATCGCCTGCGACAGCGGCAGCTTGAGACACAGCGCGGGGTCGATGAGTGTCACTCTGCGGGCTGGGAGCGGCTCTCCGATCCCGCCTTTATGACGCTGGAGCAGTTCAGCATCAGTCGGCAGGATGCCCAGATCAGAATCGTGCTGCAGGGGCGGGCCGGACGCTGGCTGGAAACGATCGAGAGCTGGGTCGAGGGAGAAAATCTGTGAAAGAGCGAGGCAGCAGCGCCTTGGGCATGGTTCTGATGATGCTGCTGATCGGCAGCGTCACGCTGCACGCCAGCCGCAGGCTGTCTGAGCAGGGGATGCGGCTGCTGGCGGATGAACAGCACTACATCAACGATTTCTGGCGGGCGCAGTCTGCGCTGCAGTGGGGTTTCTCCCTGCGCTGGTCAGCCAGCGAGACCGCGCACTGTCAGCAGGACGATCGTCACGGCTGGCGCAGTTGTTTACAGCGAGGTGAAAAAGATGAGGCACTGCTTAAAGGCGAGGCCAGCAACAGTGGTATGGCCGTCTGGCACTGGGTCCGGTTACAGGGCCACCAGGTTATCGCACTGCCGCACGGCTGGATCGACTATTGTCCGCTCACGCCGCCTGCCACCTGCCTCTGAATGCTGCGGATTCAGTCTGCCGGAACTCCTGTTTGCGCTGCTGCTGATGGCGCTAAGCAGCAGCACGCTGCTTCACTATCATCGCGCACTGGCGCTGAGCTTCAGCCAGCAGTGGGCGCAGCGTGAGGCATGGCGGGTCGCTGAGCAGCGACTGAACGGGCATGAAGTGGCGGGCTGGACATCCAGTCTGCAACAAAAAGGGGGGCCGTCAGGCTGTACCCTGGAGCAGGCTGACGTCACGGGTCCCTGGCAGCGCCGGGCCACGCTCACACGGCTGCGTTGTTAAGCGCGCCAGGTCGCCCTTTTGATGGGTTTCAACCGCGATACGCGGTAAAGTGACAGGGCCGCAATACCGCAGTCATGTTCAGCGTTATCACAGGAGTTTTCATGTTTCACGTCTATCACTCAAATCAGCTTGATGTGCTGAAGATTCTGGCGGCTGCGGTGATTAAACATGACCCTCTTGATGACCCCTTCGCCTCCGAGATGATCCTGGTGCAGAGCCCCGGGATGGCGCAATGGCTGCAGATGGAGCTGGCGCAAACCTTTGGTATCGCGGCCAACATTGAGTTTCCGCTGCCCGCCAGTTTTATCTGGGAGATGTTTGTCCGGGTATTGCCCGGCATCCCGGTAGAGAGTGCCTTCAGCAAGGCCAGCATGAGCTGGAAACTGATGCACCGGCTGCCGGTCATGCTGGAGCAGGATGAGTTTATCTCGTTACGCCACTACCTTCATGACGACGGTGACAGGCGTAAGCTGTTTCAGCTCAGTTCCCGTGTCGCCGATCTCTTCGACCAGTATCTGGTCTACCGTGCCGACTGGCTCAACAGCTGGGAGCGCGGTGAAAGCATTGACGGGCTGGGAGAGGCACAGCGCTGGCAGGCCGCCCTGTGGCGCGATCTGGTCAGCTATACTGAAGCCCTGCGCCAGCCGGGATGGCATCGCGCCAACCTCTATGCGCGCTTTATTCAGGCGCTGGAGCAGGCGCAAAGCACACCGGACACGCTGCCAAAGCGGGTGTTTATCTGTGGCATTTCGGCGCTGCCGCCGGTCTATCTGCAGGCGCTGCAGGCGCTGGGCCGTCACATTGATATCCATCTGCTGTTTACCAATCCCTGTCGTGACTACTGGGGCGATATTCAGGATTACGCGTTTCTGGCAAAACTGCAGAGTCGTCAGCGCCGGCGTCACGGAGCAGATGAAACGCGCGCGCTCTTTCGCGATGCAGCGCAGGCACCGGCGCTGTTTAACGACGCCGGGGAACAACAGCTGACGAATCCGCTGCTCGCCTCCTGGGGCAAGCTGGGACGTGACAACCTCTTCCTGCTCAGTCAGATGGAGTCAAATGACGATATCGATGCCTTTGTGGATGTTGAGCCGGACAACCTGCTGCACTGTATGCAGCACGATCTTCTCAATCTGCAGGACAACGCCATCATCGGACTGAACGCCGTGGAACTGGCACACAGCGATCGGAAGCGTTGCCTGGATCCGGACGATCGCTCGATTGCGGTACAGGTCTGCCACAGCGCCCAGCGAGAGGTCGAAGTCCTGCAGGATCATCTGCTGGCGATGATGGAGGCCGATCCCGATTTAAAAGCGCGTGACATCATCGTCATGGTGGCCGATATCGACGCTTACGCGCCTTTCATACAGGCGGTGTTTGCCAATGCGCCAGCCGATCGCTATCTGCCTTTTGCCATTTCAGACCGGCGCGCCAGTCAGGCGCATCCGGCCATTGTGGCGTTTCTGCAACTGCTGGCGCTGCCGGATAGCAGGTTCGTCTCGGAAGATGTGCTGGCACTGCTGGACGTTCCGGCGCTGGCTGCTCACTTCTCTATCGATGAAAGCGGCCTGCGTTTGCTGCGGCGCTGGGTCAGCGAATCGGGCGTGCGCTGGGGGCTGGATGACGCCAGCGTGGAGGCGCTGTCACTGCCGGTTACCGGCCAGCACACCTGGCGTTTTGGCCTGCAGCGTATGCTGCTGGGCTATGCGATGGAGAGCCACAACGGTGACTGGGAAGGGATCCTGCCCTATGACGAGTCGAGTGGCCTGGTGGGAGAGCTGGCAGGGCATCTGGCAGAGCTGCTCTCCCGGCTTAACGACTGGCGACAGCGGCTGGCGGAACCCCGGCCACTGTCGGCGTGGCTGCCTCTGTGCTGTGAACTGCTGAACGCCTTTTTCAGTCCCGACGCAGAAACCCAGGCCGCACTGCTGCTGGTCGAGGAGCAGTGGCAGCAGCTGATCGACTACGGCATGGCTGCGCGCTTTGAAGAGGCGATTCCGGTGGCGTTGTTGCGCGACGATCTGCGCAGCCGGCTTGACCAGCAGCGCATCAGTCAGCGTTTCCTGGCCGGACAGATTAACTTCTGTACCCTGATGCCGATGCGCTCTATTCCCTTCCAGCTGGTCTGTCTGCTGGGGATGAACGATGGCGTCTATCCCCGTACGTTAGCCCCGCTGGGCTTCGATTTAATGCAGCAGCAGTCCCGCAAGGGCGACCGCAGCCGCCGGGATGATGACCGCTATCTCTTTCTGGAGGCGATGATCTCTGCACAGCGACAGCTCTACATCAGCTATATCGGCCGGGCGATTCAGGATAATACGGAACGCTACCCCTCCGTGCTGGTCACAGAGTTGCTGGATTACATCGGACAGAGTTTCTATCTGGAGGGAGACGGTCATCTGGAGCTGGATGAGAGTGCGGAACGGGTACGGAACCACCTGCAGCATCTGCACAGCCGGATGCCGTTTGATGCGGAGAACTTCCAGCCCGCTGCCCGGGTGCAGAGTTTTGCCCGCGAATGGCTGCCTGCCGCGCAGAAAGCGGGGCAGCCACAGCCTGACTTTGTGCAGCCGCTGGCCGCCCCGGAGATTGAGACGCTGACGCTGGAGGCGTTTCTGCGCTTCTGGCGGCATCCGGTGCGCGCCTGGTTCCACCAGCGGCTCGGCGTCAGCTTCTGGCTGGAGGAGAACGAACTGCCTGACAGTGAGCCTTTCGCGCTCGACAATCTGGAGCGTTATCAGATCAATGCGCAGCTGCTGAATGCGCTGGTTGAAGGTGAGGATACAGAACGGCTCTACGCACATCATCGTGCGGCCGGTAATCTGCCGTATGGCGCGTTCGGTGAGCTGTTCTGGCAGGCACAGCGCGAGGAGATGCAGGAAGTCGCTGCAGAAGTGGTTACGCAGCGCAGCGATGGCGAAAGCTGGGAGGTCAATCTGCCCCTGGACCAGGTCAGCTTAACCGGCTGGCTGACGCAGGTGCAGGATGATGGGTTGTTGCGCTGGCGGCCCGGCGTGCTCAACATGAACGACGGGCTGTTACTCTGGCTGGAGCACCTGGTTTACTGCGCGCTGGGCGGCACCGGCAGCAGCCGGATGTTTGGCCGTCAGAAAAGCCGCTGGACGTTTCTGGCGGTGCCGCAGACGGAGGCCACTGCGGCGCTGAACGAGTATGTTGCGGGCTATCTGGCCGGAATGCGGCAGCCGCTGATGCTGCTTAACAAAAGCGGGGGCGCCTGGCTCACCGCCAGCTATGACAAAAAAAGTCAGCAGCTGCTTACCGATGAGGCGACGCAGCTTAAAGCGCGTAATCGCCTGCTGACCGCCTGGCAGGGTAACTATCAGGTGGAAGGTGAGGGGGGTGATCCCTATCTGCAGCGTCTTTGCCGGACGCTGGATGAAACGCAGCTGCAGCAGATCACTGAGGCGGCACAGCGCTGGTATCTGCCGGTGCTGACGGCGCATCAGGACGATGAATAACCGCTCAGTAGACGTATTAGCACACTGATTTATTACACAGCAATTTTGCTCTGCTTTGAGCCGCCGGGTCAGAAATTGGCGGCTTATCGGGAAACGAGAGGAGTTTACATGCGGGTATACGCACGCTGGATAGCGGCGCTGGTGTTCGGCCTGACGGCTTGCACGGCTCTGGCGGAGAGCTCATCAGGCTGGCAGCCGGTTAATGAGACCATTCGCAAAAGTGAACAGGATCCGCGCCATTATCAGGCGATCCGGCTGGATAACGGCATGACGGTGTTGCTGGTTTCCGATCCGGTTGCGCCGAAATCCCTGGCCGCGCTGACGCTGCCGATAGGTTCGCTGGACGATCCCGATCAGCAGGCAGGACTGGCGCACTATCTGGAACACATGGTGCTGATGGGCTCAAAGCACTATCCGCAGCCGGACAACCTGGCTGAGTTCCTGAAAAAGCATGGCGGCAGTCACAATGCCAGTACCGCCTCTTATCGCACCGCTTTCTATCTGGAAGTGGAAAATGATTCGCTGGCGCCTGCGGTTGATCGGCTGGCCGATGCGGTGGCTGAGCCGCTGCTGGATCCGGTTAACGCCGATCGCGAACGCCATGCCGTCAATGCCGAACTGACGATGGCGCGCTCGCGCGACGGGCTGCGTATGGCGCAGGTCGGCGCGGAAACCCTGAACCCGGCGCATCCGGCGTCACGTTTCTCGGGCGGTAATCTCGATACCCTGAAAGATAAACCTGGCAGCAAACTGCATCAGGCTCTGCTGGATTTCTACCACACCCACTACTCCGCTAACCTGATGAAGGCGGTTATCTACAGTAACAAGCCGTTGCCGGAGATGGCGGCGATTGCGGCAAAAACCTTTGGCCGGGTGCAGAATCATGATGCCAGCGTGCCTGAGATCCGGGTGCCGGTGGTGACCGAGGCACAGCAGGGCATCATTATTCACTACGTTCCGGCTCAGCCGCGCAAGCAGCTCAAAATTGAGTTCCGCATCGCTAACAACAGCGATCGCTTCCGCAGTAAAACCGATACGCTCATCAGCTATCTGATCAGCAACCGCAGCAAAAACACGCTCACCGACTGGCTGCAGAAGCAGGGGCTGGCTGACGGTGTCAACGCGGGCGCTGACCCAATGACCGAGCGTAACAGCGGCGTCTTCGCGATTACCGCCTCCCTGACCGATAAAGGTCTGGCACAGCGTGACGAGGTGGTGGCGGCAATCTTCAGCTACATCAATCTGCTGCGTCAGCAGAGCGATGATAAACGCTACTTTGATGAGGTATCGCACGTACTGGCGCTGGACTTTCGTTATCCCTCCATCACCCGCGATATGGACTACATCGAGTGGCTGGTAGATACGATGCTGCGTGTCCCGGTTGAACATACGCTGGATGCCCCCTATCTGGCGGACCAGTATGACGCGGCCGCGATACACGCCCGGCTGGAAGAGATGACGCCGCAGCATGCGCGCATCTGGTACATCAGCCCGCAGGAGCCACACGATAAAAAGGCCTATTTCGTTGAGGCACCCTATCAGGTTGAGAAAATCACGCCAGCCACCTTCGCTGACTGGCAGCAGCGCGCCAGCCAGATCACCCTGGCGATGCCGGTGCTCAATCCCTATATCCCGGATGATTTCACCCTGTTACCCTCAGACGGCAAAACCTACACCCATCCGATCAGGCTGGATAATAAAGATGGGATGCGTATTTACTGGATGCCCAGCCGTTACTATGCCAGCGAGCCGAAAGCTGCGATAACCCTGGCGCTGCGCAATCAGCACGCTATCAGCGATGCCCGTCAGCAGGTGCTGTTCGGGCTGAATGACTACCTTTCCAGCCTGGCGCTGGATGAGCTGAACTCACAGGCTTCAGTCGGCGGCATCAGTTTCTCAACCGGCGAAGATGAAGGGCTGGTGTTCAGCGCCAATGGCTTTACTCAGCGTCTGCCGACGCTGCTGAAGAAGCTGGTGGAAGGGTACGCGAGTTTCCAGCCGACAGAACAGCAACTGGAGCAGGCTAAATCCTGGTATCTGGAGCGGCTCGACGCGGCGGAAAAAGGCAAGGCGTTTGAGCAGGCTATTCAGCCGATGCAGCTGCTGTCGCAGCTGCCCTACACCCAGCGCGAAACGCGCCGCAGGCTGGTCAGTGGGATCTCACTCCGGGATGTCACCGACTACCGCGATGCACTATTCCGTGATGCAACGCCGGAGATGATGGTGGTGGGGAACCTCAGCGCGGAGAGCGTGATCCGGCTGGGGCATGAGCTCAGAGAGCAGATGCAGAGCCGTGCGCCGCGTAACTGGCCCAGCCAGTTCGTCACCTTTAACAAACCGCTGAAAGCTAACCTGCAGCAGCAGGGCAGCAGCACGGACTCTGCTCTGGCCGCCCTCTATGTGCCGCTGGGATACAGTGAATATCAGAGCATGGCAAACAGCGCGATGCTGAGCCAGATCGTGCAGCCGTGGTTCTACAATCAGCTGCGCACCAAAGAGCAGCTCGGCTATGCGGTGTTTGCCTTTCAGATGCCTGTAGGACGTCAGTGGGGCCTCGGCTTCCTGTTGCAAAGTAACAGCAGGCAGCCCGGCTGGCTGCTGCAGCGGTACCAGGCGTTCTATCCTCAGGCAGAAAAAAGATTGCGCAGCATGAGTCAGGCCGATTTTGTGCAGTATCAGCAGGCGATGATCAACGATCTGCAGCAGCGTCCTCAGACGCTGTATGAAGAGGCCGATCGCTTCAGCCGCGACTTTGACCGTCAGAACGACCGGTTTGATACGCGGCAGAAACTGATCGAGCAGGTGCAGCAACTCACCCCAGTCAGCCTGGCGGACTTTTTCCGGCGCGCCGTGATTGAACACAAAGGCATGGTGATGACCTCACAGATTGCCGGCACCGGCAATGGCAAAGCCGAATTTGCCCGGCAGCCTGGCTGGAAAACCTGGGCTGAAGTGGCAAAACTGCAGCAGTCGCTGCCGGTAAAGAGTGAAACACCATGACGCAGCGACCTGCTATTTCGCTGAATCCACTGACGCTGCCGCTCAGGGGCGAGCGGCTGATTGAGGCATCCGCAGGTACCGGAAAAACCTTTACCATCGGTCTGCTCTATCTGCGACTGCTGCTGGGTCTGGGCGGCGAAAATGCTTACAGCCGGCCGCTCTCTGTGGAGGAAATTTTAGTAGTGACCTTCACCGAGGCCGCGACCGCTGAGCTGCGCGGACGCATCCGCGAGAATATTCATCAGTTACGTCTGGCCTGCATTCGCGGCAAAAGCAGCAATCCGATGCACCAGTTACTGCTGGAGCAGATGCCGGATCTGAGTCAGGCAGCCGCACAACTGCTGGCGGCTGAACGGCAGATGGATGAAGCCGCCATCTTCACTATTCACGGATTCTGTCAGCGGATGCTCAACCTCAATGCCTTTGAATCGGGGATGCTGTTCGAACAGGAGCTGATTGAAGATGAGCAGGCGCTGCTGAAACAGTCGACCGCCGATTTCTGGCGCCGTCAGTGCTATCCACTGAGTCTGGATGTCGCGCGGATCATCGCCGCAGAGTGGAGCGGGCCAGACAGCCTGCTGGCCACGCTGCGCCCCTGGCTGCAGGGGGAGTCGCCGGGGCTGAAACGCCCGCCCGCAGCCGATGAGACGCTGGAGAAACGTCACGCCCGTAATCTGGCGCGTATCAGTGCCATCAAGCAGCAGTGGCAGGCGCTGAGTGCGGATGTGGCAGGGATCATCAGCGCATCAGGCGTTGATAAGCGCAGCTACAGCAGCAAACATCTGCCCAACTGGGTGGCCCGCGTCACGCAGTGGGCTGGCAGTGAGACGCTGGACTACGAGCTGCCCAAAGAGCTGGAGCGATTCGGGCAGCAGGTGCTGGAGGAGAAAACCAAAAAGGGCGACGCGCCCCGTCATGCGCTGTTTGCGGCGATCGATCAGTTCCTGGCAGAGCCGCTGTCGCTGCGGGATGTGATCATCGCTCAGGCGCTGTCCGATGTGCGTGCTACGGTGCAACGTGAGAAACGGCTTCGTGCGCTGTTAGGCTTCGACGATCTGCTCAGTAAGCTGGATGAGGCGCTGCAGCAGCCTGGCGGCGTCCTGCTGGCTGACACTATCAGAGCACGCTTCCCGGTTGCCCTGATCGATGAGTTCCAGGATACCGATCCACAGCAGTACCGCATCTTCCGCGCGCTCTACATTAATCAGCCGGAGCAGGCACTGTTTCTGATCGGCGATCCCAAGCAGGCGATCTATGCGTTTCGCGGCGCGGATATCTTTACCTATCTGCGGGCCAGAAACGAAGTCAGCGCTCACTATACGCTGGACACCAACTGGCGCTCCTCGCCGGAGATGGTCGCGGGCGTCAACCGCCTCTTTTCGCAGGTCGATTCGCCTTTTCTCTTCTCGGCGATCCCCTTCCAGCCGGTGAAGCCCGCAGCATCGAATCAGTCGCTGACGCTGACGTTTGATCAGCAGCAGCAACCGGCGCTGCGCTTCTGGCTGCAGCCGGGCGAGGGTGTCGGCAGCAGTGACTACCAGCAGTTTATGGCGCAGCAGTGTGCGGCCGACATCAGCCGCTGGCTGGTCGCCGGTCAGCAGGGACGCGCCCTGCTGGGCAAAGGCGAGGCGCTACAGCCTGTGCGGGCGTCCGATATCACCGTGCTGGTGCGCAGTCGCAATGAGGCCGGGTTAATCCGCGATGCGCTGAATGCGCTGGCGATCCCGTCGGTCTACCTCTCCAGCCGGGACAGCGTCTACACCACGCCGGAAGCGCGCGAGTTACTCTGGCTGCTGCAGGCGATACAGGCACCGGAACAGGAGCGTCTGCTGCGCAGCGCGCTGGCAACCTCCATTTTTGCCATCGACGCGGCAACGCTCGACGCGCTGACGCAGAACGAACGCGAATGGGATGCGCTGGTGGAGCAGTTCGCCGTCTGGCAGCAGCTGTGGCATCAGCGCGGTGTCCTGCCGATGCTGCGGGATGTGATGATTAAACGGCAGCTGGCGGAAAATATGCTGGCTTCGGAGAATGGTGAGCGGCGGCTGACGGACCTGATGCATCTGGGTGAGCTGCTGCAGGAGGCGTCGGTGCAGCTGGAAAGCCCGCACGCGCTGGTGCGCTTCCTGGCGCAGCAGATTGCCCGGCCAAACAGCCAGGCTGCCAGCCAGCAGCTGCGTCTGGAAAGCGATCGGCACCTGGTGCAGATCATCACCATCCATAAATCGAAAGGGCTGCAGTATCCGCTGGTCTGGCTGCCGTTTGCTGCCGGATTCCGCGAGGCGGCCAGCGCGCTCTATCATGACCGCGACACCTTTACGGCGCTGCTGGATGTACAGGGCGATGCTCAAAGTCTGGCGCTGGCCGAAGAGGAGCGTCTGGCGGAAGATTTGCGTCTGCTCTACGTGGCATTGACCCGCTCGGTCTATCACTGCAGCGTCGGTATTGCACCGCTGATCAAAGGCAGCCGCAAAAAAGAGGGCGAAAGCGATCTGCACAAGAGCGCACTGGGTTACCTGGTGCAGCAGGGTGAGGCGGCCGATGCCCGGCAGCTCAGCCAGCGTCTGAACGCCTTAACCGGTGAGGGCATTGCCCTGACAGAAGAGGATCTGCTGCCCGGCGAGATGTGGCAGGATGCCCGGCAGGGGGATGAAGCATTAAGCAGCCGTGACATGACGCGCACGCTGACGGATCTCTGGCGGGTCACCAGTTACTCTGGCCTGCAACAGCACCACAGTTCACCGCTGCTGGATGCGCTGCCCAGCTTCGATATTGACGCGGCGGGAGAGGAGGAGACTGGCGAAGAGGCGACGCTGACGCCTCACCATTTTCCGCGCGGTGCGGCACCCGGCACGTTTTTACATGGTCTGTTTGAGTCGATCGACTTTACCGAACCACCGGACCGCATCTGGCTCGAAGATCAGCTGCAGCATAATGGCTATCCGCTCAGCTGGCTGCCGGTTCTGGAGCAGTGGATTGAACGCGTCCTGCGCACCCCGCTCAACGCAGAGGGCTTGACGCTGTCGGCGATAAAGAGCAGCGAACGCCTGATTGAGATGGAGTTCTACCTGCCGATCAACAACCTGTTGACTGCGGCCGGGCTCGACGCGCTGCTGCGGCGGCATGACCCGCTTTCCCGGCAGGCCGCCGCTCTGGATTTCCGCCAGGTGCGCGGAATGCTCAAGGGCTTTATCGATCTGGTCTTCCGCTGGCAGGGCAAATATTATCTGCTCGACTATAAATCGAACTGGCTCGGGGAGAGTCACGCCGCTTACACCCCTGAGGCGATGGCGCAGGCGATGATCGGCCACCGCTACGATCTGCAGTATCAGCTCTATACGCTGGCGCTGCATCGCTATCTTCGGCATCGTCTGCCCGGCTACCGCTACGAGCAACATTTTGGCGGCGTATTTTATCTGTTTTTACGCGGGATGGATGGCAGCTCGCCGGATAACGGCATCTTTGCGACCCGTTCTGACGAAGCCTTTGTGGAAGAGATTGATGCACTATTTGGTCAACCCGGGGAGGGGTTATGAGTGAGATGCTGAGCCTGCTGCTGCAGGCGGCAGAGAAGCGCCTCCTGCGGCCGCTGGATATTCAGTTCGCGCGGCTGATCGCGCCGGAATCACAGCCCGCGCTGCTGCTGGCAGCGGCCTGCGTCAGTGCTGAAGCCGGTGAGGGACATGTCTGCCTGCCGCTGAGTCACCTCTCTGAAGCGAACCTGTTTGCCGGTCGTCAGCCTGCGCTGGCCCAGGCGATCTGGCAGGCAGCGGGCGCGCCGGATGACTGGCCTGCACATCTGGCTGACTGGCCCGCCGTCAGCGACGGCAGTCGGGTGACGCCGCTGGTGCTGAGCCACCAGCGTTTGTATCTGCACCGGCTGTGGCAGAGTGAAGGCCGGGTTGCCGACTTCTTTGCGGCTCAGGAGATGAAAACTGCCTTCGATATCCAGGCCGCGGGCGAGGTACTGAACACGCTGTTCGGTGACCAGCCAGAGGACTGGCAGAAGATTGCGGCGGCTGTGGCGCTGACCCGCAAGACGGCGGTGATCTCCGGCGGACCTGGCACCGGCAAGACCACTACCGTGGCGAAGCTTCTTGCGGCACTGATTCGGCTCAATCCGGGCGCGCTGCGGATCCAGCTGGCCGCACCAACCGGTAAAGCCGCAGCAAGGCTGACCGAATCCCTGGGCAGGGCCCTGCAGGATCTGGCCGTCAGCGACGAAGAGCGTCGGCGTTTTCCGGCCGAAGCCACTACGCTGCATCGTCTGCTGGGTGCCCAGCCCGATACCCAGCGGATGCGCTACCACGCCGGAAATCCGCTGCATCTGGATGTGCTGGTCGTTGATGAAGCGTCGATGGTTGACCTGCCGATGATGGCAAAACTGATCGCTGCGCTGCCAGGCCATGCGCGTGTGATCTTTCTGGGCGATCGCGACCAGCTCGCCTCGGTTGAGGCGGGGGCCGTGCTGGGCGATATCTGTCGCTGCACCGAGGGCGGCTATAGCCTGGAGCGGGCAGAACAGCTCGCGCGGCTGACCGGCTGTGCCCTTGAGGGCAGTGATGATATGCAGGCGCCGTCCGTGCGCGACAGTATCTGCCTGCTGCAAAAGAGTTATCGTTTTGACGCCAGGTCAGGCATCGGCCAGCTGGCTAAAGCGATCAACCGGGGGGATGCAGCAGAGGTCAATGCCCTGTTTACCTCGGCCTGCGAAGATGTCAGCTACCAGACGCTGAACAGCGCCGAAGCCTATCAGACGATGCTGGATGAGGTCGCGCAGGGATATCAGCCTTTCCTGCAGCTCATCAGAGAACAGGCGCCACCGGCGGAGGTCATCGCCGCGTTTGGCCGCTATCAACTGCTGTGTGCATTACGTGAAGGGCCATTTGGCGTGCAGGGGCTGAATCAGCGCATCGAACAGCGGCTGATGCAGTTACAGCGCATCCGGCGTCCCGGCGTCGGCAGCCGCTGGTATGCCGGACGACCGGTCATGATCAGCCGGAATGACAGCGCGCTTGGCCTGTTCAATGGCGATATTGGCATTACGCTGCGCGATGAGGAGGGCAACCTCAAGGTCTTCTTCCCGCTGCCGGATGGATCCATCAAGGCCATTCAGCCGAGCCGCTTGCCGTCACACGAAACGGCCTGGGTAATGACGGTGCACAAATCGCAGGGATCGGAGTTTGACCACACCGCGCTGGTGATGCCGACGCAGTTTCTGCCGGTGCTGACGCGGGAACTGGTCTACACCGCGATCACCCGCGCACGTCGGCAGCTGACGATCTACAGCGAGCCGGGGGTGTTTCAGCGTGCGGTTCAGCTGCAGACGCAGCGACGCAGCGGTCTGGTCGAGCGCCTGGGCGCAGGCGGCTGAGAAGGGCAGGGAACAGGCGGCCGGTAAGCCGCCTGTTGATTACTCTGAGCCTCAGGTAAGGTCGGCCATCAGCACTTTTGAACGGCGCTGATAGTTATACATCTCTTTTTTACTCTCCGGCAGTGACTCGATATCGACCGGGGTAAAGCCGCGCTCCTGGAACCAGTGGATGCTGCGGGTGGTTAGCACAAACAGTTTTTCCAGCCCCATCTGCTTCGCCTGCAACGCTACGCGCTGCAATAGCATCTCACCCCGGGATGAGCTGCGATAGTCCGGATGCACGGCCACACAGGCCATCTCGCCAATCTTCTCATCCATAAACGGATAGAGCGCGGCGCAGGCGATGGTCAGATTATCGCGCTGAATGATGGTGAACTTGTCGATCTCCATCTCCAGCTGCTCGCGGGAGCGACGCACCAGAATACCCTGCTGCTCCAGCGGACGGATCAGTTCGAGAATACCGCCGATATCATTGATGTTGGCGCGGCGGATCTGCTCTGCCGACTCCATCACGATCTGCGTGCCGATACCGTCGCGGGAGAAGAGCTCCTGCAGCAGCGCACCATCTTCCTGATAACTGATCAGGTGGCTGCGGCGCACGCCACTGCGGCACGCTTTTACTGCGCCACGCAGGAAACGAACGGTGCCGGAGAGATAATCACCCTCTTTTTCAATCTCGTCGATTCGGGCCTGGGCGTCATTCGGGAACAGCTCGGAGATAATTTCGCCGTCACTGTCCAGCACCCCCTGTTCAGAGCAGAAGCCGATCATCTTTTCCGCTTTGAGCTTAATGGCCAGCTGGGTAGCTACCTCTTCGGAGGTCAGATTAAAGCTCTCACCGGTCACGGAAACCGCCACCGGGCCCAGCAGCACAATGGCGCCGTTATCCAGCTGGCGATGAATCGCCTCTTCATCGATACGACGGATACGCCCGCTGTGGCAGTAATCCACGCCATCATCCACGCCCAGCGGCTGTGAAATAATGAAGTTGCCGCTGACGACATTGATATGCGCGCCCTGCAGCGGTGTATTGTTAAGGCTCATTGAGAGGCGGGCGGTGATATCCAGCTGCAACCGGCCAGCCGCCTGCTTCACCAGCTCCAGGGACTGTGCGTCGGTGACCCTTGTGAACTTGTGATAAACCGGCTCCAGCTGCTGCTGAGCGAGGCTGGCATCAATCTGCGGCCGCGCACCATAGACCACCACCAGCCGGATGCCCAGGCTGTGCAGCAGGCCGATATCGTTGACGATGCCAGAGAAGTTCTCATGCTCAATCGCTTCGCCACCCAGCATGATGACAAAGGTTTTGCCACGGTGGGCATTGATATAGGGAACGGTATGGCGAAAACCCTGAACCAGCTCGGTACTACGTTCCTTCACGGCCAACCCTCAATGAATGTTTATTCGTATTTTATGTATTTTTATGCTTTTACAGGCGGTTTTGCAAGCCTTTATCCTGACGAAAATTTACGTTTTTTCGGGTGTCAAAGCCGCTAACAGCCTGCATTATTTAGGGTTTCCGGGGTGACATCATGCTGCGGATTGGATAAAGTTTTCGCCGCCATTTTATTAACTGGCGCATTTTCAGACATAACACAGCAGCTGGAGCGGCATGTCAGACGGTAATTCCCATTTTTCACGCAGACGATTCTTACAGGGGACAGGCGCCTTACTGCTGTTAAGCGTCAGCCGCACGGGGCTGGCGGCCAAAAACCACATTGTGGCCGTGCGGATCTGGCCCTCATCCACCTATTCACGGATGACGCTGGAGTCCAGCGTTGCACTGAAGTACAAACAGTTTGCCCTGACAAATCCCGATCGCCTGGTGATCGATATCCAGGGCCTGCACCTTAATCCGGTCCTGAAAGGGGTGGATAAGCAGGTCCGGGTCGACGATCCCTTTATCAAAAATGCCCGCGTCGGCCAGTTCGACAGCAACACGGTGCGCGTGGTACTGGAGCTGAAGCGCAACGTCGCGCCGAAAATCTTTAACCTGGCACCGGTCGCCGGGATCAATCACCGGCTGGTGGTTGACCTCTATCCGAGCCAGGATCATGTGGAAGATGATCCGCTGCTGGCGCTGCTGAAAGATTACAACCAGGGCGATCTGGAGAAAGATGAAGGGGTACAGGCTCCTCTGCCGGGCAAAGCGGGACGCGACCGGCCGATTATCATCATGATCGATCCCGGCCACGGCGGCGAAGATCCTGGCGCGCACGGCAAATATAAGACCCGCGAGAAGGATATTGTGCTGAAGATTGGCCGGCGACTGAAAGCGCTGATCGACAAACAGCCCAACATGAAAGCCTACATGACGCGCAACGAAGATGTCTTTATTCCGCTGCGGGTCAGGGTTGCCAAAGCCCGCAAGCAGCGCGCCGATCTTTTTGTCTCTATTCATGCGGATGCGTTTACCAGCCGCGCGGCGCGGGGATCCTCGGTGTTCGCCTTGTCCACCAGCGGGGCGACCTCCGCAGCCGCCCGCTTCCTGGCGCAGACGCAGAACGAATCAGACCTGATAGGCGGCGTCAGCAAAAGCGGTGACCGCTATCTCGACCACACCATGTTCGATATGGTGCAGCGGCAGACGATTCACGACAGCCTGAAGTTCGGTAAAGAGGTGCTGCATCGCATGGGGCGCATCAACCACCTGCATAAACGCACGGTGGATCAAGCCGGATTTGCGGTGCTCAAAGCGCCGGACATTCCTTCCATTCTGGTTGAAACGGCCTTTATCAGTAATGTGGAGGAGGAGCGTAAACTGCGAACCACCCGCTATCAGCATCAGGTAGCCCAGGCGATTCTGGATGGCATCAAAGCCTATGTAGAGAGTGGGGCGGCGCTGGCCCATCGGTAATGCAAGGCGGATAGCCCGGGCTATCCGCACGCTTTTCAGGGCGGAGGGGGCGCAAAAGAGGATTCGGGAACGCCAGAAACAAAAAAACACCCTTTCAGGTGTTTAAATGATTGGTTGCGGGGGCCGGATTTGAACCGACGACCTTCGGGTTATGAGCCCGACGAGCTACCAGGCTGCTCCACCCCGCGTCCGTATCATACTGACTTCACATTGTGACTTCTGAAAACGGCGTCAGAAGTGTTGGTTGCGGGGGCCGGATTTGAACCGACGACCTTCGGGTTATGAGCCCGACGAGCTACCAGGCTGCTCCACCCCGCGTCCGTATTGCGCATTGCGACTTTTCACATTGTGACTTCTGAAAACTGCCTCAGAAGTATTGGTTGCGGGGGCCGGATTTGAACCGACGACCTTCGGGTTATGAGCCCGACGAGCTACCAGGCTGCTCCACCCCGCGTCCGTGGAAGCGCACTATACTCTCCGCGCTGATTGATGCAACCCCTTTTTACAGATAAAAGCTAAATTAACAGCCAGTTGCTGAAGGAACCGCCCATCTGATTAATTATTGAACTGATCCGCACAGCGTGAAAGCGGATGCATTTCATTCTGCCGGGGGCTTTGCTATCGTCGCGGGGCGAACAGTTATAAGAAGAGAAGAGAATGAAATTACATTGGGTGAAGTATGCACTCACTGGCACTTTGATCACGCTGCTGGCGGCCTGTAGCTCTAAACCGACCGATCGCGGTCAGCAATATAAAGATGGCAAACTGGAACAGCCGCTGGCGCTGGTGAATCAGCCCAATGCCAAAGGCGCACCGGTAAACGGCCGGGACTTTGGTGAGCAGGTACGCCAGATCCAGTCCGCCTCATCGGCGCTCTATGGCCGTCAGAGTGGCACCTACAGTGCGATTGAGAGCTGGCTGATGGCGGGGGCTGATACCCGACAGCTTCGTCAGTATGGCCTGAATGCCTGGCAGATGGAGGGCACGGACAACTACGGTAACGTGCAGTTTACCGGCTACTACACGCCGGTAGTGGAAGCGCGTTACACCCGTCAGGGTGAATTCCAGTACCCAATCTATCGGATGCCGCCACGTAAACGGGGTGAAAAATTACCGAGCCGCGCCTCTATCTACAGTGGCGCACTCGATGACCGCTACGTTATTGCCTACAGCAACTCGCTGATTGATAACTTCATGATGGATGTGCAGGGCAGTGGTTATGTCGATTTTGGCGACGGCCGCCCGATGACCTTCTTTGGTTACGCCGGTAAAAATGGCTGGGGATACCATAGTATCGGTAAAGAGCTGATCGACCGCGGCGAAGTAAAGCGCGAAGATATGTCGATGCAGGCGATCCGTCAGTGGGCGCAGGAGCACTCGCCTCAGGAAGTGCGCGCACTGCTGGAAACCAACCCGTCATTCGTCTTCTTTAAAGCTGAGCCTTTTACGCCGGTACGCGGCGCCAGCGCGGTGCCGCTGGTGGCGAAAGCCTCTGTCGCCTCTGACCGCTCCATCATTCCACCGGGCACGGTACTGCTGGCGGAGGTGCCACAGCTCAATGAGAAGGGCAAGTTCAACGGTAAATATGAGATGCGCCTGATGGTGGCCCTGGACGTAGGCGGCGCGATTAAAGGACAGCACTTTGATATCTATCAGGGTATCGGTCCCGATGCCGCGCATCTGGCGGGCTTCTATAATCACTATGGCCGCGTCTGGGTACTGAAAGCCGCGCCGGGTGCCGGACAGCCGCTGTTCTCCAGCCCGCAAAACGGTAATAATGGTTCACTGCTCCTCGGCGCTAACTAATTTCTTCTCTGCGGGCCTGCGGGCCCGCACGACGTTACAGGTTCAACTATGAAAGTGTTAAATGACGCCTGGCATCAGCGCTTTGGCGGCACGGCGCGTCTCTATGGTCAGGATGCGCTGCAACGGTTTGCTGACGCCCACTTCTGCGTCATCGGAATCGGCGGCGTCGGCTCCTGGGCGGCGGAGGCGCTGGTACGCACCGGGATTGGTAAAATCACCCTGATTGATATGGATGATGTCTGTATCACCAATACCAACCGTCAGCTGCATGCGCTGCAGGGCAATGTCGGCAAGGCCAAAACAGAGGTCATGGCAGAGCGGTTGCGTGCCATCAATCCTGATTGTGAGGTGATCTGCATTGATGATTTTATTACGCCAGAGAACACCGCAGACCTGATGGCTGCCGGTTTTGATTATGTGATCGATGCTATTGACAGCGTGCGGCCTAAAGCGGCCCTGATCGCCTGGTGTCGCCGGAATAAGATCCCGCTGATCACCACCGGTGGCGCGGGTGGTCAGATTGATCCAACGCAGATCCAGGTCGCGGATCTGGCAAAGACCATTCAGGATCCGCTGGCGGCGAAGCTGCGCGAACGGCTCAGGAGCCTGGGCGTGATAAAAAACAGTAAGGGTAAACTGGGCATCGACTGCGTTTTCTCCACCGAGGCGCTGGTCTATCCGCAGGCCGATGGCAGCGTCTGTGCCTCACGCAGCACGGCAGAGGGACCGAAGCGAATGGATTGCGCATCCGGTTTCGGCGCCGCCACCATGGTCACCGCCACCTTTGGCTTTGTGGCCGTTTCGCATGCGCTGAAGAAGTTTCTGGCGCGCGCCGCGCGTCAGGACGTCGCCAGCGCCTGACGCGCGGCGTGCTCTACCGCGGCGGCCAGCGCCTGCAGGCCGCTGCTGCGTGACGCGCTGAGCTGGGCGCGCAGACCCAGTTCATCAAAAAGTTGCAGGGGATCGCTGGCCAGCAGCTGCTGTGGCGTCTGACCCTCAACGGCAGTCAGCAGCACCGCCAGCAGGCCACGCACAATCCGTCCTTCGCTGTCGCCATAGAAGTGCAGCGTACCCGCCTCCTGTCGCTGGCTGCCCAGCCAGACCCGGTTCTCACACCCGCTCAGTTCAATCTCCGGGCGCTTCAGTTCCTCTGGCAGCGCGGGCAACTGACGGCCCAGCTGAATCAGCTGGCGATAACGATCTTCCCACTGATGAAAGCGACCAAAGCTCTCCTTCAGCGTAGCGACAGTGATCTCTGCGCCAAACGGGTGTGGCGCTAACGGCGATGAACTCATTGCTAAAACTCCGATAACAGCGAAATGGCGCGCTTCATGGCATGCACCAGCGCATCAACATCCTGCAGATTATTATAGGGGGCAAAAGAGGCGCGCAGCGTGCCACTGACGCCCAGTGCCGCCATCAGCGGCTGCGCACAGTGCTGACCGGCGCGCAGGGCGATGCCCTGTTCCGCCAGCAGCGTCACCAGATCGCTGTGGTGCAGACCGTCAAACTCAAACGCCAGCAGGCTGGCGTTGCCACAGCGGAAACTGCGAAAGCCAGGCAGTTCCGCCAGCTGTTGCTGAGCCTGAGTGGCGAGCCGCTGACTCCAGCATTCAGCCTGCGGCAGATCGTACTGCGACAGCCAGCTCAGCGCGGCACTCAATCCCACGACGCCCGCCACATTTGGCGTGCCCGCTTCAAAACGCCAGGGCACCGGCTGCGGGGTGAAGTCACTGAAATCAACCTGAGTCACCATTTTGCCGCCCCCCTGCCACGGCGCCATCGCCTCCAGCAGTTCCGCTTTGCCATAAAGCGCGCCAGTCCCCATCGGACCGTAAATCTTATGGGCGGAGAAGGCGTAAAAGTCGATGTCGAGCGCCTGGAGATCCGGCGGGCAATGCACCACACCCTGCGCGCCATCGACCATGACTTTCGCTCCCACGCCATGAGCCAGCGCGATCGCCTGACCAAGATCGGGACAGCCGCCGGTGACGTTCGACATCTGACCCACCGCCAGCAGCCGCGTCCGGCTGTTAAGCAGGGCAGGTAACTGGCTGATATCCGGCAGGCGATCCGGACCTAACGGCCATTTTACGACGCGGGCACCGCAGGCCCTGGCGGCCATCAGCCACGGAACCAGATTGGCATGATGCTCGGCTTCGCTGACCACGATCTCATCACCCGGCTGCAGGCGCGGCCGCAGCCAGCTGTTGGCCACCAGATTTATCGCTTCGGTGGTGCCGCGCGTCCAGACAATTTCACGATCGTCAGCGGCATTAAGCCAGCGGGCCACCTGACTGCGCGCCTGTTCATAGCGCTGCGTCAGGTCCCTGGCGGCAGCGAACTGGCTGCGATGCACCGTGCCGGCGCTGAGGCTGTAAAACTGCTGTGTACTCTCAATGACGGCGTGGGGTTTCAGCGTGGTAGCTGCGCTGTCGAGATACACCCCGGCGTCAGTGAGCGCGGGAAACTGCTGGCGAAAAGCGGTGGGATTAAATGCGGTCATGCCGGGTCCATGATGAAAATAATTAGGACCAAACTGAAAGAATGGTCTGCGTCTGGCAAAGCTGAAAAAGCGCGTTATGCTGAATATTGCAAGGTTTAAACCAGACCCGCATAACGACGCAACGTTTCGTAGTCGATCTCACTTTTCGGCTGCCTCTGATTAGCGTAACGCGGGCGGTTTAATGCAATCAATCTACAAGGAGATAGCAGATGAATAAACTTACCGCAGTACTGGCCGTATGTACTCTGGCTTTCACCCTGAGCGCCTGTTCAAGCAACTACGTTATGCATACCAATGATGGCCGCACTATCGTGGCTGCCGGCAAGCCAAAGGTCGATAATGACACCGGTATGATCAGCTATAAAGATGCGAATGGCAACGAGCAGCAGATCAACCGCTCTGACGTCAAAGAAATGGTTGAATCAGGCCAGTAAGAGCAAAAAAAAAGCACCGCAATTTGCGGTGCTATTTAAAATCACTATGGACAGACAGGGTAAATCTACAGGAATTAAGAGTTCGATCCGCAATCGTCGGATCAAAAATTGCAAACACAACATCACGACCACAAGCCAAAAGCTTTCAGAAAATCTGCGAACTCACTCACAAATCTAAAAACTTTTCGTTCCGGCTCTGGAAGTGCGGCAACTATAGGTATTTGCTGGTGGTTCCTCAACGGACAAATTATAATGCCTCGGATTAAAAATTCTAATACGTAAACGCTTTGTATAAGCCTGCGTATTTTTCGTCGCGCCGGATACGGAAAACCATGTCGAAACGCCTTCCTCCCCTTAACGCACTGCGTGTTTTTGACGCAGCCGCACGCCATTTAAGCTTTACCAAAGCCGCTGAAGAGCTGTTTGTCACCCAGGCTGCTGTAAGCCATCAGATTAAATCTCTGGAGGATTTTCTGGGGTTAAAGCTGTTTCGCCGGAGGAATCGTTCGCTGTTACTGACCGAGGAAGGACAAAGCTACTATCTCGATATCAAAGAGATCTTCTCCGCCATTAATGAAGCGACGCGCAAACTGCAGGCGCGCAGTGCCAAGGGTGCACTGACCGTCAGTCTGCTGCCGAGTTTCGCCATTCAGTGGCTGGTGCCTCGCCTCTCCAGCTTTAATATGGCTTATCCGGGAATCGACGTGCGCATCCAGGCCGTGGACCGCGATGAAGAGAAGCTGGCCGACGATGTCGATGTGGCGATTTTCTATGGGCGCGGTAACTGGCCAGGACTGCGGGTCGAAAAACTCTATGCCGAATATCTGCTGCCGGTCTGTTCCCCGACGCTGATGACCGGCGATAATCCGCTGAAAACGCCGATGGATCTGTCACGCTTTACCCTGCTGCATGACGCCTCGCGGCGGGACTGGCAATCCTATATTCGTCAGCTGGGGCTGCAGCATATCAATGTGCAGCAGGGGCCAATCTTCAGCCACAGCGCGATGGTGCTGCAGGCGGCGATTCATGGTCAGGGGGTGGCGCTGGCGAATAATGTGATGGCGCAGAGCGAGATCGAGGCCGGGCGCTTAATCTGCCCGTTTAACGATGTGCTGGTCAGTAAAAACGCTTTTTATCTGGTTTGTCATGACAGTCAGGCAGAACTGGGTAAAATAGCCGCCTTCCGACAGTGGATCCTGGCAAAAGCCGCAACAGAACAAGAAAAATTCCGCTTTCGTTACCAACAATAACATCTTGATTTAATTGCATTATGATGCAAAAGCATCCAGAGGAACGGTGAATGTCCAGTCGTGCCATGTTTATTTTTGCCGCGATCAGCGGGTTTCTGCTGGTGGCGTTTGGCGCATTTGGTGCCCATGTGCTGAGTCGATCGCTTGGCGCAGCTGAAATGGCCTGGATCCATACCGGGCTGGAATATCAGGCTTATCACACTTTAGCCGTGATGGGGCTGGGAGCCGCGATGTTACGTCGCGCTAATATCTGGTTTTACTGGAGCAGTGCGCTGATGGCGCTCGGCACCGTGTTGTTCAGTGGCAGCCTCTACTGTCTGGCGCTGTCACATCTGAAGTTTTGGGTTTTTATCACGCCAGTGGGCGGAGTCTGTTTCCTCGCCGGTTGGGTATTGATGTTGATTGGCGCGCTGCGTCTTAAACGAAAGGCAGAACGCCATGAATAAAGTTTTACTCTATTGTCGTCCCGGTTTTGAAAAAGAGTGTGCAGCAGAGATCAGCGCCAGAGCCGCTGAACGCGAGATCTACGGCTTTCCACGGGTCAAAGATGACGCCGGTTATGTGCTGTTTGAGTGCTACCAGTTCGAAGATGCCGAGCGCCTGGCGCGGGAACTGCCGTTTGATGAGCTGATTTTCGCCCGGCAGATGCTGGTCGTCGGCGAACTGCTGCGTGATCTGCCGCAGGAAGATCGAATCACCCCGATTGTCGGCATGCTGACCGGTGTGGTGGAGAAGGGGGGCGAGCTGCGTGTTGAGGTGCCGGACACCAACGAAGCCAAAGAGCTGACGAAATTCTGTCGTAAGTTCACCGTTCCGCTGCGTGCCGCACTGCGCGAAAGCAAGATCCTGCTCAATTATGAGAGCCCGAAACGCCCGGTGGTGCATGTGTTCTTCATTGCGCCGGGCACCTGTTATGTCGGCTACTCCTTCCGCGAAAACAGTTCACCGCTGTACATGGGGATCCCCCGGCTTAAGTTCCCCGCCGATGCGCCAAGTCGCTCCACGCTGAAGCTGGAAGAGGCGTTTCACGTCTTTATCCCGGAGGATGAATGGGATGAGCGTTTAGCCAGCGGCATGTACGCGGTGGATCTCGGGGCCTGTCCGGGCGGCTGGACCTATCAGCTGGTTCAGCGCAGCATGATGGTCTATGCGGTGGACAACGGGCCAATGGCGCCGAGCCTGATGGATACCGGCCAGGTGATGCACGAAAAGGCCGATGGCTTCAAATACCGGCCACCCCGTAACAACATCAGCTGGCTGGTGTGTGACATGGTGGAGAAGCCGGTGCGCGTGGCTAACCTGATGACCGACTGGCTGGTGAATGGCTGGTGCCGTGAGGCGATCTTCAACCTGAAGCTGCCGATGAAGAAGCGTTACGAAGAGGTGACGCAGAATCTGGCGATGATGCAGGAACGCTTTGATAGCGAGGGCATCAACGTGCAGATCCGCGCCCGCCAGCTCTATCACGACCGCGAAGAGGTAACGGTGCACGTACGCCGGATCTGGGCCGCGATGGGTGGTCGTCGCGACGAACGTTAATCACCGGGCTGAGTGCAGCCGCACTCAGCCTGTATAACGCAGCGTATTCAGGTTTCCCTGTAACACCAGATCCCGCTTCAGCGTTGCGACCTCGCGGCTGATCTCCGCTATCCGCTGACCTTCCGCAATCTTTTCCCGCCACTTTGCAGGCACCCGCGCCAGTTGCTGATAGATCCCCTCAAGCGTGTGAAACTCTGCCAGCAGCTGTTTCGCGCTTTTCGGGCCGATACCGGCGATGCCCGGGATCTTACTGCTGCTGATCCCGCAGAGTCCCCAGTAGTCGGGCAGTCGCTCCGGGGCCACGCCAAACTCCGCTTCGATAAAGGGCAGGTCGAGCCACCGTTTCTGAAAGTAGTCGCGGATACGGATGTCGGGAGCCAGCAACTGACAGTATCCTTTGTCCGTGGAAACAATGGTGGCCTGATGTCCCGCCTGGGCCATTTTCACCGCCAGCGTGGCCGCGAGGTCATCCGCCTCATCGTCGCCGGCGATCCAGCAGCTGACGCCGGCCACGCGAAACGCTTCCTGCAACGCCGGAATTTCCGCCTGCAGGTCATCAGGCATAGGGGGACGTCCGCTTTTGTAATCGGGCAGCAGCTGATGACGCCAGCCCTGATGACGCGCTTCGCCATCAAACACGGCGACCGCATGAGTCGGTCGCGTGTGACCCAGCACCTGACGCAGCGCGGCCACACAGCCGTCCACGCAGGGCGAACCCTGAACCGCGTGCAGACGGCGAATCAGATTCAGGGCATCAATAATAACAAGATGAAAAGCCATGAGCGTATGGGCAGCCCGGAGGCTGCCTCCTGATTTATTTGATAATTTCGTAGCAGGGGATGTAGGCGGTGCCGGGCAGTTTCATACGTTGCTGCGCCACAAATCCCTGTAGCAGCTCATCCATCCGATGCATGATGTCGGGATCGCCATGCAGCTTGTAGCGGCCCTTTTCACGGATCTCGCGGATCCCCATCTCTTTAACGTTACCGGCGACGATGCCTGAGAAGGCGCGACGCAGGTCGGCAGCCAGCTTTTCAGGTGCCTGATTGGTATAGAGATTAAGGTTGGCCATATTCTCGTGGGTCGGAAGGAACGGCACCTGCAGATCGGGTTCAATGCGAATCGACCAGTTAAAGCTATACGCATCACCGGTTTCGCGACGATTCTCTTTGACCTGCGGCATCGCTTTCTTCATCAGACGCGCCACTTCCGCCGCATCGTTGATGATGATCTGATAATGCTTACGAGCCTGTTCGCCCAGGGTGTTGACGATGAAATCATCCAGCACGCGGAAGTAGTCGGCGCTCTCTTCGGGGCCGGTCAGAATCAGCGGCAGCAGCTGGTCGTTGTTCTGCGGATTCATCAGGATGCCCAGCAGATAGAGCAGCTCTTCTGCGGTGCCGACGCCGCCCGGGAAAATGATGATGCCATGCGCGATGCGTACGAACGCTTCCAGACGTTTTTCGATGTCCGGCATGATGATCAGCTCGTTCACCAGTGGGTTTGGTGGTTCCGCGGCAATGATTGAAGGTTCGGTCAGGCCGATAAAGCGGCTGTCACGGTAGCGTTGCTGGGCATGGCCGACCGCGGCCCCTTTCATTGGCGCTTCCATCACACCTGGCCCGCAGCCGGTACAGATGTTCAGTTCACGCAGACCGAGCTGCGTTCCGACGTTGCGGCAGTACTGATACTCAACGGCGTTGATGGAGTGACCGCCCCAGCAGACCACCGTGTTGGGATCTTCGCCGATATGCAGTGCCCGCGCATTGCGCAGAATGGAAAAGACGGTGTTAGTGATCGTGACCGAATCGTTCTCTTCGGCTGCGGTAAGCCGCCCCGGCATGGTGAGCTGTCCGCTGACAAACAGGATGTCACGCAGTACGGCAAACAGGTTCGCCTGCAGCGAGCGGATAATGCGGCCATCCACGAACGCCTCTTCCGGCGGATTGATCAGCTCCAGTTTAACGCCGCGCTCCTGGCGCAGCACATTGATGTCGAAATTTTCAAAGCGGGAGAGCAGTTCGTGGCTGCTGTCAGTCTGGCTGCCGGAGTTAAGCACGGCCAGAGAGCAATTGCGAAACAGCTGGTAAAGGTCGCTGCTGGCTGTGCGCTTAAGCATATCGACTTCCAGCTGCGAGAGCAGATCCATTGAGCCAAGAGGGCTGATGTGGGTAATCAAATGAGCTCCTTTACACCCGCCTGGGTGCGTGTTGGCACTGCAACGGCAGTGACGAAAATCCCGGGGCGGCATCCATGGGTTGCCGCCATCACCAGAGTAGCCTTGTCAGCCCGCACAGCTCAAGCGGAACTGCGCGCGCATCACGCAGCCTGCGAGAAAACTCGCAAACTACTGACGAACCAGCCGTGAAAAGCCGGGCGTGAAGGGCACATTGGTGCGCCACGGGTTGATATCCAGCCCGCCCCGGCGCGTGTAGCGCGCATATACCGTCAGGGCGTCCGGATGACAGAAGCGCATCACATCATTGAAGATGCGCTCGACGCACTGCTCATGGAACTCATTGTGCTGGCGGAATGAGATCAGGTAGCGCAGCAGGGCCTCACGATCGATGCGCGGGCCTGAGTAGCGGATCATCACCGAACCCCAGTCGGGCTGGTTCGTGATCAGGCAGTTAGATTTGAGCAGATGACTGACCAGCGTCTCTTCAACGATTTCACTGCCTGCGGCATTGGCGAGATAGTCAGCATTGAAGCGATAATCCTCGATGGTGATATCCTGCTCATCAATACAGCGGCCCTCAAAGTGCCCGATTGGCTGTCCTTCCACCTCACTGAGCCGGAACAGCGCAACCTGCACTTCTCCCTCTGCGCAGGCGCTCAGGTCGCGCTCCAGCGTCTGACGGACTTCACCCCAGTCGGCAAAGCGGGTCTGGTTGAAGCTGTTCAGGTAGAGTTTGAAACTCTTGGATTCGATAAGATTACGGCTCTGCGCATCCAGCACCACTTCACCCACGGCGACCTGCGGCAGCCCTTTGCTGTTAAGCCACGACAGCTCATACAGCGTCCAGATATCGGCGCCGGTGAAGGGCAGGCTGTCGGGAAACAGGCCAAGGGGTTCACGGTTCAGGCTGCGCGGCACCGCCTGCAGTAAGCCATTGTCATAGCGATCGTGATAGGCTGTGGGTTTGCCCAGCGTCAGGTTGCTGAGTGCCTGATCCTGTTCGTGAGTAGTCATTGCGGTTACCACCAAAATTAATCAAAGTGGCTAAGTGTAACCCATCAGAAGTGAGAATATGAATGATGCAGCAAACTGCCGCCGCGTTGCGCGACTTTACCCAGCGCTACTGCCAGCACTGGCTTCAGCAGACCGGCCATGCACCGGCCAGCAGCGATCTCTATGGTGTGTCGTCGCCCTGCGCGCTGGAAGATCGCGGGCAGCAGGTCCTCTGGCAGCCGCAGCCGTTCACGCTGCCGCCCACGCTGGAGGCCATTGAGCGTGCCATCGATCTTCAGCTTCAGCCGTCGATCACGGCGTTCTACACCACGCAACTGGCGGGCGACATGCGGGCCACGCTGGGTGAGCAGTCGCTGACTCTGTTACAGGTCTGGAGTGAAGAGGATTTTCTGCGGTTGCAGGAGAATCTGATTGGGCATCTGGTGATGCAGCGCCGTCTCAGACAGTCGCCGACGCTGTTTATTGCCACCACTGATTCAGAGGAGGAGATCGTCTCGGTCTCGAATCTGACAGGCGAAGTAATTCTGGAACAGCCGGGGCGTAAACAGCGCACCGTAGTAGCCGAAAGCCTTGAGATATTTCTTAAGTCATTACAACCGGTTATCAACTGACTCGCAGTGATTTGCCGCTGCGTTTGTGCGAGATCTCTTACATATACTGTAAGAGATCGCCATATCGTTCATGAGACATCCGGTAGGCCAGAATGTAAAAATATTGTGAATCATAAACTTAATGGCGATTATCTGAATTTGCACCGCACATTTCGTAAAGTTTTGCCATAAGTCCCTTGTGCGCTTTACGCGTTCTGTCAAAATGTTTCTCGCTGCAGGATGCTCAGGAAACGGGTTCGTCAGGACGATGATAAGCCATGAGGCAGGAACGTAACGGAGCTTACGGCACACGGAAGGTTTCAGGATGAAACAGGATCGCTCAGGATTGAGTCAGGGACACCTCCAGGATGGAGAATGAGAGCCCCTCAGAAGAGGTGGTGGGCCAGGATGCTAAGGATACATCAGGACGATGCGCGACAGGAGTTCGCACGGGACAAGTTGTCATGGAAGAGCAGGGAGCACTAACGTAGCGGGATAGCTGCAAACGAACCGGGAGCACTGTTTATACAGTGCTCCCTTTTTTTGTGCCTGTGCCAACTAGTGATATGCTTGCCGCCCATTTTTGACGGCTTGCTGGAGGTGGCGCATGACGCCTGAACAATTGATTACGCAACGGCTGGAACAGCTGGAAGCGGTGATGCGTGAATATCAACTCTGGCAGAGTACGCCGCCGCCGGAAGGCGCACTCGACAGCCGTGAACCCTTCTGTATGGATACGCTGGAGCCGCTGCAGTGGCTCCAGTGGGTGCTGGTCCCACGGATGCATGCCCTGATTGCGGCGCGGCATCCGTTACCGCAGAACTTTGCCGTTGCCCCCTATTATGAAGTGGTGCTGATGCCTGACCAGCCGGGTATTGCGCCGCTGCTGCTGACCCTGCGTCAGCTCGATCTACTACTCCAGGATGCGGCTCACTGATGCTGGAAATAGTCTATCAGGATGAGTGGCTGGTGGCGGTCAACAAACCCAGCGGCTGGCTGGTTCATCGCAGCTGGCTGGATCGGCATGAAACGGTGTTTGTGATGCAGACCGTGCGCGATCAAATCGGCCAGCATGTCTTTACCGCGCATCGGCTGGATAAACCGACGTCAGGCGTGCTGCTGATGGGGCTCTCCAGCGAAGTGGGTCGGCTGCTGTCCCAGCAGTTTGAACAGCATCAGATGCAGAAAACTTACCACGCCGTTCTGCGCGGCTGGCTGGAGAGCAGCGGGACGCTCGACTATCCGCTGGTGGAAGAGCGTGACAGGATTGCGGACAGGCACGCCAGCGAACCGCTTGCCGCCCAGTCGGCGATCACCGATTATCAGGCCCTGGCAACCGCCGAGATGCCGGTCGGCATTGGCCGTTATCCCACTTCGCGTTATAGCCTGGTCGAACTCTCACCCCGCACCGGCCGCAAGCATCAGCTGCGTCGCCACATGTCACACCTGCGCCATCCGATTATTGGCGATTCGGCGCACGGCGATCTGCGGCAGAACCGGGGCGCCGCGCAGCACTTTGGCGCGAACCGGCTGATGCTGCACGCCAGCAGCCTGGCGCTGACCCATCCGGTAACCGGTGAACCTTTGCTGATACGCGCCGGGCTGGATAGCGTCTGGCAGAATCTGATGAGCCAGTTTGGCTGGCAGGATACGCTGCCGGAGGTGCCGCGGGTTGAGTTTGCCGCTGCGCCAGGCGAGGATAAGGTTTCAGAATAAGGGAGAAAGCAGATGGCAAAGATTGGCATTTTTGTAGGCACGGTATATGGCAATGCGCTGCTGGCGGCCGAAGAGGCGGAGCCGATTCTGCAGCAGCAGGGTCACAGCGTGACGCTGTTTGACGATCCGACGCTGGCCGACTGGCAGGCGTATACCAGCGATGTAGCGTTGATCATCACCTCAACCACCGGTCAGGGCGATTTCCCCGACACCCTTTCAGGGCTGTTCCACGCGATAAAAGATAAGCTGGGGCATCAGCCTGCGCTGCGCTATGGCGTGATTGCGCTGGGTGACAGCAGCTATGACCATTTTTGTGGCGCGGGCAAAGCCTTCGATGCGCTGCTGCAGGAGCAGGGCGCACAGCGGGTCGGTGAGACACTGCTGGTGGACGCCACGGAAAATCCGGAGCCGGAAACCGTCACCTCGCCCTGGGTTGAGGCCTGGGGCGCACAGCTCTGACGCCGCCGCCAGGCTTATCGCGGCTGAAAGGCCCGCAGATAAGCCTGGCCCGGACGCTATAGGATCAGGTGACCGGGGCCGGATTAAATACCGCCAGCTGATTGCGGATCCCCCAGCGATCGGACCAGGTCTGCTTCCGGCCGCTGGCGATATCCAGGATCAGTTCAAACAGTCGCCAGCCCACCTGTTCAATACTCTCTTCACCGGTAGCAATCGTCCCGGCATTGATATCCATCAGATCGTGCCAGCGTTCGGCCAGAGCATTTCGCGTTGCCATCTTGATCACCGGGATCGCTGCCAGACCATAAGGCGTTCCGCGGCCCGTGGTAAAGACCTGCAGGGTGATGCCGGAGGCCAGCTGCTGCGTGCCGCAGACAAAATCGCTGGCGGGGGTCGCTGCATAGATTAATCCACGTCGCGTAGGTCGCTGACCGGGGGAGAGCACTTCGACAATGGCGCTGCGGCCTGACTTGGCGATTGAGCCAAGCGCCTTTTCCACCACGTTGGCCAGCCCGCCCTTTTTATTGCCCGGCGACGGGTTAGCACTGCGATCGGTCTGCCCCTGGTCGAGATAGTCATCATACCAGGCCATCTCCTCCAGTAAGCGCTTACCGACCTCCTGATTAATGACGCGCGGCGTCAGCAGATGAATCGCATCGCGAACTTCGGTGACTTCCGAGAACATCACCGTCGCGCCACAGCGCACCAGCAGATCGGAGGCGAAGCCCACCGCCGGGTTGGCCGTCACGCCAGAGAACGCATCGCTGCCGCCACACTGCATGCCGACAATCAGATCAGCCGCAGGGCAGGTTTCGCGCTGGCGCTGATTCAGCCGCTGGAGATGCCGCTCCGCGACCTGCAGGATCTCCTGCACCATCGCACCGAACCCCACCAGCTTTTCATCCTGCAAACGCACGATGTCCCTGTCGTCCAGTGAGATCGCCTGCACGTCAGCGGTGCCGGTCAGCAGACGCTCCGGCTGTAACTTCTCACAGCCCAGGCCGACGACCATCACTTCGCCGCCAAAATTCGCATTCAGCGCCAGGTTGTGAATGGTGCGAATCGGCACTACCGCCGCAGGCGCGTTGATCGCGACGCCGCAACCATAGAGGTGATTCAGGGCAACCACGCCATCTACATTGGGATAACGCGGCAGCAGCTCCCGCTCGATAATCTGTACAACATGATCGACCACGCCCGCCACGCAGTGAACGCTGGTTGTGATGCCGAGCAGATTGCGTGTGCCGACGCTGCCATCCGCATTGCGGTAGCCCTCGAAGGTATAGCCCTCCAGCGGCGGCAGCTCGGGCGGTACCTGCGTGGCTAATGGCAGGCTTGCCAGCGGCGGGGCGTCCGGCAGTGCGACCAGCGACTCATCAATCCAGCTCCCCTGAGCGATATCCCGCAGGGCATAGCCAATCACTTCGCCATAACGCAGGATCGCCTCGCCCTGACGAATCGCACTCAGCGCCACTTTGTGGCCCTGGGGCACATGTTCCGTCAGCGTCAGCCCGTCAGCAAACCGGGTTCCGGCGGGCAGACCCAGACTGTTCACCACAATGGCCACATTGTCGTGCTCATGGACTTTGATATAGAGCGGTCGTTCATCTGTTTTGAGATTCATCGCTTACCTTGCCTCTGTCGCGCCGGCGTGATGCGGCACGCTGTAATGATTTGACCTGTCACACGGGGGTTTGCCAGCTTTAGTATAAGGAGCAGGGCCGGGGCGCGCATTGTGCAAATGTCCACCATTAAGGCGAATCCTTCCGCCGTTTTGGGTCGCTTATCCAAAAGCAAGTGAAGACCCTCACAAACAGCAGGGGAAAGCGTCGCCGGAGGCACCGATCGACCCGGAAAAACGCGCTTTCGTGAGCCATCCCGCAGGCTTTTGTGCATTCGCAAGATAATCCCTTCAACACCTTCGCCATTCCAGGGCAATGCGCCAATGTGCTGGCCGCAGGCTGTTCTTATACTGAGTCCCGTTAGCCAAAGTCAGGTTATCTGTCACGACGTATTACCCACCCGGAAAAGGCGGCAGAGCGTTTATCTCGCCGCACCCGCCAGACGCCGGATGGATAAATAAAGGTTTGCCAGAACAAAAAGATCGCCGTGTTTAACCCAACTTCTCTCTGATACCCAACGCGATGTGTATGCAGTCAGAGCGAATGTAGCTCACGCTATATTTCAGGAGTGCATCATGAATAGTTTCAGCCAGACCGCGGAAACGGTGCAGAAACGCACCAATGCCCGCTACTGGATTGTGGTGATGTTGTTTATCGTCACCTCATTCAACTACGGTGACCGCGCCACCATTTCCATTGCCGGTTCGGCGATGTCGAAAGATATCGGCCTGGATTCAGTCGGACTCGGCTACATCTTCTCTGCCTTCTCATGGGCCTATGTGATCGGTCAGATCCCGGGCGGCTGGCTGCTCGACCGCTTCGGCTCAAAACGGGTCTATTTCTGGAGCATCTTCACCTGGTCGCTGTTCACCCTGCTGCAGGGCTTCGTCGATATCTTCAGCGGCTTTGGCATCATTATGTCGCTGTTTATCCTGCGTTTCCTGGTCGGTCTGGCCGAAGCGCCCTCCTTCCCCGGCAACAGTCGCATCGTGGCAGCCTGGTTTCCGGCGCAGGAGCGCGGCACGGCGGTGGCGATCTTCAACTCGGCTCAATACTTCGCCACCGTAATCTTCGCACCCATCATGGGCTGGCTGGTTTCCGAAGTGGGCTGGGCGCATGTGTTCTGGTTTATGGGTGGTCTGGGCATCATCCTCAGTTTTATCTGGCTGAAAGTGATCCACGATCCCAACGATCACCCTGGCGTCAATAAAGCGGAACTGGAGTACATGGAGCAGGGCGGGGCTCTGATCAATATGGACGCCAGAAAAGAGACCCGCAAAGTCAGCTGGGGTGAAAAGTGGTTCCAGATCAAGCAGCTGCTCACTTCGCGCATGATGGTTGGGATCTACCTCGGTCAGTACTGTGTTAACGCCTTAACTTACTTCTTTATCACCTGGTTCCCGGTCTATCTGGTGCAGGCGCGCGGCATGTCGATCCTCAAAGCGGGCTTCGTGGCCTCCGTGCCGGCGGTGTGCGGCTTCCTCGGCGGCGTGCTGGGCGGGGTGATCTCCGACTGGCTGATGCGTAAAACCGGCTCGCTGAATATTGCGCGTAAAACCCCCATCGTGCTGGGTATGCTGCTCTCTATTTCGATGGTGATGTGTAACTACACCGACACTGAATGGATGGTGGTGTTCTTTATGGCACTGGCGTTCTTTGGCAAAGGCATTGGCGCGCTGGGCTGGGCGGTGATGGCGGATACGGCACCGAAAGAGATCAGCGGCCTGAGCGGCGGTCTGTTCAATATGTTCGGTAACTTCTCCGGCATCGTGACGCCTATCGCCATCGGCTACATCATCGCCACCAGCGGATCCTTTGAAGGGGCGCTGCTCTACGTCGGTATTCATGCCTTTGTCGCCGCATTCAGCTTCCTGGTGATCGCCGGTGATATCAGACGTGTCGAACTGAAACCCTGGACCTGTAAGGACGCCTCATGAACACACAAAGCTCACCGGTAATCACGGAGATGCAGGTTATTCCGGTCGCGGGTTATGACAGCATGCTGCTCAACATTGGTGGCGCACACAACGCCTGCTTCACCCGCAATCTGGTGGTGCTCACCGACAGTGCCGGGCACACCGGCGTCGGTGAAGCGCCCGGCGGCGACACCATCTATCAGACGCTGGTGGCGGCCATTCCGCAGGTAAAAGGTCAGCAGATCGCCCGGATGAATCGTCTGGTGCAGCAGGTCCATCAGGGCAATCAGTCGGCTGATTTCACTACCTTTGGCAACGGCGCCTGGACTTTTGAGCTGCGGGTCAATGCGGTCGCTGCGCTGGAAGCGGCGCTGCTCGACCTGCTGGGACAATGCCTGGGCGTGCCGGTGGCCGAGCTGCTGGGGCCGGGCAAACAGCGGGATGAGGTCAGGGTGCTGGGCTATCTGTTCTATCTCGGCGACCGCCGCAAAACCGATCTGCCCTATCAGTCAGGAGAGCAGGCTACGCACGACTGGTATCACCTGCGTCATCAGGAGGCGCTGACCAGCGAGGCCGTCGTCAGGCTGGCCGAGGCGGCACAGGATAAGTATGGCTTCAGAGACTTCAAGCTCAAGGGCGGCGTGCTGCCGGGTGAGCAGGAGATCGCGACGGCGGCGGCGCTGAAACAGCGCTTCCCCGACGCCCGCATCACGGTCGATCCCAACGGCGCCTGGCGGCTGGATGAGGCGATAGCACTCTGCAAGGGGATGCAGGATGTGCTGAGCTACGCCGAAGATCCCTGCGGCGCGGAAGCGGGCTATTCGGGACGTGAAGTAATGGCGGAGTTCCGGCGCGCCACCGGTCTGCCGGTCGCCACCAACATGATCGCCACCAACTGGCGTGAGATGAACCACGCGGTGATGCTGAATGCGGTCGATATTCCGCTGGCCGATCCCCACTTCTGGACGCTCAGTGGGGCGGTCCGTGTGGCTCAGCTGTGCGATGAGTGGGGGCTGACCTGGGGCTGCCACTCCAACAATCATTTCGATATTTCGCTGGCGATGTTTACCCATGTCGGCGCCGCCGCGCCGGGCAACCCGACGGCGATTGATACACACTGGATCTGGCAGGAGGGCGACCAGCGCCTGACGAAAAATCCGCTGCAGATTCGCAACGGCAAGATTGCCGTGCCGGAGGCACCGGGTCTGGGTGTCGAACTTGACTGGGATCAGGTGAAGAAAGCCAGCCAGCTTTATCACGCTCTGCCCGCCGGGGCGCGTAACGATGCAACGGCAATGCAGTATCTGGTCCCGGGCTGGACATTTGATCGCAAGCGCCCGGCATTTGGCCGCAAAACAGCATAAGGAGCAGGAGATGAGTTCAACACCGAAAGTGACCGCCATGCAGGTAATCCCGGTGGCAGGCTACGACAGCATGCTGCTTAACCTCAGCGGTGCGCACTCGCCATTCTTTACCCGCAACATCGTGATCATTAAGGATAACGCCGGACACACCGGCGTCGGTGAAATCCCGGGCGGTGAAAAAATTCGTCAGACGCTGGAGGATGCCGCGGCGCTGGTGATCGGCAAGACGCTGGGCGAGTACAAAAATACCCTCAGTCTGGTGCGCACCACCTTTGCTGACCGCGATGCCGGCGGGCGCGGCAACCAGACCTTCGATTTACGCACCACGATCCACGTAGTGACCGGCATTGAAGCGGCGCTGCTTGACCTGCTGGGCCAGCACCTGGGCGTCAACGTCGCTTCACTGCTCGGCGACGGGCAGCAGCGCGACCGCGTTGAGATGCTCGGCTATCTGTTCTATATCGGCGACCGCACGAAGACGTCGCTCTCTTATCAGAGCCAGCCAGACGATCCGTGCGACTGGTACCGGCTGCGCCACGAAGAGGCGCTTACGCCGGATGCGGTGGTGCGCCTGGCGGAAGCGGCTTATGAGAAATATGGCTTTAACGACTTCAAGCTGAAAGGCGGCGTATTGCGCGGCGGCGAAGAGGCGGAAGCGGTGACGGCGCTGGCGAAGCGTTTCCCTGAAGCACGGATTACGCTCGACCCCAACGGCGCCTGGTCACTCAACGAGGCGATCATCCTCGGCAAACAGCTCAAAGATGTGCTGGCCTACGCGGAAGATCCCTGTGGTGCCGAGCAGGGCTACTCAGGGCGAGAAGTGATGGCGGAGTTTCGCCGCGCCACCGGCCTGCCGACCGCGACCAATATGATCGCCACCGACTGGCGACAGATGGGCCACACCCTGTCGCTGCAGTCGGTAGACATTCCGCTGGCCGATCCGCACTTCTGGACCATGCAGGGCTCGGTGAGGGTGGCGCAGATGTGCCACGACTTCGGTCTGACCTGGGGCTCCCACTCGAATAACCACTTCGACATTTCGCTGGCGATGTTTACCCATGTGGCCGCGGCCGCGCCGGGTGCGATTACCGCCATTGATACGCACTGGATCTGGCAGGAGGGCAACCAGCGCCTCACCAGAGAGCCGTTCCAGATTAAAGGCGGCATGGTGCAGGTGCCGCAGAAGCCGGGTCTTGGCGTCGAGCTGGATATGGATCAGGTCATGCAGGCCAACGCGCTCTATCAGAAGCAGGGATTAGGCGCGCGCAATGATGCCGAAGCGATGCAGTTTCTGGTACCGGGATGGACTTTCGATAACAAGCGCCCGTGCCTGGTTCGTTAATCTTCCGGGCTTCCGCTGCGAAGCCCTGTCACAGGAGTTGAAACATGAGTAATGCAGCCTGGGCCAATGGATTTCGCCGCCGCCTGTTAGCGGGCGACACCCTGATCGGCAGCTGGTGCGCGCTGGCCAGTCCGATTTCGACGGAAATTCTGGGGCTGGCCGGTTTTGACTGGCTGGTACTCGATGGCGAACATGCGCCCAACGATATTACGACCTTTGTGCCGCAGCTGATGGCGCTGAAAGGCAGCCAGAGCGCCGCCGTAGTGCGTCCGCCCTGCAATGAGCCGGTGATCATCAAGCGTCTGCTGGATATCGGCTTTAGCAACCTTCTGGTGCCCTTTGTCGAAACCCAGGAGGAGGCGCAGCGAGCCGTTGCGTCAACCCGCTATCCGCCCGCCGGTATCCGCGGTGTCTCGGTCTCCCACCGCAGCAACATGTACGGCACGCTGCCCGACTATAACCAGCAGATCAATGACAACATCACGGTGCTGGTGCAGATCGAAACCCAGCAGGCGGTGGACAACATAGATGCCATCGCGGCGGTAGAGGGCGTCGACGGGATTTTTGTCGGGCCGGGCGATCTCTCGGCCGCGCTGGGCTACCTCGGCCAGCCCGCGCATCCTGAGGTGCTGAAAGTCATTAAACACATTTTTGAGCGCGCCAGCGCGGCCGGTAAGCCGAGCGGCATTCTGGCACCGGTGGAGGCGGACGCGCGTCGCTATCTGGAGTGGGGTGCCACCTTTGTGGCGGTCGGCAGCGACGTCGGAATGTTCCGCAACGCCTCGCAGGCGCTGTGCGACAAATTTAAGCGCTAATTCATTAAGGGGAAACGCAATGAAGATTGGATTTATCGGCCTGGGCATTATGGGCAAACCCATGAGTAAAAACCTGCTGAAAGCCGGATATGCGCTGGTGGTACGGGACCACAATGCCAGCAACGAAGCGGAGCTGACGGCGCTGGGTGCGACCGTCGCGAAATCGCCCAGAGAGGTGGCAGAACAGTGCGACGTGGTGATTACCATGGTGCCCAACTCGCCGCAGGTTAAAGAGGTCTGTCTGGGAAAAGAGGGCATTATTGAGGGCGCGAAGCCGGGCCTGGTGGTGATCGACATGAGTTCGATTGCGCCGCTGGCGAGCCGGGAAGTGCACGATGCGCTGGCAGAAAAGCAGATCAAAATGCTGGATGCGCCGGTCAGTGGTGGTGAACCCAAAGCGATTGAGGGCACGCTCTCGGTCATGGTCGGCGGCGATAAAGCGGTGTTTGATCAGTGCTACGACATCATGAAAGCGATGGCGGGCTCGGTTGTCCACACCGGTGATATCGGCGCAGGCAACGTCACGAAACTGGCTAATCAGGTGATCGTGGCGCTGAATATTGCGGCGATGTCCGAAGCCCTGTCGCTGGCGACCAAAGCCGGGGTTAATCCGGATCTGGTCTATCAGGCGATCCGTGGCGGGCTGGCGGGCAGCACGGTGCTGGATGCCAAAGCGCCGATGGTGATGGATCGCAACTTCAAACCCGGCTTCCGCATCGATCTGCATATCAAGGATCTGGCGAACGCCCTTGATACCTCGCACGGCATCGGCGCGCATCTGCCGCTGACGGCGGCAGTGATGGAGATGATGCAGGCGCTGCGTAACGACGGTCAGGGTAACGCCGACCACAGTGCGCTGGCCTGCTATTATGAGAAGTTAGCGAAGGTTGAAATCGCCCGCTAAAACCTGGTGCCGGTTTCCCGGAACCGGACTGGTTCAGAGCCGTTTCAATTACTCAACAGTGCTCGGATTGCCTATGAAAATCGTAATCGCACCGGATTCATATAAAGAGAGTTTATCCGCCCTGGATGTGGCATCGGCGATTGAAGCGGGTTTCCGTGACATCTTCCCCGATGCGCATTACGTGAAAATACCGCTCGCCGACGGTGGCGAAGGCACGGTAGAAGCGATGGTGGCGGCGACGAAGGGAAAGATCGTCAGGCTGAAGGTGACCGGGCCGCTGGGCACCCAGGTTGATGCCTTTTATGGGCTCTCCGGCGATGAGTCAACGGCCTATATCGAAATGGCCGCCGCCAGTGGGCTGGAACGGGTGCCTGCCTGCCAGCGCGATCCGCTGATCACCACCTCCTTCGGAACCGGTGAGCTGATCAGACATGCGCTGGATAAAGGGGTCGATCACATCATTATCGGGATCGGCGGCAGCGCCACCAATGATGGTGGTGCCGGAATGATGCAGGCGCTGGGCGCGCGGCTGCTGGATGCCAGTGGTCAGCAAATCGGCTACGGTGGCGGGGCGCTAGCCCGGCTTGCCAGTATCGATATCGATGCGCTCGACGCCCGCCTTCAGGGCTGCCGCATTGAGGTGGCCTGCGACGTGACCAATCCGCTGACCGGCAAAGAGGGCGCGTCGGCGATATTCGGTCCGCAGAAGGGGGCGACACCGGCGCTGGTGCAGCAGCTCGATCAGGCGCTGGGCCACTACGCCGCGATCATCCAGCGCGACCTCGATATCGATGTACTGACGATTCCGGGCGGCGGCGCAGCGGGGGGAATGGGGGCCGCGCTGCACGCCTTCTGTCACGCGGAGCTGCGGCGTGGCATTGAGATTGTCACGGAGGCGCTGGGGCTGGCGGAGCAGGTGAAAGATGCCGACCTGGTGATCACCGGAGAGGGGCGTATCGACAGCCAGAGTATCAATGGCAAGGTGCCGATCGGGGTCGCCAGGGTTGCAAAGCGGTTTGATAAACCGGTCATTGGCATCGCGGGAAGTCTGACAGCGGATGTGGGAGTGGTGCATCAGCACGGCATTGATGCGGTCTTCAGCGTGCTCTACAGCATCTGTACGCTGGATGAGGCGCTCGCCAGCGCCGGAAAGAACGTCGAGATGACGTCGCGTAATGTGGCGGCTACGCTGAAGCTGGCCGGCTTTCATGCCCTCTCTGCGCCGTCCGGCCTCTCTGCAGCTGCGGGTCTCAGCGTGCAGCTCGACAGAGCCTGAGTTCTCTTCCGCAGGGGAACGGGGCCGCGTCTGCGGCCCCGAACGTACCCGGCCTTACGCTATTCCCAGCAGCTGCCGGGCTTCTCTGGCGACGTTCTCCATCTCATCCTGCAACTCCAGCAGTTCCGGTTCCAGCGCCACGATATCGCTGACCTCAGGCAGCTCTCTCTCCAGCTGGTGACAAAGCTGCTTCATGCGCGGCACGCCGCTGTAGCTGGCACTGCCATGCAGTTTGTGAATGATCTCGCGCAGGGCGCTGACGTCATTGTCCGCCATAAACTGCGCGATCTTCGCATGCACTTCCGGTAAAAACTCCAGCAGCATACGCAGCAGATCGCGCGCCAGATCAGGCTTATTGGCCGCCTGTCGCAGCGCCAGTTGCCAGTCCAGCGTCGGTAATATGGCCGGCAGCTCCGGCACAGGTACGACCGGCGGCGGCGTATAGCGCGCCAGCAGCTGTCTTAACTTGCTCTCATCGATGGGTTTAGCAAGATAGTCGTTCATGCCCGCTTTGATTAACTGCTCGCGTTCGCCATCAATGGCATGGGCGGTGACCGCCACGATAGGCGTACTGGCGTGATGCGGCAGGGTGCGGATGATTTCGCTGGCGCGGATGCCATCGATGTCAGGCATCTGAATATCCATCAGGATGACATCCAGCGCATGCTGACGGGCTTCCCGGATGGCGTGTTCGGCGTTGCTGCACAGCAGGATATTCTGCACCTGCTCCTCCAGCAGCGCGCCAATCAGCTTGAGGTTGGCGGGGTTATCATCCACCGCCATCACCGTCAGCGGCAGACGGGGAGAGAGCGGCAGTTCGCTCATCTGACGGGTATGCAGATCCAGTAACATAGGCAGCAGGCGCGTCAGGGAGATCGGCTTCGCGATGCAGCCATCAATGCCGCGCACTTTCAGCTCATCGGCCAGCAGCATCATCGGACTCGGCAGCGCCATCAGTACGTTATCTGCCCGCTCCAGCAGCGCATTGATCCTTCTCTCACTGAGCAGTTCAGGCTGACTGACATCGACCGGCATCGCCATCAGCAGCAGCGGATAGTGCGCCTCTTTTAATCCCTCCAGCGTTTCGCTGTAGTCGATCTGCAGCGGTGTGGCGCTCAGCATCTCCAGCGCCGCACTGGCTACGATAGCGTCCGCCTCTACATAGGCGATGCGCGCATGCGACAGCGCGTCCAGCACGCGAGGCATACCCGGCGCATTCGGGTTGAGATCGAGCTGCACACGAATTACAAAGGTCGATCCCTGATCCGGCTGGCTGCTGAAGGTGATATCGCCGCCCATCTCCCGCACCAGTTTCTGCGTGATGACCAGCCCCAGCCCGGTTCCGCCGTGGCGGCGTGAAATGCTGGCATCCGCCTGACGGAACGCCTGGAACAGCTGCGTCTGCTGCTGCTCAGAGATGCCGATGCCGCTGTCCTCCACCTGGATCTCCAGCTCGACCCGCGACTGGGTGATCACACGCTGCCCGACGCGCAGGCCCACATACCCCTGTTCGGTAAATTTAATCGCGTTGCCGATCAGGTTAATCAGGATCTGCTGCAGGCGCAGCGCATCACCAATCACGTTATCCGGCACGCTGCTGTCGCAGACTACCGTCAGCTCCAGCCCCTTTTCATGCGCCGAAGGTGCGAGCAGCACCAGGGTTTCATCCAGCGTGGCGCGCAGCGGGAAGGGGATCGCCTCCAGCATCAGCTTGCCCGCCTCCAGTTTCGAAAAGTCGAGCACGTCGTTAATAATACTGAGCAGATTATTGGCCGAGCGTTCTATGGTCTGCATGTAGTCGCGCTGGGTCGCGCGCAGCTGGGTTTTCAGCATCTGCCGGGTAAAGCCCAGTACCCCGTTCAGCGGCGTTCGCAGCTCATGCGACATATTGGCCAGAAACTCCGACTTGATGCGCGCCGCTTCCTGAGCGCGCTTCTTCGCCAGATCCAGCTCCACGTTCTGAATCTCCAGCTGCTCCAGCGTTTCCCGCAGATCGTAAGTTGCCTGGTCGATATTGTGCTGCATCTCCTCGTGATAGGCGGTCAGCGACATCGCCATCGCATTAATGCCGTTCTTCAGAATACTGAGTTCACCCAGCATGTAGCCCTCTACGCGGCTGTCAAGCTGGCCGCGCCGGATGCGGTCAACGGTGGTGACCATATTGCGGATCGGCCCCGTGACGTCGCGCATCAGGCGATAGGCAAACAGCATTGCGAGACAGAGACAGAAGAGCAGCATCAGCGTGGCGACAAACACCTCTTTATACTGCTGGAGGCGCACAGACTGCAGGTCCAGCTCTATCGCCACATAGCCCAGCGGATTGCCTGAGGGTTTGGCATCTTCATCGGGTAACTCATCCGCGTCGTAGCGCTCGCTGGTAATCGGGGTGCGCAGAATCAGCAGAGTGCCGTGACGCTCCATCGAGACATCATCGGTCAGCGTGAGGATATCAGACTGCTGCTGCAGGCTGAGGTTCTGCTTGTGATTGGAGGTGGCGTAGAGCTGATTATGGTTATCAAACACCGAGATCGCCCGGACGATCCCCGAATGGCGGCGGTGCAGCAGGCTGACCAGTTCACGCATGGCATCCCGGTTGTGCCAGGTCATGCTGTATTCGCTGGAGATTGCCAGCGGTTCGATGATGTTGGCTCCGGCATCAATAACCTGACGCTGTAGCTCATTGTAGCGGTGCACCACAAAAAATGAGCTGAGCAGCAGGCCAACCATCAGCACAGGTGCCAGAATTAAAATCATCATTCGCGCCCGCAGGCTGTATTTGGTCATAATAGTCGCCTGGCTACTCCGGCATTAACGTCCCTGTGCAGGCTGTCGGTGACACTCTGCAGGCCGTATCGATAAAGAGAAAGAAGAACACTATGGCGCAATTTTACGTTGCAAAACAGCGCGCGACGACGCAACAGCGCATCACCGTCACCATCGATGAGCTCGACCCGTTCGGGCAGGGCGTGGCGCGCCACAAGGGCAAAGCCCTGTTTGTCACGGGCGCTCTGCCGGGTGAACAGGCGGAGGTCACGCTGACAGAGGATAAACGTCAATTTGCCCGGGCGAAAGTGACACAACTGCTCAGCCGCAGCCCGGCGCGTGTGACGCCGCCCTGTCCGCACTATGAACGCTGCGGCGGCTGCCAGCAGCAACATGCGGAGGTGGCGCTCCAGCAGCAGAGCAAGGTTCAGGCGCTGAGCCGGATGCTGAGCCAGGCCGCCGCCCGGGAAGTACCGGTCGATGAGGTGATCGCCGGGGCGCCCTGGGGCTATCGCCGCCGCGCCCGGCTGGGCCTGCAGTGGCACAACAAGGCGCAGCGGTTGCAGATGGGATTCCGTCAGGCGTCCAGCAACGATCTGGTCGATGTGCAGCATTGCCCCGTTCTGGTGCCCGAACTTGAGGTATTACTGGTTCCGCTGCACCACTGCCTTAGCGGGCTGCGGGCGGTGCGGCGGCTCGGTCATGTGGAGCTGGTGCTGGCGGACAATGGCCCGCTGATGATCCTGCGCCATCTTGATGCGCTCCATGCGGACGATCGTGAAAAACTGGAACGCTTTTCGCATGAGCACCAGCTGATGCTGTTCCTGGACGCGGGCGATGAAACGCTGACCGCGTTACAGGCGACCACGCCGTTTTATCATGCGCATCAGCTTAAGCTAACCTTTAGTCCACAGGATTTTATTCAGGTTAACGATGGCGTGAATCAGCAGATGGTGGCGACGGCCATAAGCTGGCTCGATCTGCAGCCGCAAGACCGGGTGCTGGATCTCTTTTGCGGTATGGGAAACTTCACACTTCCTATAGGAATCTTCGTACAAAATGTCGTAGGTGTGGAGGGGATTGCAGCATTAGTGCGGCAGGCAGCGTATAATGCTGATTTGAATAATCTTAAAAATGTCAGTTTCTTTCAGCATAACCTGGAAGAAGAAGTGTCGCGCCAGCCGTGGGCGGCACAGGGATTTAACAAGGTATTACTCGATCCGGCACGCGCCGGGGCTGCGGGCGTAATGGCGCATGTGGTTAAACTTGCACCAGAACGCGTGGTCTATGTTTCGTGTAATCCGACAACGCTCGCCCGTGACAGCCAGACATTGCTGTCGGCGGGCTACCAATTGGAAAGGGTCGCGATGCTGGATATGTTCCCACATACCCGCCATCTCGAATCCATGGTGCTGTTCAGAAAAACATAAGCGATGTATGTCGTTGTGCAGGAGAGGTTATGGTTGCGGTCAGAAGTGCGCATTTAAATACTGAGGGGGATTTCGCCCTCGACCAGTGGATCGCCAGTCTCGGTATTGCCAACCCGCAATCATGTCAACGCCTTGCTGAGACCTGGCGCTACTGCGAAGCGCAGACGCAGGACCATCCCGATCAGTCGCTGCTGCTGTGGCGCGGTATTGAGATGGTAGAAATCCTCTCGATGCTCAGCATGGATATCGAAAGCCTCTGTGCGGCGCTGATCTTCCCGCTGGCTAACGATGAAGTGGTCAGTGAAGAGGAGCTGGAAACTGCCGTCGGCAAAGGCATCGTCTCGCTGGTCCACGGCGTGCGCGACATGGACGCTATCCGTCAGCTGAAAGCCATCCATAACGACTCCATGGCGTCTGAACAGGTGGATAATGTCCGCCGTATGCTGCTGGCGATGGTGGAAGATTTCCGCTGCGTGGTGCTGAAGCTGGCCGAACGCATCATGAACCTGCGCGAAATGAAAGATGCGCCGGAAGATGAGCGGGTGCTGGCCGCCAAAGAGAGCACCAATATCTATGCGCCCCTGGCTAACCGGCTGGGGATCGGCCAGCTCAAATGGGAGCTGGAAGATTACTGCTTCCGTTACCTCCATCCCGACGAATATAAGCGCATCGCGAAGCTCCTGCATGAGCGGCGGATCGACCGTGAGCAGTACATCGAAAACTTCGTCAATAACCTGCGTAAAGAGATGGCCAAAGAGGGCGTCCGCGCCGAAGTCTATGGCCGTCCGAAACATATCTACAGCATCTGGCGCAAGATGCAGAAGAAGTCGCTGGCCTTTGACGAGCTGTTTGACGTGCGGGCGGTGCGCATCGTGGCTGACCGCCTGCAGGATTGCTACGGCGCGCTGGGTACGGTGCATACGCTCTATCGCCATCTGCCGAGCGAGTTCGACGACTACGTCGCCAACCCGAAGCCCAATGGCTATCAGTCGATCCACACCGTGGTGTTAGGACCGCAGGGCAAAACGGTGGAGATCCAGATCCGTACCCGCCAGATGCATGAAGATGCCGAACTGGGCGTGGCGGCGCACTGGAAATATAAAGAGGGGCCGACCTCCAGCAGCGCGCGCGGCGCCGCCGGTCACGAAGAGCGGATCGCCTGGCTGCGTAAGCTTATCAGCTGGCAGGAGGAGATGGCCGACTCCGGCGAGCTGCTGGAAGAGGTCCGCAGTCAGGTGTTTGATGACCGGGTCTACGTCTTTACCCCGAAAGGCGACGTGGTGGATCTGCCGGCGGGATCGACCCCGCTCGACTTTGCCTACCACATTCACAGCGACATCGGGCACCGCTGCATCGGTGCAAAAATCGGTGGCCGCATCGTACCGTTCACCTATCAGTTGCAGATGGGCGACCAGGTCGAAGTCATCACGCAAAAGCAGCCGAATCCAAGCCGCGACTGGCTCAATCCGAATCTGGGCTATATCACCACCAGCCGTGGGCGGTCGAAGATCCATAACTGGTTCCGCAAGCAGGATCGCGACAAAAACATTGTCGCCGGCCGTCAGATTCTGGACAACGAACTGAATCAGCTGGATATCAGCCTGCGCGAAGCGGAAAAACTGCTGCTGCCGCGCTACAACGTGACCTCGCTGGAGGAGCTGCTGGCGGCGATCGGCGGCGGCGATATCCGCCTGAACCAGATGGTCAACTTCCTGCAGGCGAAGCTGAACAAGCCAAGCGCCGAAGAGGAAGATCGCGAAGCGTTGCGTCAGCTGACCCAGAAAGCGCATACCCCTTCGGCCCGCAAAGAGAGCGGGCGTGTCGTGGTAGAGGGCGTGGGCAATCTGATGCACCACATCGCCCGCTGCTGCCAGCCGATCCCCGGTGATGACATCGTCGGTTTTATCACCCAGGGGCGCGGGATCTCAATTCACCGCGCCGACTGTGACCAGCTGGCGGAGCTTATCTCCCATGCACCGGAGCGTATTGTCGATGCGGTGTGGGGCGAAAGCTATTCCAGCGGCTACTCGCTGGTGGTGCGCGTCACCGCCAACGATCGCAGCGGTCTGCTGCGCGATATCACGACGATTCTCGCCAACGAGAAAGTCAATGTTCTGGGCGTCTCAAGCCGCAGCGATACCCGCAAGCAGCTGGCGACCATCGACATGGATATCGAGATCTACAACCATCAGGTCCTGGGGCGGGTGCTTGCGCGCCTGAATCAGGTCTCTGATATCATTGACGCCCGTCGCCTGCACTGAGTGGCAGCCAGCGGAGCAACCGGCTGGACGAGGTTGCGCGGGTGTTATCTGCTCTGCCTGAGAGCCGGACGCGATTCAGCGTCCGGCTCTCGCCGCCTCGCGCTTCGCCCCCGATCTGACACGTTAAGGACCCGCCTGAAATGAACGCTATTGATCGCCTGCTTGGCATCATGAAAACCCTGCGCGACCCGCAGCAGGGCTGTCCGTGGGATCGCGAACAGACCTTCGCCTCCATCGCCCCCTACACGCTGGAAGAGACCTATGAAGTGCTGGATGCCATTCAGCGCGAAGATTTTGACGATCTGCGCGGTGAGCTGGGCGATCTGCTGTTTCAGGTGGTGTTCTATGCGCAGATGGCGAACGAACAGGATCGCTTCAACTTTGAAGATATCTGTCACGCCATCAGCGACAAGCTGGAGCGCCGTCATCCGCACATCTTCGGCGATGCCATGGCTGAAACCAGCGATGAGGTGCTGAAAAACTGGGAAGCGATTAAAACCGCTGAACGGGCGGACAAAGCCCAGCACTCGGCGCTGGACGATATCCCGAAAGCGTTGCCCGCGCTGATGCGCGCCCACAAGATTCAGAAACGCTGCCACAACGTCGGCTTCGACTGGAGCACGCTGGGGCCGGTGGTGGCGAAGGTGCATGAAGAGATCGATGAGGTGATGCACGAGGCGCAGCAGAGCGTGGTGGACAGTGAGAAGCTGGAGGAGGAGATCGGCGACCTGCTGTTCGCGACCGTGAACCTGTCGCGGCATCTGGGCAGTAAAGCGGAAACCGCGCTGCAGAAAGCCAACGACAAATTTGAGCGCCGCTTCCGCCAGGTCGAGGCGATCATCGTAGCCCAGGGGCTGGCGATGCCGGGCGCCACGCTGGAGCAGATGGAAGCCGCCTGGCAGCAGGTGAAATCAGACGAGAAGCGCTGATTATTCCAGCGCTGTGCATAAAGTCGCCGTTCGAGCTTACTCGATTCAGCGCGGAGGCAACTTTGTGACGCACGTCAACATTTAGGCAACGGCTATCCGCTATGTTAGCCGTAGCAATGCGTTGGAGGATGGCTGTGATTCATCAATTGTGGCTGATAGCGGTTTCCAGTATACTGTTTTCCCGTCCTGGTTATTCCACCGTCTTTAAACCTAAACTCTCAGGTTCAGCATGACAACGAATTATATTTTTGTGACCGGCGGGGTCGTTTCCTCTCTGGGTAAAGGCATTGCCGCAGCCTCCCTCGCAGCCATTCTCGAAGCCCGTGGTCTGAACGTGACCATCATGAAGCTGGACCCGTATATCAACGTGGATCCAGGCACCATGAGCCCGACACAGCACGGTGAAGTGTTCGTCACCGACGACGGCGCCGAAACCGATCTGGATTTGGGTCACTATGAGCGCTTCATCCGTACCAAAATGTCGCGCCGTAACAACTTCACCACTGGCCGCATCTACTCCGAAGTCCTGCGCAAAGAGCGTCGTGGCGACTATCTGGGCGCCACCATTCAGGTTATCCCGCACATCACCAACGCCATTAAAGAGCGCATCATTGAAGGCGGCGAAGGTCATGATGTGGTGCTGGTCGAAATCGGCGGCACGGTAGGGGATATCGAATCGCTGCCGTTCCTGGAAGCGATTCGCCAGATGGCCGTTGATGTGGGTCGCGAACACACAATGTATATGCACCTGACACTGGTGCCTTACATGGCGGCGGCGGGTGAAGTGAAAACCAAACCGACCCAGCACTCGGTAAAAGAGCTGCTGTCGATTGGTATCCAGCCTGACGTGCTGATTTGCCGTTCCGATCGTGCCGTTCCGGCCAACGAACGCGCCAAAATCGCCCTGTTCTGTAACGTCCCTGAAAAAGCGGTAATCTCGCTGAAAGACGTGGATTCCATCTACAAGATCCCAGGCATGCTGAAATCACAGGGCCTGGATGACTACATCTGCAAGCGTTTCAATCTGAACGCACCGGAAGCCAACCTGGCCGAGTGGGAGCAGGTGATTTACGAAGAAGCCAATCCGGGCGGTGAAGTCACCATCGGTATGGTGGGCAAATATGTTGAGCTGCCTGACGCCTACAAATCTGTGATTGAAGCGCTGAAGCATGGCGGCCTGAAAAACCGGGTGACCGTCAACATCAAGCTGATCGATTCGCAGGATGTTGAATCACGCGGTGTCGAATTACTGAAAGATCTGGATGCGATTCTGATCCCGGGTGGCTTCGGTTACCGTGGGGTGGAAGGCAAGCTGATGACCGCGCAGTACGCCCGTGAAAACAACGTGCCTTACCTCGGCATCTGCCTGGGCATGCAGGTCGCGCTGATGGAGTTCGCCCGCAACGTCGCCGGGATGCCGGGCGCCAACTCCACGGAATTTGTGCCAGACTGTAAATACCCGGTGGTGGCGTTAATCACCGAATGGCGTGACGAAGATGGCAACGTCGAAGTCCGCAGCGAGCAGAGCGATCTGGGCGGCACCATGCGTCTGGGCAGCCAGCAGTGTCAGTTAACGCCGGGCAGCCAGGTTCGCCAGCTCTACGGCTCTGATACCATCGTTGAGCGCCATCGTCACCGCTATGAAGTCAACAATATGCTGTTAAAGCAGATTGAAGCAGCCGGTCTGCGTGTGGCGGGTCGTTCTGGCGACGATCAGCTGGTCGAGATCATTGAGATCCCGAACCACCCCTGGTTTGTAGCCTGCCAGTTCCACCCGGAGTTTACCTCGACCCCACGCGATGGCCATCCGTTGTTTGCCGGCTTTGTGAAAGCCGCGCATGAGCATCAGAAGCGTTTAGCGAAGTAAGTTTCACAGACAACGCGCGAACTTTTCGCGCGTTGCTTGTCTTAGGATTGACTAACTTGTACTGAGGAAAATCGTAATGTCCAAAATCGTAAAAGTCATCGGTCGCGAAATTATCGACTCACGTGGTAACCCGACTGTTGAAGCTGAAGTGCATCTGGAAGGCGGTTTTGTTGGCCTGGCCGCTGCGCCATCAGGTGCCTCTACCGGTTCACGCGAAGCGCTGGAACTGCGTGACGGTGACAAATCACGTTTCCTGGGCAAAGGCGTAACTAAAGCCGTTGCTGCAGTAAACGGTCCGATTGCTGAAGCGGTAAAAGGCAAAGACGCGAAAGATCAGGCGAACATCGATAAGATCATGATCGACCTGGACGGTACTGAGAACAAATCTAACTTCGGTGCTAACGCCATTCTGGCCGTTTCACTGGCCGCCGCGAAAGCCGCTGCAGCCTCTAAAGGCCAGGCGCTGTATGAGCACATCGCTGAACTGAACGGCACCCCAGGCAAATACTCTATGCCACTGCCAATGATGAACATCATCAACGGCGGCGAACATGCCGACAACAACGTCGACATCCAGGAGTTCATGATCCAGCCGGTTGGCGCGGCAAACGTGAAAGAAGCCATCCGCATGGGTTCTGAAGTGTTCCACAACCTGGCAAAAGTGCTGAAAAGCAAAGGCATGAGCACCGCTGTTGGTGACGAAGGTGGCTACGCGCCAAACCTGGGTTCCAACGCCGAAGCGCTGGCCGTTATCGCAGAAGCGGTAAAAGCTGCAGGCTACGAGCTGGGCAAAGATATCACCCTGGCGATGGACTGTGCGGCATCTGAGTTCTACAAAGATGGCAAATACGTTCTGGCCGGTGAAGGCGGTAAAGCTTTCACTTCAGAAGAGTTCACCCACTTCCTGGAAGATCTGACTAAACAGTATCCGATCGTCTCTATCGAAGATGGCCTGGACGAATCTGACTGGGATGGCTTCGCCTACCAGACCAAAGTTCTGGGCGACAAAATCCAGCTGGTGGGTGACGACCTGTTCGTCACCAACACCAAAATCCTGAAAGAAGGTATCGAAAAAGGTATCGCTAACTCCATCCTGATCAAGTTCAACCAGATCGGTTCTCTGACCGAAACCCTGGCTGCGATCAAAATGGCGAAAGATGCAGGCTACACCGCTGTGATCTCTCACCGTTCAGGCGAAACCGAAGATGCGACCATCGCTGACCTGGCGGTCGGTACGGCTGCAGGCCAGATCAAAACCGGTTCAATGAGCCGTTCTGACCGTGTTGCTAAGTACAACCAGCTGATCCGTATCGAAGAAGCGCTGGGTTCTAAAGCGCCATTCAACGGTCTGAAAGAAGTTAAAGGTCAGTAATGACCCCTGCTGATGTCGCTTCACGCGGCATCACAGATGCTGAAAGCCCCGCCCCGTGCGGGGCTTTTTGTTGGCGGCGGCTTACCGATGCGAAGGCGTCGGCCCGGCAGCAAACGGCCAGACCCGGCCTCTCTGCCCGCCCGCCCAGTTCCCTGCGCAGAACGCCTCTCCCTCCGCTGCGTTTTGCGCCTGTCAGTCGTCTTAACGCGCCTTTCTCTGTTCTGCCCGGCGCAGAGAAAAAGCACGACGCGTGGTTGAGCTGCGCGGCAAATCTGCCATAATCAGCGCCCCGATTTCTCCAGGTGAGTAAAAAATGTTCTACCCGATTAACGAAATGTTCCAGACGCTGCAGGGCGAAGGCTATTACACCGGCGTGCCTGCTATCTTCATTCGCCTGCAGGGATGCCCGGTAGGCTGCAGCTGGTGCGATACCAAACATACCTGGGAAAAGCGGGCAGATCGGGAAACGTCGCTGGGCGATATTCTGATTAAAACGGTGGAAAGCGACGCCTGGGGCGACGCCGACGCGACGACGCTGCTGCGCGCCATCGCAGAGCAGGGCTGGACGGCCCGGCATGTGGTCATCACCGGCGGTGAACCGGCGATCTACGACCTGCGTCCGTTGACCACAGCCCTGGAAGAGCAGGGTTTTCAGTGTCAGATCGAAACCAGCGGCACGCATGCGATCCACTGTTCCGAACAGACCTGGGTGACCGTCTCGCCAAAGGTCAACATGCGCGGTGGCTACGACGTGCTGGATCAGGCGCTGAGCCGGGCCGATGAGATCAAACATCCGGTCGCCCGCGAGCGGGATGTGGAAGCGCTGGATCAGCTGCTGGCAGGCGTCAAGGATGCCAAAGCGCGCATCATCGCGTTACAGCCGATCAGCCGCAAAGAGGATGCCACCCGGCTCTGCATTGAAACCTGCATTGCCCGCAACTGGCGTCTGTCGATGCAGACCCACAAATATCTCAATATTGCCTGACCCTGCGGCAGCGCGCCGGGGAGCTAAACCTAAGGTGAGCGGGAGCGGAGAGGGGACGTGTCGGATCGAAAACTTCGATCCGACAGGGTTAGCCGCGGTAAACGCAGCCTGCAGTGCAGGTTTCTTTGATCATAACCGCGGTTAACAGCGGCAGCTGCGGCTTCATCTGATCCCAGATCCATCTGGCCAGCACTTCGCTGGTGGGATTTTCCAGGCCGGGAATCTCATTCAGGTAGTAGTGATCCAGACGATCATAGACCGGCTTAAACGCCGCTTTTAATTCAGCAAAATCCATTACCCAGCCGGTATGCGCATCCACTTCGCCGGTGATCTCCAGACGAACCAGGAACGAGTGACCGTGCAGACGGCCACATTTGTGTCCGGCCGGCACATTCGGTAAATGGTGCGCGGCTTCGAACTGGAACTCTTTAAACAGGGTGGTAGACATAGTGGTTCTCAGACATTTAAAAACCGCTGGATTCTACCTGATTAGCGCTTTTTTCGCACCCGCATAGCACAAAGCGTCTCTTTTCCCGCCGCACCGCCTGCGGGTGCCCAGCTAATTAACTGATATATCACCGCTTTAATTACCACTTTTAGCGATTAGGCCTATCTGGAAAACCACTTAGTCATTTTGGTTATTTGATATGTCGAAGGTGTATTTAATCGTTAATATACAGCCCGGTAACCTACGTACTCTTCCGCCATTTACGGTCCGGACTTCTGATACTGGAATTTTTTACGCGATGACGACTCAGGCACCTGGTTCAATGCTTCCGCTCTCCCCGGAACAACTCGCCCGCTTACAGGCGGCGACGACAGATTATTCCCCGACTCAACTGGCGTGGCTGTCAGGCTATTTCTGGGGCCGGGTGGAACAGACCCCGGGCAGCGCCGTCGCCAGCCCGCCACCCGCCGCGGTCGAAGCGCCAGCCATTACGCTGCTCTCCGCCTCGCAGACGGGCAATGCCCGCCGACTGGCTGAGCAGCTGCGCGATGACCTGCTGGCCGCGAAGCTGAACGTCAGCCTGGTGAATGCCGGGGATTACAAGTTCAAACAGATTGGCCAGGAGAAGCTGCTGGTCGTCGTGACCTCCACCCAGGGTGAAGGCGAGCCGCCGGAAGAGGCGGTGGCGCTGCATAAATTCCTGATGTCGAAGAAGGCACCAAAAATGGAGGGTGCGGCCTTTGCCGTTTTTGGCCTGGGCGATACCTCCTACGAATTCTTCAGTCAGGCAGGCAAGGATTTCGACAGCCGCCTGGCCGAGCTGGGCGCCGAGCGTCTGCTGGATCGGGTCGATGCCGATGTCGAGTATGCGGATCAGGCCATCGCCTGGCGCAGCGCGCTGACGGCGATCCTGAAACAGCGGGTGCCCGCCGAATCGCCCGCCCAGGCGACGGCGACCGCCGCAGGCAGCGTCAACGAAGTCACCACCAGCCCTTACAGCAAAGAGTCACCGCTCAGCGCAAGCCTGGCGGTGAACCAGAAGATCACCGGCCGTGATTCCGACAAAGATGTGCGCCATATCGAAATCGATCTGGGCGACTCGGGTCTGCGCTACCAGCCTGGCGATGCGCTGGGCGTCTGGTATGAAAACGATGCGGCGCTGGTCAGCGAACTGCTGGAACTGGTCTGGCTGAAAGGCGATGAGCCGGTCGCGGTGAATGGTGTCACGCTGCCGCTGGCAGAGGCGCTGCAGAAACATTTTGAACTGACGGTGAACACCGCACAGATCGTAGCGCAGTATGCTCAGCTGTCGAAAGATGCTGAGCTGCTGTCGCTGGTGGATGATAAAGCGCGCCTGCAGCAGTATGCGCAGCGCTATCCGATCGTGGATATGGTGCGTCTGGCCCCGGCTGAACTTACCGCTGAACAGCTGACCACGCTGCTGCGTCCGCTGACGCCGCGACTCTACTCTATCGCCTCATCCCAGGCGGAAACCGACAGCGAAGTGCACATCACCGTCGGTGCCGTTCGCTTCGATATCGAAGGTCGTCAGCGCGGCGGCGGGGCCTCCACCTGGCTGGCCGATCGCATCGAAGAAGAGGGCGAGGTCCGCGTCTTTATCGAACACAACGACAATTTCCGCCTGCCAGCCAATCCGGATGCACCCGTGATCATGATCGGCCCGGGCACCGGCATCGCCCCGTTCCGCGCCTTTATGCAGCAGCGCGACAACGACGGTGCCAGCGGTAAAAACTGGCTATTCTTTGGTAATCCGCACTTCACGGAGGACTTCCTCTATCAGGTGGAGTGGCAGAAATATGTGAAGGATGGTCTGCTGACCCACATCGACCTCGCCTGGTCACGCGATCAGGCCGAAAAGATTTACGTTCAGGATAAGATCCGCGCGAAAGGGGCGGAAGTGTGGCGCTGGATTGAAGAGGGCGCACACCTTTACGTATGCGGTGACGCAAATCGTATGGCAAAAGACGTCGAGCAGGCACTGCTGGATGTGGTGGTCGAACACGGCGGAATGGATCGTGAAGCGGCCGACGAATTTTTAAGTGAGCTGCGCATTGAGCGCCGTTATCAGCGAGACGTTTACTAATGAGCGATAAACACCCTGGACCGCTGGTTGTAGAAGGCAAACTGTCAGATGCCGAGCGTCTGAAGAAGCAGAGCAACTATCTGCGTGGCACTATTAAAGAAGATCTGGAAGAGGGCCTGACCGGCGGCTTTACCGGCGATAACTTCCTGCTAATCCGTTTTCACGGCATGTACCAGCAGGATGACCGCGATATCCGTGCCGAGCGCGCTGAGCAGAAGCTGGAGCCGCGTCACGCCATGATGCTGCGCTGCCGTCTGCCGGGCGGCATCATTACGCCAACGCAGTGGCTGGCTATCGACAAATTCGCCACCGATAAAACGATTTATGGCAGCATCCGTCTGACGAACCGTCAGACCTTTCAGTTCCACGGTATTCTGAAGAAGAACGTGAAGCCGACGCACCAGATGCTGCACGAAGTGGGGCTGGATGCGCTGGCGACCGCCAACGACGTGAACCGTAACGTGCTCTGTACCTCAAACCCGGTGGAGTCAGAGCTGCATCAGGAAGCGTATGAGTGGGCGAAGAAGCTCTCTGAGCATCTGCTGCCGCGCACCCGCGCCTATGCGGAGATCTGGTGGGATCAGGAAAAAGTCGCGACCACCGATGAGGAGCCGATCCTCGGCGAAACTTATCTGCCGCGTAAATTCAAAACGACCGTCGTGATCCCGCCGCATAACGATGTGGATCTGCACGCCAACGATCTGAACTTTGTCGCCGTTGCCGAGCAGGGCAGGCTGACAGGCTTTAACCTGCTGGTCGGTGGCGGGCTGTCAATTGAGCACGGCAACAAAGCTACGTATGCCCGCACCGCCAGTGAGTTTGGCTACTTCCCGGCAGAGAAGATCCTGGATGTGGCCGCCGCGGTCGTCACGACGCAGCGCGACTGGGGTAACCGTACCGATCGTAAAAACGCTAAGACCAAATACACTCTGGAGCGCGTTGGCGTCGAAACCTTTAAAGCGGAAGTCGAGAAGCGCGCAGGCGTGACCTTTGAACCGATCCGCCCCTATGAGCTCACCACCCGTGGCGATCGCATTGGCTGGATTAAAGGCATCGACAATAAATGGCACCTGACGCTGTTTATCGAAAACGGCCGCCTGCTCGACTATCCGGGCCGTCCGCTGAAAAGCGGGATTGCGGAAATTGCGAAAATCCATCAGGGCGATTTCCGCCTGACCGCCAACCAGAACCTGATTGTGGCAGGCGTGCCGGAAAGTGAAAAAGCGACGATTGAAGCGATTGCCCGTGAACATGGTCTGATGGAGCAGGTGACGCCGCAGCGTGAAAACTCCATGGCCTGTGTGGCCTTCCCGACCTGTCCGCTGGCGATGGCGGAAGCTGAGCGCTTCCTGCCTGCGTTCGTGACCAAAGTCGAAGAGATTATGCATGCGCATGGTGTGGGTGATGAGCACATTGTGTTACGCGTCACCGGTTGTCCTAACGGCTGTGGCCGTGCCATGCTGGCAGAGCTGGGCCTGGTGGGTAAAGCGCCGGGGCGTTACAACCTGCACCTGGGCGGTAACCGCATCGGGACGCGCATCCCCCGTATGTATCGGGAAAACATTAACGAAAGCGAAATTCTCGCCACCATTGATGAGCTGGTGGGACGCTGGGCCACCGAACGCCAGGCCGCGGAAGGCTTTGGTGACTTCACCATCCGCGCAGGCATTGTTGCGCCGGTGCTGGACCCGGCACGCGATTTCTGGGAGGAAGCAAAATGAGTCAGCCCGACCTCGCCGCACTGAATGCGATGTCTAAGGTCCAGCGCGCAATGGCGCTGGCCGCGACCAATGCGCAGCTGGAGAAAGCCTCAGCGGAAGAGCGGGTCAGCTGGGCGCTGGAGAATCTGCCGGGTGCCTATGTGCTCTCGTCCAGCTTCGGGATTCAGGCCGCGGTGTCGCTGCATCTGGTGACGCGTCAGCAGCCCAATATCCCGGTGATCCTGACGGACACTGGCTATCTCTTCCCGGAGACCTATCGTTTTATTGATGAGCTGGCCGACCAGCTCAATCTCAACCTCAAAGTTTTCCGCGCCGACACCTCACCGGCCTGGCAGGAAGCGCGCTACGGCAAACTGTGGGAGCAGGGCGTAGAGGGGATTGAGAAATATAACGAGATCAACAAGGTTGAGCCGATGAACCGCGCGCTGGAGACGCTGGGTGCGCAGACCTGGTTTGCCGGCTTACGACGCGATCAGTCCGGCAGCCGGGCCAATCTGCCGGTGCTGGGCGTGCAGCGTGGCGTCTTTAAGCTGCTGCCGATCATCGACTGGGACAACCGTCAGATTCATCAGTATCTGGAGCAGCACAAGCTGAAGTACCATCCGCTGTGGGATGAGGGCTATCTCTCCGTGGGCGATACCCATACCACCCGCAAGTGGGAACCGGGTATGGCAGAGGAGGAGACGCGCTTCTTCGGGCTGAAACGCGAGTGCGGCCTGCACGAAGGGTGATGCTGCGCTTCTCTCCCGCTGCGGGAGAGAAGCCCTGAACGGCCCTGCGCCCGACGCATGGCCGTTCGCCGCTAAATCCCGCTTAGTGCGGCAAAGGCGTCCGCTGACCGGGTCACATTAACCTTCGTCACCTCATACTGCGCCACGGCGACAAACGGATCTTCCGCCAGAATCGCATCCAGCCGCTCCCGTTCGATATCCCTGACCAGCAGCATACCGCCGGTGCGCGGATCTTTGCGGCCTGCCGCGATAAACACCTCTGCCGCAAAATAGCGGTCAAGCCAGTCAATATGGGGGGCCAGCAGGGCTTCCACCTCCTCAACCGGACGAACATAGTTCAGAAAGACCACGTACATGTCAGATCCTTACACTTTGGGGTTGGCCAGTTCGCTGATCAGCGGCAGCAGCACGCGCACGCTGTCGCGGGTTCGCAACGCTATCTGGCCCGGCAGCCAGCGGTCAAGATAGCTCAGGTTATCCAGATCGGTCTGATGACGGGTGACGCCATCCGGAAAGTGACGGCTGCGATGACGCTGGATACCGCCATCTTTGTTACCCAGCGCCCGGTTGCTGGCGGTCACATCCAGCAGCGGGAAGCCCGCCCGGTCAAAGGCATTCGGGCCTTTAAAATCGTTGTGGCTGATCTGATAGCTGGCCGCCGGGATACCCTGCTGACGCGCCAGCACCAGCGCGCGTTCGCTGGTCTGCTTGCGCACGACGCGTGGCGTGTTCATGCCGCTGTTGAAATAGAGATGATCGCCGGTGATCAGGCTGTTCAGATCGATCACCAGCAGCGTGTTTTTCTTTTCACGCGCGCTCATCCGCGCAACATAATCGTCCATACCGTGCAGGTCCGACTCCCCGGCGCTCAGCGCCACAAAGCGTATGCCGTAGTGCAGCGGTTTATGGCTCAGCTGCTGGGCCAGCTCCAGCATCACCCCCAGGCCCGAGGCGTTATCGTCGACACCCTGCAGGCGTAAGCCGCCCAGGTTACGGCGGGCCTGACTGCTGTTTTGCGGCGTCCAGGTATCGAGATGCGCCACGATCAGGATTTCCTGCGGCACGCTGCCTGCGCGTGCGGCAATGACCGAGGTGGCCGTGAGCTTATGCCAGCGCTGCGTGCCGTCATCCTCCTGCCACCTGTAGCCGGTGTTGAACTGCCGGGTATTAGTCTGATAACCCAGTGCGGAGAATTGCTGCTGCAGATAGTCCGCTGCCATCAGCTCCGCCGGGCTGCCGCTCATCCGGCCGGGGAAGAGGGTGGCGATGTGCCGGACCTGCTGCTCGGCAAACTGACCGGCTGGCAGCGCCAGCGCCAGCGGAGAAATGAGTGCGCCAAACAAAACTGTCGCTACCCTCAAGCGGAGGGAACAAAACATAGTGCATCCTTTTTTTTCGTTATCCGGGAGCCGTGCTGTGTGCGGGTCACGGCCCGTCACGCCGGACGCATTATACTCCTTTTGTTCCGCTATCTGGTGAGTGGATTCGGGCGCTGAGGCCGCCGCTCAGCACGGCGTGCTATTACTGCTGGCACTTATCTGCTTTTGGCCAGGCGCCGGGGCGCCTGAATCTGTGAACCGTTTCACGAAAAAGCCATTAAATTTCATCTCTTAAGATCAATTTGTTCTGTGCTTTGCGGGGGCTTTATTCCATTCGGTAACTACTCATTCCAATTCGTAATTTCATCTGCCTGAACCCCGCGACGTATAGTCCCGTTAATACAAAGTTAAAACATCAGGGTTAACGTGAACTATCTGCCTCTTTTTGCCGATCTCTCTGGCCGCCCGGTTCTGGTTGTCGGCGGTGGAGATATTGCGGCGCGTAAAATTGAACTGCTGCGCCGCGCGCGCGCGCATATTCAGATCGCGTCCCGTGAGCTCTGCCCTGAACTGCAGGCACTGCTGGATGAGCAGGCGCTGGAGTGGGTGGCGACAGAATTTGATCCGGCCCAGCTGGATAACGTCTTTCTGGTGATTGCCGCCACCGACGATAACGCACTCAATACCCGGGTTTTCGAAGCCGCTAATGCGCGGCATAAGCTGGTCAACGTGGTCGATGACCAGCCGAAATGCACCTTTATCTTCCCTTCGATTGTTGACCGCTCACCACTGGTGGTGGCGATCTCCTCCAGCGGCACCGCACCGGTGCTGGCCCGTATGCTGCGCGAAAAAATCGAAACGCTGCTGCCCGCCAGTCTGGGACAGATGGCGGAGGTGGCCGGACTCTGGCGCGATAAGGTCAAACAGCGCTTCAGCCGCATGTCTGACCGTCGCCGCTTCTGGGAACGCGCCTTTGAGGGGCAGTTTGCCAGCCAGATGTCCGCCGGCAATGTGGAAGAGGCGAAACAGACGCTGGATCGTGAACTTCAGGCCGAACCCACCCGTCAGGGCGAGATCTTCCTGGTGGGCGCGGGCCCGGGCGACAGCGGCCTGCTGACGCTGCGCGGGCTGCAGGTGATGCAGCTGGCCGACGTGGTGCTGTATGACCATCTGGTCAGTGAAGAGGTGCTGGATCTGGTGCGCCGCGATGCCGACCGCATCTGCGTCGGCAAACGCGCCAGCGCCCATACGCTGCCGCAGGACGAGATCAACCAGCTGCTGGTTTCCCTGGCGCTTAAGGGTAAGCGGGTCGTGCGGCTCAAGGGGGGAGATCCCTTTATCTTTGGCCGCGGTGGCGAAGAGCTGCAGGCGGCACAGCAGGCGGGTGTTCCCTTCCAAGTGGTGCCGGGCGTTACGGCCGCCGCAGGCGCAACGGCCTATGCCGGTATTCCGCTGACGCATCGCGACTACGCGCAGAGCGTAATGTTTATCACCGGTCACTGCCGCCCGGACGGGCATGACATCGACTGGCCATCGCTGGCGCGTGCGCGTCAGACGCTGGCGATCTATATGGGTACCGTGAAGGCGGCCGCGATCAGCGAAGCGTTAATCACGCACGGTGGTGCGCCATCCACGCCGGTAGCGGTCATCAGCCGCGGTACCCGCCAGGATCAGCAGGTGCTGACCGGCACCTTAGAACAACTTGAGGCGCTGGCCGCCTCAGCACCCACTCCGGCGCTGCTGGTGATTGGAGAGGTGGTCAATCTGCACGGGCAACTCGCCTGGTTTAAACATTCGGCACAGCAGGGGACTCGCGAGTCCGCCGTTGTCAATCTGGCTTGAGGGAAAATCATGGACCAAAAACGACTCACTCATCTGCGTCAGCTGGAGGCGGAGAGTATCCATATCATTCGCGAAGTGGCGGCGGAGTTCAGCAATCCGGTGATGATGTATTCCATCGGTAAAGATTCGTCCGTCATGCTGCATCTGGCGCGCAAAGCCTTCTACCCCGGCACGCTGCCATTCCCGCTGCTGCATGTGGATACCGGCTGGAAATTCCGTGAAATGTACGAATTCCGTGACCGCACCGTGAAGGCGATGGGCGCAGAGCTGCTGGTTCACCGCAACCCGGAAGGCGTGGCGATGGGGATCAACCCCTTTGTCCACGGCAGTGCCAAACACACGGACATCATGAAGACCGAAGGGCTGAAGCAGGCGCTGAACAAATATGGTTTTGATGCGGCCTTTGGCGGCGCACGTCGTGACGAAGAGAAGTCTCGCGCGAAAGAGCGTATCTACTCCTTCCGCGACCGTTTCCACCGCTGGGACCCGAAAAACCAGCGTCCTGAGCTGTGGCACAACTACAACGGTCAGATCAACAAAGGCGAAAGCATTCGCGTCTTCCCGCTGTCGAACTGGACCGAACTGGATATCTGGCAGTACATCTTCCTGGAAAACATCGAGATCGTGCCGCTCTATCTCGCCGCACCGCGTCCGGTGCTGGAGCGTGATGGCATGCTGATGATGATCGATGACGATCGCATCAACCTGCAGCCGGGCGAGGAGATCACCGAACGGATGGTGCGTTTCCGTACGCTGGGCTGCTGGCCGCTGACCGGCGCCGTAGAGTCGGAGGCGCAGACGCTGCCGGAGATCATCGAAGAGATGCTGGTTTCCACCACCAGCGAGCGTCAGGGCCGCGTGATCGATCGCGATCAGTCCGGTTCGATGGAACTGAAAAAACGTCAGGGTTATTTCTAAGGAGACGCCAGATGAATACCGTAATTGCACAACAGATTGCCGACCAGGGCGGCGTTGAAGCCTGGCTGACCGCGCAGCAACACAAAAGCCTGCTGCGTTTTCTGACCTGCGGCAGCGTGGACGATGGAAAAAGTACCCTGATCGGTCGTCTGCTGCATGACACCCGTCAGATCTATGAAGATCAGCTCTCCTCGCTGCACAACGACAGCAAGCGTCACGGCACCCAGGGTGAGAAGCTGGATCTGGCACTGCTGGTGGATGGCCTGCAGGCGGAGCGTGAGCAGGGCATTACCATCGATGTGGCCTACCGCTACTTCTCAACCGAAAAGCGTAAATTTATCATCGCCGACACGCCGGGCCACGAGCAGTACACCCGTAACATGGCGACCGGCGCTTCAACCTGTGACCTGGCGATCCTGCTGATCGACGCGCGCAAAGGCGTGCTGGATCAGACCCGCCGTCACAGCTTTATCTCGACGCTGCTGGGGATCAAACATCTGGTCGTGGCGATCAACAAGATGGATCTGGTGGAGTACAGCCAGGAACGCTTCGAACAGATCAAACAGGATTACCTCGATTTTGCGGCCCAGTTGCCGGAGGATCTCGACATCCGCTTTGTGCCGATGTCGGCGCTGGAAGGGGACAACGTCGCCTCTGCCAGCCAGACCATGCCGTGGTACAGCGGCCCGACGCTGCTGGATGTGCTGGAAACCGTGGAGCTGAAGCGCGTCGTCGATCATCAGCCAATGCGGTTCCCGGTGCAGTACGTCAACCGTCCGAACCTGGATTTCCGTGGCTATGCCGGTACGCTGGCGTCGGGCAGCGTGCAGGTGGGACAGCGTGTGAAAGTGCTGCCTTCCGGCGTCGAGTCCACCGTTGCGCGCATCGTCACCTTTGATGGCGATCTGCAGGAAGCGGGCGCTGGCGAGGCGATCACGCTGGTGCTGCAGGATGAGATTGATATCAGCCGCGGCGATCTGCTGGTTGACGCTGGTGAAACGCTGACGGCGGTTCAGTCGGCCAGCGTTGACGTGGTCTGGATGGCAGAGCAGCCGCTGCAGGCCGGTCAGAGCTACGACCTGAAAATCGCCGGTAAAAAGAGCCGTGGCCGGGTGGAAAAGGTGCTGCATCAGGTTGAGATCAACTCGCTGGAGACGCATCAGGTCGATGCGCTGCCGCTGAACGGCATCGGTCGCGTTGAGATCACCTTTGATGAGCCGATGGTGCTCGACAGCTATCAGCAGAACCCGGTAACCGGCGGCATGATCTTTGTCGATCGCCTGAGCAACGTCACCGTCGGGGCTGGCATGATCCATCAGCCGCACCTGGATGCGCCGGTTAACAGCGGTGAGTTCAGCGCCTTTGAACTGGAACTGAATGCGCTGGTGCGCCGCCACTTCCCGCACTGGAATGCGCGTGATCTGCTGGGCGGTCAGTAATGGCCGTGCATGATGAGAACGTGGTGTGGCATGATCATCCGGTGACCCGCGCCTCACGCGAGCAGCAGCATGGCCATCAGGGGGTGGTGCTGTGGTTTACCGGGCTGTCTGGCTCGGGTAAATCGACCGTTGCGGGCGCGCTGGAGCAGGCGCTGCATCGCATCGGCGTCAGCACCTATCTGCTGGACGGTGATAACGTGCGTCACGGCCTCTGCCGTGACCTCGGTTTCAGCGATGATGACCGCAAAGAGAATATCCGGCGGGTCGGCGAAGTGGCGAAACTGATGGTGGATGCCGGGCTGGTAGTGCTGACGGCCTTTATCTCGCCGCATCGCGCCGAGCGGCAGATGGTGCGCGATCTGCTGGAACCGGGGCAGTTTATCGAGGTGTTTGTTGATACGCCGCTGGCGGTGTGTGAAGCACGCGATCCCAAAGGGCTCTATCGAAAAGCGCGCGCCGGTGAACTGCGTAATTTTACCGGCATTGACAGCGTTTACGAGGCACCGGACAGCCCGGAAATCCTGCTGGATGGCGAACAATTGGTTACAAAACTGGCGGCCCAATTGTTAGACCTGCTGCGCGACCGCGATATCATCAGATCCTGAAGAGACAGCGGCAGATCGCTTCTGATTTGCCGCCCTCGTGCCAACAGGATGCCTATGCAGAACATTACCCCAATGCTCGCCCGTAAAGATGACGCCTCCCGTGATGAGCCGCGCTCATTGCTGCCGGGTGGCGTAATCGGCTTTCTCGCTTACTGGTGCGCGCTGGCGATCCCTTTCCTGCTGTTCGGCTCTAACACGCTGTTTTTCTTTCTTTATACCTGGCCATTCTTTCTGGCGCTGCTGCCGGTTGCCGTGGTCACAGGTATTGCACTGAACACGCTGCTCAGCGGTCAGTGGCTCTGGGCTGCGCTCGCCACGGTATTTATCGTGGTGACGCTCTTCTGGCTGATGTTCTCTTTTCTTTCCGGCTGGTAACGCCTCTCTCCGCCTGCACTGATGTGCAAACGCATCGGCAGGTTACAAATCTTTTCCCTAAGAATCGGCACTGATTCATATTTTGCGCAGACACAGCGCAAAGCGCGCCATTTTCGCCGCTGGTGTGGAGTCCTTGGCAAAGTTATGGGATGATTGGGCCGTTTTTAGGGGGCGGGATGGGAAAACTGACGTTACTGTTACTGGTGCTGCTGGGCTGGCTGCAATATTCGTTGTGGCTGGGGAAAAATGGCATCCATGACTATACGCGCGTCAATGATGATGTCGCGGTGCAACAGGCAAACAATGCCAAACTGAAATCGCGCAACGATCAGCTGTTTGCCGAAATTGACGATCTCAATGGCGGCTCGGAAGCGATCGAGGAGCGTGCACGCAATGAACTGGGCATGATTAAGCCCGGTGAGACTTTCTATCGTCTGGTGCCTGACCAGAACAAACGCAACGCGCAACTCTCTGCGCAAAACCAACAACGATAAAACATGAACACTCTGGCCTCCCTTGCGGATGTGATTGCCGTGGTGCCCGCTGCCGGGATCGGCAGCCGCATGCAGGCAACCTGTCCGAAGCAGTATCTGACGATTGGTCAGCACACCCTTCTGGAACACAGCATTGCCCGTCTGTTTTCCCATCCTGCTATCCGACAGGTTATTGTCGCCCTCAGCCCCGACGATCAGTACTTCAGTTCACTGCCGCTGGCCCAGGATCCGCGTGTGCTCCGGGTGACGGGCGGTGAGACGCGTGCTGAATCGGTGCTGGCTGGCTTACAGGCCGCTCAGGGTTCCGCGTGGGTGCTGGTCCATGACGCCGCGCGTCCCTGCCTGCATCCCGACGATCTTCAGCAACTGCTGAATGTGCGTCAGCAGAGTCACGTCGGCGGCATTCTGGCCGCGCCGGTGCGCGACACCATGAAACGGGGCGAGCCGGGCAAAGCGGCGGTCGCCCACACGGTGGAACGCGATGACCTCTGGCACGCCTTAACGCCGCAGTTCTTCCCGCATGCGCTGCTTACCGCCTGCCTGACGCGGGCGCTGGCCGAAGGTGCCACCATCACCGATGAAGCCTCGGCGCTGGAGTACTGTGGCTACCATCCGCTGCTGGTCAGCGGACGCAGCGATAACATCAAAGTCACCCGGCCAGAAGATCTGGCGCTGGCGGCATTTTATCTCAGTCAGATTCAATTAAAGGAGAGCGCATGATGCGTATCGGTCACGGTTTTGACGTTCACGCCTTTGGCGGAGAAGGTCCGTTAGTGATTGGCGGTGTGCGGATCCCATTTGAGCACGGTTTTATCGCCCATTCGGATGGTGATGTGGCGCTGCATGCGCTCACTGACGCTCTGCTGGGGGCCGTCGCGATGGGCGATATCGGCAAACTGTTTCCCGACACCGATCCCGCCTTTAAAGGCGCGGACAGCCGGGGCCTGCTGCGCGAGGCCTGGCGTCGTATCGAAGCCAAAGGCTATCGCATCGGCAATGTGGACGTCACGATTATCGCGCAGGCACCTAAAATGCTGCCGCATGTGCCGCAGATGCGAATCAATATTGCAGAAGATCTGGGCTGCCATATGGATGCGGTCAACGTGAAAGCCACCACCACCGAAAAGCTGGGCTTTACCGGGCGCGGTGAAGGGATCGCCTGCGAGGCGGTGGCCTTACTGTTGAAAGCAGACAGCCAATGAATCTGACTTACCTGCACGGTGCGCCCGCCGCCTCTGGCGTCATCAAGGCGAAGCCGGAAGACTTTGTGGTGGTGGAAGATCTGGGTTATGGCCCGGATGGGGAAGGTGAGCATCTGCTGGTGCGCATCCGGAAAGTAGGGGCTAACACCCGCTTCGTGGCGGAAGCGCTGGCAAAATATCTTGGCGTACCTGCGCGCGATCTCAGCTATGCCGGAATGAAAGACCGCCACGCGGTAACAGAGCAGACACTCTGTTTTCGTCTGCCGGGCAATACCATGCCCGATCTGCGCGGTTTCGCGCTGGAAGGCGTAGAGATTCTGCAGGCGGTACGTCACAAGCGTAAGCTGCGCATCGGTGCGCTGGCAGGCAACGCCTTCCGGCTGGTCATTCGTGAAATCAGCGACCGTGATGCCGTTGAAACCCGGCTGGCGCAGATCTGCGCGGCGGGCGTGCCGAACTATTTCGGTGAGCAGCGTTTTGGTCGCGGTGGTAACAATCTCGCGATGGCGCAGAAGTGGGCGCGCAATGAGATCACCCTGCGCGACCGCAACAAACGCAGCCTGATGCTCTCTGTCGCGCGCAGTGCGCTGTTTAATCAGGTGACCAGCGCACGTCTGCAGCAGCAGGGTGGACTGACTCAGGTGCTCAACGGCGATGCACTGCAGCTGACCGGGCGCGGCAGCTGGTTTGTCGCCCAGCCCGATGAGCTGGCTGAGTCGCAGCGCCGGGTCAACCAGCATGAGCTGCGCATTACCGCGCCGCTGCCGGGGCGGGGCGAGCCAGGCCCGCAGGCGGAGGCGCTGGCCTTTGAACAGCAGGCACTGGCGGATGCCACGCTGCTGACCGGACTGCTCGAACGCGAGAAAGTGGACGCCGCACGCCGCGCGATGCTGGTGGTGCCGCGCGATATGCAGTGGCACTGGCAGGATGCGGCGACACTGGCGCTGGCGTTCTGGCTGCCCGCCGGCAGCTTTGCCACCAGCGTTGTCCGGGAACTGCTGACTTACGCGGACTCGCCCGACCAGCCTGATGAATAAGCATTGCCGCAACCTGACCCGCTGTGTGGGTAATGTTGCGGCAAACCCCCGTCGTCCTGTGATTTACGCCTACCACTTCCTCGCGTGCCTCGCTAGAATGCAAAAATCGCTGTCCATGTCCCACCTGTCGCCATGCCGTTCAGACAGGTTCAGTTACAGCGACCAGTCGAATAAAAAAAGGTCAGAACGAAATGCGGATATTGCTCAGCAACGATGACGGCATTCATGCGCCAGGGATTCAGACTCTGGCGAAAGCCCTGCGGCAGATTGCTGACGTGCAGGTGGTTGCCCCCGATCGTAACCGAAGCGGTGCCTCGAACTCATTAACCCTGGAAACGCCTCTGCGCACCTTTACCCATGAAAACGGCGATATCGCGGTTCAGATGGGCACGCCGACCGATTGTGTCTATCTGGGGGTGAATGCACTGATGCAGCCGCGTCCCGATATTGTGGTGTCAGGCATTAACGCCGGTCCCAATCTGGGTGATGATGTGATCTACTCCGGCACGGTGGCGGCCGCGATGGAGGGGCGGCATCTTGGCTTACCGGCCATTGCGGTGTCGCTGAACGGCCACGAGCACTACGCGACGGCGGCGGCGGTGGTCTGCGCCATCCTCAGGGCGCTGACCCATGAACCGCTGCGCACGGGCCGTATTCTCAATATCAACGTTCCCGATTTGCCACTGGCAGAGCTTAAAGGCATCCGCGTTACGCGCTGCGGCAGCCGTCATCCTGCCGATCAGGTGATTGCCCAGCAGGATCCGCGCGGCAATACCCTCTACTGGATTGGCCCGCCCGGCGAACAGCTGGATGCGGGGCCGGATACGGATTTCGCCGCCGTGGATCAGGGCTACGTGTCTGTCACCGCGCTGCACGTCGACTTAACGGCGCACAGCGCGCAGGATGTGCTCAGCGACTGGCTGACCAAAGCTGAGGTAAACCTGGCATGGTGAACCGGCGTATCGAGACATTGCTGTCACAACTGCGTCAGCAGGGCATCGACGATGAAAATCTGCTGAAGGCCATGAGTGACGTGCCGCGTGAGCGTTTTATCGACGAGGCGTTTGAGCACAAAGCCTGGGACAATGTTGCTCTGCCTATCGGCTCCGGACAGACGATTTCTCAGCCCTATATGGTGGCGCGAATGACCGCACTGCTGGCGCTAAATCCGCATTCGCGGGTGCTGGAGATTGGCACCGGCTCCGGCTATCAGACGGCGATTCTGGCCCATCTGGTCGATCACGTCTATTCCGTGGAGCGCATTAAAGGGCTGCAGTGGCAGGCTAAACGCCGTCTCAAGCAGCTGGATCTGCATAATGTCTCCACCCGCCACGGCGATGGCTGGCAGGGCTGGCCGTCGCGTGGCCCGTTCGATGCCATTATCGTCACGGCGGCACCGCCGGAAATTCCGATTGCGCTGATAGCACAACTGGCAGAAGGCGGCATTATGGTGCTGCCGGTTGGCGAGGATCAGCAGGTACTGAAGCGCCTGCGTCGTCAGGGTGAAGATGTCGTGGAGGAGATCATCGAGCCGGTGCGTTTTGTGCCTCTGGTACAGGGCGATCTGGCCTGACCTTCTACGTATTTCTTCACAACTGTTTCATGGCACCACGTAGCTGATGTTGTTACTATCCGGTTTATTCAATAAAAACGCAGATTTTACCGCGCCATGCAGAGCATTCTGCTGGCAGGTACAGTGAAACACACAGAACAGCGCTGCCATCACGGGGGATTAATGAGCACGGGAAGCACACTTTTTCAGTTACGCCGTCTGGCGGCTCTTTCACTGGTAGGTTTCTGGCTGGCAGGATGCAGCTCTGGCGACAATTCTCAGGCGCCCATCAGTCGCGTCGGCGATGATGGCGGCATGCTGAATAGCCAGTCGGGCGGAGGCCAGGTTTCGGGTGGTATTCCTGCCGCACCCACTCAGGGACAAATGTTAAGCAGAAATTCAGCATCTGCCCCAGCCAGCGGTGGAATGATTAGTACCAGCAATAATGTTGAGACGCAGAATGGCCGTATAGTGTACAACCGCAGTTACCAGAATATTCCCAAGGGTAGCTACTCCGGTGAAACTTATACCGTTAAGCGCGGAGACACATTGTTTTACATTGCCTGGATTACCGGCAACGATTTCCGCGATTTAGCCCAGCGCAACAACGTTCCTGCGCCATACAGCCTGAATGTCGGACAGACTTTACAGATTGGAAATGGGTCGGGCCAGCCGATTACCGGTGGAAATTCCATTACCGCTGCTGATGCAACGCAGGGCGGGGTTCCGGCGGCACCACAAATTAAATCTCCTGCTGTTGCACAGCAACCTGTTATTACGTATTCTGATGATTCGGGAACTTCGGGTGGCAGCAAACTGTTGCCTTCGAAAGGAGCAAATGTTGCAACGACAACAGCTCCAGTGATTACCGCACCCCCTACGGTTAGCAGCACAACCAACAGTTCAACGCCGGTCGGAAGCTGGCGCTGGCCGACTGATGGGAAGATTATCGATAACTTCTCTGCCGCCGAAGGTGGCAATAAAGGCATCGATATCGCCGGGACACGCGGACAATCTGTGGTTGCCACGGCTTCAGGACGCGTGGTGTACGCAGGTAACGCACTCCGGGGTTACGGTAATTTAATCATCATTAAACACAATGATGATTACCTGAGCGCCTACGCCCACAACGATACAATGCTGGTCCGGGAACAACAGGAAGTTAAGGCGGGGCAAAAGATCGCTACCATGGGTAGCACCGGAACCAGTTCAGTCAGATTACATTTTGAAATTCGTTACAAGGGGAAATCCGTAAACCCGTTGCGTTATTTACCGCAGCGATAATCCGGCAGAACACAACAGCTTTATGTTCTGCCCTGGAATCACGGGTAGGAGCCGCTTATGAGCCAGAATACGCTGAAAGTAAACGAGTTACATGAGAACGCGGAATTCGATGAGAACGGAGCTGAAATTTTTGACGAGAAGGCTCTCGTTGAAAACGAAGCCAGTGATAGCGACGTAGCGGAAGAGGAGTTGCTATCACAGGGTGCGACGCAGCGTGTCTTAGATGCGACGCAGCTCTATCTTGGGGAGATTGGCTATTCTCCGTTGTTAACGGCAGAGGAAGAAGTGTTCTTCGCTCGCCGTGCATTGCGGGGTGATATCCCTTCCCGTCGCCGTATGATTGAAAGTAACTTACGCCTGGTGGTAAAAATCGCCCGTCGTTACAGCAATCGTGGTTTAGCCCTGCTGGACCTGATTGAAGAAGGTAACCTCGGGCTGATTCGCGCCGTTGAGAAATTTGACCCGGAGCGCGGGTTCCGTTTTTCAACGTATGCCACCTGGTGGATTCGTCAGACTATTGAACGGGCGATCATGAATCAAACCCGTACCATTCGTCTGCCGATTCACATCGTGAAAGAACTGAATGTTTATCTGCGTACTGCGCGTGAACTTTCGCACAAGCTTGACCATGAGCCGAGTGCGGAAGAGATCGCTGAGCAGCTGGATAAACCGGTTGATGATGTAAGCCGCATGTTGCGTCTCAACGAACGCATCACCTCAGTCGATACGCCGTTAGGCGGAGATTCTGAGAAAGCGCTGCTGGATATTCTGGCCGATGAAAAAGACAACGGCCCGGAAGACACCACGCAGGACGATGATATGAAACAAAGCATCGTCAAATGGCTGTTCGAACTGAACGCCAAGCAGCGTGAAGTGCTGGCACGTCGCTTCGGCCTGTTAGGCTATGAAGCTGCAACGCTGGAGGATGTGGGTCGTGAAATCGGCTTAACCCGCGAGCGTGTACGTCAGATTCAGGTTGAAGGTTTGCGCCGTCTGCGCGAAATCCTGCAGGCGCAGGGCCTCAACATTGAAGCACTCTTTCGTGAATAATCGTCACTAAGCCATTCGGCTGACTGACGCGAAAAGCGGTGGTGAAAACCACCGCTTTTTTTATGCCTGCGGAAAAGTGAGACGTGATCGGAAGGCGGAAAGCAGGGAAGAACCGCACCGCATGGCGGCGCGGCAGAGTGTCAGACCAGCGACTTAAGACGGTAAATCCAGTCGAGAGCCTGACGCGGTGTCAGCGTATCCGGGTCCAGTGCTTCCAGCGCCTCTACGGCAGGCGATGTCTCCTCAACCAGCAGCGGCAGCTGAGACCCATCCACGGTCGAGGACGCGGCGTGGCCGGACACCGTTTCCAGCTCCTTCAGCTTGTTCCGCGCCCGCTTAATCACCTCTTTGGGCACGCCAGCCAGCGCGGCCACGGCCAGACCATAGCTCTTACTCGCCGCGCCATCCTGTACGCTGTGCATAAAGGCGATCGTCTCTCCATGCTCGACGGCATCCAGATGGACGTTGACGACGCCCTCCATTTTTTCCGGCAGGGTGGTCAGCTCAAAGTAGTGCGTAGCAAACAGCGTCATGGCCTTGATGCGGTTGGCCAGGTTCTCGGCGCAGGCCCAGGCCAGCGACAGACCGTCATAGGTTGAGGTGCCACGGCCAATCTCATCCATCAGCACCAAACTGTTTTCGGTGGCGTTGTGCAGGATGTTGGCGGTTTCCGTCATCTCTACCATAAAGGTCGAACGGCCGGAGGCCAGGTCATCAGCCGCCCCGACGCGGGTAAAGATGCGGTCCAGCGGGCCAATCAGCGCCTCATCGGCGGGCACAAAACTTCCCGTCCAGGCCATCAGCGCAATCAGCGCCGCCTGCCGCATATAGGTACTTTTACCGCCCATATTGGGCCCGGTAATAATCAGCATCCTGCGCTGAGGCGCCAGCGACAGCGGGTTGGCAATAAACGGCTCTTTCAGCACCTGTTCAACCACAGGATGGCGACCGCCGCTGATTTTAATCCCGGCTTTATCCTGTAATACCGGACGGCAATAGTTAAGCGTCCAGGCGCGTTCCGCCAGGTTGCTTAGCACATCCAGCTCAGCCAGCGCCGCTGCACTCAGCTGCAGATCTTCAAGATGGGGCAGCAGCTGGTCGAACAGCGCCTCATAGAGACTTTTTTCCAGCGACAGGGCTTTGCCTTTGGAGGTGAGAACTTTGTCTTCATACTCCTTGAGTTCCGGAATGATGTAGCGCTCGGCATTTTTCAGCGTCTGACGGCGTACATAGTGCATCGGAACCTGATGGCTCTGCCCGCGGCTGACCTGGATGTAATAGCCGTGTACGCCGTTAAATCCGACCTTCAGGGTATCCAGCCCCAGCTTCTCGCGCTCACGGACCTCCAGCCTGTCGAGGTAGTCGGTGGCACCATCGGCCAGCGCGCGCCACTCATCCAGCTCCGCGTTGTAGCCGGGGGCAATTACGCCGCCGTCGCGGATCAGCACCGGCGGTGACTCGATAACCGCCTGCTCCAGCAGCTCGCGCAGTGCGGCAAACTCGCCCATGCGGGTACGCAGCTTCTGCAGCAGAGGAGCCTGCACATCGGCCAGCAGCCGGTTAAGTTCCGGCAATTGCTGGAAAGCGTGACGCATACGGGCCAGATCGCGCGGGCGGGCGGTGCGCAGAGCCAGACGAGCCAGAATACGCTCCAAGTCGCCAACCTGACGCAGCACCGGTTGCAGTGCTTCGCTGAGGTTCTGCAGCTCGGCAATCGACGCCTGGCGCTGGGTGATCGTCTCCACATCACGCAGCGGCATATGCAGCCAGCGCTTCAGCATCCGGCTTCCCATTGGCGTGACCGTTTTATCCAGCACGGCCGCCAGAGTATTGTCGGTGCCGCCTGCCATGTTCTGAGTGATCTCCAGATTACGGCGGGTGGCGGCATCCATGATAATGCTGTCCTGCTGCCGCTCCATGCTGAGTGAGCGGATATGGGGCAGCGTGGTGCGCTGCGTATCTTTGGCATACTGCAACAGGCAGCCCGCCGCGCTCAGTCCCAGGTGCGCACTCTCCACGCCGAAGCCGTTAAGATCGCGGGTGCCGAACTGCAGATTAAGCTGCTGACGCGCGGTATCGATCTCAAACTCCCACAGCGGACGGCGGCGCAGGCCGCGTCGCTGGTCGATCAGTGACATCGCCTGAAAATCTTCGGGGTAGAGCAGCTCCGCGGGATTGGTGCGCTGCAGCTCGGCCGCCATGGTTTCGGCATCGGCGGGTTCGCTCAGGCGAAAGCGGCCTGAACTGATGTCCAGAGTGGCGTAGCCAAAACCGCGCGGGCTCTGCACAATCGCCGCCAGCAGATTGTCATGCCGCTCCTGCAACAGCGCCTCATCACTGATAGTGCCGGGGGTCACGATGCGCACCACTTTGCGCTCAACCGGCCCTTTGCTCAGCGCCGGATCGCCGATCTGTTCGCAGATGGCAACCGATTCACCCAGCTGCACCAGCTTAGCCAGATAGCCTTCAACCGCATGATGGGGCACACCAGCCATCGGAATCGGTTCACCTGCGGATGCACCGCGTTTGGTGAGTGAGATCTCCAGCAGTTGTGAGGCGCGCTTAGCGTCGTCATAAAACAGCTCGTAGAAGTCACCCATCCGGTAAAACAGCAGAATGTCAGGATGCTCTGCCTTGAGGCGCAGGTACTGCTGCATCATTGGCGTATGAGAAGGAAAGTCCTTTTCGGTTGGCTCTTGCATAAGGTTTTAACTCATCTTTGCTGCGGTAAAGTTCTGGCGGTCAACGCCCATGAAACCGAAAGGGATTAGCGTCGGCGCGCAGGATGACCCGATGATAACGAATAGGGCAGGGCATATGCCAGCCTGACGCGGTGCTGCGATCCTGACCGGGTGAAACCTGACAGGCATCCTGGCAAATGTGGCGGCGGCTGGCGACAGAAAAGTCGCGGTTTTCACCTCCCTGCGCGATTGCTGCGAGACGGCTCGCGGTTTATGCCGCCATTCAGCGAGCCAGACCGCCACAGGATTGCTTCAGGGCGTGGTCCCGGTCAGTGCAGCCCGTTCTGCAACGCCCAGACAGCGGCTTCGAGCCGGGATTTGAGGTTCATCTTCTTCAGCAGGTATTTGACGTGAACCTTGACGGTGCTTTCGCTGATCGCCAGTTTGCGGGCAATGGCTTTGTTCGTCATCCCGTCACTGATCAGTTGCAGAATGTCCCGTTCACGCCGGGTCAGCTGACTGATGTCGCGCGGCCGCGCAGGCTGCGCTTCACGCAGTCGGGCAACCAGAATCGGCGTCAGCGCCTCACTCAGGACAATCTGACCGGCCGCCGCCTGATACAGGGCTTTCAGCAGGGCTTCCGGCTCCATATCTTTCAGCAGATATCCGTCAGCGCCGCGCTTCAGTGCGCTGACGACATCCTCCTCGTTATCTGAGACGCTGAACACCACCACCCGACCGGACAGGGCCATTTCGCGTAACTGCGTCAGGACATCCAGACCGTTCAGACCGGGCATGTTGAGATCGAGCAGGATCAGGTCAGGATCGTGCTGCTGAGCCAGCGCCAGCCCCTCGGTGCCGTTACCGGCTTCGGCCACCACCTGCAGTCGCGGATCCAGTTCCGTCAGCTGCTTCAGCCCGCTACGCAGCATGGGATGATCGTCAATCAATAAGAGCGTGTATTTCTCAGCCGTCACAATCTCTCCTGTTTCTGTCAGACCGCCAGCGTCGCGCAGACGACGAGGCCTATTTTAACGGGGAAGCAGGGAGGCCACATACCCCCAAAGGACTACTCCTTTATTTCCATCTGACCCTCCCCCGGCGGGGGCGGTGGAGAGGTGCGTTTAAACCTTATGATTTATAAGGATTATCGTTTTCCGGTCCGCTACTTAACCGGGACGAGCCGGGGCGGCGGCGCGCGGGTAACCTGCCTTGCCGTTGATTTGTGTCAAGCAAGCGGGCAGGACGGATACGCAGGATATGCACAATTATTATTCTGCTGATGAGAGATCTATGACCCAATCTGCCCCTTTGCAAACCCCGACGCGCGGCGCCTTAATTCAGGACTGGCAGCCGGAAAATGAAGCGTTCTGGCAGGCGCGTGGTAAACGTATCGCCAGCCGTAATCTGTGGATTTCTGTGTTCTGCCTGCTGCTGGGCTTCTGCGTCTGGATGCTGTTCAGCACCGTTGCGGTTAACCTGAATAAAGTTGGCTTTAACTTCAGCACAGAACAGCTCTTTTTGCTGACCGCGCTGCCTTCTGTCTCCGGGGCGCTGCTGCGGGTGCCTTACTCTTTCGTCATTCCCATCTTCGGCGGACGCCGCTGGACCGCTTTCAGTACCGGTATCCTGATCATCCCCTGCCTGTGGCTCGGCTTCGCCGTGCAGGACAGTCAGACCTCCTTCGCAACGTTTATGGTAATTGCCCTGCTGTGCGGCTTCGGCGGCGCAAACTTCGCCTCCAGCATGGGTAACATCAGTTTCTTCTTCCCCAAAGCCCATCAGGGCGGCGCGCTGGGCATCAACGGCGGGCTGGGCAACCTCGGCGTCAGCGTGATGCAGTTCGTCGCACCGCTGGCGATCTCCTGCGCGATTTTTGCGTTTGCGGATAAAGGCCACGCTACCGTCGCCGGTGAGAGTATCTGGCTGGAAAACGCCGCCTGGATCTGGGTGCCGTTCCTGGCGGTCGGCACACTCGCGGCCTGGTTTGGCATGAACGATCTGGCGGCGGCGAAATCTTCGCTGCGTGAACAGCTGCCAGTGCTGAAACGGCCGCACCTGTGGGTGATGGCGCTGCTCTATCTGGCGACGTTCGGATCCTTTATCGGCTTTTCTGCCGGTTTTGCCATGCTGACCAAAACCCAGTTCCCTGGCGTGGTGATCATGCATTACGCCTTTTTCGGGCCGTTTATCGGCGCGCTGGCGCGTTCCGCAGGCGGCATCATTTCTGACCGTTTTGGTGGTACGCGCGTCACCCTGATCAACTACGTGCTGATGGCGCTGTTTGCCGCGCTGCTGTTCCTGACGCTGCCGGGTGACGGACACGAAGGCTCGTTCATCGCCTTTTTCGCCATTTTTATGGGCCTGTTCCTGACCTCCGGTCTGGGCAGCGGCTCTACCTATCAGATGATTGCGGTCATCTTCCGCAAACTGACGCTGGAACGCATCAAAGCCGAAGGCGGTGACGATGCGCTGGCTCAGCGTGAAGCGGCAACCGAGACCTCGGCGGCGCTGGGCTTTATCTCTGCGATCGGTGCGCTGGGCGGCTTCTTTATCCCGCAGACCTTTGGCCTGTCGCTCGCTATGACCGGCTCACCTGCCGGCGCAATGAAAATCTTCCTGGTCTTCTATCTCTGCTGCATCGCGGTGACCTGGCTGGTTTACGGGCGAAAAGCGCGCGCCTGATAACAACAAGGCCGGTGTGGCGCACCGGCACCATTTTCCTTTCTGTGTCGCGACAGATACAGAGTCAGCAATGTCATACCAGGCCTTCAGGAGTATTCCGGATGAGCAAGTTTCTTGATCGATTTCGTTATTTCAAACAGCTGGCCGAGCCCTTTTCCGGCCAGCACGGCCAGACGCTCAACAGTAACCGCGACTGGGAAGAGGGTTACCGCAGCCGCTGGCAGCACGATAAAATCGTGCGCTCAACCCACGGCGTGAACTGCACCGGCTCATGCAGCTGGAAAATCTATGTGAAAAACGGACTGGTCACCTGGGAGACCCAGCAGACCGACTATCCGCGCACCCGGCCCGATCTGCCCAATCATGAACCCCGTGGCTGTCCACGCGGAGCCAGCTACTCCTGGTATCTCTACAGCGCGAACCGCCTGAAATATCCGCTGATGCGTAAGAAGCTAATCCAGCTATGGCGGGAAGCAAAAGCGCAGCACCGCGATCCGGTTGACGCCTGGGCGTCCATCATCAGCAACCCGGAGAAAGCCCGCAGCTACAAACAGGCGCGGGGACGCGGAGGCTTTGTCCGCTCCAGCTGGCAGGAGGTCAACGAGATGATCGCCGCCGCCAACATCTGCACCGCGAAGACCTTCGGCCCGGACCGCATCATGGGCTTTTCGCCCATCCCGGCGATGTCGATGGTCTCTTACGCCGCAGGCGCGCGCTACCTCTCTCTGATTGGCGGCACCTGCCTGAGCTTCTACGACTGGTATTGCGATCTGCCACCTGCGTCACCCATGACCTGGGGTGAGCAGACCGACGTGCCGGAGTCGGCCGACTGGTATAACTCCTCCTATATCATGGCCTGGGGTTCAAACGTGCCGCAGACCCGTACCCCGGATGCGCACTTCTTTACGGAGGTGCGCTACAAAGGCACCAAAACCGTGGCGATCACGCCGGACTATGCCGAAGTCGCCAAGCTGTGCGACCAGTGGCTGAATCCGAAGCAGGGCACCGACAGCGCGATGGCGCTGGCAATGGGCCACGTCATGCTGAAAGAGTTTCATCTTGACCGTGAAGTCACCTATTTCCGCGACTACGTGCGCCGCTATACCGACATGCCGATGCTGGTGCTGCTGGAGCCGCGTGAGGGAGGCTACTATGCCGCAGGCCGCCAGCTGCGCGCCAGCGATCTGGTGGATGGACTCGGTCAGGAAAATAACCCGGAATGGAAAACCGTGGCGCTGAACCAGGCGACCGGTGAACTGGTTGCGCCGCAGGGCTCTATCGGCTTCCGCTGGGGCGAGAAGGGCAAATGGAATCTGGAGCAGCGCGATGGCCTGACACAGCAGGAAGTGGAGCTGCAGCTCAGCCTGCTCGGCAGCCACGACGAGGTGGTTGAGGTCGGTTTCCCCTACTTTGGCGGCATCACCCGCGAGCATTTCAACAGCGTCGCGCTCGATGAGATTCTGCGGCATAAGCTGCCGGTGAAACGGCTGCAGCTGGCGGATGGCAGTGAGGCGCTGGTTACCAGCGTCTACGACCTGACGCTGGCGAACTACGGCCTGGATCGCGGCCTGGAGGATGCCAGCTGCGCGCAGAGCTACGATGAGATCAAGGCCTATACCCCGGCCTGGGCCGAGCAGATCACCGGCGTCTCCCGTCAGAACATTATCCGCATTGCCCGCGAATTCGCCGAAAACGCCGAAAAGACCCGCGGTCGTTCGATGATCATTGTCGGTGCCGGTATGAACCACTGGTATCACATGGACATGAACTACCGTGGCCTGATGAACATGCTGATCTTCTGCGGCTGTGTCGGTCAGAGCGGCGGTGGCTGGGCGCACTATGTCGGCCAGGAGAAACTGCGTCCGCAGACCGGCTGGACGCCGCTGGCCTTTGGCCTCGACTGGCAGCGTCCGCCGCGCCAGATGAACAGCACCTCCTTCTTCTATAACCACTCCAGCCAGTGGCGCTATGAAACCCTGGCGACAGAGGAGCTGCTGTCACCGCTGGCGGACAAAAGCCGCTACACCGGCAGCCTGATCGACTTCAACGTTCGTTCCGAACGCATGGGCTGGCTGCCCTCCGCGCCACAGCTTAACGTCAACCCGCTGCACATCGCGGCACGGGCGAAAGCGGCCGGACAGTCGCCGCTGGCGTACACCGTAGAGAGCCTGAAGCAGGGCACCGTACGTTTTGCGGCCGAGCAGCCGGACGATCCACAGAACTTCCCGCGTAACCTGTTTGTCTGGCGCTCCAACCTGCTTGGCTCGTCAGGTAAAGGCCATGAGTACATGCTGAAGTATCTGCTGGGCACTGAAAATGGCATTCAGGGTAAAGACTTAGGCCAGCAGGGCCGCGAGAAGCCGGAAGAGGTGGAGTGGCAGGAGCAGGGGGCCGAAGGCAAACTCGATCTGGTGGTCACCCTCGACTTCCGTATGTCGAGTACCTGCCTCTACTCCGATGTCGTGCTGCCCACTGCGACCTGGTATGAAAAGGACGACATGAATACTTCGGACATGCATCCGTTTATTCATCCGCTGTCAGCCGCTGTTGATCCGGCGTGGGAGTCGAAAAGTGACTGGGAGATCTATAAAGGCATCGCCAGAGCGTTCTCCGATCTCTGCCCGGGCCATCTGGGGGTGGAAACCGATGTCGTCACGCTGCCGGTATTGCATGACTCGCCTGCGGAGCTGGCGCAGCCATTTGACGCAAAAGAGTGGAAAAAGGGCGAGTGCGACCTGATCCCCGGCAAAACCGCACCACACATCATGGTGGTGGAGCGCGACTATCCGGCGACCTGGGAACGCTTCACCTCCCTGGGACCCCTGCTGGAAACCCTGGGTAACGGCGGCAAAGGTATCAGCTGGAACACCTGCAAAGAGGTCGATTTCCTCAAGCAGCTCAATTATGTCAAAGCGGCAGGCCCGGCAGCGGGTCAGCCCAATATCGACACGGCAATTGATGCGGCAGAGGTGATTCTGGCGCTGGCCCCGGAAACCAATGGGCAGGTGGCGGTAAAAGCCTGGCAGGCGCTGGGCGAGATCACCGGCCGCGATCACACCCATCTGGCGCTGAACAAGGAAGATGAGAAGATCCGCTTCCGCGACATCCAGGCGCAGCCGCGCAAAATTATCTCCAGCCCGACCTGGTCTGGTCTGGAAGATGAGCATGTCTCCTATAACGCCTGCTACACCAACGTCCATGAGCTGATCCCGTGGCGTACGCTGAGCGGCCGTCAGCAGCTCTATCAGGATCATGAGTGGATGCGCGCCTTTGGCGAGAGCCTGATTGTCTATCGTCCGCCTGTCGATACCCGCGCGGCGAAACCGTTACTGAACAGCAAGCCCAACGGTAACCCGGAAAAAGCGCTGAACTTCCTGACGCCACACCAGAAGTGGGGCATTCACTCAACCTACAGCGACAACCTGCTGATGCTGACGCTGTCGCGCGGCGGACCGATCGTCTGGATGAGTGAAGATGACGCCCGCGAACTGGGCATTGCGGACAACGACTGGATCGAGGCGTTCAACGCCAACGGGGCGCTGACCGCCCGCGCGGTGGTGAGCCAGCGTATTCCGGCCGGGATGACCATGATGTATCACGCGCAGGAGCGCATCGTGAATATTCCCGGTTCGGAGATCACCAGTCAGCGCGGCGGGATCCATAACTCGGTGACGCGTACCTGCCCGAAACCGACGCATATGATCGGCGGCTATGCGCAGCTCTCCTGGGGCTTTAACTACTACGGCACCGTCGGCTCTAACCGCGATGAGTTTGTGGTGGTAAGAAAAATGAACAACGTTAACTGGTTAGATGGCGAGGGCAACGATGCCTGCCAGGGCAGCCAGCAGGAGGTAAAACCATGAAAATTCGTTCACAGGTCGGCATGGTGCTGAACCTCGACAAATGTATCGGCTGCCACACCTGCTCGGTAACCTGTAAAAACGTCTGGACCAGCCGCGAAGGCATGGAATATGCCTGGTTTAACAATGTGGAAAGCAAGCCGGGCGTCGGCTATCCGCACGCCTGGGAAGATCAGCAGAAGTGGAAGGGCGGCTGGATCCGTAAGATCAACGGCAGGCTGGAGCCGCGCATGGGCAGCCGCGTCGGCCTGCTGTCGAAGATCTTCGCCAACCCTGACGTGCCTGCGCTGGATGACTACTATGAACCCTTTGATTTTGACTATCAGCATCTGCACACGGCACCCGCCGGTAAACATCAGCCGATCGCCCGCCCGCGCTCGCTGATCACCGGTCAGCGGATGAAAAAGATCGAGAACGGCCCGAACTGGGAAGAGATCCTCGGCGGCGAGTTTGCCAAGCGCTCGCAGGACAGGAACTTCGACAACATCCAGAAGGAGATCTACGGCCAGTTCGAGCACACCTTCATGATGTATCTGCCGCGCCTGTGTGAGCACTGTCTTAACCCGGCGTGCGTGGCGACCTGTCCGAGCGGCGCAATCTACAAGCGCGGCGAAGATGGCATCGTACTGATCGATCAGGATAAATGTCGCGGCTGGCGGATGTGCCTGACCGGCTGTCCCTACAAGAAAATCTACTTCAACTGGAAAAGCGGCAAATCAGAAAAATGTATTTTCTGTTATCCGCGTATCGAGGCGGGTCAGCCCACCGTCTGCTCGGAAACCTGTGTCGGCCGGATCCGTTATCTCGGTGTGCTGCTCTATGACGCCGACCGGATCGAACAGGCGGCCGCTGCGAAAAACGAGAAGGATCTCTATCAGAGCCAGCTGGATATCTTCCTTGATCCCAACGATCCGGCGGTGATCGCCCAGGCGCTGAAAGATGGCGTCGCGCAGAGCGTGATCGATGCGGCGCAACGCTCGCCGGTCTACAAAATGGCGATGGAGTGGAAGCTGGCGCTGCCGCTGCATCCTGAATACCGTACGCTGCCGATGGTCTGGTATGTGCCCCCGTTGTCACCGATTCAGTCGGCGGCAGATGGCGGCGCGCTGGCGCACACCGGCGTGCTGCCGGATGTAGAAAGCCTGCGGATTCCGGTTGAGTATCTGGCGAATCTGCTGACCGCCGGTGACACCGCGCCGGTGCTGATGGCGCTGAAGCGGATGCTGGCGATGCGTCACTACAAGCGCGCGGAAAGCGTGGAGGGAGAGCGGGATATCCGGGCGCTGGAGCAGGTCGGCCTGACCGAAGCACAGGCGCAGGAGATGTACCGCTATCTGGCGATCGCAAACTATGAGGATCGCTTTGTGGTGCCCTCCAGCCATCGCGAACTGGCAGGCGAAGCCTTCCCGGAAAGCAAGGGCTGCGGCTTCAGCTTTGGCGATGGCTGCCGCGGCAGCGACAGCAAATTTAACCTGTTCAACAGCCGCCGTATTGATGCTATCGACATCGGTAAGAAGACGACGCGCCCGGAGGATGCCTCATGATCACGCTGCGTATTGTGTCGCGCCTGCTCGACTACCCGGACGAGGCGCTATTTACCCACGCCCGCGACCTGACGGAGGCGCTGGATAGCGCCTGCGAACTCAGCGAGCCGCAGCGCGCACGGCTGGCAGACTTTATTCAGCAGCTCTGCGCCCGGCCTCTGCTCGACGTGCAGGCTGACTACTGCGAACTGTTCGATCGCGGCCGCGCCACCTCGCTGCTGCTGTTTGAACATGTGCACGGGGAGTCACGCGACCGCGGTCAGGCGATGGTCGATCTGCTGGAACAGTATCGCGCCGACGGTCTGGAGCTGGACAGCAAAGAGCTGCCCGACTATCTGCCGCTTTACCTTGAGTATCTCGCCTGCAAAAGCGATGAGGACGCCCGTCAGGGGCTGGATGACATCGTACCGATTCTGGCACTGCTGACCGCCCGCCTTGAGGCGCGACAGAGTCCTTACGCCGACCTTTTCGCGGCATTGCTGGCGCTCTCCGGCAGCGCAGTGGATGCTGCGGCGCTGAAACCGCAGGTAGCGCAGGAGGCACGCGACGACACCCCGGCGGCGCTCGATGCCGTCTGGGAAGAGGAGCAGATTAAATTTCTCGGCGAACAGGGCTGTGTCCCGGCGCAGCAGGCGATGCATCAGCGTCGCTTCGCCGCTGCGGTCACGCCGCAGTATCTGGATATCGCCGCGGCCACGGCGCGTACCACTGGAGAATCAGCATGAATTTTATCAACACCTTCTTCTTCGATATTTACCCCTATCTCGCCGGGACGGTCTTCCTGGTGGGAAGCTGGCTGCGCTATGACTACGGGCAGTACAGCTGGCGCGCCGGTTCCAGCCAGATGCTGGACAAGAAGGGGATGCGCCTCGCCTCCAACCTCTTCCACATCGGCATCATCGGTATCTTCTTTGGTCATGCCGTCGGGATGCTGACGCCGCACTGGATGTATGAATCCTTTCTGCCGATCGATGTGAAGCAGAAGCTGGCGATGATCGCCGGTGGCCTGTTCGGTGCAATGACCCTGGCGGGTGGGGCGCTGCTGCTGAAGCGCCGGCTGACCAATCCCCGGGTGCGCGCCACCAGCAGCGTCGGTGACATTCTGATCATCACACTGCTGGTGGCGCAGGCCACGCTGGGCCTGCTGACCATTCCTTTTTCCGCTCAGCATCCGGACGGCAGTGAAATGATGAAGCTGGTGGGCTGGGCGCAGGCGGTGGTGACGTTCCACGCGGGTGCGTCTCAGCATCTGGACGGGGTGGCGCTGATCTATCGCATCCACATGGTGCTGGGAATGACGCTGTTCCTGCTCTTTCCGTTCTGCCGCCTGGTGCACATCTGGAGCGCGCCGGTTGAGTATCTGACCCGCCGCTATCAGCTGGTGCGAAACCGCCGCTAAACGCAGCCTGGCCGCGGGAAAAACCCTCCCCCGCGGCCATCGTGACCGCTCCCCTCATTGACGTTTTTTTAAGATTTTGACCTGTATGTCATGGTCCTGAACGTCTACTATTAGCGCATCTGAATTCACCCCTCGTTTATGGATAACCGATGCGTTTCAAGTTAGCCCTTCTTGCGTTTATTCCGCTTCTGGCTTCCTGCAGCAGCAAACCTGAAGTTCCTTCACAGCAGAAGATGCTGCCTGCACCGCAGGGCGGTTTTTTACTGCAGCCGGCGCACAGCGGACAGGCGATGTCTGGTGACTTCGCCGGTAATCCGGCAGCCGAACAGTTCATCGATAAGATGGTGGAGAAGCATGACTTTGATCGTCAGCAGCTGCACAACATCATCGGGCAGGCAAAACGACTGGATTACGTGCTGCGGCTGATGGATCGTCAGGCGCCGAGCTACACGCCTGCGCCGGGTCCTAACGGCGCCTGGATCCGCTATCGCAACAAGTTCATCACCCCGGACAACGTGCAGAACGGCGTGGCATTCTGGAATCAGTATCAGGATGCGCTGCAACGCGCGCAGCAGGTCTATGGGGTACCGCCGGAAATTATTGTCGGCATCATCGGCGTGGAAACCCGCTGGGGTCGTGTGATGGGCAAAACCCGCATTCTGGATGCGCTGGCGACCTTATCGTTTAACTATCCGCGCCGCGCCGCCTACTTCAGCAGCGAGCTGGAGACCTTTCTGCTGATGTCGCGTAAAGAGCAGGATGATCCTCTGGCGCTGAAAGGCTCGTTTGCCGGGGCAATGGGCTACGGTCAGTTTATGCCCTCTTCCTACAATGACTATGCGGTTGATTTCAACGGCGACGGTCATGCCAACCTGTGGGATCCGGTGGACGCCATTGGCAGTGTGGCGCACTACTTCCAGAAGCATGGCTGGCGCAGCGGCGAAAATGTGGCGGTTCCGGCCAGCGGCCAGGCGCCGATGCTGGAAGATGGCTTTAAAACCCGCTACAGCGTGAGCATGCTGGCGGCTTCAGGCCTGTCACCGCAGGGTTCGCTGGATGGAAACGATCAGGTCAGCCTGCTGCGCCTCGATCTGGGCACCAGCTATCAGTACTGGTACGGCTTACCCAATTTCTACGTGATCACCCGCTACAACCACAGCACCCATTATGCGATGGCGGTGTGGCAGCTGGGCGAGGCGGTGAGCAAGGCACGGCAGGGCGGTCTGTTATAAAGGCTGTCCTTATTAACTGTAAGGTTATATGATGACGCCCTTTTTCAGGTCACCGCGCCGCTGATACTTCCGGAGTCGTTATGTCTTTACCTGCCTGCCCAGCCTGTCACGCCGATTACACCTGGCAAGATGGCGATAACCTTAACTGCCCCTCCTGCGGTCATATCTGGACCGAGGGAGAAGGCGACAACAGCAACGCCACACTGGAAGTGCGTGATGCCAACGGCAATCTGCTGGCAGATGGCGACAGCGTAACGGTGATTAAAGATCTCAAGGTGAAGGGCAGCTCCTCATCGCTGAAGATTGGCACCAAAGTGAAAAGTATTCGTCTGGTCGAAGGCGATCACAACATCGATTGTAAAATCGACGGTTTTGGCCCGATGAAACTGAAGTCTGAGTTTGTGAAAAAGAACTGAGATCGGGGGGGCAGGGACGCGCCCGCTGTGTTCAGTACGGTTTTAGTTCCAGTCATCCCGCCTGCCGTGCAGCCCCTATCTCTTTCCCGCGCCTTTTCCCGCGCCGTAACGCCACGATAATCGGTAAAGGTCTGCACTTTTTCGCTTTTCATCCGTCTGACTAAGCAGATGTCTCTGATAACCTGGTGAGAGGTCATGATGAAAGAGTGGGATCCCGTGCTGTATCGTAAATTTGAAGCGGAACGAACCCGTCCGGCCCGGGAGCTGCTGGCGCGCATCACGATGGAGCAGGTCGAGCGGGTTACCGATCTGGGATGCGGGCCGGGTAACAGCACTGAACTGCTTACTGACGCCTGGCCGCTGGCACAGATCACCGGGCTCGACAGTTCAGCGACGATGCTGACGCAGGCCAGAGAGCGCCTGCCGCAGTGTCGCTTTGTTCAGGCCGATATCCGTAGCTGGCAGGCGGATGCCCCGCAGCAGGTGGTTTATGCCAACGCTTCACTGCAATGGCTGGATAATCACTCCACGCTATTCCCTCATCTGGTTGCTCAGCTGGCGCCCGGCGGTGTGCTGGCCGTGCAGATGCCGGATAATCTGCAGGAGCCTTCGCATCGGCTGATGCGCGAGGTGGCGGCATCAGCGCGCTGGCGGCCACTGATCAACGCAGAGGCCGCTGAGCGCACGCAGCTGCTCTCCGCGGGTGACTATTACGATCTGCTGACGCAGGCGGGTTGTGAGGTCGATATCTGGCGCACCACCTATTATCACGTCATGGCCGATGCGCAGGCGATTATCAGCTGGCTGCGGGCCACCGGCCTCAGACCATTTCTGGCGAGCCTGGATGAGGCCGGACAGCGCGCCTTTCTGGCCGATTATCATCAGCGTCTTGTCACCGCCTATCCTGCTCAGGCGGATGGCCAGGTTCTGCTCGCCTTTCCGCGTCTTTTTATGATTGCGGTGAAAAAACGGTAAGCGCGGTGGAAAGTCTGCCGCAAAAATAGCGCAATCGTGGCGGATGACCTTGAAAAAGTGCACTTTCTGCACCACCTTCAACCCACAGCTAAACGGAGAGATGCAATGGACGATCAGCAATTGCAGGCGCTCAGCGCCCGGATAGGGGAGCAACTGAAGCAGCGCAATGCCACTGTCACCTGTGCGGAATCCTGTACAGGCGGATGGATTGCCAAGGTGTTTACCGATATCAGCGGCAGTTCCGCCTGGTTCGAACGCGGGTTTGTGACCTACAGTAATGAGGCGAAACAGCAGCTGGTAAACGTTCAGGCGGCGTCGCTGGAACAGGCTGGCGCAGTCAGTGAAGTGGTGGTGCGCGAGATGGCGCTGGGGGCCCGCGAGGCTGCCCGTGCCGACTACGCAATCTCGGTCAGCGGCATTGCCGGCCCGGATGGCGGCAGTGCAGAAAAACCGGTAGGTACGGTGTGGTTTGGCTTTGCCGGGCCACAGGATAACGTGTTGACTTTTCTGCAGCATTTCAGCGGCGATCGTGATGCCGTCCGCCGCCAGTCGGTGGCGTGGGCCCTGCAGACACTGTATGGCGAATTTCTGACAAATTAAACTTGATACTGTATGACTATACAGTATAATTGTCGGCAACAGAAAGAGTGCAGGCACCAACTGAGTGCGTGTTTACCCGGCTTGATTAGGAGTTGAAATGGCGATTGATGAAAACAAACAGAAGGCTTTAGCTGCCGCGCTGGGCCAGATTGAGAAACAATTTGGTAAAGGTTCCATCATGCGCTTGGGTGAAGACCGCTCAATGGATGTGGAAACCATCTCGACCGGTTCGCTGTCGCTGGATATCGCGTTAGGGGCTGGCGGTCTGCCAATGGGCCGTATCGTTGAGATCTACGGACCGGAGTCTTCCGGTAAAACCACGCTGACCCTGCAGGTCATTGCGGCGGCACAGCGTAAGGGTAAAACCTGCGCCTTTATCGATGCGGAACATGCGCTGGATCCGGTCTACGCCAAGAAGCTGGGCGTGGATATCGAAAACCTGCTCTGCTCACAGCCCGATACCGGTGAACAGGCGCTGGAAATCTGTGATGCTCTGGCGCGTTCCGGTGCCGTTGACGTCATCATCGTCGACTCCGTTGCTGCGCTGACGCCGAAAGCGGAAATCGAAGGTGAAATCGGTGACTCACACATGGGCCTCGCGGCACGTATGATGAGCCAGGCGATGCGTAAACTGGCGGGTAACCTGAAGCAGTCAAACACCCTGCTGATCTTCATCAACCAGATCCGAATGAAAATTGGTGTGATGTTCGGTAACCCGGAAACCACTACCGGTGGTAACGCACTGAAATTTTACGCCTCTGTCCGTCTCGATATCCGCCGTATCGGTGCGATTAAAGAGGGCGATAACGTGGTCGGCAGTGAAACCCGCGTGAAAGTGGTGAAAAACAAAATCGCTGCGCCATTTAAACAGGCTGAGTTCCAGATCATGTATGGCGAAGGGATCAACACCTATGGCGAGCTGGTTGACCTGGGCGTCAAGCACAAGCTGATCGAAAAAGCGGGTGCGTGGTACAGCTACAACGGCGACAAGATTGGTCAGGGTAAATCGAATGCGAGCAACTTCCTGAAAGAGAATGCTGCTGTGGCAAACGAGATTGATATGAAGCTGCGTGAGATGCTGCTCAACGGCGCGGATGAAAAAGTGGCAGCGGATAAATCTGCTGACATCGAAAACGCCGAAAGCGAAGCGAACGAAGACTTCTAATCACAACAGCGGGAGAGGCGAAAGCCTCTCCCGCTGTTTTTGCCTCCTCAGTGTCCTTTTCCGCCTTTCCTCTGTCCTGTTCTGTCGCCATAATCTCCTCTCTGTTTGTACAAGGAGCGCAGTATGACTGAATCTTCACAGCCTCAGGCTCAACCTGACGTCGTCTCTTACTCCCGCCTGCTTGACCGCGCGATGCGCATTCTGGGTCAGCGCGATCACAGCCGTGCCGAACTGGCGCGTAAGCTGCAACAGTCTGCTCAGCGTGCCGCATGGGCACAAAAGAAAGAGCCCGAAATTATCCCCGACGATCTGCTGGAGCAGGTGCTGGACTGGTGTCAGGAGAGTGGCTGGCTGAACGACGAACGTTTTACCGAACGTTTTATTCAGAGCCGAAGCCGCAAAGGTCTGGGATCACAGCGCGTGCGCCTTGAGCTGGCCCAGAAAGGTATTGATCGCGAGGCGATTGACCTCGCGATGGAGGAGACAGAGGTTGACTGGGCGGCGAGAGCGGCACAGATGGCGGAGAGAAAATTTGGCCATCCGCTACCCACTGAGTGGAAAGAGAAAGCGAAAGTGCTGCGCTATCTGCAATCGAAGGGCTTTAAGAGCGAGGATATCCAGTCTGTTTTCAGAAATTTTGATGACTAAAAGCCGATGTAATTTTACTTCCCACTGAAGAAATTTTATCTTATTCCCACTTTTTGTTCCTCTGGTCAGGCACCACGAAAAGTGGCTGCGCCGATCGGAGGGAACGTTCGTTAGCGTGATTCCAGGACATATATGAGCAAGAGCACTGCTGAGATCCGTCAGGCGTTTCTCGACTTTTTTCATAGCAAGGGACATGAGGTTGTAACCAGCAGCTCCCTCGTACCGAATAACGATCCAACGTTGTTGTTTACTAACGCCGGGATGAACCAGTTTAAAGATGTGTTCCTCGGTCAGGACAAACGTGACTATACCCGTGCGACCACGTCGCAACGCTGCGTTCGCGCAGGGGGTAAACACAACGATCTTGAAAACGTCGGTTACACCGCCCGCCACCACACCTTCTTCGAAATGCTGGGTAACTTCAGCTTTGGTGATTACTTCAAGAGAGAGGCGATTGGTTTTGCCTGGGAACTGCTGACGAGCGAACAGTGGTTCAGCCTGCCAAAAGAGCGCCTGTGGGTGACGGTTTATGAAACCGATGATGAAGCCTTTGATATCTGGGCGAACGAAATTGGTGTGCCGCGTGAGCGCATCATTCGCATTGGCGACAACAAAGGCAGCGCCTACGCGTCAGATAACTTCTGGCAGATGGGCGACACCGGCCCTTGTGGCCCGTGCAGCGAGATTTTCTACGATCATGGCGATCACATCTGGGGTGGCCCGCCAGGCAGCCCGGAAGAGGATGGCGATCGCTACATCGAGATCTGGAACATCGTCTTTATGCAGTTCAACCGTCAGGCGGATGGCACCATGCTGCCGCTGCCAAAACCGTCGGTTGATACCGGAATGGGCCTTGAGCGTATCTCCGCCGTTCTGCAACACGTCAACTCAAACTATGAAATCGACCTGTTCCAGAAACTGATTCAGGCTGTCGCGAAGGTGACCGGCGCGACCGATCTCAGCAATAAATCACTGCGCGTGATTGCTGACCATATCCGCTCCTGCGCATTCCTGATTGCGGATGGCGTAATCCCGTCGAACGAGAACCGTGGCTACGTGCTGCGTCGTATCATTCGTCGTGCGGTGCGTCATGGCAACATGCTGGGCGCCAAAGAGGCATTCTTCTACAAGCTGGTTGCGCCGCTGATCGAGGTTATGGGGGCCGCGGGTGAAGAGCTGCAGCGTCAGCAGGCTCAGGTTGAGCAGGTGCTGAAAAGCGAAGAGGATCAGTTTGCCCGTACGCTGGAACGCGGACTGGCGCTGCTGGATGACGAGCTGGAAAAACTGCAGGGCGACACGCTGGATGGCGAAATCGTCTTCCGTCTCTACGACACCTTTGGCTTCCCGGCTGATTTGACGGCGGATGTCTGCCGCGAACGTAACCTGAAAATCGACGAAGCGGGCTTTGAGCAGGCGATGGAGCAGCAGCGCCAGCGCGCGCGTGAAGCGAGTGGCTTCGGCGCAGACTACAGCAATGTAATCCGCATTGACGCGGCCTCTTCCTTTGAAGGTTACGAGCAGCTTGATTTAGCGGCCACGGTGAAAGCGCTCTATGTTGCTGGCGAGGCGGTGGATGAAGTGACCGCCGGTCAGGATGCCGTCGTTGTGCTGGATGAAACCCCCTTCTATGGTGAGTCGGGTGGTCAGGTTGGCGATACCGGGTTGCTGAAAGGGAAGAATGCTGAATTTAGCGTTCAGGACACACAAAAATATGGTCAGGCCATCGGTCATGTCGGTAAGCTGGCCGCAGGGCAGTTGCGTATCGGTGATCGCCTTGAGGCGCAGGTCGATGCGGCACGTCGTGCGCGTATCCGCCTGAACCACTCTGCGACCCACTTATTACACGCCGCATTGCGTCAGGTTCTGGGCGAACATGTGGCTCAGAAAGGCTCACTGGTTAACGACAAATATCTGCGTTTTGACTTCTCGCACTTCGAAGCGATGAAACCTCAGGAGATTCGCCAGGTCGAAGATATTGTCAATGCACAGATCCGCCGCAACCTGCCGGTAGAAACCGAAGTGATGGATCTCGACGCGGCGAAGTCTAAAGGTGCGATGGCTTTGTTTGGCGAGAAATATGACCAGCGCGTACGTGTTCTGACTATGGGTGATTTCTCTGTTGAGCTGTGCGGGGGAACCCATGCTGCACGGACCGGTGATATTGGTCTGTTCCGCATTCAGGCTGAATCAGGCACAGCGGCCGGTATTCGTCGTATTGAAGCGATTACCGGTGAAGCTGCGCTGGCCCAGGTCAATGCGCAGAGCAGCCAGCTGCACGATCTGGCGCAGCTGGTCAAAGCGAACAGCAGCAATCTGAACGAGAAGGTGCGTGGTCTGGTCGATCATGTCCGTGCGCTGGAGAAAGAGTTGCAGCAACTGCGCGATCAACAGGCCGCGCAGGAGAGTGCTTCACTGAGCAGCCAGGCTGTTGATGTGAAGGGCGCGAAACTGCTGGTCAGTGAGCTCAGCAATGTCGAACCTAAAATGTTGCGTACCATGGTGGACGATCTCAAGAATCAACTGGGGTCTGCGATTATCGTGCTGGCAACCGTGGCAGACGGCAAAGTGTCGCTGATTGCGGGCGTGACCAAAGATCTGACTGACCGCGTTAAAGCGGGCGAACTGATTGCCGGTCTGGCCCAGCAGGTGGGCGGGAAGGGCGGTGGTCGTCCTGACATGGCGCAAGCGGGTGGTAATGATGCTGAGGCGCTTAAAGGCGCTCTGGCAGGGGTAGAGAGCTGGGTCAACAGCCGCCTGTAATGAAATAGAATAAAGCATTGTATGAAGCGTCAGAACCCCGGTTCCGGCGCTTTTTAATACAGTGCCAGAGCAGCAAATGACAAAGTCAGGTTGATGTAGTGTATTTCGGCTAAACTAACTATCAGCAGAATGTATTGGCGCATCGATGCGCATAGGTGTCATTCTCACAGCCAATGTGCAGCGTTAAATGATGGATAATGCCGGGTGCCTGTACAAGCCCGACTCTTTTAATCTTTCAAGGAGCAAAGAATGCTTATTCTAACTCGTCGAGTTGGTGAAACCCTCATGATCGGTGATGAGGTAACTGTAACGGTACTGGGTGTGAAGGGTAACCAGGTTCGTATAGGGGTTAACGCGCCGAAAGAGGTTTCTGTGCATCGCGAAGAGATCTATCAGCGCATCCAGGCTGAAAAAACGCAACAAACCAGCGTTTAACGGATTCAGCGCCTCGCACCTGTGCGAGGCGCTACCGCTTTCTGCAAAATTCCTGCCTTTCCTTCTCCTCTTCACGTCGCATTTTTGCCAACACGACCTGCTTTCAGTGTTGATAATTCACTCTTTTTGCCGTCATTTTGTCCCGATTGTGTGTGATTTGTGCAATCGAAAAAAGTTTTGGAAAAATTGTTTGACTTAAAAGTCCGGGAAAGTAATATGTGCGCCACGCAGTGCCGATGAGCAGAAACAAGTTCAGAAGCACGGTTCGAAAGAAAGCGTAAGGTGAGGTGGCCGAGAGGCTGAAGGCGCTCCCCTGCTAAGGGAGTATACGGTCAAAAGCTGTATCGAGGGTTCGAATCCCTCCCTCACCGCCATTTTCGATGCATCCATAGCTCAGCTGGATAGAGTACTCGGCTACGAACCGAGCGGTCGGAGGTTCGAATCCTCCTGGATGCACCATATTTTCGGGTATGGCGAAGTGCCTCAGTGTGACATAACGCATTCGCGTTAAGACCGCACTAAGGAGGATAACGTTGCATCAGCAACGGCGCCACAGGGCGAAGCGTAAGCTGAGTCATCCTCCTTGATGCACCATCGAAAAGAAAGAAACAAAGCGAACTAGCAATTCCTTCATGGTGAGTAGTCAGCACCCTGCGTTGTACAAGAATTTGATTTATGCATCCATAGCTCAGCTGGATAGAGTACTCGGCTACGAACCGAGCGGTCGGAGGTTCGAATCCTCCTGGATGCACCATTCTTCGTATCATCCTCAGGTTGGTTTCTGTCAGTCCATAAAAAGTTACACCCTCAATGCATCCATAGCTCAGCTGGATAGAGTACTCGGCTACGAACCGAGCGGTCGGAGGTTCGAATCCTCCTGGATGCACCATTCTTCGTATCATCCTCAGATTACTTTCTGTCAGTCCATAAAAAGCTACACCCCTCAATGCATCCATAGCTCAGCTGGATAGAGTACTCGGCTACGAACCGAGCGGTCGGAGGTTCGAATCCTCCTGGATGCACCATATTCTCCCTTATGATCAGCCCCTCAGTGTGTCATAACGCAATCCGCGTTCAGATCGCACTCAGAAGGATAACGTTGCGTCAGCAACGGCCCGCAGGGCGAAGCGTAAGCGGAGTCATCCTCCTGGATGCACCATATTCTCCCTTATGATCAGCCCCTCAGTGTGTCATAACGCAATCCGCGTTCAGATCGCGCTAAGGAGGATAACGTTGCGTCAGCAACGGCCCGCAGGGCGAAGCGCAGGCTGAGTCATTCTGCTTTCAGTCATACCCGGTGCACCATGCCGTCTCAGCGCCTGAGCTACAGACCGGCTTTCCAGCCGCAATATCATGCGCAGCCAGCGTCGCAGAGATAACCTGAAATCTCTCTCACTCAGCTTCCCACTGGCTTTGCCGGCAGGGCTTTTCTCCCCGATGGCTGCCATTGATCCATCACCCGGACTTAAGCGGATAATGACGCCTGCCTGCTGCGATAACCTATCTGGTTTTGCTCTTCCTGCCCGTCTTATGGCGTGCGGCGCTGAAAAGATTGTCAAAAAATCGCTGCAAATTCGTACTGTTATGGCTGGGCGCAGACGATCACCTTTATCTGAAAAGAAAAATTGTTAATGCTTTCAAAGCATTTGCTGTTCATCCACCCTGGCGACAACCTGTCCACATTAGGCTAAAGTAATGTCTCGTTTGGTGAACGTCCGGAGTGACAATGTACGATCAATATGACGCCCTGATTTTCGATATGGACGGCACCATTCTGGATACCGAGCCAACCCATCGAAAAGCGTGGCGTCAGGTACTGGCGCGTTATGGATTGACGCTGGATGAAGCCCGTATCATCGAATTCAATGGCGCGCCCGCCTGGCGGCTTGCGCAGTTCATCATTGAGTCCAATCAGTCGTCACTCGACCCCCGTCTTCTCGCCGCAGAAAAAACAGCGGCAGTGAAAGCGATGCTGCTGGACAACGTGACACCGCTGCCTCTGCTGGAGGTGGCAAAAGCGTATCACGGGCGTCGTCCGATGGCGGTAGGGACCGGAAGCGAACATAGCATGGCAGAGGCGTTACTGACGCAGCTGGGTGTGCGTGCGCTGTTTTCGGCCGTGGTCGGTGCTGACGACGTAAAACATCACAAACCCGAGCCGGAAACCTTTTTACGCTGCGCCGAATTACTGGGCGTGGCACCGGCACGCTGTGTGGTGTTTGAGGATGCCGATTTTGGTATCCAGGCAGCAAAAGCAGCAGGCATGGCCGTGGTGGATGTCCGTTTACTGTGAGTGACATCTTCACCCTGGCCTCGATGTTCGGCAGTAGCTTTTTAAGTGCAACGCTCCTGCCAGGAAGTTCAGAAGCACTACTGATCGCATTTCTGATAGCAAAAAAGACATCAGTTTACGGGTTGCTTTTGGCCGCATCACTGGGAAACACCCTGGGCGGCTTAACCAACATTATTATTGGTCGCTTACTGCCGTTAAAACGTCAGGGGCGATGGCATGACACAGCAATGACGTGGTTGCACCGACTGGGACCCGCAGCACTGTTATTCAGCTGGCTGCCGGTGATAGGTGATCTGCTCTGCGTGCTCGCAGGCTGGTTACGTTTCGCCTGGCTGCCCGCGATGCTGTTTCTCGCTGTCGGCAAGACACTGCGTTATATCGTTATCGCGACTGCCACATTACAGGGGCTGGAATGGTGGCATTGATTCGCACAGATTCGAGGCTACGGTTAACATTATGCTGAACAAAAATAAATTATTATCACAGCGGGGGGGTAATGTGATCCCGGACGTATCTAAAGCGCTCTCCTGGCTGGAGGCGCATCCCAATGCCCTTAAAGGTATTGGCCGTGGCATCGAGCGTGAAACGCTGCGTGTGCAGGCAAATGGCGAACTGGCAAAAAGCGGCCACCCGGACTCTCTGGGGTCGGCGCTGAAACATGACTGGATCACCACCGATTTCGCCGAAACGTTGCTGGAATTTATCACGCCCGTCGACCACAGCATTGATCATATGCTGGCATTTCTGCGTGATATCCATCGTCACGTTGCGCGCGAACTGGGCGATGAGCGCATGTGGCCGTTCAGTATGCCCTGTGTGATCGACGATGCCGATAATATCGAGCTGGCGCAGTATGGCACCTCCAATATCGGGCAGATGAAAACGCTCTACCGCGAAGGGCTGAAAAACCGCTACGGCGCGCTGATGCAGACCATCTCCGGCATTCACTATAACTTCTCGCTGCCGCTCTCGTTCTGGCAGGAGTGGGCTGACGTGAAAGATCAGGAAAGCGGAAAAGAGACGATCTCCGCGGGCTATCTGCGCCTGATCCGTAACTATTATCGCTTCGGCTGGGTGATCCCCTATCTGTTTGGCGCATCACCGGCCATCAGCTCCAGCTTCCTGCAGGGCCGTGAGAGCGCGCTGCCGTTTGAAACCAATGACAAAGACACGATGTGGCTGCCCTACGCCACCTCGCTGCGTCTGAGCGATCTGGGCTATACCAATAAGTCGCAAAGCGCGCTCGGTATCACCTTTAACTCACTGGAAGGCTATGTCACGGCGCTGAAGAAAGCGATCAGGACGCCCTCCGAAGAGTATGCGGCGATGGGAACAAAAGATGCAGACGGCAACTGGCTGCAGCTGAATACCAACGTGCTGCAGATTGAAAACGAACTCTATGCGCCGATCCGGCCGAAGCGCGTGACGCGCTCGGGTGAAGCGCCGTCTGATGCGCTACTGCGTGGCGGGATTGAGTATATCGAAGTGCGTTCGCTGGATATCAACCCGTTCTCTGCCATTGGAGTCGATGAGAATCAGGTTCGCTTCCTCGACCTGTTCCTGATCTGGTGTACGCTGGCCGACGCGCCGGAAATGAGCGCGGATGAGCTGCAGTGTACCCGTAAAAACTGGAACCGGGTCGTGCTGGAAGGGCGTAAACCGGGGCAGAAAATTGCGGTGGGCTGTGGCGAAGCGGAACATTCGCTGGTCGAAGTGGGTAAAACCCTGTTTGCCGATCTGCGCCGCGTTGCTGAAGTCTTAGACAGTCACAATCAGGACAGCACGGAATATCAGCAGGTCTGCGATCAACTGGTAGCATCGTTTGACGATCCTGAGCTAACCTACTCGGCGCGTATCCTTCAGGCGATGAAGGACAACGGTGTTACCGGCACCGGCGTAGCACTGGCAGAACAGTATGCGCATCTGCTCTGTGAAGAGCCGCTGGAAGTCCTGACGGAAGACGATTTCACGCGTCAGGCGCAGGAATCAGTCGCGGCACAGCAGCAGCTGGAAGCGAGCGATAAGCTGGATTTTGAAGCGTATCTGGCGAGCCGGGAAGGGTAGAAAAGAAAAAGGCCACATCAATGTGGCCAAATTAACATCTCTGTTGTCAGGGATGATGATGATAACAAATGCGCGTCTTTCATATATTCAGACGTTGGGCGAACAGAAAAGTTTCATCGTTTTAAAAAAAATTCTCAGAACAGGAGGTGACGTATGCCACTACTGGACAGTTTTACCGTTGATCACACTATCATGGGCGCACCGGCCGTTCGCGTTGCCAAAACCATGAAGACTCCGCATGGCGATACGATTACCGTTTTTGACCTGCGTTTTTGCCGCCCGAACATTGATATCCTCACCGAGCGTGGCATCCATACGCTGGAGCATCTGTTTGCCGGCTTCATGCGTGATCACCTGAACGGTGACGGTGTGGAGATTGTTGATATCTCGCCAATGGGCTGCCGCACCGGCTTCTACATGAGCCTGATTGGTACACCGGACGAGCAGCGCGTCGCAAAAGCGTGGAAAGGGGCGATGGAAGACGTTCTGAAAGTAAAAGATCAGAACCAGATCCCGGAACTGAATGAATACCAGTGTGGCAGCTACAAGCTGCACTCACTGGATGAAGCGCAGCAGATCGCCCGCAATGTGCTGGCGCATGAGATTGGCGTCAACCGCAACGAGGATCTGAAACTGCCAGCCGAAAAGCTGAAAGCTCTGCAGATCTAGTTCGCGATTCCGCAATAAAAAACGCCGCATCATGACGATTGCGGCGTTTTTTTTGGCTTCAGGAACCGACCGATTTCTTCAGCGGTGTCTTCGGCGTGATGCGCACCTGCTTAATCATATTGTCCTGCACGTCGAGAATATCGACGTTGTAGTGGCCGATCTGCACCCGGGTGGCGATAGCCGGGATCTCCTCCAGCGCTTCCAGCAGCATGCCGTTGATGGTGCGCGCCTCCTGCTCCGGCAGATGCCAGTTAAAGGCTTTATTAATTTCGCGCACGTTTGCGCTGCCTTCAATCAGGACCGAGCCATCATTCTGCGGCATCACTTCTTCGGCCAGCGACGGTGACATTGAGGTGGTGAAGTCACCCACGATCTCTTCCAGAATGTCTTCGATGGTCACCAGTCCCTTGATGTCGCCATACTCATCCACTACCAGGCCCGCTTTCTTTTTGTTGCGCTGAAACTTCACCAGCTGGGTGTTGAGCGGCGTGCCTTCCGGGATGTAGTAGGTCTCATCGGCGGCGCGCAGCAGGGTCTCTTTGGTGAACTCTTTTTTCTCGGTCATCATGCGCCAGGCTTCGCGCACCCGCAGCATACCGACGCAGTCATCCAGCGAGTCGCGAAACAGCACAATGCGGCCATGCGGGGAGTGGCTCAGCTGACGCACCACGGATTTCCAGTCATCGTTAATGTTGATGCCCACAATCTCGTTACGCGGCACCATGATGTCATCCACGCTGACCTTCTCCAGGTCGAGCACCGACAGCAGCATATCCTGGTTACGGCGTGACATCAGACTCCGCGACTCATAGACGATGGTGCGCAGCTCCTCCTTGCTCAGCGCCGAGCTGATGGCTCCCTCGGTGCGGATACCCACCATTCTCATCAGCAGACGGGTAATCGAGTTGAGCAGCCAGACCAGCGGCAGCATGATGTATTGCATCGGCACCAGCAGCAGGCTGCTGGGAAAGGCGACCCGTTCAGGGTAGAGGGCGGCCACGGTTTTCGGCAGCACCTCAGCGAAGACCAGCACCACAAAGGTCAGGATGCCGGTGGCGATCGCGACCCCTTCGTCGCCGTGCAGACGCATGCCAACGATGGTGGCCAGCGCAGAGGCCAGGATATTAACGAGGTTATTGCCAATCAGCACCAGGCTTAGCAGCCGGTCAGGGCGACGCAGGAGTTTCTCTACCCGGCGTGCGGCGCGACTGCCGTTCTTAACCTGATGACGCAGCTTATAGCGATTAAGGGTCATCATCCCGGTTTCTGACCCGGCAAACCAGGCAGAAACCAGTACCATGACGCAGAGAATGATAATCAGCGTGGTGGTTGAAACATGTTCCAACGCAGAACTTCCTTTTTAACGAGAGACAGGGACAAGCAGATGCTGCAGGATGCGACTGCCGAAGTAGGCCATGGTTAACAGCACCGCACCGCTGCAGTTGAACCAGACGACGCGGCGACCACGCCACCCTTCATGATAGTGCCCCCAGAGCAAAACGATATAAACAAACCACGCGATGATTGAGAGAACGGCTTTATCGACGTTTTCAGCGCTGAAGAGATCCTGCATATAGAACAGCCCGGTGCAGAGCACCAGCGTCAGCAGCACGACGCCCACCTGGGTGATGTGAAACATCTTACGTTCGATGGTCAGCAGCGGCGGCATATCCTGCGTAAAAGCCAGGCGCTTGTTTTTCAGCTGGTAGTCGATCCATGCCAGCTGCAGCGCATAGAGCGCGGCGATAATCAGCGTCGCATAGGCGAACAGCGACAGGCCAATGTGGATCATCATGCCCGGCGTGGTTTCCAGATGCGTGATGAACGCATTGGGAACAAAGGTGGCGAAGGCGAGGTTGATCAGCGCGAAGCTGTAGACGATCGGCAGCAGCAGCCAGCCACGGTTGCGTGACGCCACGATGGTCATGATGGCGCAGATCAGCAGGCTGACCAGCGAGCCAATATTGAGCAGGCTTAAGTTCTGTCCGCTATCAATGGCGAAGATGCGTTGCTGCAGGGCAACCGCATGGGTGATCAGCGCCACACAGGCAGAGATCATCGCCATTCGCCGCCAGCCGCCATGACGCTTCAGCAGGCTGGGAATGATCAGGGCAAGGCTTAAGGAGTAGGCGAACAGCGCCACTATCGCGAAAACGAACATAGATCCTTTCAGGTTCAGTCAGATAAGGAAAAAGGCAGTATAGCGCCAGCCGGAGCAGGCTCCAAACGATCTGAGGGGCAATTGCAGAGATCGCCGGGGCTTCGTGTTATAATCCGCCGCATTCTGCCGATCAGGCGCCTCGCGATCTTTTTAAGTGAGAGACCATGTTTGATAATTTAACCGATCGTTTGTCGCAAACCCTGCGAAACATCAGTGGCCGCGGAAGGCTGACTGAAGAAAACATTAAAGACACCCTGCGCGAAGTGCGCATGGCGCTGCTTGAAGCCGACGTTGCGCTGCCGGTGGTGCGTGACTTCATCAACCGTGTGAAAGAGAGCGCGGTCGGCCATGATGTGAACAAAAGCCTGACGCCGGGTCAGGAGTTTATCAAAATCGTTCGTAACGAGCTGGTTGCGGCGATGGGTGCGGAAAACAACGCGCTGGACCTGGCCGCTCAGCCGCCTGCTGTCGTGCTGATGGCGGGCCTTCAGGGTGCCGGTAAAACCACCAGCGTCGGTAAGCTGGGTAAATTCCTGCGCGAAAAGCATAAAAAGAAAGTGCTGGTGGTCTCTGCCGACGTCTATCGCCCGGCGGCGATCAAACAGCTGGAAACCCTGGCTCAACAGGTCGGCGTGGATTTCTGCCCCTCCGATCTCAGCCAGAAGCCGGTCGACATCGTTAATAATGCGCTGCGCGAAGCGCGTCTGAAGTTCTACGACGTTCTGCTGGTGGATACCGCCGGTCGTCTGCACGTCGACGAAGCGATGATGGAAGAGATCAAGCAGGTGCATGCCGCGGTTAAGCCGGTAGAAACCCTGTTTGTGGTCGATGCCATGACCGGTCAGGATGCGGCAAACACCGCAAAAGCCTTTAACGAAGCGCTGCCGCTGACCGGGGTTATCCTGACCAAAGTCGACGGTGATGCCCGCGGTGGTGCGGCGCTGTCGATTCGTCACATCACCGGCAAGCCGATCAAGTTCATGGGTGTCGGTGAGAAGACCGATGCGCTTGAGCCGTTCTATCCGGACCGTATCGCGTCACGCATCCTCGGCATGGGCGACGTTCTCTCCCTGATCGAAGATATCGAAAGTAAGGTCGACCGCGATCAGGCTGAGAAGCTGGCGAAGAAGCTCAAGACCGGTGACGGGTTTGATCTTAATGACTTCCTTGAGCAGCTGAAGCAGATGCGCAACATGGGCGGCATGGCCAGCCTGATGGGGAAACTGCCCGGTATGGGACAGCTGCCTGACAATGTGAAGTCGCAGATGGATGACAAAGTGCTGGTGCGCATGGAGGCGATCATCAACTCGATGACCCGCAAAGAGCGCGAGAAGCCGGAAATCATTAAAGGCTCGCGCAAGCGTCGCATCGCGAACGGCTCGGGCATGCAGGTGCAGGACGTTAACCGCTTATTGAAGCAGTTCGACGACATGCAGCGCATGATGAAGAAAATGAAGAAGGGCGGCATGGCGAAAATGATGCGCGGCATGAAAGGTATGATGCCGCCAGGTTTCCCTGGTCGCTAAGTGTTCCACAAAAAAGCCTGGAAGGACGCGGTTTAGGTTGCTTTTTGCGCCAAAATGAGTAAAATTTTCGGGCTTTTTATATAGCACCCGGACCCCGTTCCTCGATGGGGGCCGGGTGTTTTATTAACTGAAGAGGATGTTATGGTAACAATTCGTTTGGCACGTCACGGCGCTAAAAAGCGTCCGTTCTATCAGGTCGTCGTCACTGACAGCCGCAATGCACGCAACGGTCGTTTCATCGAGCGCGTTGGTTTCTTCAACCCGATCGCATCTGGTCAGGCTGAAGCACTGCGTCTTGATATGGATCGTATCGAGCACTGGGTTGGCCAGGGCGCAACGCTTTCTGATCGCGTTAACGCGCTGGTCAAAGAAGCAAAGAAAGCAGCTTAATCTGTCACGGTGGTGAGCATGAGCAGACAACTTGCCGCACAGCCTCCTGTTAATCCAATCGTATTGGGTAAGATGGGAGCCGCCTACGGTATTCGCGGCTGGCTCAAAGTGTTTTCCTCCACTGAAGACGCTGAAAGCATCTTCGACTACCAACCCTGGTTCATCCAGCGCGCCGGTAAATGGCAGCAGGTCGAACTGGAAAGTTGGAAGCACCACAATCAGGACCTGATCATCAAAGTCAAAGGCATTGACGATCGGGATGCGGCGGCTCAGTTAACCAATTGCGAAATTCAGGTTGACTCGACGCAGTTGCCATCGCTGGAAGAGGGCGATTACTACTGGAAAGACCTTATGGGCTGCCAGGTGGTTAACCTCGAAGGCTACGAGATGGGTAAAGTCATCGATATGATGGAAACCGGCTCGAACGACGTTCTCGTCGTTAAGGCAAACCTGAAAGATGCATTCGGTGTTCAGGAGCGGTTAATTCCGTTTCTTGATGAACAGGTTATCAGGAAAGTCGATCTCTCTACTGGCGTCATTGAGGTAGATTGGGATCCTGGTTTTTGATCTCCGAATCGAACGGTAACGTAACGGCGAATACAATGTGGATTGGTGTTATTAGCCTGTTTCCAGAAATGTTTCGCGCTATTACCGATTACGGGGTAACTGGCCGGGCTGTAAAAAACGGTCTGCTCAGCATTCAGAGCTGGAGTCCGCGTGACTTCACGCACGACCGGCACCGTACCGTGGACGACCGTCCTTACGGTGGCGGACCGGGGATGCTGATGATGGTACAACCTTTACGGGATGCCATCTCCGCAGCGAAAGCAGCGGCAGGTGAAGGTGCCAGGGTGATTTATCTTTCACCTCAGGGTCGCAAACTGGACCAACAGGGCGTTTGCGAACTGGCGGCATGCAACAAGTTAATTCTTGTCTGCGGCCGTTATGAAGGTATTGATGAGCGCGTAATCCAGACCGAAATTGACGAAGAGTGGTCAATCGGTGATTACGTTCTCAGCGGCGGGGAACTGCCGGCAATGGCGATGATTGACTCAGTCGCCCGGTTTATTCCCGGCGTACTTGGCAAACAGGCGTCAGCCGATGAGGATTCGTTCTCGGACGGTTTGCTGGATTGTCCGCACTATACCCGACCTGAAGTGTTAGAGGGCATGGAGGTTCCGGCAGTATTACTGTCAGGCAACCATGCCGATATTCGCCGCTGGCGTCTGAAGCAGTCGCTAGGCCGTACCTGGCTGAGAAGACCTGAACTTCTGGAAAACCTGGCTCTGACTGAAGAGCAAGCAAGGTTGCTGAATGAGTTCAAGCGTGAACATCAGCAGCAACAAAACGATGATGCGGAAGAGTAATCTTCCCCGACTATCAGTTTACCCAGGATATGAGATTTAATTATGAGCAACATTATCAAGCAACTTGAACAAGAGCAGATGAAACAGGACGTACCTTCCTTCCGCCCGGGTGATTCCGTGGAAGTGAAAGTATGGGTCGTTGAAGGTTCTAAAAAACGTCTGCAGGCATTCGAGGGCGTGGTTATCGCTATTCGTAACCGCGGTCTGCACTCTGCATTCACTGTTCGCAAAATTTCTAACGGCGAAGGCGTTGAGCGTGTATTCCAGACTCACTCGCCGGTTATTGACAGCATCGCTGTTAAACGTCGTGGCGCTGTGCGTAAAGCCAAACTGTACTACCTGCGTGAGCGTACTGGTAAGTCTGCTCGTATTAAAGAGCGTCTTAACTAAGGTATCGCTAACGCGACATCTGAAAGTTAATAATTATCAGGGGGTTAGCGGTTTGCTGACCCCCTTTTTTGATTTAATGCCTACGAAATGCCTACGCAGGATCATTTTGCCGGTATGTGTCGCTCTAATGATGCTTAGTCCTCGACTCAAACACGCACTGCTTAGTGAGATTTATGATGAATAAACCAAAAGTATTTATTGCATCTTCAAGTGAAAGCATCGCAGTTGCCAGCTCTGTAAATGTAAACCTTGAACGAGAGTATGAGGTGACCCCTTGGGCTAATGGAACTTTCACATTATCCTCTTCGACAATAAGTGACTTGGTAAGGATGTCATCTTCAGTTGATTTTGCTGTGTTTATTTTTTCTCCTGATGATATCTCTATAATTCGGAAACGTGAAGAACACACCGTTAGAGATAATGTCGTTTTTGAATTGGGACTATTTATAGGTTCAATAGGTATTTCTCGATGCTTTATAGTTAAGCCTAGAAATCAAGATTTAAAATTACCTAGTGATTTACTGGGAATAACTGTAGCTGACTATGATGATGCTCGTTCCGATGGTAATCTTGAAGCGGCTTTAAGTGCGCCTTGCTTCAGGATGCATAAAGCAATGCAGTCTCAGGGGGGATTAAATCGTCAAAGTATTTCTGCTAATACCAAGCTTAAAGTTAATCCGTTAGAATACTCTATTAACTCGACAACTCTTGAAGTGTTAACTTGCTGTCTTGCCAGCCATACAACTAAACCAGAAGGTGTTTCACTGGCAGATATAGTTTTCCAGAGAAAGCTTGATGATCATCAGGTAGCTTTACAGTTGGTTAAACTTGAAAAAATGTCATTGATTGAGAGAAGTATCTATGCATCAAATTATGATGGTGAAGAATATTATGCTTATACAATCACCGAAGAAGGTATAAACATAATATTAAAAAATGAAGATGATTTTTAAGTAAAATTTATATCCTATGATTTTTAACCTGCTAACGCAGATCGCAGTTTAAAGCCATGGAATATTACATTGTCCGCGCTCAGGATGAGGTGGTGCTGGCTTAACCTGTCTTGGACACATAATTATGTCTGTCACAGTTTCAAGGGATTTGAATGTACAACCGCAGTTAATATTTTGGCACTGATTGTATCTTTCCTTCGTCTTTTCTGAAAGCTGAACACTACTACGTGTATGAGCGGCATGTAAGCATAGCGGGCAGTTCATCATTTAGGGCTAGTCCTGTTCATGTTTTTTTGCAAAGCATACCTTCAAATAATCCATTTGGATACTTTATTGCACTATTGCATACCGAATTCGTCAATTTTTACTTCTAGTTCCAAGCTTGTAGTAAATCCGCTATCAGCTTTCAGGCTGTGCATTAGCGTTGTGATAATCCATTCCCCCGCATCAATCTGCTGTTTGAACCCGCTGACCTTCACCGGCATTTCTGTATAGAGTTCCGCGCGTCCCTTCGCTAATTGAATGGAAAACGTTGCTGCACCACGCTGCAGGCGTTCCCACTGCATTTTCGCAGCACGTTCTGCATTGCCCCGGTTAGCGTAAGTGCGACTCAGTACCAGCACATTTTCATCGGTGCCGATCAGGTAATCTCCCTGCTTAGCTTCAGGCTCTTTTTTCTTTGTCGTGGATTTACGTCTGCGCTTCACCTTTGCCACCGGTTTTTTTTCGGGTTCGCGCGTATGCAGCCAGCTGGCGATTACGCCGGTATAAGCGTCGCGGTCCGCCAGAGTGAAGCGGTGGCTGTCTCCGTCGCTGCGCTGAAGGGTAATCACTGGTAACGCCTTGCCACTGGCTGTTTTGCCCTGGCCCTGGCGGATGAACAGCAAGTTTCCATCCTTGACGCAGGCCACCGCGCCGCACTGTTTAGCCAGGCGCATCAGAAAGCTGGCGTCTGATTCATTGGTCTGATCAAGGTGGTCAATTTCTTTTGCCGCCATGTCCTCACTCATCGCCGCATTCAGCTTATGGCGCCCGGCAATATCCCGGACGATTTCGCCCGCGGTGGTTTTGTGCCAGGACTTCTCCCGTTTCGTGTTCAGCGTCTGACGGAAGTCTGCGCTGCGCGCCCGCAGCGTCAGGCGGTCAGGCGTGCCGCTGTGCTCGATTTCGTCAACCGTATAGCTGCCCTTCGGGAAAAGCGCCTCACCCTGCCAGCCAAGCGACAGCGAGAGCACGACGCCACGGCGCGGCAGTTGCAGCTGACCGTCCGCGTCGTCCAGCTCAATGTCCAGCTGGTCCGCCTCAAATCCCCGGTTGTCGGTGAGCGTCAGGCTCAGCAGGCGCTTTTCCAGCTTCTGCGTGATGTCTGCCCCGTCCATCGTCAGCCGGAAGGCTGGAGCACCTTGCTGGCCGGTTAACCAATTTGAAGCGATCATTATAAAATTCCTCCCACTAAAGCACCGGCTGAGGCTCCAGCCGCAAGCGCCGGGCTTTGCAGTGCAGGAAGCTGGCTGCTGAGGCTACCAAACATTTCACTCAGTGACTCATCATTACGTTTCAGGGTCAGCGTGAACTCAATCCGGCGACAAACGCCGCTGCTGAAGAACTCCGTTTTAGTCAGGCTGAAGCTCTCGATCACGAACATCCCGTAGATAGTCCCGCTTCCCTCAATAAGCGGCCACGCGCGGCCCAGATCCGCAATCTTTTCCAGAGCCAGCAGCGACAGCCTGCCGCCGGTGATTTCCGGCAGAAGCACACCGGAAAGCGTCAGCGTGTCGTTGTCCGGGCCTAAGAACTGCAGCGAAGATCGCACGCCAACCCGGCTGTTTGACGGAAAGCGCCAGCTACGCTGATACTGCAGCTCCTGATAGGGAACCGTTTTCAGCATGAAAACAAATAAGCCCAGCGTCATCATCATTCGTCAAATCCCCCTCTGTCGCGGTAGCTGCTGCGCTCACGCGCCTCAGCCTTCCTCTGTTCTGCTTTAAGCCTGCGCATCACTTCATCAACCAGATCCTGCTGGCTCTGGCCCGGCTGCTGCACGATGGTGAAGGAGGCGTGAATCTGCGGTGCAGCTTCCTGTGTAGCGTTGCCACTCATGCGCGGTGCTTCCTGCCGGTACGCCTGAACTGGCAGGCTGAGCGGGTGCAGCGGCTTCGCCTCCGCCGTCGCTCCGGCACCACCCAGCGTCAGCGCAGCCAGTGCTGCCAGCCGTGCAGTGCTCCGGCGGCTGGTCACGTTCGCCGGACCGCTGACCAGCTCCGGCCCGTTCTCACCGGCAACGCCGAACTGCCCGGACGGAATAAAGCCGCCGCTGTCGTACATGCCCGCAAATCCGGGGAATCCGCCCGGCGGCAGGGATATACCACCACCCGCATTTGCTGTTGCCGGTCGCGGCAGCTGCGGTGCGCCGGGCTTATCGCCGCCCGGCTTCAGAAAGTCCGGCAGATAGTCGGTCAGTGAAGACAGCTTGTTTTTGATCGCGTCCCACTTCTGGCTGATACCCGCCATCAGTCCGTCAATCATCTGCGAACCTGCCTCCTGAAACCTTGCGGGTAGGGCCTGCACGTCGGCGACAATCTCCCCCCACTTTGTGCTGATGTAGGTGCGGATGGCGGTCCATACGCTGCTGACCTTTGTGCTGATACCATCCCACAGCGCGGCAAGTTTTGGCCCCAGCGTGTCCCAGTTCTGCCAGATAAGCAGCGCCCCGGCGGCAATCAGCCCGATCACGGCCAGAATCGGGTTTGCCATCATCAGCCGCCCCAGCCACAACACGCCGTTCCCCACGATGCCGATGGCGCTTTTTATTAATCCGAACGCGCTGAACGCTTTTATTCCCAGCACGTTAAAGCTCAGGCGCAGCAGCGCCATCGGCCCCAGCACTGCCGCAAGGCCAATCATGAACGTACCCAGCGCCAGCACAATCACGGAGATCACAGCAGCAGTTTTTACCAGTGCGCCCGCCAGCTCCTTGTGGTTTTCCACCCAGCGGCGGGTCGCGCCGGTGACTTTTTTCACAATGTTCATGATGTCCATCAGTGGCGTACGCAGCGAATCGCCCAGGCCGCTCATGGTGTTGGAAACACCGGTTTTGGTCAGCATCCATTGCGCAGAAATCGAGTCCTTATTGATGTCCGACTCTTTCTGCATGGAGCCTTTCGCCCCGTCGCCCTGCGTCAGTTGCAGCTGTCGTCTCAGCTCCGGCATGTTGTTAGCGAGTTTGGCCGCGTCCTTGCCGAACTCCTTACCGAAAATCATCGTCATGGCCGTCAGGCGCTTATCGTCAGGCAGGTTATTCACCTTTTCCAGCACGCGCTGGATGGTTCCCATCGCGTCCATGGTCATCTGCTTTTCAATCTTTGCCGGATCGAGTTTCAGCAGCGCCATGCCGCCCATAAACGACTTGCCCTGCATGGTCGCAACGGACAGCTCGCGCACCATTGCGTTCGCCGCACTGGCGGCGGTTTCCGACGTTGCGCCCAGGCTCAGGAAGGTTGAGCCAAGCGCGGCGGCCTTGCGGTAGTCCAGCCTGTCAGCCACGCCGCCCATACGCTGCAGCACGTCGATGATGTCCGAACCTTTGGACATGGCGTTATCGTCCAGGTAGTTCAGCGCGTCGCCCAGCTGCTCGATGTTGCGGGTAGGGATTTTGTACAGCTGCGCAATTTTTCCCAGCCCTTCAGCCAGCTCACCGGCGGGCAGCTCAAACGCGGTTGACGCCTTCGCCGCCGTGGTGGCAAAGGCCAGCAGGTCGCGCTTCTGATCCTCATAAGAATCGTTCTGGTTTGTCACGCCCATGCGCGCGCCGCCCTCAACCAGCGCGGCGTAATCTATCGCGCCGTTTTCCATCGGCAGCTGCTCACTGGCGGCCTTGATAGCGGCCTGCATGTCATAGAACTGCTTCGTGCGGTTTCCGTTGTTGTCGCGCAGCCCGTTAACCTGCTTTGCCACGCCCTTCATGGCGTCTTCCATTGCCGCTGAAGATTTCACGGCGGCCAGCACCGGCGCGCCCATTGCCAGACCGGCGGCTGACGTTGCCGCACCGGCACCGGCCACGCGATCGCGCACCTCAAGCGATCGGGAATATCGCTCACGTACTGCGCTCAGCTTTGCCTGCCGCTCTCCCAGCTTTTTAAGCGACAGCTGCTGCCGGTCAATCGCAGCGCGCGCCTCGTCAGCCTGACTTTTAAGCTCGCGCTGTGCCTGACTCAGTTTCTTCGTGTCGATACCGGCAGCGCCCAGCGCCTCACGCTGACGCTGCACCGACAGGCGCAGCCCGTTGTAAGTCTGCTGCAGCTGGCTGGCGCGGTTTTTTGCCTGTTCCAGCACGCGGGCCTGTGCCGCTGTTGGCTTGTTTGTTTCCGTAAACTGCACGGCCAGCCGCGCCGCTTCTTCGCGGGCGGCTTTGAGATTGTTTGCGGTGATGGCAAGTTGTGAGCGGGTTTTACGGAAGCCGTCAATGCGCCCGGCCTGCGCGTCCAGCTCTTTCAGGGTGTTGCGGGTGTCGCGCAGCGTGCCAGCCAGCTCACGGGTGCTGTCGCGGGCGCTGCGGAATGGGCGGGTCAGCTTATCGACCGCGCCCAGCACGACCTGCAGACGCAGATTTTTATCACTCATCGCTGGCCCCGTGTCGCAGGATTGCTTTGTGCCGCCACTCCAGCACCTCGGTCAGCGTCATGGATTCGGTAACGGAGGGCGGCCAGTGAAAGACGGTGGCGATGTCCGCCACCAGATCGTCTACCGTCAGGCCGTCGCTAAATCCGACAGGACCGACTTCTTCAGCAAAAAAGTGACCACCTCTACCGACAGGCTCACCAGATCGGCGGGGTCCATTTCGTTAATTTCCGCCGTGGTCAGCGCCGGGGTGGTGATACGCGGCAGCACGGTGATCAGTGCATTCACGTCCATGTCCAGCAATGCCTGCAGGCGGGTGCCGCGCAGCGCGCCGGATTGTGGCTTGCGCACGGTGACGGAGGTGATTTCGGTTTTGCCGCGCAGGATCGGGGTGTCCAGCTCAACGGCCTTTTCGTTTGGTGCAGCTTTGTCTGTCATGATTTGATTCCGTTAAAAAGAGAGATAAGCGGCAGGCGCAGCGCCTGCCGGTGTGATTACAGGCCCAGCGCGTTGCGGTGCGCTTCCATCAGGTCTTTACCGTCCACGATGTGGATCATGTTCACGATGTCGATCTCGTAAACCACTTCACCGTTGATGGTCAGCTTTGCGTAGCTGTTGGTTGCGGACACTTTGGTGGTGCTGGATTCGCCGGTTTTCCATTCGCCGGAGTCCAGCTCCTTATAGCGTCCGCGCGTGACAAGCTCGACCGCCTGCACTTCGCCGGTGTCGTCGCGCTGAATGGAGCCGGTAAAGCGCAGTTGAATGCCGTCCACGGTTTCGGTGCCAAGCTGCTTAAACAGCAGCGCTTCGGTGCCGCCCACGGTGAACTCTGTATCCAGCGCGCCGTCGTCCAGGCCCATGTCGATATCCACCGCACCGGCCATGCCGCCGCCGCGATACTTTTCAAACTTGCGCGTGAATTTCGGCAGCGTCACGGACTCAACCAGCCCCTGCCAGTTGTTGCCTGCGTTGAACAGGTTCAGATGCTTGAGTTTGCGGGGTAATGCCATCTTTCCGTCTCCTTATGCGCTGACGCGGCTGCTGAAATCGACCAGATACTGGTCAGTGATACGCTGGCGCAGCAGCAGGTTTTCCAGCGGGGGCACCGGCGTGTAGTCGTAATCGATCAGCAGCTTGCCCGCCTTCAGCGTGTCCTTATCGTTCACGCTTTCATCCAGCCAGCAGTCAGCGCCAATCAGATAGCCCTGAGTCACCAGGCTGCGCAGCTTCGCGCGGATGCTCTCGATGATGTCGCGGGCCAGCGACGGGTTCAGAGTTCCGTCAACGGACCACATCTGCGCTTCTGCCATCGTGTCCTTCAGCACCTGCGCAGTGCGGGTGTAGCACTCAAACTGAAACAGCGCGTCATCGCTGAGGCAGCGGGAACCCCAGAAGCGGAAGCCGTCTTTGCGGATCAGCGTGGTGATGTCGTTCTGGTTCAGCAGGCCCGCATCAGTGTCCGGGTCCTGCAGGTCCCAGAAAACGTCTTTTGAAATGCCGGTGACGCCGTTCACGCCAACGTTTGACAGGGACTTGTGCCAGCCGGTCTGCTGGTCAATTTTGGCGCGCAGGCCCAGCGCGCGTGCGGTGGCGTAGGCCGTCGCGTCCGCCTTCAGCACGGTGTCAAAGCTGATGAAGTCAGGCCAGATCAGCATCCCTTCGCGCTGGCTGAAGTTGGCGCGGTAGGCAATCGCCTCCTCAACGCTCTTGCAGCCATACGCGGACAGGTAGGCAAAGCCGCGCAGGCTCTGCGCCACGCTCAGCAGTTCGGTGGCGACGGCTTTGGTGTCGTGGCCGGGCACGCCCAGAATACGGGGGTTAACGCCGCACTGAGACTGCGCAGCCAGCAGCGCCTTCATGCCGGTGCGCTGGCCGTCGGTCACGCCGCCGATGATGTTGGCGGTGGTTTCCGCTTCGGTCTGGCCCTGCGGCACGCGCACAACGACCGTGACGGGTTTTGACTGATCCGCGATGGCGTCCAGTGAACGGGCCAGCGTACCGGATTCCCCGGCTTTGCCGCTGGCGGTGAGTACGTCGGTTAACAGCACCGGGCGGTTCAGCGGGAAGGTGGCCGCGTCGGCGTCGTCGCCGGTGCAGACAAGCCCCACAATCGCGGTGCTGACGGTGGTGATGGTTCGGGTGCCCTCATTGATTTCCTCAACGCGCACGCCGTGATGATAATCCTGTGCCATGTGGCGGTTCTCCTGTGAAGGGGTTCCGCTATGGTCTATGGTCCGCTATGCCGGGGCACGCGCTGGCCGTTGTGCCGTCTCTGGCACAACAGACAAACGATTTTCGCGCAGGGCTTTCTGTTCCGGGGCGGGTATGTAGCGGTAAATCGTCTTCACGGACACGTCCAGCACCAGTGACACCTGCAGCAGCGTTGCGCCCTGCACCAGCATCCGCCGGGCACGTTCTGCGGTTTCCGGCGTCATCTTCCGCCGCCTGCCGCCGATGCGCCCTTTATCACGCGCGGCGGCCAGCCCGGCGCGGGTGCGCTCTACGATCAGCTCGCGTTCCATTTCCGCCAGGGCGCCCATGACGTGGAAGAAAAAACGGCCCATTGGCGTGCTGGTATCAATACTGTCGGTCAGGCTGCGGAAGTTAACGCCACGTTCGCGCAGCTCCTCCGTCAGCATTACCAGATGGCGCATACTCCTGCCGAGCCGATCCAGCTTCCACACTACCAGCGTGTCACCGGGCTGCAGGCACCGCAGCGCCTTCTTCAGCCCCGGCCTGTCGCTGGTCTTTCCGCTTATCCTGTCCTCAAAAATCAGCTCACAATATGCGCTCTGCAGCGCAATCCGCTGTAAGTCCGTGTTCTGGTCATTTGTTGACACCCTGATGTAGCCAATAAGCACGCTGATTTCTCCGCAAATGGGCGCAAGTGTGCCAGCGCAGCCCGCCGCAGGGCCAGGCTCTTGTTTCTCATAAACCTCGGTTTAAAAGAAGCAGCGAAACGCGATGTCGGGACTGGCGATAAGCAGCTGCCGGATATGTCCGCTTTCACCTTTTCCCGGAACGGGCAAAACGGCTGGGATGTGTTACCCAACGGCATGATCAGGCAGTTTGGAACGGCTACGCTGGCACCTGTGGGCAACTTTAATAAGCAGACGCTCGGCGGCGTTGATTACTACACCCACTATTACCGCGTTGCTTTTCCGAGGCAGTACCTGAATGCGCAGGTGTCAACGACGGCCACGCTTGCCAGCCAGGCCTATACAGCTCAGGGATCGATGGCAGGCAGAACGCTGGCCACACATCGCGATACGGATACAGGCAGCGATGTGTCAAAAACGCGATTTACTGTGGCGTACACTACGCCTGTGCTGGGTGAAGCACCGACCATTCATTTTGAATCAATAGGGTACTGATATGAAAAACATGCTTTTTAGTCCCGGTGCGGCTGGCTTCTTTCTTCCGGGTCTGGATGCACCCGCTGATGCTGTTGAGGTGTCAGCTGTGGTAGAGGATTTTTTAAGGCAGGCAATTATCTGGGGCGCAGAAGAATTTAATTTTTCCGGGGAATTAGTGTCTGTGACATACCCCGCCCACCTTCAGAAATATGCCTCGGACAATAAAGCCCCTACACAATATCCGGCGGCGCAGGTCAGCTGATTAGCGTCAGCTTTACATGAATAAAGCCCGCATATGCGGGCTTATTTTATGACAGCCTGAACTCTTTATAATCGGTCTTATAATCCGCATCGCCATAAAAACGGCCATCATCTGGATTGTAATAAGCACCAGGCTGCGCGGCGTTGTCTTCGCTGATTTCAATCAGATAGCAGCCCTTGATAATAAAGTCAGATGGTGCGGCGATAGTGTTTTCAACAAGGTAGCCGCCAGTTTTAATTACTGCATATTGTTTGTTCATTATGCGTACTCATAAAAGATTGCTACGCCATTGGCTCCATCGCCGGATTTTTTGGCGTTGTAAACTGCTGCATCCGGTTTAGTCTCATCATAAAGGTTACATGTTGCGCTTCCCCCGGCCCCATAACCTGCATCCGTACCGTTCGCGCCGCTGCCTTTGTTACCCGTTGCAGATGTTTCGCCTGAAAGAGCACTGGCACCGCCGCAACCGCCTAACTGCCCCTGCGTCCCCAGATAGCCCCAGCCGCCATAGTTGCCGTTAGCCTTACGGATAAGCCTGTACCCGGACGCAGTCTCTTTAAACTCTCCGACACCTGGCAGGCCCGGAATCACCATCAGTGAACTGATCGTATTCGAATAATCAGCGCGCGGGCGTGTTGCTATCGAACCTGTATTACCACCTGATGCAGAAATTTTGGTACCGAACCACGTAGTGCCGCCTTTGATACCTTCCGATCCTGTTACTGCTGCACCGCCCAGGCCAATGGTCACAGGAATGCTGTCAACCTTTGCCTTTGTCAGATCAATTTCAAACTCCACATAACCGCCGCCCCCACCGCCGCCGCCAGCACCAGTATAGGAGGAAGAGTTTACCGCAGCGGGACTGCTTCCACTGGCACCGGCACCGACTATCTTACAGAGCACCTTTGTAGCCGCCGGGTCAGGCGTGTAATTGCCAGAAACAGTCATAACTACAGTGCGCAAAAGCCTGCCGGAAAACTTTTCGCTAATACCGAGGTTTTTGAGAACGTCAGCAACCAGCCCGGCGTCTTTGATTTCTGCCAGGGCGCTTGCGATTTGCAGGTACTGGCTGTGTGGGTTTTTTGCATCGGTGTGCGTTTTCATTACGCTGTCAGCGTAGGCTTTCACCTCGATCACAGCATCATCCACATACTTCCGCGTTGCCAGCACCACGGATGGGTCAATCTTTAGGGGGATGGCGTCGGTGCTGTTAACGATTAGGATCATGCGCACGGTCTGCGTGCGCCCGCTGCCTTCCTGCAGCGCGGGCTTGTAAGTTTCAGGCGTGTTACACACGGCAATCAGCGTGCCGTCTGCGTCGAACAGGCCCATTTCCCTGATCCAGAATCCGCCCTCATTCTCCGGGATCACCTGTTCGGCAATCACCTGGCTGGCGTTGGTCGGGTCAATGCTCAGCGTGTTGATGGCAGCACGTCGCCACTCGTTAACCAGCTTTGTCTGGCTGGCGTTCGGTGTTGGCAGCGTGCCGCCGCCGTCACCCACGGCCATCTGCGTGATGTTCAGTTTATTGCCGAGCGCGGCAGCGTTGGCAATCTTCGCCGCACCCTGGCTGGTTACAATGGCATAGTATTTTTGTGTCATGGTCCCACTTCCATCATGTCAATAACGTGAACCGCCGCGCCGCCATAAAGTGCGCCGCTGACGGAAATAATTTCCGGGGTATACGGGTAAACGGTCAGGTCATCACCGTCATAACTGGCTGCCGCTATCCGCGTTTCGCCACTGACCTGCAGGTTGATGGACATTCCCAGCAGGTGGCGGCTGCAGGGCTTCGCATCGCTGATCAGGCGTTCCAGCTCCTGATAGGTTTCTTCAGTTATGCCCTGGTCCTGCACGCCGATGTCCAGCCGGAACGTGCCGGGTGCTTCACCGTTTTTCCACCACTCAACAACCCGGATCAGGAATCCGAACGGCTCCACCACGCGGCGGATGGCGCTGATGGTGCCCTTATGCTGATGGATGTAAAACGCATCGCTGACCACCTGCCGCTTGACGCTTTCCGCCCAGCTTTCGTCCCAGCGGTCCACCGAAAAGGCCCAGGCCAGATAAGGCAGAAAATTCACCGGGCAGGTGGCCGGACTCCATAAATCCCGCAGCGGCACGCTCAGCCCGGAAATGCCGCTGCACGCTTCCGCCAGGCGGCGTTCCAGCGCAGACGAACCGGGCGGCATCAGGCTGCTGTTGCTCATGTCACCCCCTGATCATTTGCCACGGAAATGTCCGTGCCGGTGCAGTAGCCCGCCGCCGTCCGGTCCATGATGATGTCTGTCGCCGGTTCGGTGATTTCCACCCAGTCCACACCGGCCACGCGCATCACCGCCCCGTAAGACTCACGCCGCACGCTGCGCCCCAGCTTTTTCTGCTCGACAAGGTAAGCCGCCAGCGCCGCGTTTGCCGCCTCAAGGCAGGGACCGGCGGCCACGCCGTCGAACAGATGCAGCCTGGCCTTCACGCTGTAGCTGTGAATCTTCGCCCCCTGAACCGTCACGCGGTCCGCCACCGGGCGCACGCTTTCGGCACTCAGCGAGGCGTTCACTGTAGCCAGCAGATCATCAGCTGCCGTACCGTCACCCTCACGGCTCAGGACGGTGATCAGCACCGTTGCCGGTGACGGGCTGGTCGCGGACACGTCCTGCACGCGGCCATCGGCGCTTTTCGCGTGAAACTCATATGCGCCCGTCGGTCCGGCCACGCTCAGTCCCTCAAACGCCTCCGGCACGCGCACGCGCAGCGCGTCGTCTGATTCCTTCACCGCATCCACCGGCGGCACCGCGTCAGGATTGGCAGGCGTAATGGTCAGCCGCTTCACGTTGTTACGGGCGGCCAGTTGGTCCAGATCGCTGCCGATGGCATAGGCCACCATTACCGCCTGCGCCGCCTCGTTAATACGCTGGCGCAGCAGGACTTCCCGGTAGGTGTTCTCCTGCAGGTTTTTAACAATCGGTTCAGACTCCAGCGTCAGCACACGGCGCATGGCGGCCTGCTCATCCGCCGGATAAAGCGCAATCAGCGCCTCTTTACGCTCTGCCAGCAGCGTTTCAAAGTCCGGCACCTCAATAACCTGCGGCGCGGGCAGCTGGGAAAGGTCAATTACTGCCACTGCTCACCCCCGTTGAAACAGACATAGCAACCGGCGAGCCGTCAGCGCGCTGGCCGGTCAGGTCAACCTGCATAGAGCCGTCCGCATTGGGCGTGATGTTTACCGAGGCCAGCCGGATGCGTGGCTCCCAGCGGCTCAGTGCGGTATAGGTGGCAGCCATTACCTGCAGTTTGGTGACATCGTTCTGCGGCCAGTCAATCATCGCGGACAGCATCGAACCGTAATCACGCCGGGCAAGGCGGCTGCCTTCCGGGGTGATCAGAATGTCGCGTATGCTCTGCCGAATGTGATCGATGTCGGTAATGGCTTTGCCGGTGTCGCGGTTCATGCCGAGGTACATCATTGCGGGCCTCCTGACATATCGGTGCCACTCTTCACTTTGTCGTGTAGGTGCTTATCAGCGATCACGCCGTTAGAACTCATTGCGCCGCCGCCGTGGGTCACATCGCCGTTCATCGTGGTGTCACTGTTGATCCGCGTCTGGCTGGCCTCAATCCCCAGCGCGTCGGTTATCAGCTGAATGCCGTCCTCCGCCTCGATGCGCACGCTTTTAATGTTCTTTATCAGCAGCTGGCCGTTTTCCGGCTCGTACTGAAACCAGCCGCCGTCCTTAAACACGGTGGTGGTGCCATCTTCTGAATAGTCGGGCGGCGGGAAGGCTTCGGAATAAATGGCGGGCAGCGCAAAGGCGGTTTCAAGATTGCCGCCCAGGCTCAGCAGCACAACCTGTTCCCCGACGGTGGGCTGCCACCATGTGCGGGTGCTACCGGCGCGCAGGGTGAGCCAGTTAATCCAGTTGGTTTCAAGGTCGCCCGTTTTCACCCGGCACAGCCAGTTCACCGGGTCCACTTCGGACACGGTGCCGGTGCGGATCAGGTTGGTGATAAGGCGCATGATTTCGGTAAGTTCTCTATTCATCATCTAAAGATCTACTTGTAGTGACCGAAAATAAATATTGGTCCGTTGTGCCGTTCGTGGCACAACGAAAAAAACAAAGGGATATGCAAATGCAAGAAAAAATCGATTTAATAAAAAATAATGTTGAAAAACTTAAAATTAATGATTTGAAAACTTTCCTTGAGATGGAACTCAATGAGGCAAGGCTAGCTAGTAAAAATTCAGAAGCTGAAAGCAATCTTTTTCATGCTCTAAACGGCACTGAACAAAACCATTACTTTGATAAGTTGGCTTTTTTCATTGAGTTAACCAAGGATTTTCAATACAGTATTACAGACTGCGATGATAGACTTATAAAAAGCCAGCTTAAATACATTGAAGTGAATGAAGATATTGAGAATGGAAAAAATTATTTTCAATCATGGCTATCTTTGCTTCAAACAGAGCTGGAGGGAATAATACGTACTCTTACTGATGGGAGCCTGTTCGACAATAAAGAAGAACTACCTTTATATGAATGTTTGACTAAACTTAAGCTTCATGATCGCATTGATTTTGAACATGTAAAAAAGACCATTGAGGCTTCAAACTTTAGCCCCAGAGGCATAAACAAGCTTTATAATAAGTTTTATGTAACCCCTGGTTACTTTGAAGATTATGCTACACATCGGTCAAAAGCATTGGCTTTATTAAAAGAATTTGACTCCGATGAATTCAAAAAAAAGAATAAGGAGTTACTAAGTCAAATCAAAAGAAAAGAGAGGCTCGAGAAAATACCTTTTAAGATTCGCTCTTTGAAGGTTTCCTGGAGGACAGGTTTGATGGATTGTTTTAATATCAAGTATAATGAGCACGAAATAAACCCAAACTGCTTATTAATACACGGCAACTGCTGAAAGATATAATTATTGGTTTTCTGCTCAGAACATAAAGGGCCTAGCAACCTAAATTCTAGGCTTTTTGTTTTGAGCTAATCCAAAAAAGCAAAATCCCATACACTAAGCTTTCGACTTCTTTATTTACACCCAGCAGCGGACGTTCAGCATATTTCACCATCGGGCCGCGACGGCTTACCCGGTCCCGCAGACCATAGTGATGGACGCGGGCCAGCCTCTGGACTCCCGGCACAAAGGCAACCTCAGCGGCGTCTGAGCCTGCCTGCGCTTTGAGGTACTTTGCTGTTTTCATTTTTGCGAACATGCCGCCACGGATGCGGCCCTTTTTACTGCGGGCACTGACGCGACGCGGCTCCCATGCAGTGCCGTCCGGGGAACGCTGCGCGGTGATGTTTGTCTGCTGAATCCGGCGTACGTCGCGTGCCACCTCGCGCAGCATCTTTTTCCGGGCCGCCGGTTCCAGCTGCGACAGCAGCGCCGCCAGCCAGGCATCCACTTCATGCAGTTCAGCCACGTTTCACCGTCCAGACTTCCTCCGGCACGTCCGGTTCCGGCACCGCCTCAACGCTGGTTTTACCGTCCACCGTCGTTGCCACAATGCGTTCTGTCAGTTTCAGATCCATGCTGATGTCACAGCGGTCGTTTGCCAGAATATCCACCTCAAACGAAAACAGCTTTTCGCGCGCTTCGCTGTTCTGCAGCGCGTCGGGCTGGTTTTCCCGCAGCCATAAAAGCACCGGGGCCATCAGCAGGTTCTGATCGCCGGTGAAGTCGGTGATCACCACGTTCAGCGTGTAGCGATATTCCCACGACAGGGACGGGGCAGACGTGGCAACCACCTGCCCGCTGTCCACGAACAGGTGCAGGCGGTCCGGGTTGTCGGCCACATAAGGGACCGACTTATTCAGGGCGCTGCGTAAGGACTGCGGCTTGTTCATCGTCTTTTTCCTGACAGCTGATGATGGTATCAACCTTACCGGCACACGCCGACCAGGCGGCTTCCGTTTCGTCCAGCAGGTCCAGAAGGTCGCCGTTAGTGCGCGGTGCTGCCGGGTCCAGCTGGCAGCGGGTGATTTTCGGACAGCCACTCACGGTAAGATTCACCTCCTGAGAGGGCCGGTCGCTGGCGCAGCCGGACAACAGGATCAGGCAGAGCGGCATCAGCCCAGCGGCGCAGGTCTTCATTTTCACGTTTCAGCTCCTCAATCTTTCGCTGCCGGTCGCGCAGCAGCTGGCCGTTGCGTTCGGCGGCGGCGTAAAGCTGCGTCTGCGCCTGGCTGCTGGTCTGCGTCAGAATGTTAAGGGCGATCAGCTGGCTGTTTTTCTGGCTCAGCTTTTTGCCCTGGCCCGCAATGGTGGTCTGCTGCGCATCGATCCTGCCGTGGGCGCTGCTCAGCCGGTAAGACTGCACGCCAGCGAATACCAGCAGGATCAGCACGATGGCCGCCAGTGCGCGCGTCATGCCGCTACCCGCTTCAGCTCTGGCCTGATCATCCAGCGATAAAACAGAGCATTCAGGCTCATGAGTACCGCCAGTTGCCATCCTGCTGTCCACATCACCAGAGCGACGATCACGCGGTGATACCACCTGAGCGGCACGCGGTCAGCCAGCTGCGCAAACCTCAGCAGCCAGGCAAACGTCCGCTTACGCTCTCCGCCGGTCAGCGTGGCGGCGCAGCACAGCCCGGAAAAACCGATGAAAGCCCAGGCTATAAACTCCGCCCAGAGCAGGGCCGCCAGCGGATAGCCCGCAAAGCTGCCGTGACTGATACTGACCAGCGTCAGCAGGACGGTGAGTAACGCCGTAAACCACCATTTTTTTAACATCTGTATCTCAGACTCCTTTAAGGCACCATGCCAGTTCACGTCCGCGCCGGTTATCCAGCCCCTGATTAAATACGCCTTTCACGTACACCCAGCGCGGCAGCTGATAACACGCCTCGCGCCATTTACCTTTTTTCAGCAGCGCAACCATTGTTGAACCGCACACGTTGCCGGTTCCCACGTTGAACGCCAGCGACACCAGCGCGTCATAAACCTGCTGCGGCATGGAAACCGCCACGCAGCGCGCCAGTGCCGCTTCAGTGCGCAACACGTTGGTGATGAAATTCCCCGCCGCCTGCCGCTCCGTGATGGATTTACCCGGCACCACGCCGGACGTGTTGCCGATCCCGTCGGTCCACTTTCCCGCGCTGCACTGGTACGGCTGCAGGCGGCAGCCCTCATAATCGGCAATCAGCCGCAGCCCCTCCACCGAGGTGTGCAGCTGCTGAAAGCCGGGCATCGTGGCGGCCAGCGCCAGCACCACGCCCACGGCGCAGCGTTTAACGGTCTGCAGATTCATACTCCCCCCGCGTAATGCGCCCGCTTGCCAGCAGCTGGTAGGTTTTGTGCTTGTAGTACCAGCTGATAAGCGCCATCAGCAGGCCGATTAACACACCGGCCACGGTGGACACGTCTTTCAGGTCCATGCCGCCCAGCCACGCCATCACCACCGCAATGCACCAGGTAATAAAGGTGCTGATTTTTTCCCACATGATTCAGTCCCAAAGCTGGACGGCCTGCACGGTGGCCGTCGCTGTCACGTCCGGCAGCTCCACTTCCAGCCCGTGCGGTAAGAGGGGACCGTGCTCCGCCAGCCCCGGATTTGCCTGCAGCACCTGTTCCGTCATGCCCTGCGTGCGCCCGTAGTGACGCCAGCAAAGTGCGTCCACCGTGTCATACTGCTGCGCACGCACCTTCATCAGATAAGCTCCACGGAGCAGTGCGGCATGTCCTGCACGCGGCTGACGGCCCAGCGCGCATCACGCCAGAGGTCGCCGCTGGCATCATTCAGTTCTTCGCCGCGCTTCGCTGCGGCAGCGGTGGCATCAAAGTCCTGATAACGTTCGTTCAGCACCGCGCGGGTCCAGCACCACACCGCATTTTCATAGTGATGCAGCCGCACGCTCACACCGGCCAGCTTCTCCGCCGGCACGTCAACCAGGCTGTTATGACCGGCCAGCTCCTGCCGCTCACGCCACGGGTAAAGCTCCGCGTTAACCTCCGCCATCGCGGTCAGTACCACCTGCCGCAGACGCTCCGGCGTCACGGTGCCGTCAACGCGCATGACGCTGCGGAACTTCGCCAGATCAATGTCGGGCCAGAATGAGTTGTTGGGGATAATGTCCGGCGTTCCCGTCGCCTTCTGTGGCGCGATAAATTCCATTGCTCTGTTACTCCTGAATAGGTGGGCGGTGGACGGGGTTTTGATGCGGCGCTGCCTGTCGCCACCCCGTGCCGCCCCGCGCGTGGGCACGTCCGGTTATCAGCTGGCGTTACGGATTTTCCGCTCCAGCTGCTCAATGTCTTTTTTAACGCCGCACTTCTCGTCCAGCTGCAGGGCGTGCTTCAGATGGTTCAGTGCGGACGCCGGGCTGCTTTCCGTCAGCACCCAGCCGATGGACTTGTGCAGGCGGGCACGTGACTGATCGGGCATGTCGTGTGCGTCCACAACCTCCAGCGCCTCCAGCAGCAGGGCCGGATCAAACGGCGTCTTCGCCAGCACGGCAGCCTTTGCCGCGTCGGCAATTTCTTCAGCCAGCACGGTTGCGGTGGTGCGGTGTCCCAGCGGCATCGACCAGCCGTGCTTGAGCGCATGGCGACCAATCGCGAGCGCACCGGCATAGTCACCGGCGTCAACGCGCCAGAGCATCACGTACATCAGCACGTCGTCCTGCTGCGCGCCGTCAGCACTCAGCACGCCCTCAGCCCAGGCGGCGTACTTCGGCAGCACCTCCACCTTGATTTCGGCCTTACGGACGTTGGACTGAATGCCCTTGAGGCGGCGGCGGTCTTCGTTCAGCTGGAGCAGCATCAGGTCATAGCCCTTTGTGCTGCGGCCACTGCCGCCCGACCGGGCGGCCTCCTGAGCCTGAATAAAACGCGTGTGCGCGCGGAAAGGGTTAGTCACGGGTTACGCTCCGCCTTTGCTGCCGTCACCGGCATCACTGGTCTGCGTGGTATCCGCGCTGGCGGCTGAACTGCTGCCCCCGGTCATGGACTTAACCACGCTGGCCGCCACGGCGGCGATGCGTGCGATTTCCGCGTCGCTCATCTCACCCGGCGCTTTTTCCGGTTCCTGCTCCAGCAGCTCGATGTTTTCCACCAGGCAGGTGCAGTCGTAGTCCTCGACCACATAAGCCTCGTTAACCGACTCAAGGTTTTCGATGCGGTCACGTTTCGGGTTATCGATGATTGAACGGCGGCGCGTTTCTTCCTGCCAGTAGATGGACAGGTTATCCAGACGGGTGATCAGCAGCGCATTCGCCGGGAAGTACGGCGCGCGAACCGCCTGCAGGCCACCGATGCGCTTCTGGCTGATGATCAGATCGGCGGCCAGTGCTTCGGTGTTGGGCTGGCTCTGATTGACCAGCGGGAAATACTTATCAGCCAGCAGCTGGCGTCCGCAGATAACCACCAGTTCGGTGTCGTCCTGATACTGCACGCCGATTTTTTCCGACACCGCGCCCATCACCACGGCGTCCAGGTTACGGAACAGGCCATTTTTACCCACGGTGATTTTGTCCGACACCACCTTGCCGTCGTCACCGATGTGCTGACCCAGCACCTGCGCCGGTTTTTCCTGTCGGATTTTTTCCAGCCAGCCGATGTTCACGTCCTGTAGCAGCGGGTTCTGCACGCGATTAGAGGTTTTCTCGCGCTTCAGGCCGTTGAAGCCGATCATGATGCGGTCCAGTGCCTGACGCTTCACGATGGCGTCACGGATGCGGGTCTGGAAATCACTGAACTTCGCCCACATGTCCAGCTTTGAATAAGGCAGCGCGGTGTCAAAGTTGGTCTGCGTGCATTTGTAGCCGTCGCCATCGATGTAAGTCGGATCGGTAGGCTCGCGCTCTTTCTGGGTGGTGTCGGTGGTGCCCGCAATGGTGGTGCCGATCCCCAGCCCCAGCCGTTCACCGCTCTGCTCACTGACCGGCATGATGTTGATGGCCTGCAGGAACGCGGACGACTCCTGAATTTTGCTTTCCAGCGTCTGCGACACGGACGGCTCAATGGTGAATTTGCTGTTCAGCGCGGACAGGTCAATCTTGTTGATTTCTGCCAGCACCGACATGTAAGCATTCAGCTTAAAACGGGTAGTATTTTTCATCGCTCTGCTTTCTCTGTTCGTTAAAAAGGTTTGCCGCCGCTGTATCAGCAGTCGGTGCGCACTTCGCCGCCGCTGCCGTTACCCGGCGTGCGCGGGCGGACCTGCTGGCGGCCATCTTCCCGGCTCAGCTGCTGCTGCAGTTCGGTGAAGTCCGCCTGCAGCTGTTCGCGCTTCAGCACTTCCTCACCCAGCGCACTGCTGAAATGTGATTTCAGGCTGTCGGCCTGTTCGCTCAGTGCCGTTTCAAGGCGCGCGCTCAGGTCCTGCTGCTCGGTGGCAATCAGCTCCACGGCCTGATGCACGTCGCTGAAGCGGGCCGCGTCGGTCTGCTGCTGTCTGCTGAACATCGCCTTGATGCGGGCAAACAGGGCGGGCTTTTCGTCTGCCACGTCCTCAAACTCGATCAGGGTTTCTTCAGCGGCAGAGAAAACGTTGTCAGGGTGCTGCTTGCGGTTTGCCAGCGGGTTCGCCCCGGCGCTGGCGCTGAACTGCAGCATTTCCGTGCCGAGGCTGGCCGGATCGTCGGTCACGGCCAGGCCAATCAGATAGGCCGCGCCGGTGTCCGCGAACTCCGGGCGGATTTCCATAGAGGTGAAGATTTTCTGCATGGCACCGGTCAGCGTGACCAGCTCGTCAGTCGGGTTAATTACGGCATACAGCCCCAGCTTGCCCTTCAGCGGGCCGTCGCTGATTTCTTCAGCGTCCAGCGCCTCTACCACGCCAAAGCGGCGAAACGGGCTGTCCGGGGTATAACCTTTAATGTGCTCCATGTTGATCACGGCGGTGTACAGCTCAGGGCTGTAATTTGCCGCCATCTGTTCAAGCCAGCTGCGCTCGATGGTGCGCCCGTCCGTGGTGGCACCTTCCACCCCGATACGAAAACGCTTTGCTTTCTTTGCCATTGTCCAGGCTCCGGTCAGTAAAACTCTGTGAGGCCCTATGTTTGCGGCGGCAGGGGTATCGAAACAACGCGCGGACGTTGTGCGGGAAACCACACAATGAGGGGCAGCAGAAAAGGTGGCGGCGGGGCCGTATTTTGGCTGCATGAACATGACACCCGCCCCCGACGACCTCGATCCCCGCAGGCAGGCTTTGCTGCTGTACTTTCAGGGATACCGCATCGCCCGCATTGCTGAAATGCTGGGAGAGAAACCCGCAACCGTTCACAGCTGGAAAAAGCGCGACAGGTGGGGCGACTACGGCCCGCTCGATCAGATGCAGCTGACCACCGCCGCACGCTACTGCCAGCTCATCATGAAGGAGCAGAAGGAAGGGAAAGACTTTAAAGAAATTGACCTGCTGGCGCGCCAGTCAGAGCGTCACGCCCGGATCGGTAAATTCAGCAACGGCGGTAATGAAGCGGACCTGAACCCGAACGTGGAGAACCGGAACAAAGGCCCGCGTAAGCCCCTGGAAAAAAACCTGTTCAGCGACGAGCAGATTGAGAAGCTGCAGGAGGTTTTCCACGGCTCGATGTTCGGCTACCAGCGCCAGTGGTGGGAAGCCGGAAATAAATATTCGGTCCGCAACCTGCTGAAGTCGCGCCAGATTGGGGCCACCTTCTTTTTTGCCCGCGAGGCGCTGATCGATGCGCTGACCACCGGGCGCAATCAGATTTTCCTGTCGGCCAGTAAGGCGCAGGCGCACGTCTTTAAACAGTACATTATCGAATTTGCCCGCGAGGTGGACGTAGACCTGAAGGGCGACCCGATGACGCTCAGTAACGGCGCGTGCCTGTACTTCTTAGGTACCAACGCCCGCACCGCGCAGAGCTATCACGGAAATCTGTACCTGGATGAATATTTCTGGATACCGAAGTTTCAGGAACTGCAGAAAGTGGCGTCCGGCATGGCGCTGCACAAAAAGTGGCGCGAAACCTACTTTTCCACCCCGTCCAGCCTCACCCACAGCGCCTATCCGTTCTGGTCCGGTGCGCAGTTCAACAAGGGCCGGGCCAAAGCGGATCGGGTTGATATCGACCTAAGCCATCAGTCACTGGCCGCCGGTCGCCTCTGCGAAGACGGCCAGTTTCGTCAGATCGTCACTGTTGAAGATGCGGTGCGCGGCGGCTGTGACCTGTTTGACCTGGAGCAGCTGCGCACGCGCTACAGCCCGGAGGATTACCAGAACCTGCTGATGTGCGTCTTTATGGACGATCTGGCGTCGGTGTTCCAGCTGGCCATGCTGCAGAAGTGCATGGTGGACAGCTGGGAAGTCTGGACCGATTTTGAGGCGCTGGCGCTGCGCCCGTTCGGCTGGAAAGAGGTCTGGATCGGTTATGACCCGGCGAAGGGCACGCAGAACGGCGACAGCGCCGGATGTGTGGTCATGGCACCGCCTGCCGTGCCGGGCGGCAAGTTCCGCATCCTTGAGCGTCACCAGTGGCGCGGGATGGACTTCCGGGCGCAGGCGGACGCCATCAGGACGCTGACGCAGCAGTATAACGTCACCTATATCGGCATCGACTCCACCGGCGTCGGGCTAGGCGTGTATGAGAACGTCAAAGCGTTTTTCCCGCAGGTAAAGGAGTTTGTTTATAACCCGAATGTTAAGAACGCCCTGGTGCTGAAGGCTTACGACACCATCGCCAGCGGGCGGCTGGAGTTTGACGCCAGCCATCTCGACATCGCGCAGTCATTCATGTCTATCCGCAAGGCCACCACGGCCAGCGGCAACCGTCCGACCTATGAAACCAGCCGCAGCGAGGAAGTCAGCCACGGCGATTTAGCCTGGGCGACCATGCACGCGCTGGCAAACGAGCCGCTGCAGGGACAGGCGGCACACACGCAGAACATTGTGGAGATTTATTAATGAGCAAACGCAGAAACCGCACCCGCACGCAGCCTGTGCCGCAGCCGGAAAACATGACCAGCGGGGCAGCGTCTGAGGCGTTTACCTTTGGCGACCCGATCCCGGTGCTGGACCGCCGCGAACTGCTGGATTACGTGGAGTGCGTAATCAATGATCGCTGGTATGAACCGCCCGTAAGCGTTGACGGGCTGGCGCGCACGTTCCGAGCCGCCGTGCATCATAGTTCACCCATCAGCGTGAAGTGTAATATTCTGGCGAGCACCTTTATCCCGCACCCGCTGCTGAGTCAGCAGGCGTTCAGCCGCTTTGCGCTGGATTATCTGATTTTCGGCAATGCTTACCTGGAAAAGCGGACCAGCCGCCTCGGTAACGTGCTGAAGCTGGAGCCGTCGCTGGCGAAGTTTACCCGGCGCGGCCTCGACCTGGACACGTACTGGTATGCGCACTATGGCATTAACACGGAGCCGTATGAGTTTGCGAAGGGCAGCGTGTTTCACCTCATGGAGCCGGACATTAATCAGGAGATTTACGGCCTGCCGCGCTACCTGTCGGCCATCCCTTCGGCGCTGCTGAACGAGTCGGCCACGCTGTTCCGCCGTAAGTATTACCTCAACGGCAGCCACGCGGGTTTCATCATGTACATGACCGACCCCGCGCAGAGCCAGCAGGACGTGGACAATATCCGCGGTGCCATGAAGAGCGCAAAGGGACCGGGTAACTTCCGTAATCTATTTATGTACAGCCCGAACGGGAAAAAGGACGGCATCCAGATCATTCCGCTGTCAGAGGTGGCGGCGAAGGATGAGTTTCTGAACATCAAAAACGTGAGCCGTGACGACATGCTGGCTGTACATCGTGTGCCGCCGCAGCTGATGGGGATTATCCCCAGCAACACGGGCGGGTTCGGGGACGTGGAAAAGGCCAGTAAGGTGTTTGTACGTAATGAACTCATCCCATTGCAAAGACGCTTTGAAGAACTGAACAGCTGGCTGAGTGAGGATGTCATCAGATTTAAAGAATACGACCTTGATTAAATGAAAATCGACACTTTAAAATGACAATTTGTGCCCCTTATTGTAGGGGCACAAAATTCATGGATCTTCAGTAATGTAGAATCTATGATTTTTGTCTAAAAAAACTACGTAAAAAGTATTACTGTCAAATGGTTCTTTTAAAACAACATCTTTTTGGCAAGCAAGGCCTCTTGGAATAATAAATCCTACGACCCTAACCATATTTTCTAACCTAAATCTTGCCCACTGCACGTCATGAGGAACATGCTTAGGGTGTTTAAAATCTGATTTAGCGGGGAATTTTCCATACACCTCGAATACTTTAAGCCCCCCACCGCCTACTCTCTGATGACGCCAATAATCTAAAGATGAATTAGTATAGTTTTTAAACTTTTCCGCTAATTTCAATAATTCTTCATATGACCAGTCAGAATAATCCTGGCCGGCTTCCTGAGTGCCATCGAAATATGAAAAATTAAATTTGCACTTTTCGGCAATCTCTCCTGAATCCAAACCGGTGTCAGGTATTGCTTTTAAGAAATTAACTTTTCGGGTACTGCCAAATTTATTTTTCATAGCTTTGGCACCCCGCCAATCTTCCCTTCGTTATATATAGGTGAAATTGGACGCCCATGACGCAACAAATCCCCTCCAATTTCGTCTAAACGGTAGCAAAATGATTCATTATTTTCTTTATTTACAAGGTATGTTCTAAATTTTGTTAACTTTTCAAGCACTTCAGTTATATGGGATGTAAATATAAATTGTGAATTAAGCGTGTTAGTTTCATGAGACTCAAACAATTCAAGCAACTTTGGCAAAATAAATGGATGGCAATTCAAGTCAAACTCATCAAGAATCAAAGTGCCGCCAAAGGTAAGTACATACCAATATCTTTGCAATTTCACATACAAAGACTTCGTGCCACTTGATTGATCATATGATGTAAGATAATGATAATCATCTACAACAGGATGACGGAAAAGAGGGTAGTATATTTTCTCACCTTTCTCATCTAATCTTTCGCGTATTTCAATATCACTGATACCTAAATCACTTTTCCTTATTATGTCTTTCGCAAACTCAAAAGCTTCTGGGACTCTATTGTAAAACTCTGAGACTTTATAAATGCTCTCAGAATCCTGAGAAAAATCATTCATCCCAGTGTATATTACATTAGAAATACTCAATGAGAAGAATTCAAATATTTCATTTAATAAAGTAGAAGGTTTGGAAAATTTATAATTATGAGCCGTGCTTATTAAAGATGCATTTTCACGTAAGGAAATAACATCTATTTCGCTTATTTCGTCAAGTCTTTTTGTGATTTTGCTAAACTTCCTTTCAAAAACACAAATTTTACGGCCCATCTTATTTTCTGAACCTGACTTTATTTTCTTCCTATATAATCTCTCATAATGTACTTCTTTCCTGGATGCTCCTAACTGATATGTATATCTATAGTCGCCTTTTTTGAAATCAATATAAAACTCTGAAGGAGCTTTACTGTCAAAGTAAGGATCAGCTTTGATAGTTTCTGTTGGACTCCTGCGAAATGAATATGAACAGAAATCAAACAAAAAACCTAAAGCTTTTAAAACATTTGTTTTACCTGCACCGTTAGCTCCTTTGACACCTAAGATTGTGGCAACCTCCCTGTTAAAAGAGACATCTTTGGGAACTCGACTATTAAGAACAAATGATACTTCAGCACCTTCTTTGAAACCGAAGTAATTAGAAAAACCATACGAATAAATCATTATAACTCTACCTTAAAGACATTAATTTTATCTTAGCTAGTACGCTCACACTAACATAGCACAATGTCAATTGTTATTCGACTTTCATGACAAATCTGTCATGAATTTTTACTTTGACCTCGATTGACACATTCCGTGCTTGAGCCACCTCATGCGCGCGCGCTCGTACCCCCGCCACGCCTGCCCGCTTTATGCAGTGGTTTTCATGCAGCTGCATGACATAAGCAAAAGCCCGCCAGTTCTGGCGGGCCAAAGGGTAAACGATCCTTTTGGGATCATGCGGATTCATGCAGCATAGACATGCACTCACCTGCAAAGAGTCAGAACAGGGGCAGGTTGTTATCTAGCTCAGTGATTTTCGGATCGACCGAACCAGGATTTTTTAGTGCCTGCAGATAAAGCAGACCCTGCGAAAGAGAGACTGGAGCAGAAATCTCAAGCCAGAAAACACCATCATAAGTCCGGCCTAGCCAGAAGCCGCCGCCGTTCTCTTTTGGCCGCTGAAAGAAAACTAATCCGCCAGGCGCATAATCAGTCAGGCTTTCGCCCCGGTAAACTACCTGGTAATTCGAATCGCTTCCGGCCATAGCCTAACGCCTCGTGGTACTCGTTGTTCAACCTTGCCAGTGCCAAAAAAATTTGGTCACCAGCAACGTTATCAATATGCCTGGCTGCGGACTCACGCTACTCCGCAGCGTAAAAAATCTCATCGTCGGGGACTTTTTCGCAGCTCGAATGCGCTAACTCAGCGATGATACTCATCGCCAATTTCATGTCAGATTGCTTGCAATTTGCTATAAGCGACACCTCTGCAATGAACTGAACGCAAGCCATCTTACGGTTTATCGGTGCCAAATCTTGAGTGTCCATCTTACCCTCCCTTAACTCTAAAGACTGTATAACCATACAGTAGTGGATGCGTTAAGAAATGTGAAATGTTTTTTCCTTCAATCGGTCCTAATCTGAAAATGAAAACTGCGATTTCCAGTGACCCCAAGCCGTTATTTTGATTGAATAAAGCATGTACTACCTGCCGTTAGCGGCTTCGCTTATGCGAGCTTTATTAGTTCAGATCCATTGACGCCACTTATCGTCTTCCTGCAGTCGCCCGTTCTGGTAAAAAACTCTCATACCCGCGCCTGAATTAAGACTGCCACCGCACAGAAGCAGGTTTGCTTCAGTCTCTTCACGGGTGAAGCCCCTTGCTTGCAGCTCTGCAATAAGAGCAGCCCGCTGATCATCGTCAATTTCCTGCTTAACACTCTGTTTCTGGCGCGGCTTCACCACCCGTAGACGCGCCAGCAGATCACGGCGCTGTTTTTTGGTCATGTTGTTGAAATCTGCCGGACCATACACAGGTGTTTCGCCCGGCTCGACAGGTTCAACAGATACCGGCTCACCCCGTGAAATGCTCAGTTTTTCATCAGGGGGACAGTTATTGCCACGAGTCCAAGGGGCGCTAGCGCCCTGGTCGGCTGTCGCCTCCTGAACGTCAACGGCTTTACGGACCATTTTCCATTTCGTTGCGTGCGTGCAGATGCGGCCCGCCACTAACGGGGACCAGATGCCATAAATGCGGGTGCCGTGATCGCCGTAAGGGGTAGGCTCATCGTTAAGCTCATAAGCGGTTCTGACAATGTGATGTTTGCGCGGAACAAGCACGCCGCCCTGTTTCATGATGTAGGTGGCAAAGCAGCCCACATCTGCAGCGACCAGCACGGCGTCCAGCTGTGCGTTTTCAAGCACCGGCGCACCGGCTTTTTTATCGCTCTGATTTCTCAGCGCCCGACCGGCAAGCAGACGTAGTTCCCGGTAAGCCTGGCGGCCCGGAATGCCAAAGAAGCGGAACTGCTGAACACGATGAAGTGACGCCCACGCGCCCACGTTCTCCGCGCTGTCACGCAGTGATTTACCAGTTTCTGCGCTGATCTCATCCGACAGTCCGCGCCCGTCAATATTCTTGCTTACGTATTTGGCGATATAACTGGTCGGTGAACCTTTGCGCGGGTTGATCAGCTCAGCCTTAAAGCGCGGACCGGTATTGCTGCCAAGCTCTTCGCGATCTTCACGAATGGCAAATTTCCGCAGCAGGGCAGTGACTGAACGGCGCTCTTTTTTGCGCATGAAGCACAGCAGGTGCCAGTGAACGGTTCCATCATGATGCGGCTCCGCAACCCGCACGCCATACCAGCGCATACCGGCTTTGTGCATGGACTTGCGGAAGGCGGCAAACGTATCAACCAGATAATCACTGCTCTGGCGAACCGTGGCCGTGGTCCACTTAGGATTGGGTCTGCCGTTGTTCAGGGTGGCGTGGAAACGCGAAGGGCAGGTGATGGTGTAAAACATGGCGCAGTCGCCGCGCATCTCTGCAATAAGCTCCAGCCCCTTAACGCAGGCCATCATTTCATTACGGCGGTGAGCCGGATTACTGTTACTGGCATTCACCACGTCTTCCATATCCAGCGTATCGCCTTCATCGCTGATCAGCTCATGTGAGCGGAAGAACTCCAGAGACTTCCGGCGCTGCTCACGCTTATGGATCACCGCCTCATAGCTGACGTAGGGGGACGCTTTTTTGTTGACCAGGCAGACAGCACGCAGCTGCTCTTCACGCCATTCACAACGCAGCTGCCATAACTTGCGATACCACCAATCCGCGCAGAGCATACGGGCCAGCGATGGCGGGATCAGATCATAGGGCACTGGCTTGCGGCGGCGCTTTTTGCGGCGCAGCTGCTCAAAGGCCGGGGGGATTACGTCCAGGCGCATTGCTTCCGCCGCAACAGCTTCCCATGCCTGGCGGACCTGCTCCGGCGTCACATCGTCACTGACGAACAGATGGCCGCTGGCTTTATCGAGACACATGCTCATGTGCGCAGCAACCAGCGTTGACAAACGCTTGACCTGATTCTGGTTCATTTCAGGCAAGGCCAGCAGGCCGTCCAGCCCGTCGTGACCGGCCATATACCGGAATGAGGCTGAAATCTGGCTATCACGCACGCGGGCCAGCCTCTCAAGACAGGGGCGGATAGTTTCACGCAGGTAACGGGAATAAGCGTGCGGCCGGCCGAGATTGTGGAAAAACTTAACGCGGTCCATGAGAGGCTTGCTGATGTGCGAAGGCTGGGCGCTGACATCTGCCACGATGACCAGATCAGGATTGAACTGCTGCTGTTCGCGGGCCATCGTTGCCCGGCTGATGACTCTGTCCTGCACAATTTCGCGCTGAACAGGATCGCGGCATTCGTTGAAAAAGTAGCGGTCCCAGACCTGATCGCTCACTGCCTCACGGCGCAGCTGCTCCTGCTCGTTGTCCGCAGCATAGAGAGCGATCAGGTTTGAAAGCGCAGACACCGGCGCAACTTCCGCCGGGTCCAGCTGTGGATTTATTGCCTTTTTCGGGGCGTTCCACGGGTAAGCGTAAATATGGCTCACTCACAAACCCCGGCATAAACACTGTTGCACACGGAGTGATCCGTAGTATTAGCCAGTAAATCAAACTGCGTTCCGCCACGGGTAGTTAACGCCCAGTCGCGGTAGGTCTGGATTCCGTGCGAATCAAGCGTTATGCATTCAATGCGGCGTTCTGCTTTGCGTGGGTCCTGTGTCGATGGAAAAAAGGTTGAGTTTCCACGGCGTGAGCATGCAGCAACCAGCTTTTCCCACTCTGCCACACGGGCAATCTCTTCAGGCCAGCGACTGAAGATTTCTGCAAGCTCAGACTTGCGGGCATGAATACATGGCATACAACCGACGCGGCTGCATCCCTGCAGATAAAGTGGGTTTGGATCAATTCCGTGACGACGGGCGAACGCAAATACTTCTTCATGTGTCCAGCTGAGTATCGGGCGATAAATTGCCAGACGAGGCCCCAGATCAAATCCTTCCTCCCATTCTTCCAGCAGTGCACGCTCTTTAGACTCCTGCGCACGAACACCCTGCCACGAAACGACCGTCTTACCAGACTCGATTAGGGGATCGACTACCTGAACCTTTATCGGTTCATGTTTAAGCTCAAAAGTACAGAAACGCACTTTGGTTGACGGGAATCTTCCTTTCCACATGCAAAGATCAAGAAATGGAATGCCCGTGGGAACCAGCGTCTTAAGGGCCTTATCGATAGCGACAGCTGCCTGCTCTGCTGTAAATCCACATTCGTTAACAAGCGAGACAGGCCACTTCTCTGAAATGAACTTACGCTTACCTTCTATCCGCTGAGTAAAATCAGCTTTGACGCGTACTAATTTCCCCAGTCTTGATTCCAGGTATTCCAGATATTCAACTGTCTGAGGGTGCTCATGGCCTGTATCTGCAAAAACAGGGATGAATTCAACGCCGGACTTAATAGCCAGCAGCCACTGTGCCAGGCTGTCTTTTCCGCCTGAAATGCTGACAATATTTACTACATCCGCGTCATAACAGCGTTTGTTAATCATGCCTTCACCTCTGCTTTTACGGTGTAACCCGTTCCCTTCGCTGGGTCATAGCCGGACCAGACCAGTGACGATTTCGGGCGGCGTACTGCGATGATTTCAGGCGCGCGCTTGCCATCACCGGCGGCCACACCAACAGAACGGGCAGCAGTGACTTTTGTCAGGTCAAATTCGCGGAAGATGCTGCGCGTAAACAGCGTGTCGCTGTTTGAAACGATCACCGGGTTACGCTCAGAGATACCCAGCAGAATACAGGCCAGTGAGTGCTGATCGTCGTTGCTGAACCCTTCGGTGTGATAAGCGGTGAACGTGCCGTGGTACGGGGGATCGCAGTACACGACATCACCTGCGCGGACCATGTTCAGGGTTTCGCTGTAGCTCAGGCATTCAAACGTTGCGCGCTGGGCCTTCAGGGCAAAAGCCTCAATTTCGGCCAGCGGGAAATATGGCTCTTTATAATTGCCGTAGGGATTATTAAATTCGCCGCGCTTGTTATACCGGCAAAGGCCACGGTAGCCGTGGCGGTTGAGGTAGAGGAATTGCGCAGCACGTTCCAGCAGTGGCAGTGCCGCGTTGAAGTTAAAATCTTTGCGGACCTGATAATAACTCTCTTCCGTTTTGTTCTGATTAAAGAGCGATAACGCCACGACAATAAAAGGGCGCGTATGTTCTTTAACCTGGCGATAGAGGTTAATCAGATCGGGATTCACGTCGGCCACCAGATAAGCCGGGTAATCCGTATTCATCATGACCGCACAGGAACCGGCAAACGGCTCAACCAGACGATCACCGGCGGGCAGGTGCTTAATCAGTTCAGGCATCAGGCCGGACTTGCTGCCGGCCCATTTCAGAATGGTTTTCATAACGCTGCACCTTTGTAATGCGCGCTTTTCAGCTCACTGATTTGTTTACAGGTCACGCAGAGGGAAACGCCCGGCAGTGCGCGGCGGCGCTGCTCCGGGATCTCTTCACCACATGAAAGGCAAAAAAACTCACTCGCCCCTGCCGGGCGGTGAGTTGCGTTAGCCAGATTGCGCGCCAGCTCTTCCTGCACGCGCTGCTGTACCAGGTCCATTGAATCAGCCATCAGTGCATCTCCTGCGCCTGGTTCTCAAAGCGATCTGCTTCTTTGTCCAGAAGCTCGATGATTTCCGCCGCAGACATTTCCTCTTTGCGGGCATGAATCGCCAGCGCGGCCAGGCGGATAGAAACTGACATGGCATCATCACTACGCTGCTCAGATTTGGCCTTGCTCAGCAGGGCATTAAGCGCGTCGTCGTCAGCTTTAAAACTACGGTTCTGGATATTTCGCATTTCTCATTCTCCTGAATTCGGGCAAAAGAATGCCCGGCGGGTTTACGCCATTTAATTTCTTTGGGTTAATTAATTAGGTAACGTCAGATTCTTTGGAAATAAACTCACGACTGCTTTTAAGTGATTCATTGCGCAAATCAGCGCCGTTTTTTCGTCACTCGTCAGTTCACTAAAATCAACGCCGTGACGTTCTTTGCTGATATTTGCCAGGAAGAAAATCGCGCTCAGTGCGCGGCTATTATGCTCTGCCTGGGGATCGCGCTTATCACGCATGTCTGCGATAAAGCGTTTCAGTTCATTGCTGCAATCGCCGTACATCATGGTGCGAAGCGCAGAGATGTGATTAAGCGCACTGGTACGCTGCCCCACGTTCATCTGAACAGTGATACTTTCAGCCTTGTAAGCCATGATTCGTTCCTCTTACCGGTTAATCCTGCCAGCAGTTCGGTCTGTGAAATTGCCGGGTGCCAGCGCCTGCCCTTATCTGCCGCAATCCAGCCGTGGCCGTATGCGTGGGACGGGCTTTGCCGCTTCAGAAGCGGGGCCACTGAAAATGCCATGTCTCATACCATCCCGATTGATGCACCGATACCGCTTAACACATCGGCGGTACCTGACAGCGCAGGGTTTGATTGAACGCGAGTCTGGACGGCGAGAGCCGCCAGCATCATGCAGCGAATGCCGGTATTAGCTGCTTCAACGATCCCGCGACGGCATGAGGTTGTAATGCTGGCGTGATTAGCCGCACTGGCAGCCAGAGTTCCTACCTGAGCAGAAGCGTTCAGAACATAGGCCGTGAATTTCTCAGCAGCGTGCTCATTAACTGGAACACACGGCAGACAGTGCAGCTGCGCCAGCATCCCATCAATCAAAGTCGCGTCTTCGGTCAGATCTGTAAGCAACAGCAATTCTGCGACGGTCAGCTGATGCACCTGATCAGGGTTAAGTTTGTTGCGAAGCGTCTGCACTTTCATGCCCGCTTGCTGGGCCAGCTCACGCATGTTATGAGTCAGCGCAAACTTGCGACACGCATCTTCATAGTGGTTATGGGTGGAAGTCTTAAAATCAAACATGGTCTTTCCTTTGCTCAACTTAAATAATTAAGTTGTTACGCAGCGACGTAGTGGCAATTGATACCCTGAGCGAGCAAACGCGCGCGAAAGGCAACCATATTGATCCGGGCAGCACCACCGGCTTTTTTGCGAGGCATTACAAGCAAATCGCCGTCTTCAACCATCTGTTTTACGGTGCGGAGGCAGTAACCATAGGTTTGCGCGAACTGTTCATAAGTCATCAGATCGGGGCCACTAGGTATTGTAATTTGATTGGTCATCGGGGATTATCTCCAGTTGGCAGTATGTATGGTGCATTGGCGTGCATTTTCATTAACGAAATGGATGATATATTCCAATTGAATCTGTGTAAACAGATCATTTTGGATTACTCGAAGGGCATATGACCGATTACAACAGCGATGTGAAGGGCATACTTGAAAGAATCCTTAAATCTTATGGTGTTAGCTCACGCCCAGAGCTGGCCGAACTGCTTAAAATTCCTTTGCCTACAATCCAGAACTGGGTATCTCGTCAGAGCCTGCCAGGGGACTACATCGTTCAATGCGCACTGGATACTGGTGCGAATCTCAAATGGCTCGTTAGCGGTGAACTTAAAAATGTAAGTTTTGGGGGCGAGAGGCATTCATCTCTTAAAGGGAAAAAACTTCACGAGGCCATGCTGGCTAATGGCGGGCGGGCGGTCTTAGATCGCATAATGCACGCATATGGCTTCAATATGCAGAAGCAACTTGGTGACTTGCTTGATATTCCTTCAGCCACGATGAGCGCCTGGGTCCGGAGAAATTACTTTCCTGGTGATGTGGTCATTACTTGCGCCCTGGATACGGGGGTATCTCTATCTTGGTTAGCTACTGGTCATGAGGATGAGGCATTACCAGCGAGGAATACAACTGAGCAATTGATACCATCCATACCGTCACGAAAACTCTCTGGAGGCACCTTAGAGATTCAGGATAATGTGAGTTTCAACCTTTCTCTGTTTGGCCTGGACTTAACTAACCCTATATTTATCCAACGCGGCTCAATTTCTTGGATTGTTGAAGGGGGCACTCAAACTATTGGAAATGGTGATTGGTTATTAGATATAGATGGCTATAAGGATATTTATACCGTGTCGCGCCTTCCGGGTAATAGAATTAAAGTTACCAACAATACATCTTCATTTGAATGCTTAGATACCGATGTAACCCCTATAGGGTTTGTCATGCTAACTATATCTAAATGTTTATAGGTAAACTATGGCTGAATTTATTTTATTAATGATAGCGATAGTGAGCGGCATTGGTTCAGCTCACTACAATTGCAAAACCAAAAGCATCGCAGGTTTCAAGGCTTTCATAAGTCTATGCCTTGGTGGTGCTGCCTTAGGCACAATTATGCTTTTCAGTTTTTTTACGCCAACTTGGGTTTCATATTTATTAGCGGCTATGTGCGTTATCATCCTAATCAATAATATTTCTGAATACAAAAAAACACTGGTTAGATAACATGTCCATTAAAAAACTTTCATCTGGCGAATGGCTTGCTGATTTTTATTTAGATGGACGTGGCAGTAGACGCATCAGGAAAAGCTTTACAACAAAAGGGGAAGCGGTAGCCTTTGAAGATTTCACACGCGCTGAGGCTGAAACTAAACCGTGGATAAAGGAAAAGGAAGATCGCAGGAAGCTAAGCGAATTAATTAAACTCTGGGACTCTTTGCACGGGCAATCACTCAAGGCCGTTAAATCTCGAAAGGCAAAACTAGATATAGTGTGTGCTGGATTAGGGGACCCGATAGCTTCTCAGCTGACGGCAAAAGATTGGGCGCATTATCGTGATCGCCGTCTTAAGGGTGAGATTTCCAACGGCTATCACGATGACCCTTCTAAATGGAAAGTAAAACCCATAACGGTTAACAGAGAGCAAAACTATCTTGCCGCTGTTTTCAATGAGCTTAAGAGACTAGGGGAATGGTCTTTACCTAACCCACTTGAAGGCGTTCGGACATTCCGGGAAGACGAAAAGGAAATGTCCTGGCTTACCTTAAAGCAGATCACCGAGCTTCTGGATGGGTGCGAGCTTTACGGAAAGCCAGATTTAAAGATGATATGCAAAGTTTGCTTGGCTACAGGTGCGCGTTGGACCGAAGCGGAAACACTGACCCGTTCGCAGCTGTCACCTAATAAACTTTCATTCTTTAAAACTAAAGGCGGCAAAAACAGAACGGTTCCTATTCAGCAATGGCTTTATGACGAGCTAAAGGAGCGGCAAGGAAGGATGTTTAAGCCATGCTATCAGGACTTCAAGAAGATGCTAGCTACTACAACTATCCAGCTTATAGAAGGCCAGAAAACTCATGTTCTCCGGCACACTTTTGCCAGCCATTTTATGATGAATGGTGGCAATATTCTGGTACTGCAAAGAATTCTCGGTCATGCAAACATACGTGAGACGATGAAGTATGCTCATTTTGCTCCTGATCATTTAGAAGAGGCAGCTTCGTTGAATCCCTTAGCAAGAGTAAAAAAACCCAAAGGACTGCTTAATGAAAATTTTGAGTAAGGATATCAAAAGGCTTCGCCCTGTAAATAGAATTGAAACCGTTTCAGAGTTTGTTAACCATGTCGTAAATTGGAATTTAGATGATTCGCCTCCCACAGCGTTTCGAGGTCAGCGACATTATGGGTGGCAATCGTCTCCTAAAATATTTAGGAATGACAATAATGTTTACAACAGCGAAAACTTAGCCGTAAGAGATATCGTTTCTTTGCATCCGGGAGAGTTTGATTCTGACAAGACGATGTTTGATAGATTAGTGAGAATGCAACACTTCGGACTGCCCACGCGATTGCTAGATGTTACCATTAACCCCTTAGTAGCTTTATGGTTTGCTTCTGAACCAAGTTTGGATGCTGACGAATTTCATGGAGCAGTTCAGGCATTATCAATACCAAAAGATAGGCAGCGATACTATGATAGTGATAGGGTGAGCTGCATGGCTAATATTGCTAACTTAACAAAAAAGCAAAAAGAGCTTCTTCTTGATGCAATAATTTCTACGGATGATGTTTCAGAGTTTAATTTATCAGAAATAGCTGATATTTTGGTTTCCCACGTTAGAATGGAGAAATCTCATTTTCGGAACATTATAGATCCTGAAGATTTGCTGCGGCCTATTTATGTCAAACCCAAAATGTCTAATAAAAGAATAATTGCCCAGTCTGGAGCTTTTTTATTGCATGGAATATTAAAAAATACTGGCAGAATGAGTAATCGTATACGGCAAGATCGAATTTGGATACATGAAGATGACAAAGCAAAAATAAGGGAAGACCTTGCGATGCTAGGCATACATGAAAGAACCTTGTTTCCAGAAATTGACAAATCAGCAAAATTTATCTCTGAGTCATATGGATTTGGTCGAAGCGGGCGAGGTGACGACAGTTCTTTATAGTGTCCACAAACTGACTACACAGCATGTACGTGACTGCCTTTGGATGCACCAGATATAGTATTAACTAACTGTTTTATAATGAAAATCGTTATATATCAATGGTGTCTTGAAAAAGCGTCTTAACTAAGGTATCGCTAACGCGACATCTAAAAGTTAATAGCAAACAAGGGGTTGGCGTGATGCCAGCCCCTTTTTTATGTGCAGGTGTCAGCCAGATGGCAGCAGCTATCCGGCCTCCGGACGCTGAAAATGATAAATCGCGGTATTCACCGGCCCATCTTTTAACACGATCAGACCATAGCGACAGCCAATAAACTGGCCTCCACACTTCTCCGCCACACCCCGGCTGGCCAGATTCTCCTCTGCCGCCAGAATCTCGATCACCCGCGTTTCCGGACGTGAAAAACCCAGCGGCAGCAATGTGGCGACTGCGCGGCTGGCGATCCCCTGACGCTGGGCGTCACTGCGCACCCAGTAGCCGATGGCGCTGGTGTCGCCCGGGTGACGGGCAAAGCGTATCCCCGCGCCGCCCAGCAGCTGGTCATGCTGGTCGACAATCGCAAACTCTTCCGCTTCTTCCCGCAGGCGTTGCCAGTGGGTAAAGCGTATCCAGCTTTCCGCCTCATGAGGCTGATAGTCATGATGCGCCCAGGCCATCCAGGGGATCAGGCTGTCGAGTGAGGCGTTAACCGCAGTCGTAAAGGCGGGAACATCTTCTAACAGGAACGGACGCAGATGAGGATCCAGCGGGGAAGGGAGCATGTCATTGACCCGGTTCAGGAATGAATATCTTTATTCTGCCTGCAACCAACAGAAACACCAATGGCTTGCTGTGTAAACTTATGTTTACTATATTGCTGGCAGAGGAGTAAATGAATTTTTATATAATTACATGTTTAATAATGATTAATTAATATTTAATCAGGCTTGAGTATAGCGATGGTAATAAATATGTACACCTTATCTTGCACGCTGTATCTAATGTGATACAGTGTCTGCATTCCTCAACGAGGAGTCCACGACTGCCAATACGAGCCAAAGGATCGCCATCATGCAAAAAGACGCGCTGAACAATGTGCATATCGCCGGTGAACAGGTCTTAATCACGCCTGAAGAGCTGAAAGCGAAATTTCCACTGACCGCTGAACAGCAGGATCAGATTGCGGCTTCGCGCCAGACAATCTCTGACATCATCGCCGGGCGTGATCCGCGTCTGCTGGTGGTATGCGGACCCTGCTCCATTCACGACACGGAAGTGGCACTGGATTATGCGCGTCGTCTGCAGAGTCTCTCCGTACAGCTCAAAGATCAGCTCTATATCGTGATGCGCGTCTACTTCGAAAAACCGCGCACCACCGTCGGCTGGAAAGGACTGATCAACGATCCTTACATGGATAACTCGTTCGATATGGAAGCGGGTCTGCACATTGCGCGCCAGCTGCTGGTCAACCTGGTGGAAATGGGCCTGCCGCTGGCGACCGAAGCGCTGGATCCCAACAGCCCGCAATATCTGGGTGATCTGTTCAGCTGGTCTGCGATTGGCGCCCGTACTACAGAATCACAGACACACCGTGAGATGGCGTCGGGCCTGTCGATGCCGGTAGGCTTTAAGAATGGTACCGATGGCAGTCTGGGCACCGCGATTAACGCGATGCGTGCCGCCGCAATGCCGCACCGCTTTGTCGGCATCAATCAGGCCGGTCAGGTCTGTCTGTTGCAGACCCAGGGCAATCCGGATGGTCACGTCATCCTGCGCGGTGGTAAAGCGCCCAACTACGGTCCGGAAGATGTCGCACAGTGTGAAAAAGAGATGCTCAGGGCGGGACTGCGTCCGGCCTTAATGATAGATTGCAGCCACGGTAATTCGAATAAAGACTACAGCCGTCAGCCTGGCGTAGCGGAATCCGCTATTGCGCAGATTAAAGATGGGAACCGGTCAATCATTGGTCTGATGCTGGAAAGCCACATCAATGAAGGTAACCAGTCTTCTGAGCAGCCACGCAGCGAAATGAAATATGGCGTTTCCGTCACCGATGCCTGCATCAACTGGGAAGTGACTGAAACGCTGCTGCGTGGAATGCATCAGGATCTGCAGGGAGTGCTGTCGGCGCGTCTGTCACAAGAGGTGTAAGAGTAATGGTGGCTGAACTGACCGCGTTACGCGATCAAATTGACAGTGTGGATAAAGCGCTGCTGGAACTGCTGGCAAAACGACTGGAGCTGGTGGCCGAAGTCGGCGAGGTCAAAAGCCGCTACGGTCTGCCCATCTACGTGCCGGAGCGCGAAGCCTCCATGCTGGCTTCCCGCCGGAAAGAGGCGGAAGCACTGGGTGTGCCACCGGATCTGATCGAGGATGTGCTGCGCCGCGTGATGCGCGAATCCTATACCAGCGAGAATGACAAAGGCTTCAAAACCCTGTGTCCTGAACTGCGTCCGGTGGTGATCGTCGGCGGCAAGGGTCAGATGGGCAGACTGTTTGAAAAAATGCTCGGACTCTCAGGCTACACGGTCAAAACGCTGGATAAAGAGGACTGGGCGCAGGCCGATGCGCTGCTCAGTGATGCCGGCATGGTGATTATCAGCGTACCGATCCATCTGACTGAGCAGGTTATCGCTCAGCTGCCGCCTCTGCCTGAAGACTGTATTCTGGTCGATCTGGCGTCGGTTAAGAACCGGCCTCTGCAGGCGATGCTGGCGGCGCATAGCGGCCCGGTACTGGGTCTGCATCCGATGTTTGGTCCGGACAGCGGCAGCCTGGCTAAACAGGTGGTGGTCTGGTGTGATGGCCGCCAGCCGGAAGCGTATCAGTGGTTCCTGGAGCAGATTCAGGTCTGGGGCGCACGTCTGCATCGCATCAGCGCGGTAGAGCATGACCAGAACATGGCGTTTATTCAGGCGCTGCGTCACTTTGCTACTTTCGCTTATGGTCTGCATCTGGCGGAAGAGAACGTCAACCTGGATCAGCTGCTGGCGCTCTCCTCGCCAATCTACCGGCTGGAGCTGGCGATGGTCGGGCGGCTGTTCGCTCAGGACCCGCAGCTCTATGCGGACATCATCATGTCATCAGAGAGTAACCTGGCGCTGATAAAACGTTACTATCAGCGGTTTGGTGAAGCGATTGCCTTACTGGAGCAGGGCGACAAGCAGGCCTTTATTGCCAGCTTTAACCGGGTAGAAGAGTGGTTTGGCGATCACGCAAAACGCTTCCTGGTGGAAAGCCGGAGCCTGCTACGCTCGGCGAATGACAGCCGTCCCTGACTGAACTGAAAAAGGCATCCCTGCGGATGCCTTTTCTTTTTTATTCGCCCGGTTCCACCGGCACCACATTCTCGCTGGGATAGCAGCCCAGCACCTTCAGTGAGCGGGTCATGGTTTTCAGTTCCTGAAGCGCCTGCTGCATCCGTTCCGATTGCAGATTACCCTGCAAATCAATGTAAAACATCTCTTCCCACGGATTGCCATTGATCGGGCGGGACTCAAGTTTGCTCATAATCAGGTTGTGCTGGCGCAGCACCATCAGCGCATCAACCAGCGCACCCGCCTGCTGACCGGTTGCCATAATCAGGGTGGTTTTGGCCGGAACCTGATCGGAGACCTCGATCGCTTTACGCGCCAGCACGATAAAGCGGGTATGGTTCTGCTGCTGATTAGCCAGATTGCGCTCCAGCACCTGCAGCTGATACAGCTCGCCTCCGGCTTCACTGCCCAGCGCCGCGACGGTGGGGGAGTTAAGCGCAGCCACCTTCTCCATCGCAGCCGCCGTGCTCTCGGTGTATTCGATTTTCCAGTGCGGGAAGCGGTTAATAAACTGGCTGCACTGCTGGAAAGGCTGAGGGTGGCTGTAGACGGTCTCGATCTGCTGTAAGTCGGTCGGGCCGTTTACCAGCACGCAGTGATCGATAGGGAGGGTCAGCTCGCCCACGATAGAGAGACTGGTCTGTTGCAGCAAATCATACACGTCGTTGATCGAACCGGAGCTGGTGTTCTCAATCGGCATCACCGCGTAGTCAGCGACGCCGTTTTCGACCTGTTTGATGATGTCATGAAACTTCAGGCAGCCCGACTCCACCATGCTGTCAAAATGGCGCGAGGCGTAGTTACGGGCGGCAAGATGGGAATAGGATCCTTTCGGGCCCAGGAAGGCGATACGGGCGGCATGCGCATGCGGATGGTTGAGGTTTTTTTGCAGCAGCGCCTGCTGAGTCAGGACGGAATCTTCAATCACCAGCTGAAAGAGGCGGGTAATATAGTGGGCATCCAGCTTGTGTGCTTTTCCCAGCACGATCAGATTTTCCAGCAGCGCGCGTTCACGCTCCACATCCCGAATCGGGCGATGCGTCGCCAGCTTCGCTTGTGCCACTTCCACGGCCAGCAGACGACGCTCGGCCAGCAGCGTCAGAAGTTTTTTATCCACTGCGCTGATTTTATCGCGTAGCGCCAGCAATGGATTGTCGGGATTCATAGGGCTCACCTGTATGCTATCCAATAAAAAAGCCTCCCGGATGGGAGGCTTCGTTGTTCGTCTTCGCTTTCATTCTCACACGACGAATGGCCTCCCGTTCAGGGGAAGGTAAAAAAGAAAGCGAAGAAAAACAGGTCAGGTTTCATTATAACGTCCGAAGAGAGAGTGGACTGAGAGTAACCGTACTGCTCAAAAGCTGTCAATAAAAAACGCGCCCGGAGGCGCGTTAGCAAAATCAGGACTCTTCGCCAGCGGGTATGATGTCTTTTACGCTGGCACTGGCACGGCGCGCTTCAGACTTGTGCTGAACCTTATTCAGCTGACGTTCGAGCTTCGCGATCAAATCGTTGATGGCGGTATACATATCATCGTGCTTGGCACTGGCGACAAGGGTCCCGTTTGGTGTGTTTATAGTGGCGTCGGCCACGAATTCTTTGGGCTCTTTGGACAGGACAATATGCGGATTAATCAGGTCGGTTTGCCATTTTTCCAGCTTGGCGAGACGGTCTTCAACATGGCTTCGGATTGCCGGGGTGATCTCCATTTGTTTACTGGTAATGTTCAGAATCATTATGCTTACCTCTCTGTCATTTCCGTCTTGGTCCTTTCAGCATAGCGCGAAAAAACAGTAAATGTGAGATTCCGGTCACGTAAAAATGTCACTTTTTGTCAACAGAATCATTCTGCGAGAAAGGCAGAGAAACGGGCTGAAATGGCTTGAAGCGAAACGATTAACAGGGCATGCTTGATGAGTTGACACGCAGCGATCAGATCCAAATCTGACTGTTCTGTGAGCAAAAAAAGCAGCCATCGCAGGCTGCTTTTTTTTGTGTCTGAAACCCGGTCGGGCTATCAGCTGTTATTCGCGGCGATGATTTTCGCCACTTTGTCGGCTTCAGCGTTCAGCTGCAGATTGCGGTAGGCATTTTCCATCAGCGGCAGGGCGTCATGAGTGGCCTGCGTATCCGGATAATCGCGCATCATCCCTTCAACACGGTTAACAACCGCGACATAGGCCTCACGCTTAGTATAGAATTGCGCCACTGAGAGCTCATATTTGGCCAGGCGATCTTTCAGGTAGACCAGACGTTTTTGCGCATCGGCCGCATACTGGCTGTTCGGGTAATTCCGCAGCAGCTGGGCGAAGTCGCGGAAAGCGTCACGGGCGTGCGTCGGATCCCGGTCAGAACGGTCAATACCAAAGAAGCCCTGCAGCGCGGAGTCATCCAGCGCCATATCCGTCAGACCTTTCATATAGATGACATAGTCAATGTTCGGATGCGTTGGATTCAGACGCATAAAGCGGGCAATGGCAGCCTGCGCCAGGGGCAGATCGGCATTTTTATAGTACGCGTAGATTAAATCCAGCTGAACCTGCTGCGCATAAGGACCGAACGGATAACGATTATCCAGCGCTTCCAGTTGCTTAATCGCAGCTTTAAAGTTACCGTCCTGCAGCTTTTGCTGCGCTGTGGCATAGATTTCAGAAGGCGGGCTGTCCGGTACCGCGTCATTTGAGCCGGAACAACCAACAAGTGCCAGGCTCAGTGTGGCAGCAGCCACCAGATGTTTCATACGCGTCATGACGAAGTGATTATCCTCAAATGTTATGGCGGAAGCTGTCCGTATAGCTCCCGGTAATGACCAGGTACGATAGCACATTATATTAAACGGCATCGCCGTGAAAACCCAACGTTAACGAAGAAGCTGTATATGGCACAACAAGTTCAACTCACCGCAACGGTATCCGAATCACAACTCGGACAACGCTTAGATCAGACTTTGGCGGAATTGTTCCCTGATTATTCACGTTCTCGCATAAAAGAGTGGATCCTCGATCGTCGCGTGACGGTAAACGGTGTGATGGTAGAGACACCGAAAGAAAAAGTGTTGGGCGGCGAGCTGGTCGCGATTGACGCTGAGATCGAGGAGGAACAGCGCTGGGAACCGCAGAACCTGCCACTCGACATCGTTTACGAAGATGAAGATATCATCGTCATCAACAAACCGCGTGACTTCGTGGTGCACCCTGGCGCCGGTAATCCGGATGGCACGGTGTTGAACGCCTTACTGCATCACTATCCTGCGATCAGGGATGTGCCGCGCGCGGGCATCGTACACCGTCTGGATAAAGATACTACCGGGCTGATGGTGGTGGCGAAAACCGTTCCCGCTCAGACCCATCTGGTGGACTCACTGCAGCGCCGCGAAATCACCCGTGAATATGAGGCGGTCGCGATTGGCACGATGACCGCAGGCGGTACGGTAGAGCAGCCGATTAGCCGTCACTCCACCAAACGCACCCATATGGCGGTCCATCCGATGGGCAAACCGGCGGTGACGCACTACCGCATTATGGAGCACTTCCGCGCACATACCCGTCTGCGTCTGCGTCTGGAGACCGGCCGTACGCACCAGATCCGCGTGCACATGTCGCACATCAGCCATCCGCTGGTGGGCGATCCGCTGTACGGTGGCCGTCCGCGTCCGCCAAAAGGCGCGTCAGAAGCTTTTATCAGCGCGCTGCGTGGATTCGATCGCCAGGCGCTGCATGCCACCATGCTGCGTCTCTATCATCCTATCAGCGGGATCGAAATGGAGTTTCACGCCGCGCTTCCGCAGGATATGGTCGATCTCATTGCGGCCCTGAAAGCGGATACCGAAGAGTTTAAGGACCAGATGGACTGGTGATGGAGCTGATCACGCCGCAATGGCCCGCGCCACGCCGTGTCCGGGCCTGCTCAACACAGCGCCAGGGAGGGGTGAGCGTCCCGCCCTGGCACGCACTGAATCTCGGCGGGCACGTTGGAGATAATCCCGAGGCGGTGGCGCAGAACCGACAGCGTCTGGTGACAGACGCGGGGTTGCCCGCCATGCCGCAGTGGCTGGATCAGGTTCACGGCACCGATGTTGTGCGGTTGACGGCAGGGGGAAGTGCGCCACTGCGTGCGGATGCCTGTATCACCGACCAGCCCGGCACTGTCTGTGCCATCATGACCGCTGACTGCCTGCCGGTGCTGTTCTGCTCGCAGGACGGGCACGAAGTGGCGGCGGCACATGCAGGCTGGCGCGGACTCTGCGCGGGCGTGCTGGAAAATACACTGGCACAGTTTCGTTCACCGCCCGGGCAGATTCATGCCTGGCTTGGACCGGCCATCGGGCCCGATGCGTTTGAGGTCGGTGCCGAGGTGCGGCAGGCGTTTGTTGCGCAGGACGCACACGCCGGCGCGGCTTTTCGTCCGGCGGGCGATCGCTTTTATGCCGATATCTGGATGCTGGCCCGGATGCGGTTACAGGCTGCGGGTGTACACTCCATCAGTGCCGACCCCCGTTGTACCTATACGCAGCGTGACGATTTCTTCTCCTTCCGTCGCGATGGGATAACCGGACGTATGGCAACTTTGATCTGGCTGTTATAACCTTACGCCATAAGACGGTCCAGTTAGCGCATTTTTTACTCAAATCTCAGGTCATTAACCTTGAAAATTTGAGGGATGACCTCATCTAATCTCCAGTAGCATTTTGACCTGTAATGGGAGGAATTATGCGTCTGGATCGTCTTACCAACAAATTTCAGCTGGCCCTCGCCGACGCGCAGTCCCTGGCTCTGGGACACGATAATCAATTCATTGAACCTCTGCACCTGATGAGCGCACTGCTCAGACAGGAGGGCGGATCCGTTTCACCTTTACTGACCTCGGCGGGTATTAACGTCGCGCCATTTGGCGCTCAGGTCGAGCAGGCTATCGATCGTCTGCCACAGGTAGAAGGCAGCGAAGCGGATGTGCAGCCCTCATCTGACCTCGTGCGGGTACTGAACCTGTGCGACAAACTGGCGCAGAAGCGCAACGATAACTTTATTTCATCCGAATTATTTGTTCTGGCTGCCCTGGAATCACGCGGCTCACTGGCCGACCTGCTCAAAGCAGCGGGTGCCACGCGCGAAAAAATCACCAGTGCGATTGAGCAGATGCGGGGAGGGGACAACGTGAACGATCAGGGGGCTGAAGATCAGCGCCAGGCTTTGAAGAAATACACTATCGATCTCACCGAGCGGGCAGAGAAAGGCAAACTCGATCCGGTGATAGGCCGTGACGAAGAGATTCGCCGCACCATCCAGGTGCTGCAGCGCCGGACAAAAAATAACCCGGTGCTGATTGGTGAACCGGGTGTAGGTAAAACCGCGATTGTTGAAGGACTGGCGCAGCGCATCATTAACGGCGAAGTGCCTGAAGGGCTGAAGGGCCGTCGGGTACTGGCGCTGGATATGGGGGCGCTGGTGGCCGGGGCGAAATATCGCGGCGAATTCGAAGAGCGTCTGAAAGGCGTGCTGAGCGACCTGTCAAAACAGGAAGGCAACGTCATTCTGTTTATCGACGAACTGCATACTATGGTGGGTGCCGGTAAAGCCGACGGCGCAATGGACGCGGGCAACATGCTTAAGCCTGCGCTGGCCCGGGGTGAACTCCACTGTGTCGGTGCGACCACACTCGATGAATACCGCCAGTACATCGAAAAAGATGCCGCGCTGGAGCGCCGTTTCCAGAAGGTCTTTGTGGCCGAGCCGAGCGTGGAAGATACCATCGCCATTTTGCGCGGCCTGAAAGAGCGTTACGAACTGCATCATCATGTGCAGATCACCGACCCGGCGATTGTCGCGGCGGCCACGCTTTCTCATCGTTACATCGCCGATCGTCAGTTGCCCGATAAAGCGATTGACCTGATCGATGAGGCTGCCTCCAGCATTCGTATGCAGATGGACTCGAAGCCCGAATCTCTGGATCGACTGGAGCGTCGCATCATTCAGCTGAAGCTGGAGCAGCAGGCGCTGAAGAAAGAGGCGGACGATGCCAGCATTAAACGTCTTGAAATGCTGGAGACGGAGCTCAGCCAGAAAGAGCGTGAATATGCCGAGCTGGAAGATGAGTGGAAGACAGAGAAAGCTTCACTCTCCGGTACCCAGAACATCAAGGCTGAACTGGAGCAGGCGCGTCTGAATTTAGAGCAGGCCCGTCGTCAGGGCGATCTCGCTCAGATGTCGGAGCTGCAGTACGGCAGGATCCCGGAACTGGAAAAACAGTTAGCAGCCGCGACCCAGGCGGAAGGCAAAACCATGAAGTTACTGCGCAACCGCGTAACGGATGTGGAAATCGCCGATGTGCTGGCGCGCTGGACCGGTATTCCTGTGGCACGAATGATGGAAGGGGAGCGCGATAAGCTGCTGCGCATGGAGCAGGATCTGCATGGCCGGGTCATCGGACAGGATGAGGCGGTGGAAGCGGTTTCGAATGCCATCCGCCGCAGTCGCGCCGGTCTGTCCGATCCTAACCGGCCCATCGGTTCATTCCTGTTCCTGGGGCCGACCGGGGTCGGTAAAACCGAGCTGTGCAAATCGCTGGCGAACTTCCTGTTCGACAGTGACGATGCGATGGTACGTATCGACATGTCCGAGTTTATGGAAAAACACTCGGTGTCACGGCTGGTGGGTGCCCCTCCGGGATATGTGGGCTATGAAGAGGGTGGCTATCTGACGGAAGCGGTGCGTCGCCGGCCCTATTCCGTGATCCTGCTGGATGAGGTCGAGAAGGCGCATCCGGATGTCTTTAACATTCTGCTGCAGGTGCTGGATGACGGACGTCTGACCGATGGGCAGGGACGGACGGTCGATTTCCGCAACAGCGTGGTGATCATGACTTCTAACCTGGGGTCAGATCTGATCCAGGAGCGGTTTGGCGACCTCGGTTACCCGGAGATGAAAGAGATCGTCATGGGCGTGGTCGGACAGCATTTCCGTCCTGAGTTCATTAACCGTATTGATGAAGTGGTGGTGTTCCATCCGCTGGCTGAGAAACATATTGCGTCTATCGCGCAGATCCAGCTGCAGCGGCTGTACAAGCGTCTGGAAGAGCGGGGCTATCAGCTGCATATCTCGGATGAGGCGCTGCGACTGCTGGCCGAAAACGGTTATGATCCGGTGTATGGTGCGCGTCCGCTGAAACGGGCGATACAGCAGCAGATCGAGAACCCGCTGGCGCAGCAGATTCTGGCTGGCACGCTGGTTCCCGGCAAAACCATCGAAATGGATGTGGAAAACAACACGATCACTGCCCACCAGTAAGTGGGTGCGTCAAAAAACGGGCCGCAGGCCCGTTTTTTTTGGCGTTTTGTGGGCTTTTTGCTTACTTTTGCCGCTTATTGGGTGCAAAGTGAACGGTTGGTAAAAAAGTTGTAGTTTACGCTTGCGCTATCTGAACCGTTCCCTATAATGCGCCTCCATCAACACGGCACACCGGCAACGGGAAACGGATTGAGAGGCACAGGAGACTGCGCCGCCGGAGAAAACTTCTGAAAAAAGAGGTTGACTCTGAAGGAGGAAAGCGTAATATACGCCACCTCGCGACAGGACGCTAACGCACTGTTCGCACTGCTCTTTAACAAT